>NZ_JBITGN010000002.1:20546-93669 GCF_044457245.1 Nocardia sp. NPDC050630
ACGCCCACATCCGCACCGCCAACTGCCGCGCCACCAGCACTCACAGCCTCACTGTCCGGACGGACAACACCGGCGACGCCCACATCCGCACCGCCAACTGCCGCGCCACCAGCACTCACAGCCTCACTGTCCGGACGGACAACACCGGCGACGCCCACATCCGCACCGCCAGCTGCCGTATCTGCGTGAACAGCACCCGAAGTCGCGCTGTCAACGAGGCCACCGTTGATGTCCACACTCGCGCTGTCCACACTCGCGCTGTCCGCGCTGTCCGCCTCGCCATCAGCACCCGCAGCTTCAGCGCTCGGATCGGTCAACGCGGTCTCGGAGCTCGAACCCGGCTCCCACACAGCAGCTTCAACGCTCGGCTCTGCAGAAGTGGGGACGATGGTCGAGTCCGCGGTCGGTGCAGCCTCGAAGGCGGCGTTCTCACCAGCCTCGCTGTTCGGCTCGGCCACGCGAGTGGCAGAAGGATCCGTGGTCGAGTCAGCCGGGACTTGGACCGCATCCGACTCGGACACCACGCCGCTGATCGACTCGGCGTCCACATCCGAGGTGTCAGCGGCGGGCTCGATCACCGCGCTCGGCTCGGCGACCACGTCAGCAGCGGGGCTGAATGTGGCTGCGGCGCTGGACATGTCGGGCACACTCTGGACGACGATTTCGGGCTCACCCGAAGTGCCCGGCTCTGCTGCGGAATCGCCCGGCAGGTCAGCAGTGTCGGACTCGACCGCGCTGAGCGCACCAACGCCGGGCTCGACCGAGGTCGACTCAGCGACAGCATCTGTCAGATCTTCGACCGGCGCGGTATTGGCCTCGCTACCCGCGCCGGGCACCGAGACATCATGCGCAACCAGCGCATCCGGCTCAGCAACGTCACCCGCCACGCCAGCAGTCGACTCCACGGAGCCAGTCGCAACACCAGTCGCCCCAGAGACTGCGCGATCACGCGGCTCGTCCGTGGTCGGCTCGGCGGCAGCCGCATCGCTGGTGTCCGCACCACGCACCGAGATATCATGCGCAACCGGCGCATCCGGCTCAGCAACGTCACCCGCCACGCCAGCAGTCGACTCCATGGAGCCAGTCGCAACAACCCCCGACGCCGCACCAGTCGCCTCAGAGACGCCGCGATCCTCCGGCTCGCCCGTAGTCGGCTCAGCGGCATCGCTAATGTCCGGGGCAGTCTCGGTCACCGCATCGGGTGCGGCTTGCGCGGACTTGCGCGGCTCCATCGAGATCACATCGAAAGCGGCGTCGTCGAATGCCTCGTACAGCGGCGAGCCTCCGCCGGTCGGCACTTCTACGTCCGAATGCGCGCCGCAGCCGTATTCGGCGTGGACTACGTGGCCGTCGGCACCCATGGCGTTTCCGCAGACACCGAAGGCGGCGCGGAGGGCGCCGGCGAGGGGGAGGTAGAAGCCGCAGCTGCCGCAGGTGGCGGGGGCGGCCTTGGCCATATCGGTTTCGGGGCCGTATTCGGAGTACCAGCGTTCGGCGGCTTCTTCGCGGCCCTCGCGGCTGAGCACCTTGGTGCGGCCGAGGCCGATTTCCAGGGCGACCTCGTCGACGGCCGGATCGCCGCTCGCGACGTAGCCGGGCACCAGCCGCGGATCATCAGCGGGCGGGGCGAGCAGGTCACCCGGTGCCAGATCTCCGGGGCGAATGCGCTGCTCCCACGGCACGAAATCGGGTGCGACCAGCGCGTCCGGACCTGGCAGCAGAGCCGATTCACTGACCGTCGCGTACTGCGCGTCCGGCGGGGCCGCCACCACGACCGCCCACTGCCAGCCGCGGTAACCGGCCAGCGTGGCTTCGAATCGGTGGGTCGCCGCGGTCTCGTCCTCGGCGGTGACGCCGAGATGCGCGCCGACGCCAGTCGGTTCCAGCTCCAGGAGCGCACGTCGGGCCACGTCGACGGCATCGGCAAGGATCGGCCGCACGCCGGACTGCGAAACAGATACTGCGCTCACGGCCTACATTTTGCCGTATGGAGCGCAATCGGCGTTCGTTGGCCGTCGTTGTCCTGGTCAGCCTGCTCGGAATCACCGGGTGTGGCGGCTCCGACAACGATGTGCCGCGACTGCACATCGAGGTGGTCGGCACCCGTCCGCACGATCCGCGGGCGTTTACCGAGGGTTTGGAAGTCGACGGCAACGTGCTCTACGAAGGCACCGGCATGCCGGGCGCGTCGGACGTGCGAGCCACCGATCTGACAACCGGCAACGAACTGGCCCGCACCGGACTGCCCGCGGCCTACTTCGGCGAGGGCGTCACCAAATCCGGTACCACCCTCTGGCAGCTCACCTGGCAGAACCACGTGGCGATCGCCCGCGATCCGGCGACGCTGGCCGAACGCACCAGGGCGTCCTACGACGGCGAGGGCTGGGGTCTGTGCACTCGCGGGGACAGATTGGTGATGAGCAACGGCACCGACACCCTTACCTTCCGCGATCCGGTGACCTTCGCCCCGACCGGCACCGTCACCCTTACCAGCCGACATCGCGCCGAACTCAACGAACTCGATTGCGCCGCCGACGGTTCCGTCTATGCCAATTCCTATCCCACCGATGACATCCTGCGCATCGATCCCGAATCCGGCGATGTCCTCGCGGTCATCGACGCGCGCGGCCTGCTGCCCGCGACCGTCCGCGCGGGCACCGATGTGCTCAACGGCATCGCCCAACTACCCGGCACGGACCACTTCCTGATCACCGGCAAATACTGGCCGACCATCTTCGAGGTCAGATTCGTACCGAACTGAGCGAGTCAGGTCACCTTTCTGGACGGCTTGGAGCGGCAATTGAACCCAACTCGCCGATGTACGACAGAATTGAGGTTGTGACTACTCCCCGCGATCCCTCCGGTTCCGACCGTGGTCCGTGGGATGGCGAGGAGTCTCCACCGATTCAGCGTCACCCTGGCTACGACCGCTACCCGCCACCCCACACCCCACACCATCGGTCCTCACTACCTCCGCTACCACCCGAAGCGCCACAACGCCGCGAACCACCGCCGACCCGGCCGCTGCCCGGCGGATCCGCGGAACCGGCAGATCCGCGGCCGGAACCCGAGACTCCGGCCGAGCCCCAGCGCATTCCGCGCAAGCTGACCGTCACCCGCGTCGCCGCCATGCGCGGCCGCGAACTCACCTCCCGCGGCGTCGCCACCTTCCAGCGCGCCGCAAAGGCCGATGGCGCCGACAAATCCGGCCTCACCGCGCTGACCTACGCCACCATGGCGAATTTCGCCCTGGACGCCGCGATCGCGGTGGCACTTGCCAACACACTGTTCTTCGCCAGCGCGACCGCCGAGAGCAAAACCAAAGTCGCGCTGTACCTATTGATCACGATCGCACCGTTCGCGGTGATCGCCCCCCTCATCGGACCGATGCTCGACCGCCTGCAGCGCGGCCGCCGCCTGGCACTGGCCACTTCCTTCGCGCTGCGGGCGGTGGTCGCGGTGGTGCTGATCATCGCCTTCGACAGCTGGGCGCTGTATCCGCTCGCTCTGTGCATGATGATCGGCAGTAAATCCTTCTCGGTGCTCAAGAGCGCGGTGACGCCGCGCGTGCTGCCACCGGAAATCGATTTGGTGCGCACCAACTCTCGGCTCACCGTGTTCGGTCTGGTCGGTGGCACCATCGGCGCGGGCGCGGTCGCCGCACTCGCCGCCGCGATCGCCGGTTCCAATGGCGCACTCGTGCTGGCCGCAGCGATCGCGATCGCGGGCACCTTCCTGAGTCTGCGCATCCCGCGTTGGGTCGAGGTCACCGAGGGCGAGGTCCCGGCGACGCTCAGCTATCACGCGAAAACCGAAGTATTCAGTCCGGCAACCGAGGCCACGGTTCCGCCGCGCAAACGCAGGCAGCCGCTCGGCCGCGCGGTCGTGACCGGGCTGTGGGGCAATAGCGCCATCCGTGTCCTTACCGGCTTCCTGACGTTCTATGTGGCCTTCGTCGCCAAAGCGACCGAGCACGGTGGCTGGCAGCAGGCCGCGATGCTCGGTGTGGTCGGTGTGGCCGCGGCGGTCGGCAATTTCATCGGCAATGCGACCGGCGCCCGGATCCAACTCGGCAAGCCGTCACTGATCGTGTTGGGCTGCACCGCCGCCTGCTGCGCGGTCGCCCTGCTCGCGGTCTTCCTGAATAATCTGCTCGGCGCCGCGTTGGCCACCCTGGTCGCGTCGGGCGCGAGCGCACTGGCGAAGGTATCGCTCGATGCCTCCATCCAGGATGATCTGCCGCCGGAATCGATCGCCTCCGGCTTCGGCAGATCCGAGACCGTACTGCAGCTCAGCTGGGTCCTCGGCGGTGCGGCGGGCGTACTGATGCCGACCACCTACTGGCAGGGTTTCGCGTTCATCTCCGCGGTCCTGCTGTTCGGGCTGCTGCAGACCTTCATCAGCGATCGCGGCCACTCCCTGCTGCCCGGTCTGGGTGGGCACCGCCCGGAACATGCGGAGCAGGCAGTCGCCACCTCTCGACACGCCGACGCCGACCGAGCCGCGCAACGCGGCAAGGAGCGCGGCGGTAGCGACACTAAGCACATGCAACGAGGCACAGGAGACCCGATCTGGTGAGCAAACCAAGTATCCGCACCGTCGTCGCGCTATGCGTGGCGACCCTACTGGTGTTCACCGTCGCCTTCGTCGGCGTGTTGACGGTGTTGGTCCGCAAAGCGGACCACCCCGACCCGACCGTTACCGCATACGCGCACGGCAAGACCGTCACGGTGTCCCCATTCCTGTACTGCACAGTGAAGATGGAGGACTGCAAGTACGGCGAGACCGTCACCATGGACGTCCCCGCCGGATATCCGGTACAGCTGTCCCTGCCGAAGAAGATCGCCGACGCGCCCTGGCTGGCGCAGCTGGTCTACGTCATGCCCAGCGGCGAGAAGGTGGACCGGGTGGTGAGCCGCAACGACTTCCCCGAGGGCGCGCTCGCCGTCACCATCGATTCGAAGCCGGAGCCCGAATTGCGGCTCGTCGGTATCGAATTGCAGCTGCCGATCCTCGCGCGCGACGAGACCGGCCGCGAGTTCTACGTACCGCATGCGGCCTGGTCGATCAGCACCGCGAGCTGAGTAGATCAGCACCCTCCGTAGCGACTGTTCTCAGGTCGCTCGAAAGGGCAAGGCGAAAACGCTTCGCGCGCTACCCGGTAGGCCGGGTGGCGCGCGAAATTCGTTATCCGCGAATGTCAGTGATCGAGTTCGCGCGCGACCGCCCGCACGACTTCCGAAATGCGCTGCGCGGTCTTGCGATCCGGGTACTTACCCTTGCGCAGATCCGGCTGCACCTTGGCCTCGAGCAGGGTGATCATGTCCTCGACCATCCCGTGCAGCTCGTCCGGAGTGTGCTTGCGCGCGGCCGGTTCCTTGTGCGCCCCACGATCGCGGTGCTGGTCCTGACGGACCGAAGGCGGCGACTCGAGCACCTTCAGGCTCAGCGCCTGCGGCCCACGGCGACCGGCGGCCATTCCGAATTCGACGCGCTGACCGGGCTTGAGCCCATCGACGCCAGCGGGCAATGCGGACGAACGGACATAGACATCCTCACCCTCGTCCTGGGAAAGGAAGCCGAAGCCCTTTTCGACGTCGTACCACTTCACCCTGCCGGTCGGCACTGCACTCACCCGTTCGTCATCGAAACTCGAACCCCAGCGGCCCGAGCACATCCGTCTGCCCAGGTGCTGGTCCGGCGTAGCGCCTCGGACAGCTCCTGTCAGTTTGCGAAAAGAACGCGCCCCACAGCTGTGCAGGACGCGATTGACACCGAGTCTACCCCGGTGCGAATAACGCAAGCACATCAGTTTTACGGTCGAGCGGTGACGAATCCATCCGCGCCACCGCCCCCACGCCGCGCCGGCGACCGATTGCTGTACGTGGCACTCGGTCTGTTCGCGATCGGCTTGCTTGCGATCGTCGCCATATTTCTGACGCCGGTGCTCAGTGATTCCGACCCGGGCCTATGGCTGTATGTGCTGGCGATGTTGGCGCCGCTCGGCTTCCTCTGCGCGATCGTTTTCGCACTGTGGTCCGGCCGGCGATCGCGATAAACCGGTTACCCCTGCTAATCGTTACCCAACCTTCGATGTGATCCTCGTCACATAACAGCGCGGTAACGGAGCGGTATCGGCTCACGACCGGCCCGTCGGCACCGTGTCTCAGCTGCGCGGAAGCGACTCCGCCGCAACCGATACCGGTCCGAGACCCGCGGGGACCCGCCGGTTACCAAATAGTGATTTTTCGCGCGGATCGTCGTACGGTCTTACCCAGCCGGGACAACCGGCAACCACCGGCCCGCCGCATCCAACCTCGCCCCGCGGGTACCGGACCCCAACGGAAATCAGGGGTGAGGGCGGGACGGACGACCTCTCAGTCCGGACCACTTGCAGATGCGTACGAGAGGCAGAAGAACCCGATATGAGTGGACGCCATCGCAAGCCAACCTCCACCGGGCGCACCGTAGCCAAGGTCGCCGTCACCGGCGCGATCATCGGCACCGCTGGTGTGGCTCTCGCTGGAAACGCCAGCGCGGCACCCGACCAGGATTGGGATCGCCTCGCACAGTGCGAGGCCGGAGGCAACTGGGGCATCAACACCGGCAACGGTTTCCAGGGCGGACTGCAGTTCTCCCCCTCTACCTGGAAGGCTCACGGCGGCGGCGAATACGCCGCGACCGCCAACCAGGCCACCCGCGAACAGCAGATCGCGGTCGCCGAGAAGGTGCTCGCCAGCCAGGGCTGGGGCGCTTGGCCCTCCTGCTCGTCCTCGCTCGGCCTGAGCAGCGGATCCACCCCGCGCACCGCGCCCTCCTCCACCGAGACCCCGCGCTGGAACCCGGCCCCGGCCGCTCCCGAGCAGGCCGTCGCCGATCAAAGCCAGCAGGTGTTCGACGCGATCGACCGCGCCGTCGCCGTGGTCCAGGGCCAGGGTGTGCAGATTCCGCAGGAAGCCCTCGATTTCTTCAATGCCGCCAAGGGCACTCAGCTCGACCCGGCAGTCGTGAACTTCTACGAGGCGAACAAGAGCCTGCTGCCCTCCTGAGGCGTCACGCCGCAGTCTTGACTTGCGGGCCCTAGCGCGTCCCTCCGCGGTCGCGCTCCGGGCCCGTAGCTATGCCGCCGCGTGCGATTCGCCGGTCTCGTGGGTCCCCTCCGGGGTCGTGCTCCGGGCCCGTCGCCACGCTACAGCGTTCAGTTCGCGGGCCTCGCGCGTGCCCTCCAGGGTTACGCTCCGCTACCACCTCCGGGCCCGTCGCTACGCCGCCGCGTGCGACTCGAGGACCTCTTCGCGGGTCTCGCGGGTCCCTCCGGGCGTACGCTCCGGGCTACCACCTGACGCCCGTCGCTCACGCCACAGCGTTCGAGTCGCGGGCCCACAGGCCCCTCCGGGATTACGCTCCGCTACCACCTGAGCCCTGTCACTCACGCCACAGCGTTCGAGTCGCGGGCCCGCGGGTCTCTCCGGGGCTACCCTCCGCTACCGCCTCGGGCCCGTCGCTCACGCCACAGGTCATACGAAGAAGGTCCCCACATCCAATGCGATGCGGGGACCTTCTTCGTATCCGCGGGTTTTCCGTCCGGTCGCCGAGCGATTCGCCGCTCAGCGGTTGATCACCGTATTCGGGTGCATGTAGGGCAGCTGGTCGGCCGGGACCGGAAACTCGGTGTCCTCACCGAACGGCGAGAGCCCACCGGAACGAGTCGACGACAGTTCGGTGACCGCGTGGCCGCCGTCGTCGAGCGAGGGCCAGCCATTGTCGACATAGGGTTTCTTCGATTTGTTCACCACGACCACATTGTGGCATGCGAGCGACCCGCCAGCACCCCGCCCTCCGCTGCTGGCCACGCCCGGCGGCAGATAAACGACATCCACTAGGCTGGCAGAATCGACAATATTCGGATTGCGACGCAACGACTGATCTCGAGAGCACATGGGTAACTCGTCGGGGACGCCCAAAACCGGACCGGGCACACGACAGCCAGCCCGCGACGGCAGTCACGCGGCACTCACGACCGGCAAAAGGCCCGCAAAGACGCCCGCGACCGAATCCCTGGCCGGGTGGCTCGCGGCCCGCAGCGATGCGCAGCTGGTGGCCCTGCTCGAACTCCGGCCCGATCTGGCCGTGCCACTGCCCTCCTCCATGGCGGTGCTCGCGGCCCGCGCCGAGCAGCGCGCGTCGGTCCTGCGTGCCACCGATGACCTGGACACACTCGAGTTCGCGATCGTGGAAACCCTTGCGGTGCATCGGGCGACGGGCTCCGGCGGCACGCCGATGAGTCGCAAGGCGTTGCGCGTGCAGTTGAAAGATCGGGTGAAGGTCGCGGCCATCGATGCCGCGCTGGCCCGCCTGTCCGATCGGGCGCTGGTCTGGAGCGACGGCGACGACCTCCATCTGATTCCAGCCACCGCCGAGGCGCTGCCCTGGCCGATCGGCAGCACCACCGAAATTCCTGATGCGTTGACCGAGCCCGAGGTGGTCGCGGCCCTCGCGGCCGTATCCCCCGCCGAACGCGCGCTGCTGGACAAGCTGGCCACCACCGGACCGCGCGGACGCACCAGGGACGCCGCACCGGGCACACCGGCCGACCGCCCCATTCAGCAACTGCTCGGCCGACGATTACTGCACTGGATCGACGAGGAGACGGTCGAACTGCCGGTCACCGTCGGTCAGGTGCTGCGCCGGGAGCCGGTGACCCATCCGCACGCGCTGAAACCACCGGAGCCGACGCCGACCGAGCACGCCCCCACCGAAGTGAATGCGGTCGCGGCGGGTGAAGTGGGCGAGCTCCTACGGCACTGTGCCGACATTCTGGAGGCGCTCGGCCAGGCGCCCGCGCCCGCATTGCGCGCGGGTGGGCTCGGGGTGCGGGAGTTGCGCCGCGTCGCCAAGCAGACCGGTATCGACGAACCTCGCGCTGGACTGCTCGTCGAACTGCTCGCCGCGGCCAAACTCATCGAGAAGGGTATGCCGGACCCGCCACCGGAATTCGACTCCACCGACGACTTCTGGGCGCCAACACCGGCCGCCGACGGCTGGCGGGACGCGCCGCCCGCGCGCCGCTGGGTGGCGCTGGCACAGGCCTGGCTCGACCTGGATCGCATGCCATGGATGATCGGCATGCGCGATGCCAATGACAAACCGCTGGCGGCGCTGTCGATCGAACTGCGCACCCCACACGCACCGCGCGACCGGCGCGCCATCTTGAATCTGCTCGCCGAATATCCGACCGGCACCGCCTTGGACCCCACCGATATCGGCCGACTACTCGCCTGGCGGCAACCACGATGGCGCAGACACTTTCGGGTCGATGCGGTCGAGCACACACTGGGCGAGGCCGCGACGCTCGGTTTCATCGGCCGCGGTGCGCTCGCCTCACCGGGGCGAGCACTGCTGCACGATTTACCGACCAGCGCCGCCGATGCCGAGTCCGAGATGGAATCGGCGCTGCCCGAACCGATCGATCATGTGCTGGTCCAGGCGGATCTGACGGTCATCGCACCGGGTCCGCTCACCCCGGAGCTACAGAGCCGGGTGGCACTCATGGCCGATATCGAATCCGCCGGTGCGGCAACGGTTTACCGGATCAGCGACACATCGGTGCGGCGCGCGTTGGATGCCGGGATGACCGCGGCCGAACTGCATACGCTGTTCACCACACATTCCCGCACGCCGATCCCACAGTCGCTCACCTATCTGATCGATGATGTGGCGCGCAGACACGGCCAACTGCGGGCCGGTATGGCGCAGTCGTTCGTCCGCAGTGATGATCCGGCACTGCTCGCACAGGTGCTGAGCTCGCCGGTGGCGAGCGAACTCGCGCTGCGAGCCATCGCACCCACCGTCGCCATCGCCCAGGCTCCGCTCGGCGAATTACTGGAACGGTTGCGCGCGGCCGGATTCGCCCCGGCCGGTGAGGATTCCGCGGGCACTATTGTCGATCTGCGCCCGCGCGGCGCCCGGATCGCGGTGCGCCCGCATGCCAGACAGCCGTACCGCCCGACGCCGCCGAGTACCGAACAGCTGACACTGCTTGTCGCGGAACTGCGCGCGGGTGAGCGGGCCGCCAGCGCCCGCAATGGCCAGGCGGTGCGCCCCGACGGCACCAGAACCAGTACCGCCGCAACCCTGGCGCTGCTGCAATTGGCGGCGCGGGTGCGGCGGTCGGTCAATATCGGTTATGTCGACGCCCAGGGCGTCGCGTCACAGCGCGTGGTCGAGCCGCTCAAGGTCGGCAACGGCCAGCTCGACGCACTGGACCCGGTGACCGGCACGATCCGGCATTTCACCTTGCACCGGATCGCGTCGGTCGCCCTACTCGAGTAATCAGCCCTTGGCCGGGCCGAGGCAGTAGGTGACCTTGGGGTCCGGGACGGTCACGAAGCTGGTCGCATCGGTGCCACACTGCAATTCGTCGGCTTGGCCGTCGATGCGCTGCATCACCTTGAATGTGGCTTCGGAGGAGGAGCAGTCCACGTACTTGTACGGGTTGGTGCCGACATCGGCGTAGCAGCTGCCCTGCTTGAAGTTCGGCGCGAGGCACATGTAGGCCTGGCCGCCACTGACCAGGTCCTCGGTGTAGGTGGTGTATTCGGCCGCGCAGTCGATCTTCTTGTCCGCGGTCTGGAATACCTTGTAAACCGCCTTCGGCGACGAGCAGTCGACCGGCTCGGACTTGGTGGCCGATGACGAACTGTCGGTGACGTTGATGCAATCACCGACCTTCGCCTTGGCGGTGTCGGACTTGCTTGCATTGTCGAGCGCCGAACAACCGGTCACCACGGCCACCAATGCGCCCACCGCCAGGAGGGCGAGCACGATGCGTGCCAGCAGCCTCATTCCTGGGAACTTCAACGTGAAACCCTCTCTCACCGAACGTGTTCACAGCAGTTGTGAACGCGGTGAGAATACCGTTCCGGTCGCCCGAACCGCATCAGCAGTTCGGACGACCGACCAACAGCAGGCGCCGACTCAGTACTGCCCGTACAGCCCGGTCAGCCCCAGCAGCGCGAGGCCGACTAATTTCGGGAGCAGGGTAGTGATGACCGTGAGTCCTAAACTGTTCACTAGCAATGCCTTTCGCATTTCGAACACATGGACTTTTGTCCAGTATGTGCACTCTGTCGCTTCCGGGGACTCGGTCGTTACGCTTGGCAAGTATGAAGCTCGAAGAGGTCGCCGTCGACTTGTACGGACTAGACCCTGGTGAGTTCATCGCCGCCAGGGCGGCACGCGCGGCCGAGGCCAAAGACGCGGGCGACAAAGAACTAGCGGCCGCCATCAGCAAACTGCGCAAGCCGACGGTCGCCGCCTGGACGGTGAACCTGCTGGCCCGCGCGGTGCCCGATGATGTCGATGCGCTACTACAACTCGGCTCCGCGCTCCGGACGGCGCAGCGCGAATTGTCCGGCGAACAGTTGCGCACACTGACTGCCCAGCGGCAGCAGATCGTCAATGCCCTTGCCAAGCGAGCGGGCGCATTGGCCGCCGATCGCGGACATCCGGTCACCGAGGGGGTGCTGCGCGAGGTGGGGCAGACGCTTACGGCGGCCTTGGCCGACGACGCGGTCGCCGAGCAGGTTCGCGGCGGCACACTTGTGACGTCGGCGAGTTATGAAGGCTTCGGTCCGAGCGGTGCCACGCTCACATCGGTAAGCGGAACTGGCACAACCGAATCCGCCGAACCCACCGCGGAGAACAATGCGCGGCAGGAACTCAATGACGCACTCGAGTCCCTCGAATCTGCTCGTGCGGCACGGGATTCAGCACAAACCGAAGCCGAGGACGCGGCAAATCGGTTGGCCGAGAGTGAATCCCGCATCGAGGAACTGCGCGAAAAGCTTGCCCACGCCGAACAGCAGAAGCAGTTCGCCCGCACCGCCGAGCGCGGTGCGCAGGAACAATTACGCGCGGCCCAGAAACAACTGGACCGGGCCGAGCGCCGGGTGGAACGGGCCCGCGAACGCGTCGACTGAACGTCAGCCGCGCAGGGCACCGGGATAGAGGTACTCGTCCGAGGGAATTGTGGTGCGGTTCAACCAGGCGTCGAAGAAGGCGGTCAGATCGGTCAGGGATTTCGACTGCATGAAGGTGCGAAACTCCGGCATCGAGGCGTTGCCGTGGGCGTGTGCCGCATTGAATTCCAGGACGGCCGCGAAGAAGACGTCGTCGCCGAGTTGTTTGCGCAGTGCGTGCAGGAACAGTGGGCCGCGATAGTAGACGGAGGTGAATTCATTTCCGACGCCCGGGTTTTCCAGCGAAATATCCCAGAACTTCGGGTCGGCACGGTATTTCCGAATGGTCTCTCGGTAGGCCGCGTCGACGTCCTTGCCCTCTTTTCGCTCCGGCCACAAATAGTCGGCGGTGTAGCTGGCGAAGCATTCGTTGAGGCAGATATCGGACCATTGCCGCACCGATACCGAATCGCCCCACCATTGGTGCGCGATTTCGTGTACCGCGGTCGGCAGGTCGGTCCACGGTGCGTAGATCGGACGGGTCTGGGTCTCCAGCGAGAACTCCAAATCCGCATCGACGTAGATACCACCCGCGGTGTCGAACGGATAGGGACCGTACAGCGCCTCCTCGAAGTCGATGATTTCGGGCAGACGCTGCTCGGTTTCCCGATTGCGCTCCGCATTCGGGGCGAAGGCGCTGATCAGCGGTGTGCCGTTGGCGCGGCGCTGGTCGAGGTAGCTGTAGTGATCGATCGCGACGGTGGTCAGATAGCCGAGCACCGGTTGGTACGTCTCCCACGTGACATTGCGCTTTGCACCGGTGACGGCATTCTCGGTCCGCACACCGTTGGAAACCACCTCCCATTCCGCGGGAACCGACGCGTGCAGGGTAAAGGTGGCCTTGTCCAGCGGGGTGTCGTTGAGCGGGTACCAGGTGGTGGCCGAATGCGGTTCACCTGCGACGAAGGCACCGCCGCTCGGCGCATAGGTCCAGCCCCCGCCTTCGGTGTTCCTGGCCTGCCCGGCGTAGTCGACGGTCACGGTGAACGGCAGGCCGGGCAGCAGCGGCAGCAGCGGGGTCACGGTCAATTCGTGCTCGCCGTTGCGATCGAAGGCGGCGGGCAGGTGGTTCACCGACACCATGCGTACATCCGGGCCGTCGAAGTCCAGATTGAACATCCGCAGCGGCTGGGTGGCGGTCGCGTCGACCCTGGTCGTACCGGTGAGCTGATGGCTCGGCGGGTCGTAGTCGATGCTGACCTCGTAGTGGCCGACGTCGTAGCCGCCATTGCCGTCCAGCGGGTAGTACGGATCGCCGAGACCCGGCGCGCCGACGAGTGGATCGGCGTTCGCCGGAACCGGTGCGGCGACCAGCGCCGCGACCACCGCCGCGCACAACCAGCCGGACCACCTCATATGACCACCACCCCTTTCGCGGCCCCACCCGACCTCGGTGGATGGTAGTCGCTTCAGTCGGCGCTACCGCTGAGCGCCACCGACGCGCCGAGACCGAAGATCATCGCACCGCCCGCACCGCCGACCGCCTCCAGTCGTTGCGGCGAGCGCGCGAACCAAGCGCGTGCCGATGCCGCGAGCAGGCCCCATGCGCTATCGGAGATCAAGGCGATCCCCAGGAAGATGGTGCCGAGGATCAGGAATTGCAGCTGCAGCGAACCCGCCGACGGTTCGGCGAAATGCGGCAGCACCGCCGAGAAGAAGACGATCGCCTTGGGGTTTGTCAGCCCGACGAAGACGCTCTGCCGAAAAACCTTGGCATCGGCGGGGTCGATCTGCGCGTTCAGCGCCGACCTCAACGCCTTGCGCTCGCGAATCGCCTGGATCCCCAGATACATCAGATACAGCGCACCGGCGAACTTCACCACGGTGAGCGCGAGCGCCGAGGCCGCGAGCAGGGTACCGAGGCCCACCGAGACCAGCAGTAGCGCGATGAAAACACCCGCGGAGTGACCGAATACCGAGACCAGAGCGGCGCGGCGGCCGAGTGCGAGGGCCCGGCCGATGGTGAACAGCACCCCCGGTCCGGGGATGACGATGATGACAATCGATGCGGCGATGAAAGCCAGCAGGTTGGACGCCGGAACCATTTACCGAGTCTATTCGGTGGCGCAAGGGAATTCGGCTGATCAGGTACCCAGGTCACCAGGGAGCTGGTGCGGATCGAGCAGCAGCCGTTTGGCGGAGGTGCGCCGCACCTTGTCGGCGAGGTCCAGATTGTCGGTGAGCAACCGCCATTCGACCTCGCTGATGGCCGCGCGTGCCCGATCGATGACGGTGCCGTCACGGGTGCCCCAGGCGATCGGCATGGCGCTGACCGACTGCCAGCGCTCGCCGACCTGACGCGGCGCCCGATCGGTGCGCACCGCGACCGACGGCACCCGCTCACCCGTGCGCTTCTCATGTCCGGGCAGATCCCTGACCTTCCTGATCACCAGGGCATAGCGCGGATCATGGGTCTCCGGTTTCGAGACATCGACCAGCGCGAGCAGCACCACCCCGCTCGGATGCGTTTCGGAGACCACCGCGGGCACCAGCTCACCGTCGGCATAGAGCTTGTCGATGCTGGAGCGGTGCGGCGTCCAGAATGCCACCCACAGCGCGACCACCGCTCCGAGTGCGAAGGCGATCGCCAGCAGATAAGCCCACGGATGGTTGAGCCAGATCAGATATGCGGTGCCGGTCGCGGCGATGACGGCGGCCGCGATCGCCATGATGCGCAGTCGGCGTAGGTCGGCGAAGACTTCGTTGACCGCATGGGCGTGCTGCCGGTCCACCGCGAATTCGAAGCGTCGCACGTCCTTATTCCTAGCACACGTATCGGAGGAAATTCCTCCGCTTATCCGATGGCCGGTCCCAGCAAGTCATCGGCATCCGTAATGCGATACGCGTAACCCTGTTCGGCCAGGAAACGCTGCCGGTGCGCGGCATATTCGGCGTCCAGGGTGTCACGTGCGACGACCGAATAGAAGTGAGCTTGGCCACCATCGTGTTTCGGCCGCAACAGCCGACCGAGCCGTTGCGCTTCTTCTTGCCGCGAACCGAATGTTCCCGAAACCTGTACAGCGACAGATGCTTCGGGCAAATCGATGGAAAAGTTCGCGACCTTGCTCACCACCAGCACTGGAATCTCACCACGCCGAAAGGCGTCGAAAAGCTCCTCGCGCTCTTTGGTTTTCGTCGAACCTTGAATTACCGGAGCATTGAGATCGGCGCCGAGTTCATCGAGTTGATCCAGATACGCGCCGATCACCAACGTCTGCGCATCCTTGTGCTGAGCCAGAATCGATTCCACCACAGGGATCTTCGTGCGCGCGGTCGAGCAGAGCTTGTAGCGCTCTTCCGGCTCGGCGGTGGCATAGGCCATCCGCTCGGCATCGGTGAGGGTGACCCGGACCTCGATGCACTCGGCCGGGGCGATCCAGCCCTGCGCCTCGATATCCTTCCACGGCGCGTCATAGCGCTTGGGTCCGATCAGTGAGAACACATCGCCCTCGCGGCCGTCTTCGCGCACCAGCGTCGCGGTGAGACCGAGCCTGCGCCGCGATTGCAGATCAGCGGTCATTCGGAAGACCGGTGCGGGCAGCAGGTGCACCTCGTCATAGATGACCAGGCCCCAGTCGCGGCTGTCGAAGAGTTCGAGATGTTTGTACTCGCCCTTGGTGCGGCGGGTGATCACCTGATAGGTGGCGATGGTGACCGGACGGATCTCCTTGCGCTCACCGGAGTACTCACCGATTTCGTCCTCGGTCAACGAGGTTCGCGCGAGCAGCTCACGCCGCCACTGCCGTCCAGCCACCGTATTGGTGACCAGGATCAAGGTCGTGGCCTGCGCCTTGGCCATCGCGGCCGCACCGACCATGGTCTTACCAGCACCACACGGCAGCACCACGACACCCGAACCACCGGCCCAGAACGAATCGGCGGCCATCTCCTGGTAATCGCGCAGATGCCACCGGCCGCCGGTGAAATCCAACTCGATCGCATGCGCTTCGCCGTCGACGTAGCCCGCCAGATCCTCGGCGGGCCAGCCGATCTTCAGCAGCATCTGTTTGATCCGTCCGCGCTCGGACGGATGCACGACGACAGTGTCCTCATCCACCCGGGCGCCGAGCATCGGGGCGATCTTCTTGTGCCGCAGCACTTCCTCGAGCACCGCGCGATCCAGACTCACCAGCGTCAAGCCGTGCGCCGGATTCTTGACCAACTGCAACCGGCCGTAGCGGGCCATGGTGTCCACAATGTCGACCAGCAGCGGTTGCGGCACCGCATACCGCGAGTAGCTGACCAAGGCATCCACCACCTGCTCGGCGTCATGCCCCGCCGCTCGTGCATTCCACAGCGCCAATGGCGTCACCCGATAGGTGTGCACATGCTCCGGTGCCCGCTCCAATTCCGCGAACGGCGCGATGGCCTGCCGCGCCACCCCGGCCAACTCGTGGTCGACCTCCAACAGCAGCGTCTTATCACTCTGAACGATCAGCGGACCTTCGGTCACAGCTTTGCCTCGCTAGCGCTCGACTCCGCTGCGACCGAAGGTGCTGTGCCTATGGTTCCCACGCTGCGCTCGGTCACGATCTCTCCTCGTATACGGCGTCCGGCTGCATCCGATCGCTCGTGCGACTCCGGCCTATTCTCCCCGACACCACCGACAACCCACCGGATGCGGCATCGATCCTCCCCCGCCGACGGACATAACTCCCATCGGCCTCGCACATACAGCGTCCGAGCAGTCTGTTTTGTTCCGGGACGGCACGCGGCGACCGCCCATGTCGTCCGAATCGCGCTCGAGCGAGACCAGCGGTGGCGCCAGTCCACCGGCGCTCAACTGGCCCGAGACGAACGCGCAGCGTATGCCCGAGTATCGAGAGCATGATCGAAACTGCGGCGATTCTGGGAGTGGCGGCGGCCGCGTTGGGGATGGTGCTCACGCCGGGACCGAACATGATGTATCTGGTATCACGCAGCGTTTCGCAGGGGCGGCGAGCCGGATTGGTATCGCTCGGCGGCGTCGCGGCCGGATTCGGAGTCTATTTGGCGGCGGCCACGGCGGGGATTACCGCGGTGTTCGCCATCGTGCCCGGCCTGTATCTGGCGGTGAAGTTGGCGGGTGCCGGATACCTGCTGTGGCTGGCCTGGCAGGCGGTGCGGCCCGGTGGGACCTCGGTATTCGCACCAGCCGAGCTTTCTGCGGATCCGACGCGGCGACTGTTCACTATGGGGTTGGTCACCAATCTGCTGAATCCGAAGATCGCGATCATGTACATGGCGTTGATTCCGCAGTTCGTGGCGCCTGAGCACGGCCGGGTGTGGTTGCAGAGCCTGTGCCTCGGGACGGTGCAGATCGCGGTGGCATTGACGGTGAACGGGCTGATCGTGCTCGGGGCGGGCGGGATCGCCGCCTTCCTGACCGGTCGGCCGCTGTGGTTGCGGATCCAGCGCTATTTCATGGGCACGATACTCGGCGGGATCGCGGTACTGGTCGCGACCGACCGTGCGCGGCCGATGCCTGCCTGAACGCGGGCGCGACGCGGCATATGTGATCGTGTGCGCATGGCGCATTTCGATTCCGCGGTGAATACCGCCCAGCACGTCGGGGAGCTGTTCGGCGTTTTCGCCTTCGCGACCTCGGGTGCGCTGCTCGCGGTGCGGCGCGGATTCGACATCTTCGGGATCGTGGTGCTGGCCTGCAGTACGGCGCTGGGCGGCGGTGTCATTCGGGACCTGGTGATCGGGCGGACGCCACCCGCGTCGTTCGTCGATCTCAGTTACCTGTGGACCGCACTGCTCGCGGCCGCGGTCATCTTCTTCTGGCATCCGACGCCGCGCGTGACCGGCGGTCCGCTCGGCGTGGCCGATGCGTTCGGGCTCGGGCTGTTCTGTGTCACCGGCACGGTGATCGCCTACAACCACGGTCTCGGCGCGCCATCGGCCACACTGCTCGGATTGGTCACCGCGATCGGCGGCGGAGTGATCCGCGATCTGCTCGGCGGGCAGACCCCGAGCGTGCTGATACCCGAGCAGATCTACGCGGTACCAGCACTTTTCGGTGCGGCAACAACCGCAACGCTATTGCATTTCAATGCCTACAACCCGATCACCGGCGCCTGCGCCGCGCTCGGCGCCATCGCATTTCGCCTGCTTGCGATGCGCTACGACTGGCATGCCCCACAGGCGCGACGTCGCCCGCAGGACCGGGCCTAGCCCACGCGGACACCGGCCCGGAGTCGGCGCACGCCCTCGTCGAGGGTTTCGTCGCGTTTGCAGAATGTGAAGCGCACCAGGTGATTCCACTGCGCGACATGGTCGGCGAAGGCGATGAGCGGCACCGCCGCGACACCTAGCCGAGCCGGTAGTTCCCGGCAGAAGGCCAACCCGTCGGTTGCGCCGAGCGGTGTGATATCCGCGCAGATGAAATAGCCACCCGCGCTCTGTTTGACTCCGAAGCCGGTGTCCTTCAGGGCAGCCGCGAGACGAAGCCGCTTGTCCGACAGCGTATCTCGCAGTGCGGCGACCCAGTCGAGTTCATTGTTCAGCGCGTGCGCCACGGCGGGTTGGAACGGCCCGCCCGCGACGAAGGTCAGGAACTGTTTGGCCGCGAGTACGCCATCGATGAGTTCGGCAGGTCCGAGGGCCCAGCCGGTCTTCCAGCCGGTGACGCTGAAAGTCTTTGCCGCGCTGGACACCACGACGGTGCGCTCGGCCATACCCGGCAGGGTGGCGAGGCTGATGTGCTCGTTTCCGTCGTAGACGAGGTGCTCGTATACCTCGTCGGTGAGCACCAATAGATCATGCTCGCAAGCGATTTCGGCGATCGCGGTCAGATCGGCGCGATCGAGTACGGTGCCGGTCGGGTTGTGCGGTGAATTGATGATCAGCATCCTGGTCTCGGATGTGATGGCGGAGCGCAGACTGTCCAGATCGAGTACGAAGCGGTCACCGTCGGCGACGAGGTTGGCGGTGCGCCGTCGCGCTCCGGCCAAGGCCACCGCGGCCGCATAGGAGTCGTAATACGGCTCGATCAGCACGACCTCTCGACCGGGCTCGACCAGACCGAGCACAGCAGCGCTGATCGCCTCGGTCGCGCCTACGGTGACCAGCACCTGGGTGTCCGGGTCGTACTGGGTGCCATAGCGGCGAGCCCGGTCGGCGGCGATGGCCCGCCGCAGGATCGGCATACCGCGGCCGGGCGGGTACTGGTTCAGCCCGTCGGCAATGGCCTGACGCGCGATCTCGAGCATGCCCGCGGGGCCGTCGGTATCCGGAAAGCCCTGGCCCAGGTTGATCGCCTCGTGACGCACGGCCAATTCGGTCATCTCCGCGAAGATGGTGGAGGCGAAGGGACGCAGGCGGGCGACGGTCGCGGGTTGCGAGGACATATCCGGAGAGTAACCCAGCGATCGCCATTGTTGCCATCCGATAGCGAAAGGCTATATTTCACTCTTGAATTGGGCGTTCTACCTGCATATTTGTGCGTTTCCCGAACGGCGGCTAGCCTCGCCGTGTTCTACCTCACAAACCGCCGACCTGCGACGGTATCTCGAAAGGGGTGCTTTATGGCCTCGTATCTGGACCTGGTATTGCAACCGGCCGCGTCGGAGGTCGCCGGAACGGTACTGGGTTTCCTGCGAAATGTCGCACACGATCTGATCGTCGGCTTCGGTTCCTCCACCGGCGATTGGTTCAACGGCTCATCGACCGGCAATAGCGGCACCGGATCGTCGACCGGGGACTGGTTCCTCGGCTCGTCCACGCCGTGATCCGATGGCGGTGTCAGGCCAAGCGATGAGGGCTCGGCCCGACACCGCCTCAACCCAGACGGACGTGGGACAGTTTTTCCGGATTCGCGAGATCGTAGGTACCACAGACCAATCCGTCGCGAACCGCGAATCCGATCACCCTGGGCGGCCCCTCGAGCCGCCCGTAACCCGG
Source organism: Nocardia sp. NPDC050630 (assembly GCF_044457245.1). Lineage (NCBI taxonomy): Bacteria > Bacillati > Actinomycetota > Actinomycetes > Mycobacteriales > Nocardiaceae > Nocardia > Nocardia sp. NPDC050630. The sequence goes on from NZ_JBITGN010000002.1 coordinate 40,454, forward strand.
GCCGACCCGATAGACGACCAAACCCAATTGCCCATTGACCGTGGCGAATTCGAATTCCAGTGTCGGCTCCGAAGAGCCGTCCATACCGTACTTGCGGATCAGGCCGAGGAAGAAACGAGCGACCTTGTCCGCGCCGGCGATGACATTGATCGCGGTGGATGTGGTGCCGTTCGCATCCCCGATCATCACCGAATCCGGGTGCAGCGCTGCGGTTATCGCGGCGATATCACCGGCGGACAGCGCGTCGACGAACTTGCGCACCGCTGCCGCGTGCTCCACATCCGGGACCGGCGGCGGGGCCTGTGCGACCGATTTCCGAGCGCGCACGGCAAGTTGACGCGCTGCCTCCACCGAAATGCCCAGGATTTCGGCGATCTCGTCGAATGGCACCGAAAGCCCGTCGTGCAGCACGAATGCCACCCGCTGCGGCGGGGTCAGGCTCTCCAACACCACCATGGCCGCAAGACTGCATTCCTGTTTGCGGACCACCGCCTCGAGCGGATCCGGCATGGTCGACGGCGTGATAGCTGTCACGACCGGCTCCGGAAGCCACTGCCCCACATAGGTTTCCCGGCGCACCGCGGCACTACGCAAGCGGTCCAGGCAGATTCGGCTGACCACGGTGGTCAGCCAGCCGCGCATATCCTCGATCTCGGATTGATGCGTACCGGCCAGCCGCAGCCAACTCTCCTGCACCGCGTCCTCGGCGTCGCCCGCACTGCCCGTCAGCCGGTAGGCGACCGAGAGCAGATGCGCCCGATGCGATTCGAACAAGTCGGCGAGAAGAGCGGCAACCATTGAGCTGATTCTACGTTCCGCGCTGATGGGCCCGACGAGCCGGTCATGACACGATGCTCATATGGAGGATCATCCGCTATCGGACACAACCATCTGGTTGTCGCGGCCGACCGAGGCCGATATCGACGATATCGTCGCATGCTGCCAGGAACCCAGCATTGCCGAGTGGGTGACGATTCCGGTGCCGTATCACCGGAAAAATGCCGAATCCTTCCTCGACGATATGGTCGCGCCGGGCTGGGCCACCCGCAGTCCGATCTGGGCGCTGCGCACACGCGCCGACGGTCCGGTCGTCGGCATGATCGATCTCAACGCGCGCGACCAATCGGCATCGGAGATCGGGTTCTGGTTGGCCTCCGCGGCACGCGGACGCGGGCTGATGTCGCGTGCGGTCGCTCTGGTGTGCGAATTCGGTTTCCAGCCAGCAGGATTGGGGCTGAGCCGGATCAGCTGGCGCGCCTTCGTCGGCAATTATTCCTCGGCCGCGGTAGTCCGCCGCAACGGTTTTCGCTACGAGGGCATGGCCCGGCTCGGCTTCATGCAGCGCGGCAGCCGCCGCGATACCTGGCTGGCCGGACGACTGGCGACGGACCCGCCCGGCCCATCCTCGGATTGGCCGCCCGAGATATTCGGCGTCGCGTAGCTGATGCGACGACGGGTGGCGGTCGGGCAGGTGGGCCGAACCGCCGACCGGCGCGGCGAAACAGTCGTAGATTGCGTATATGGCGGCCGATGCCCGATTCGACTGGATCGCCGAAACCATGCGCCTGCGGCCCGACGACCGAATCCTGGAGATCGGTCCCGGCTCCAGCGACTCGATCGCGTACTTGGCCGCACGGCTGAACGGCGGTCGAATCGTCGGCGTGGACCGTTCCCCGACGGCCATCGCCCGCGCGCGGAAACGCCACGCCGCACTGATCAAATGCGGCAAGGTCCAGCTGTTGCAGGCTGGGCTGGAACAGCTCGACCTGGCCCGGGTGCTGGCGGAAATCGGACCGGCCCGCGGCTTCGACAAGGTTGTCGCCGTCAACGTGAATCTGTTCTGGACTAAACGCCCCACGGCCGAACTGGCCCTGATCCGGCAGGTCCTCGCGCCCGACGGCACGCTGTATCTGTTCTACGGATACGGACAACCGGACGGGCCTGCCAGCGCCGGTCCCAAACCCGCACCCGGACATCTCATCGATTATCTGGCCACCGCGGGCTTCGACGGTGCCACCGTCTGCTCCGGCGATATCCTCGGCGTCGTCGCGAAACCGCGCCGAAATCCATAGCCGCGCCCCGGCTTTCACCGGGGCGACAGGCTCGGGTATCAGCGATTACGGCGCCGCCGCACCGCGTCGGCGAGGCGATCGAGTTGGGCGGCGGTGGTCTCCCAATCGATGCAGGCGTCGGTGATGGACTGACCGTAGGTCAGCGCGTCGGCGTGCCCGAGGGTCAGATCCTGGCGGCCCGCGACGAGGAAGCTCTCCAGCATCATCCCGACCACACCCGGCTCACCGGCGGCCAGCCGGTCCGCGATATCGGTGACCACATCGACCTGCTTGTTGTGATCCTTATTGCTGTTGCCGTGGCTGGCGTCCACCACGATCCGCTGCGGCAGCGATGCCTTCTCCAACCGGATGCAGGCCTCGCGGACCGAGGCGGCATCGTAGTTCGGGCCGGTGCTGCCGCCGCGCAGGATCACATGGCAGTCCGGATTTCCGGTAGTGCGGATCAGCGCCGAGCGGCCGTCCAGATCGGTGCCGGGGAATACGTGGCTGGCCGCGGCGGCCCGCACACCGTCGACGGCCACCTGCACATCGCCGTCGGTGCCGTTCTTGATGCCGACCGGCATGGACAGTGCGCTGCTGAGCTGGCGGTGCACCTGGCTGGCCGCGGTGCGGGCGCCAATGGCGCCGTAGGAGACCAGATCCGCGATGTACTGCGGGGTGATCGGGTCGAGGAATTCACAGGCCACCGGCAGACCGAGGGCGGTGATATCCACCAGCACCTTGCGGCCGATGCCGAGGCCGGTGTTGACGTCGAAGGAGCCGTCCAGGTGCGGATCATTGATCAGGCCCTTCCAGCCCAGGGTGGTGCGTGGTTTCTCGAAGTACACCCGCATCACGACATGCAGCCGATCGTCTAGTTCGGCCGCCTTGGCGGCTAGGCGACGGGCGTAATCCAGTGCGGCGACCGGATCGTGGACCGAACACGGCCCGACGATCACCATCAGGCGATCGTCGGCACCATTGAGCACGTCGACGGTGGCTTTACGGCCGGCTCGAACGACGTCGGCCAGTGCGTCGGTGATCTGGTGTACCTGGCGCACCTCGGCCGGTGAGCGCAATGGGCTCACGCTGAGGGTGCGTTGGTCGTCCAGATCGGAATGCCGCGCGTCGATGTCGGCTGCGGTAGTCATCGTTTGTGGGTTCCTTTTCTTCAAGGCCGACCCACGGACGTGAAACCCGTCGAGCCGGTCCATCATCCGGCTCGGGGTGGAAATGAGGTCAGCGCAAAAGGTTGCCGCAGACCGACCCACCCAGGGCCGGCTTGCTAAACCAGAAATAGACGCGCTGCACGACGGTGACTGTACCAGGGACTATCGCGGTCAGCCCAGCTGACCGGGGACATAGCCACCGGCCGGGGTGCGGGCGATCACATTCATCCGATTCCACGCGTTGATTGTGGCGATGGCCGCGATGAGTGCCGCGGTCTGATCGTCGTCGTAGTGCTTGCGCACCTGCTCCCAGGTCTCATCGCTGACGCCGCGGCCGTCACCGATGCGGGTTGCCTCTTCGGTGAGGGCGAGGGCGGCCCGCTCGGCCTCGGTGAAGACGGTGGCCTCGTGCCAAGCGGCGACCAGGTTGATTCGCACGGCGGTCTCGCCCGCGTGCGCGGCGTCTTTGGTGTGCATATCGACGCACATGCCGCAGCCGTTGATCTGGCTGGCGCGGATCTTGACCAGCTCGTAGGTGGCGGCGGGCAGAGAGGATCCGTCCACGACCTTGCCCGCGGTGATGAGGCGCTTGACGTAGCTGCCGGCGACGGGGTTGGCGTAGAGGTTGAAGCGCTGTTCCATGATCTGTGCCTTTCCATTCGGTTGGTTCACAGAGAGGACGACGCGGCCCGCAGCAGTGTGACAATCGCGAATGTGACCTGCATCACGGGCTGGCACACCAGACGGCCTCGACCTTGGTTACTCGACTGGTCGAGCAGAGGCCGAACCGAGTTGACCTGCGGCGCAACGGATTCGGCTACTAGCCGAAGGTGTAGGTGACGCCGGTCAGCTTCTCCGACAGTTCCCACAGGTCGCGCGCGACCTGCTCGTCCCTGGATGCCGCGGTGGAACGGGAGCGGCCCGGATAGCCGCGCATACCGCCCCATCCGACCGGACCGTAGAACGCGCCCGGCTCGACCTGCTCGGTCGCGGCGTAGATCTCCGGCAGCGCACCCATTTCGGCGCTCTGGGCGAGCAGCCGGTTGCCCAGCGCCATGACCGTATCCAGGATGGATTCGGTATGCGACTGCAGTTCCGTTGCGGCATAACCGGGATGCGCGGCCACCGAAATCTTCGACGAACCCGCCGCGGTGAGCCTGCGCTGCAGCTCATAGGCGAACATCAGGTTGGCCAACTTCGCCTGACCGTAGGCGGACCAGCGCTGATACTTACGGTGCTCCCAGTTCAGATCGTCCAGATCGATCTTGCCGAACCGGTGCGCATCGCTCGAGACCGTGACCACCCGGTCCGAAATCTTTTCCAGCAGCAGCCCGGTCAGCGCGAAGTGACCGAGATGATTTGTGCCGATCTGCATTTCGAAGCCATCGGCGGTCCGCCGCTGCGGCACCGCCATCACACCCGCGTTATTGATCAGTACATCGACCCGTTCGACCGCATCGGCGAACGCACGCACCGAGGCCAGGTCGGCGAGATCGAGTTCGCGCACCTCGGCCCGCGCACCGATCTCCCCTGCCACTTTCTCGCCCTTGGCCACATTCCGACAGGCCAGGACCACCTGCGCACCCGCACCCGCCAGCGCACGCGCCGCCGCCGCCCCCAGCCCGCTGTTCGCGCCGGTGACGATGATGGTGCGGCCACTCTGATCGGGAATATTCGAGGTATCCCAATGGCTCATGCTCGCCAAGTCTAGTGCGCGTGGCTCAGGCTTGGGCGAGGATCTCCTCGTCGGTCATGGCCAGCACCTCCAGGTACAACTCGGCGACGGCATCGAGGCGGTCAGGTGTGCCGCGGCCGGTCTCGCGCTCGACCAGCCGCCCCGCCAACCCGGCCACCGTCCGGCCGACGAGCAAATCGGCGACCAGCGCGTGATCGACCTCCAGCCATTCGCGAATCCTGGCGACGGCCGTGGTGGCGAGCACCGAGTCACCGCCCGCGCCGAAGAAGTCGTCGTGCACGCCGATGCGATCGGCACCGAGTACTTCGGCGACGATGGTGGCCAGCGCGCCCTCCAGCGGCGTGCGCGGGCGCGCGTCCACCACTTCGGCCGCATCGGGCTCCAGTAGCGCAACCACCGCGCGGCGATCCAGTTTGCCGTTATCGGTCAACGGCATCTGCTCGAGGATCGCGATGCGAGTGGGAATCATATAGCCGGGCAAAAGATCTCGTACCGCGGCGACAATCTCCTCGACGGAGCCGATCTCGCCCGAGACCGCCGCGACCAGCTTCGGCGCACCCTTGCCGACCACGGCGGCGACCGCGTGCCGCACACCCGGTGCGGTGCGCAGTCCGCTTTCCACCTCGCCCAATTCCACCCGGTAGCCGCGAATCTGGACCTGGTGGTCGGCGCGACCGAGGAATTCGATGGTGCCGTCGGGCCAGTAGCGCGCCATATCACCGGTGCGGTACCAGCGCAGATCCTCGTGGACGACGAACCGTTGCGCAGTGCGCTCCGGATCGTTGCGATAACCGGCCGCCACATTCGCACCGCCCACCCAGAATTCGCCCGGCACCCAGTCCGGGCAGTCGCGGCCCGCCGAATTCACCACGCGGCAGCGCACATTGCGCAGCGGCACGCCGAACGGGACAGTGGCCCAATGCTCGGGCGGGTCGGCGACCTCGCAAATGGTGTTGTGGATGGAGGTTTCGGTGGCACCGCCCAAACCGGAGAATCGGCAGCCGGGCACCTGCCGAGCCAACCGACGCGCCAGGTCGGCATCCACCCAGTCGCCGCCCAAAGTGACCGCGCGCAGTGCATCGCCCAGGTTGTCACCGCCGATCTCCAGGATCATATCGAGCATGCTCGGCACGCAGTTCAGGATCGAAACCCGGTAGTGGGTCAGCAATTCCACCCAGCTGGTGGCCTCCTCGCGCTGCGCTGCCGACAGCGCGACCACCGAGCCGCCGACGGCGAACATGCCGAACATGTCGTAGACGGAAGCGTCGAATTCCAGCGCGGATAGTCCGAGCACGCGGTCGGCCGGACCGACCTCGAACCACTCGTTCACCGCGTCGATGGTGTTCATCGCACCACGGTGCGGCACGTCGACACCCTTGGGCACACCGGTGGAACCGGAGGTGAACAGCACATAGGCGATCGACTCCGGATCCGGAATCACCGGCGCGGCCAACGGATTCGGATGCGAACGCGCCGCTGACAGCGGTAGACAGGCGATATCCGGACGGCCCATATCGGCGCCGTCGACGGTCAGCGCGGCGACCACGTCACCGGTGCGCAGGATCTCCGCGCGTCGCCCGACCGGCTGATCGAAACCGATGGGCACATAGGTCGCACCCGCCGCGAGCACACCGAGTACGGCGAGGATCTGATCCGGTCCCTTCGGCAGTTGCACAGCGACGGTTTCGCCAGCCCGCACCCCGGTCGCGCGCAGCGCGCCCGCGACCGAAAGCGCTTGTGCGGCGAGTTCGCCATAGCTCCAGCCGCCATCCGCGCCGTCGCGACGCCACAGCACCGCGGGTGCGTCGGGTGCACTGCGGGCATGGTCGAAAAAGCCCTGATGCAGCGCCCGTCCGGAGACGGGGCCGTCGGTCGCGTTCACGGCGGCGCGCACGGCGGCCTGGGCGACCGGCAGTTGTAGGGCGGCCTCCGCGCTCCAGCCGGCCTCGCCGGCACCGAGCCTGCCGATGGCCTCGGTGTAGCTGGTGAACATCGCGTCGATCATGCCCGCGGGGAACGCGGATTCGCGCACGTCCCAGTTGAGCAGCAGCCCGCCGCGCACCTCGGTGACCTGTGCGTCCAATAGCACCTGCGGGCCCTGCGAGATGATCCAGACCGGTTCGCCGAAGGTCTCGGTGACCGAGGTGGCGAACAGCTCGCCCAGATTGAGCGCGCTGGTGTAGACAATCGGTGCGAGCACCGGTTCGCCCCGGTGTCTCCCCAGATCGCGCAGCACCTCGAGCCCGGAATACGCGGTGTGCGCCCCGCTTTCGTGCATCGCACGTTGCAGTGCCTTGGCCCGCTCGGTGACCGTCACGTTCTCGGTGACATCCACCTCCAGCATGATCGAGGAGGTGAAATCGCCGATCACCCGGTCGATATCCGGATGCACCGGTTCCCGCTGGAACAGTGGCACATTCAGCAGGAACCGGCTCTGCGCCGACCAGCCGCCGATGGTCTCGGCGAATACCGCGGCCAGTGCCATGGCCGGCGTTATGCCGCGGGCATGCGCGGCCGCGAGCAGCCGCTGCTTGGCTTGCGGCTCCAACCAGTAGTTGTAGCGGACGGTGCGATGCGGCTCGGCGCGTTCGCTGACCGGAATGGTCGGCAGTTCCGGTGCACCGGGCAGCTCCGGCAGCCGATCGCGCCACCACTGCTTATCACGTTCCCTGGCAACGAAATCCACTGCGCGCTCGGTGCGATAGCGGCGATAGCTGTAACCCTGTGGCGGCACCGCGGCGCCGAGGTAGAGCTCAGCGAGGTCGGCGACGAGAACGCGGTAGCTCATCGCGTCACCCGCGATCATGTCGACATCGAGATGCAGCCGGGTGCGACCGTCAGCGAGCAGGCTCAGCGTCACATCGAGCACCTGGCCTTCCTCGATGGCCAGCCGCTGATGAGTCTTGCTTTCGCGCAACCGCGCCAGCTCGGCGTCGGCCTCGGCATGCGTGCGTAGATCGACGACCGAGAACACCGGCCGGCCGGGGGTGCGGATGGTCTGCTGAGTGCCGTCGGGGAGGAACTCGGTACGCAGCATCGGATGCACCGCGACCAGATCCGTCACCGCCCGCGCCAAGCGTTCGGGATCAACCTCGGCACCGTCGAATTCGACATACAGGTGCGCGGCGACACCACCGAGATCCTGCTCTTCGGAGCGACCGATCCAATAGGCGTGCTGCATCGAACCCAACGGGAACGGCGCGAATTCGTCCTCGGTATCACTGCTTTCGGCAGGTTCGGGTGCAACCGCCACGACGGATTCCTCGATACCGAGCAACCGCGCCCACTGCGCGATCGATGGCGCCGCCGCCAGCTGCGCGAAGTTGATCTCCAACCCGCGCTTGCGCCAGCCACCCGCCAATTTCATGGTGCGAATGGAGTCCAGCCCGAGCTGGATCAGGTCATCGCCATCGCCGATCGTCTCGGCCGCTACGTCGAGCTGTTTCGCGATGGCAGCGCGAATTTCGTCCCGGCTGATTCCCGCCCCGTCCCCCGGTCGCTGTGCTGGCTCCATCTGGCGCTGTCACTCCTTGGTCGCCGCCGCATCCGGCGGATCGAGACTGCTCGGCGGTAGCCTATCGCATTGAGATAGGGTTGCCTAACCTATGTTATGAGACGCTGATGCAGCAGACCCTCCAGTGAGGCAGCCCGTGACTTCGACATCCACCTCGCCCACCCATCGCGACGGCTACGTCCCCTTCCCGACCGCCGACGCCGCGACCTATCGCGCCGCGGGTTACTGGACCGGCCGCCCACTCGGCGACCTGCTGCGCGCGACCGCGACCCGGCACCCGCACCGCACCGCCCTGCTCGATGCCGACAACACGCGCACCTACGCGTGGGTAGATGCCGAGGCCGACCGAATGGCGCACGGATTGCTCGCACTCGGCATCGCGCCGGGCGATCGGGTGGTCGTACAACTGCCGAATGTGCCGGAGTTCCTGACGGTCCTGTTCGGACTGCTGCGCGCCGGAATCATTCCGGTGCTGACCCTGCCCGCGCATCGCCGCGCCGAAATCGAGCATCTGGCTGGACTTTCCGAAGCGGTCGCCTACATCGTGGCGGACCGGCTCGGCGACTTCGACTATCGCGAACTGGCCGAAACCGTGCGTTCGGCAGTACCCACGCTGCGTCACGTTCTCGTACTCGGCGATCCGGGAACTTTCACCGCTCTGAATTCGATTCCCCGCGACGGGAGTTCACTGCCCGACATCGATTCGAGCGATATCGCGCTGATGCTGGTCTCCGGCGGTACCACCGGGCTGCCGAAGCTCATCGCGCGCACCCACGACGACTACGTCTACAACGCCACCGCAAGCGCCGAGATCTGCGGCCTGACCGAGGACGACGTCTACCTCACGACGCTGCCCGCCGCACACAACTTCCCCCTCGCGTGCCCCGGCATCCTCGGCGCCGTCTCAGTCGGCGCAGCCGTCACCTTCATTACCGATCCGAGCCCGGAAGGCGCCTTCGCCGCCATCGAACGGCATGGCGTCACCGTCACGGCGGTCGTGCCGCCGCTGGCCCAACTCTGGTGCGCGGCCACCGAATGGGAGGATGCCGATCTCGGCTCATTGCGCCTACTCCAGGTCGGCGGTGCACGACTGGCCGAGGTGAACGCCCGCGAGGTTACGCCCGCGCTGGGCGTGCAACTGCAACAGGTCTTCGGTATGGCCGAAGGCCTGCTCAACTACACCCGACTCGACGACAGCGCCGACATTGTTTGTACCACCCAGGGCCGTCCGCTCTCGCCTGCCGATGAGGTGCGGGTCGTGGATGGTGACGGCAATGATGTCGCCCCCGGCGAAGAGGGCGAACTGCTCACCAAAGGGCCCTACACAATCCGCGGCTACTACCGCGCGCCCGAACACAACGCCCGCGCCTTCACCTCCGACGGTTACTACCGCTCCGGCGATCTCGTACGCCGACTGCCGAGCGGACATCTGATCGTCTCCGGCCGCATCAAGGACGTCATCAACCGCGGCGGCGAAAACATCTCCTGCGATGAACTCGAGGAGCATCTGCTCGCCCACCCGTCGGTCCGGCATGCCGCCGCAGTCGGCCTCGCTGATGCCGCATTAGGGGAAAAGGTCTGCGCCGTCCTGGTTGTCGACGGGGAGATGCCGACCCTGGCGCAGCTGAAGTCCTTCCTCACCGAGCGCGGCCTGGCGACCTACAAACTCCCGGACCTGCTCCGTCGGGCCGATGAACTCCCGATCACGGCTGTCGGCAAAATCGATAAGAAGGCCCTGCGCGCCAGTCACGGCTGACCGGAACGATCGGGGGTGGCGCGAGTCCGATCTCGCCACCCCCGATCAGAACCCCGGATAACCGGGTGCCCCAGCAGATGATTCGGAACGAGGGCCCGCCTTGATGGGTATGACTTCGAATTGCTATGCCTTGACGACATAGGGCGCGACACTGCCCAGTTTTTCGCAGGTCTCCTCGAATTCGCGCTCTGGTCGCGACTGCCCGACAATGCCCGCGCCCGCGCGCAGCCACGCGCCATCGGTGGTCTGGTAGACCGCCCGCAGCACCAGCGTCGCCTCCATCGCACCGCTCGGCGAAATCGTCACCACTGCGCCGGAATACAGACCACGCGGCGCGCCGTCGAGACGGAATACCGAATCGACACCCTCGCGCTTCGGAATACCGGACGCCGTGACCGACGGAAACAACACCTCCAGCGCATCCCAGCTGGAACGGTCCGCCGCCAGCCGCCCGCGCACCGTGGAGGCCAGATGCTGCACACTCCCGCGTTCTCGAACCGCCATGAAATCGGAGACCGCTGGTGTACCGGGATCGGCCACCTCGGTGATCTCGGCGAAGGAGGTCTGCACCGAAATCGCGTGCTCCACGATCTCTTTGGGATCGGTGATCAGGTCGGCCCGAGCGGCCCTATCAATGGCCTCGCCGAGTCCGAAGGCGCGCGTGCCGGCGAGCGGCTCGGTGGTGACCACCCGATCCTCGTCGACGGAGGCGACCAACTCAGGACTGAATCCGGCCGCCTCGAGTCCACCGAGGCGAAGCAGGAACGAGCGTGCCGGAGTGTTGTTGGCACGGCCGAGCCGGTAGCTGGCCGGGATGTCCACCGCGAACGGCAGATCGACCTTCCTGGACAGGATGACCTTCTGATAACGGCCGGAATGGATTTCCGCGACCGCCTCGGCGACCCGATCGCGATATCCGGTGGGATCGAGACGCACGTCGACCGGATGCGCCTGCGGCAGTTCGGTTTCCTGGGATGCGGCGATGAGATCGTGAATGTCATTGGCCTCGGCCGGTGTGGCGCCGGAAATCCGGACACCGAACTCACCGACACGCACCTCGATGCGCGGAATCATCAGATGGGCCAGTGCGGTACGCGGGTGCAAATGCCGCGTCGCATCCAATGCCCATGCGCAGAATTCGAATCCGATCCAGCCGTAGGCCTGGCGCCCGCCGAGCGGCAAAGTGGCCAGCGCGTTGTCGATGACCCGCGCCGGGCTGCCGTCCCAGGCACTAGTCGTGCCGCGCCCGTCCCAGGACACGCGCAGTTCGTTCGCGTCGACTTCGACGCTGCCGAGTGGATCTGCGGCGAATACCCATTCGCCGGGCCGTTCGTACATCAGGTATTCGCCGAAGCGCTCGGCCGCCGCCAGCCGGGACATCGCTGCCGCCGGATCGGTCACGTACTCGATGCGCAAGCGCTCCGTGGTCGACAACGATCCTCCAAGGTAAAGCTGAACTCAGAAAAGTAAGGTTAGCATTACCTGCCTAACACGCGGCTGTGCTGCAGACCACAGCCAACGGCTACTCCGCGGGCACCGCCAGCGCCGACCGCTCAACGCTCAGTAAACTCTCCGTGCTGTGCTCCGCGTGGTATGCGGCACCGCCGCCGCGCACTCCGAATAATCGCTTGCTGTAGACCAGCCAGACCACCGCGGCGATATTGATCAGCAGTGCGCCGATGCGCAGCACGGTGATCTTCTCCGTCAACTCGTAGATCTCCAACGGCAGGAAGATGCTGGTCGCGACCACCGCGAAGTACTCACCCCAGCGCTTCACCAACCACAGCCCCACTGCCTCGATCGCCTGTAGCGTCGCATAGGCGAGGATGCCGATGGCCACCCACAGCAGGGTGGTATTCGACAGCGAGAACGCGTTATCGATCAGATGCACGATCTTGGATCGGTCGATATCCCAGCCGATCTGATCGGCCAGCGGCCGCAGCAGCGGCAGTTCCTCGTCGAAGGCCGCCCGCATATCCTCGCGCGAGGACCGGAATTTGAAGACGGCGACCCCGGCGACCACCAATAGCAAGCCGCGCACCAACCGCTCGATCGCCAACGCCCGCATCAGCCAGCGGTCCCGCAGCAGTCGTCCGCGCGGCACCTCCGGCGCGTGGTCGGCAGGTCCGGAGCCCACAGGTTCACCGGGCACGAAGGTGCCGCAGCGCAGACACCGCCATGCGACACCGGCCACCGTCTGAACATGCAGCCGCTCCGCCAGTTCCCGCTCATCCGGCGCATAGGTGTAATGGCCGTGCCAGCCGCACGCGCGTAACGCCCAATCCATGCGCGCAGCCTAGTTCGCGATCACGACCGGCCGCGATCGCAAACGCCGTGTCGAGGCCCGATGCCAACTCGCCCGCCGGAGTTCCTGCGCGGAATCCACTGGCGGGCTTCAATAGGAGTCATGATCGATCATCGCGGGGATTCGCCCGCTCCGGCTCGAGCGGCAGCACCCGACTCCGTGGTGGCACTGATCGATGCGGGCTCCGGCGTGGAACGCGAACTCGTCGGCGCCTGGCTGGCCGAGGGCGGCATCAAACACGAACTCGGCGTCGACGCACCCGTCACCCAGTTGGATCTCGACGCGGATGCGATCGGCGATCGCCTGGTGGGAAGGCGCGACGATCCGCTGGTCGTGCCGATCCGGGTGCTATGGCTGCCGCCGGAACGCGACGGGGTCCGCCGCATTACCTTCGCCGACCTGGCCCTGCTGACCAATCCGCGCAAGCCGAACCGGTTCGCGCAACGTCGGTTGATCGGCAAATCACCGGACCGTCACGTGGTGCTCACGGGTCAGCCCGCCCTGCTCAGCGAACTGCGCGCCAATAACCCGGAGGCGGCAGCGCTGCTCATGAAGGGGGCCGGCGAGCCATTCGCCCGCGCCATCGTGCGCGCCGCGGTCGTCGCTCTGGAACGTGCCGAACGTTCCATCATCGGTGACCGGTACAAGGTGCCGCGGCTGGTGGCCGAGGAGATCCTCGACTCCCCCGAGTTCCTGCGCAGGCTCGAACTCATCGCCGATCAGCTCGGCACAAGTCCGCACGAGGTGTATCGGCGGGCGGAGAAGGCGCTGAACGAACTCGTCGCCGCCCAGAGCCAGTTGGTCTCGGATCTGTTCACCCAGGCGATGCGCCCGATCCACGCCTCGACCTGGAAGGTCGACTCCGACGACTCCGGCCTGGACGGACTGCGTGCGTTGAACCGGAGCCATCCGCTGGTCTTCCTGCCCTCGCACCGGTCCTATGTGGATGCCTTTGTCCTCGGTGATGTGCTGGCCCGCAACGACTTTCCACCGAATCACGTGATCGGCGGCGCGAATCTGAGCTTCTGGCCGATGGGGCCGATCGCCCGGCGCACGGGCACGGTGTTCATCCGGCGCAGCTTCGGTGACGACGACGTCTACAAGGCGGTGGTCGAGGAGTACTTCGCCTATCTGCTGGCCAAGCGATTCAATATGGAGTGGTACTTCGAGGGCGGCCGCACCCGCACCGGCAAGCTGCGCCCGCCGCGCTACGGCTTGCTGAATTACCTTGCCGCCGCGGTCCGTTCGAATCGGATCGACGATGTCATGCTCGTCCCGGTCTCGATCACCTACGAGCGACTGAATGAACTCGGCGCCATCGCCACCGAACAGGCGGGCGGGAAGAAGAAACCGGAGGGGCTGGCCTGGCTGGCGCGTTATGTACGCAGCCAACAGCATTCGGCCGGACATGTCTATGTGCGATTCGGCGAACCGCTCTCGGCGCGCGATCGCCTTGCTGCATACGGGGATCCGCTCACCCCGCCGCCGACGATCATTCCGCTGCACCGCACCGAAGCTGCGGGTACCGAGCCGAACAATCTCGCCGAGTCGGCGCAGCTCGCCGAGCTGGAACGAAAGGCCGTGCAGCGGTTGGCCTTCGAGGTCGCCGTCGGCATCAACGCGGTCACCCCGATCACGGTCAACGCGCTGGTCACATTGACGCTACTCGGTGTGCACGAGCGGGCGCTCACGCTCAGCGAGGTGCGTTCCGTGCTGGCCCCGGTACTGCGGTACATCGAACAGCGGGGTTTGCCCAGCGGCGAGCTGGCGGCACTGCGCGACGAGCAGAGTCTCGCGGTGGTACTCGAGCAATTATCGCTGGCCAGGGTCGTTACGGTGTATCGCGGCGGGCTGGAACCGGTGTACTCGATCGAATCGGGTGCGCATCTGGAGGCCGCGTTCTATCGCAATAGCGCGGTGCACTGGTTCATCAACCGCGCCATCCTCGAATTGTCCATCCTGTCCGCCTTGGAGATGCGGGCGCCGGATCAGCTGCGGGCGGGCTGGGACGAGGCCTTCCGACTGCGCGATCTGCTGAAGTTCGAATTCTTCTTCCCGGAGCGGGCGGAGTTCTCGGCGCAGATGACCGCGGAAATGCTGCTGGTGGACCCGGATTGGCACCAACACACCGCGGCGGACACCCTCGGCGAAGATATTCTGCACAAACTCACCGCATCCGGATTCATGATGGCGCACCGCGCGCTGCGCGCCTTCGTCGACGCGCAACTTGTCGTGGCCGAGCGGCTCGAGGCCCGCGACAGCGCCGAGGAGATCGACCGCAAGGAGTTCATCGACGAATGCGTCGCCGTCGGTAGGCAGATGCTGCTGCAGCAGCGACTGCACAGTCCAGAATCGGTGTCCACCGAATTGTTCTCCAGCGCACTCAAGCTCGCCGACAATCACGGGTTGTTGGCCCACGTGAGTCACGACTCGGCCAAGCCGAGGGCCGAATTGTCTCGGCGCAGGAAAGAGTTCGCCGACCAGCTGCGCATCATCGCGACTCGGATCTCGCAGGCCGCCGCACTCGACCCGTCCAATATTCCTGTTCGGGGTGCCTGATGACCGAAAATCGCTCCGCGGTCCCAACGGATCTCGCGGCAGCCATCGCCGCGATCCGATCCGGACCACAGGGCCCTACGGTGGCCGCGGTCTTCGACCTCACCGCCGTTGTGGATGGTTTCGGGCGGCCGTCGCTGTGGCGGCGGACATTTCGGAGCAATAAGGGCGCAACCGCCGCGGACACCCTGCTCGACGGCATTCGCAACCAACTCACCGATGGCGAATACAGCCGGTTCCTACACCAGGCGATGCGGACACTGGCCGACCAACCGGAAGCCGAGCTGGACGAGCTGGGCACGCGGCTGTTCCGGAAAACGATCTACGGGCAGCTATATCCCGAGGCATGGCAACTGATCCGCACGCATGAGGCCGCCGGACACACAGTTGTGCTCGTCACGGCACTGACCCGCTTCCAGGTCGAACCCATGGCGGCCGAACTCGGTATCGAGCACGTGCTGTACACCCGGATGGCGACCAGCGACGGTGTGCTCACCGGTTATGCGGACGGAAAAACCCTGTGGCGCAACGGCAAGGCCGATGCGGTTCGCGAATTCGCCGCAGCGCATGTGCTGGATATCACTGCCAGCTATGCCTACGCCGACAGCATCGCCGATCTACCGCTGCTCTCGGTGGTCGGACATCCCGTAGCGGTGAATCCCGATCATCAGCTCGCTACCGCTGCCGTCGAACAGAATTGGCCGGTACTGACGTTGCGTCCGCGCCGACCACCGAGCCTGATCGACTATCTGCGCACCGTCGCCGGATTCGCCGGACTGCTGGCCGGTGCGTTGTTCGGTGTGCTGAGCAAGTCGTATACGCGCCAGCGCCGAAAGATGGCCGATGCGCTGATGGCCTACGGAACCGGTGTGACGCTCCGCACGACCGGTATTCGGCTGCGCGTCAGCGGTGCGGAAAACGCCCGCGCTCCACGACCCGCCGTCTTCCTGTTCAACCATCAGAGTCAGTTCGACGTGATCATCGTGCCCAAGGTGCTCCAAGGCGGGGTCACCGGAATCGGCAAGAAGGAGCTGACGAGGAATCCGATCTTCGGTCCGCTCATGCGGTTCGTCGGGGTGACCTTCATCGATCGTGCGAACACCACGCAGGCCAAGGCCGCGCTGGCACCGGTGGTGCATACGCTGCGCGGCGGGCTGTCGATCGCGATCTCGCCCGAAGGCACCCGGTCGTATACGCCGGGTATCGGCCCATTCAAGAAGGGGGCCTTCCATATCGCGATTCAGGCCGGTGTACCGGTGATCCCGGTAGTGATCCGCAATGCCGGTGAAGTCAACCGGCGCAACTCGATGGTCGCCCGCAAAGGCACCGTCGACGTAGCCATCCTCCCCCCGATCGACGTCTCCAACTGGACCCCCGCCACCATGGACGAAAACGTCGAAGCCGTTCGCCAGCTGTACACCGACACCCTCCTGAACTGGCCGCCGCCGGACCACTGACACCCCTGCGCACCCGTCCGGCATTCTCCAGCGGCCGCGCGGCACTGACCGATTGCGGTACCCGACTCCGATGCGCCGAAGGTCGAACGCGCGCATGACGACGACCTTGCGCCCGCCGGGAATTGAGCGACGGGGTGCCAGGTCGTCGGTGTGGTTAAACCGAACGGCCGAACAGCAGCTTCCACGGCATCAGCGCGGATTCCAGCTGCACCTTGAGGCTCATCTTGGAGGCGCCGAGGGTGCGCTCCTCGAACCGTATGGGCACCTCCGCGATCGTGATGCCCTTCTTCACGGTCCGATAGTTCATCTCGACCTGGAACGAGTATCCGTTGCTGCGAATCGAGGCGACGTCGATGGCACGCAGCGTATCGGCCTTCCACGCCTTGAACCCGGCGGTCGCGTCCTTCACGGCGAGGCGCAGGATCAGATTCACGTAGAAGTTGGCCCAAGCGGACAGCGCCTTGCGGTACCACTTCCACTCCTCGGCGGTCGACCCGCCGGGCACGTAGCGGGACCCGAGCACGACACCGGCATCGGTGGTGTTCAGCTTCTCCAGCATGGCCGGAATGACCTCGGCCGGATGTGACAGGTCGGCGTCCATCTGGATCACCACATCGGCACCCTCGTCCAGCGCCCGGGTGATCCCGGCCACGTACGCACGGCCCAATCCGTCCTTTTCGGTGCGGTGCAGTACACCGACGACATTCGGCAACTCGACGGCCAGCTTGTCGGCGATCTCACCGGTCCCGTCCGGCGAATTGTCATCCACCACGAGCACATGCAGATCGGGCACCGGCAGCGCCGTCAGCCGCTCCACCGCAACCGGCAGATTCTCCCGCTCGTTGTAGGTCGGCACAACAACGGTAACCCTCAAGGGTTGCCCTCCCTGCTCACCTGTTCCAGCCCGCAGACCCACGACAGGACCCGGAGCACTCGTCTGATTGCCAAGAACCGTACTTGATCGAACTGAAGGCCACCTGAGCGCCCGCACGCTCACGCCGCCCCCCGAATACCCGCGACCTGCCGACTACCTCGCAAATCACCGGGCCCACCCCACCGACCGCCTCTGGATCCGCACCGAAATCAGTTGCCGCACACCACCCCTGACGCGCCCTCACTTATCCCCATCGCGCCAATTCCGATCTCGGGCATCCTCGCGCGCATTGCGCGCATGCACGATCTCCAATGCCCGCTCAGCCGTGGCCTGATCCGGATACGGCCCCATCCGATCCCGAAACCAACACTGCTTCCCACTCTCGGCCCGCTGGTGCTTCAAGCAGTAGTACCACTTCTCCGCCATCCCCCCAGCATCCCACCACCATGATCAACAGATCCCCCTTTTCCACCCAACCCCCAACCCCTTGGCGCGCTCCGCACCACCTGTGGGCACGGGTGCGGCACAGCCGAAATGCCGGTCGTCCTGGCTTGCGACGGCCAGGACGACCGGCGCGACGGTTAGATGCAGCCCTTTGCCCTGAGCTGGGCCGCAACCTCGTCGGAGACAGTGATAGAGCGGCCGATATTGGCCTCTGTCAGGTCGGATGCGCTGATCCCGGCCTGCATCGCACAGCCGAGCAACTTGGCGTCGACGGTGATGGTTTCGTCGGCCTGCGCGATGCCGGCCCCGGTCATGAGGGCACCGGCCAGCGCTATAGCAAGAACACCGGTCTTGACGAATCGCACGAGATTTCCTCCTTCGAATCGCAGTCCTACGGTTCTGCTTGCACCTGATTCACTTGCGTGGATGTTTCGGAGTACGCCCGCCCGCCGTAGCCGACGCAGCCCACCCCTGACTTGCAGGCTCAAACATACGCACGGACATCGATACGCGCCGGGCATTCGTCACATCGTCGAGGTAAATGGCAGATCCGCAGCCCGCCGAGCGGGTGGGGTCGCACCCCACAAAGACAAAAGACAAGAAGCTCCTGTCCGCGCTCTTTGCGGACAGGAGCTCCTGCGACGAGTGGCCAGGGCCGGGATCGAACCGGCGACCTTCCGCTTTTCAGGCGGACGCTCGTACCAACTGAGCTACCTGGCCGCAGGCACCCGTGGTGAATGCCATACGCGAAACGCCGGATTGCTCCGGCGCTTACTTTGCGACCCTGACGGGACTCGAACCCGCGACCTCCGCCGTGACAGGGCGGCGCGCTAACCAACTGCGCCACAGGGCCTTGCGTTGCTTCCAACGATCCGAAGACCGTACCCCCTACGGGATTCGAACCCGCGCTACCGCCTTGAAAGGGCGGCGTCCTAGGCCGCTAGACGAAGGGGGCTCGCCCCGGATTTCTCCGGACCGGCTTCAACGGCTGTCCGTTGGGAGCTGGGATAGCTTATGACAGACCAGCCGCGTTTCCCAAATCGGCTGTTCAGGCTCCCAAACCGAGCTCTTCGAGGCGGGCCTGTGCGCGCCAGCCGTCGTTGCGGAACTTCTCGGCCCATTCCGGGGTGGCCATTGCCTCGACCACAACTTCGAGCGCCTCCTGGAACCGAGCGCGCAGATCGACACCGTTGCCGAGGATGTCTATCAGATAACGCTGGCCGGCCAGCGCGGCGGAGATCGTGCGGGTGAAACGGTCCGGATCGGCGTCGGCGCGCAGCTGCCCCTGATCGATGGCACGGACCGCGAGCGCCCTGGTGGCCCGGCCGAGTATGCGACCGCCGCCGGTCTGTACGTCGCGATAGAAGTCCGGTTCGATGATCAATCGGAATTCGGCCTGCACGATGATGTCGTGTTCGAGTCGCAATGCCACCTCGTCGACCATGCCGTGCAGGACGTCCAGTGGTCCGAGATCCGTTCTGGCAAGCCAACGCTCGGCAGAGGTGCGGTATCGGTCGACCGCGGTCTCGAGTACCGCGCGCGCGAGATCTTCCTTGGAATCGAAATGAAAGTACATGGCGCCCTTGGTGGCGCGTGAACCTTCCAAAATGCGGTTGAGCGATGCAGCGGCATAGCCGCTCTTCCCGAACTCAACGGCGGCGGACCTGATTATCGCCGCGCGTGTCCGGCGGGCCCGCTCTTGCTGCCGTGCCATGCTCGAAACGCCTCCGAAGCCTACTCGTCGCCAATCGGTGCCCCCAAAGGAACGGACCCTTGGCGCGAAGTCATGAGTTTTATCAATACTTCAAACCGGGATTTCGCCCCGTTTCAAACTTTCGGTACGAAAACTTGCGAAAATCCTGAAACACACCAGCTGGTATAGTTTTCTTGCCCAGGTGCGCCGCAGGGGGTGCGCACCTGGGCATTACTTCGTCTCGGATCTGCCTCCCCCGGCGTCGACTCGTAGGAAGTCGCGATCGGTCGTACCGGCCGCGACACGTTCGGGCACACCAACGATAAGCGGAATTCCGGATCGCCGGGTAAGTCGGCGATTCTCCCGTAATTCACCAAGTCGTCACGGTACCCGGAAACACCATCCGACACGCGGCAAACCGAAGACTCCAGCGGCCGAAACATCCGGATATCTGTTACGGCAAACTTCGCGCAATCGAGCAAAGTGCTACGTCGGATTTCCGAATTGGACAGCGACACAGGGCTATTCACCCGAGCCGACCAGCAGCCCGGTCACCGCGGCACCGACCGCGCGACAACGGCCAGCCGCCTCGCTGCGCCCCCCGCACACTGACCCTACACCCCCCGCAAATCCAAAGACATTGGTACGCAACATGATTGGATGGTAGCCTGGCTCGGCAGGAATGAACAAAGCTGGGTACCAAATGTTTACCGGCAGCATCGTTATCCACGTGCACCGTGTTACCCGGTGTGCCAGCGCGACTCGACACCGGCACCCGACAACCCCCGAGCGAACCGAATCGAGCCGCCGACCGCCGCGCCCTGCCCCCGTTTACCCGATCCGCACCCGGCCCACTACACTGTCCATCCGCGCCCCTATAGCTCAGTTGGTAGAGCTACGGACTTTTAATCCGCAGGTCGTAGGTTCGAGCCCTACTGGGGGCACCTTCTCAGGCGTCCGGTTTCCATACCGGACGCCTGAGTCATTTCCGGTCCGTTCGAACTCGCGACGCGCCTCGGCTGCGGCCAGGAAACACCACATTCCGCCGTGGGCTTTCTCATAACCCGATGCGACCCGACACCTGGGGCATACCAGACAACAGGTGGCTTCACTCGATGATTTTCCCTTCCGGGTTTCATCGCACCGACAACTCGACAGGCCACCGCTACGAATGCGCTGAAGGCGGCATTGCCGACATCGCCCGGCGAATGCAAGCTGAGCGTTGGTCTGGTGCGCAGCATCAACGCTCAGCCCGACGGAAGCCACCAGCGGCAACGATCTGGTCGCCGACGCCACCTCCATCGCGGCGACCTGTCCGGCCGAGCAGCTGAACAGTGGCATACACCACAGGCGAAGTTCGGCTGCGCCAACTGGCTCGTACTCGGCCATCGAGTCGGCGGCAGCGGCAAGATCGCGCGGCACCAGCGGCACGATCGGAGAAGCGTTGACCGAGAAGGCAGGTGGTCCACTCAGGATTCTCCCCGCCGCACTTTTCGGCGGCGAACACTGAACGGTCGCGGGGGCGGCACCTGCGGCTTTGTGCGTTACAGCACGCTGAGCTAACGACTCTCGGCCCCTGACGATAGACCCCTTGCTACGGTCCGAGCCCCTACACTCGGTGTGGTTGTCGAACGCCGACATCGGCGTATGAGCTCGATCACGAGGTCTCATTTGTCAGCCAGATGCGTTTCGCATCACACCTACGGTGCCGTAAGGTATGGCCGCATCGGCACACGGTCTACCCCGGGGAACTGACCAGCAAGAGCACACACATGAAGGGCTTGTATATGGCAAGGGATCTGACTCAACTCGAGCTGCTCACGGAGTTGGAGCCGGTTGCCGAAGAAAACGTCAACCGGCACCTCTCCCTGGCAAAGGAATGGCATCCGCACGACTATGTCCCGTGGGATGAGGGCCGCAACTTCGCGGCACTCGGCGGGGTCGACTGGGACCCTGAGCAGTCCCGACTGAACGAGGTCGCGAAGGCGGCCATGATCACGAATCTGCTCACCGAAGACAATCTGCCCTCTTATCACCGCGAGATCGCCGAGAACTTCTCGCAGGACGGCGCCTGGGGCACCTGGGTGGGCCGCTGGACCGCCGAGGAGAACCGCCACGGCATCGTGATGCGCGATTACCTCGTGGTCACCCGTGGCGTTGATCCCGTCGCGCTCGAAGAGGCGCGCATGATCCACATGACCAATGGATTCGCTTCGCCGACCGAGGCCGATGCGGGCTTCCTGCACTCGGTGGCGTACGTGACCTTCCAGGAACTGGCCACCCGGGTCAGCCACCGCAATACCGGCCGGGTCTGTGACGACCCGATCGCCGACCGCATGCTGCAACGCGTCGCCGCCGACGAGAACCTGCACATGATCTTCTACCGCAACATGTGTGGCGCGGCCCTGGATCTGTCCCCCGACCAGGCGATCGAGGCCATCACGCTGATCCTGGAGAACTTCCAGATGCCCGGCGCCGGTATGCCCAACTTCCGCCGCAACGGCGTGCTCATGGCCAAGCACGGCATCTACGACCTGCGCCAGCACCTCGAAGAGGTGGTGCAGCCCGTGCTCAAGAAGTGGAACATCTTCGAGCGCACCGATTTCACCGCACGCGGCGAGGCAGTGCGCGAGCGGCTCGGGCTGTTCCTGGAGAAGTTGAGCCAGGACGTCGTCAAGTTCGAAGAGCAGCGCGACCGCATGCTCGCCCGGGAGGCCAAGAAGCGCGAGCTCGCCGGTATCGCCGGCTGAGCTCGACCTCCGCGAACATAAACGCGCCGCCGCCGGATTTCTCCGGCGGCGGCGCGTTTATGTTCGGCAACGCCGATCTCGGTGGCGAACTTATAGATTCAACCGTCGAAACTCCTTGCGGCGCTACTTCACCGGCAGTGCGCCGTCGACACCGCCCACATCGGTGATCTTCCATTCCGAGTTCTTATCCAGCGTGACGTTGTAGGTCACCGTTGTCTGCGCGCCCTCCGGGCTCTGCGCATTCGTCGAACTCACATTCACGAACACATCGACTTTGTAGATACCGCCTTGCTCCGACATCACCTTCGCGGTAATCGGCGCGGCGGTGGAGGTCCACTTCAGCGGAACCAGAATCTGTTCGAGCTTGGGCGCGGTCGCATCGAACTTGTTAGCCAGTTGCGGAACGGTATTCGCCTTCAGCTTGGCCACCCATGACGGTATGTCCTGATAATTGACGGTGGCCGCGCCGACCGCGTATTCGGTGGCCACCTGCTCGGCCTTCTTATCCGCGGCTTCCCGATCGTTTCGGTTGGCGAGATCACCGCGGGCCGAGACTAGAAGACCGCTCAGCACGGCGACCGCGATCACCAATGCGCCGATTACCGTGCCGAGGACCACGCTGGATACGCGAATCGACACGGTTCCCGGCCGGTGTCCGGACTTGTGGGCCTGCGTATCGGACGCCGTTGCTTCGGCAGTCTTGCCCAACTCCACGCCGGAGTCGTCATCGTCTGGTGCGGTGCCCTCGGTCCGTTCCGTCATTCGCCCTCTCCGATAACTCTGGTCTCACGGGCGCTATCCGTGAGTAACAGGCTACTGAGGCCGTCTGAGAAGGCCGGAGCGCCCTCGGCGCAGGGGGCTCCCTGGCCGGGCGAACCATCTCGGGGCCCGATTCCGAATCCGCCGATGATCCGGCCGCGAACCTCGACACTGGTGGTATTGCCGCCGACGGCGCGCCGCGCTGACCGGCCATGACTCACACCGACCGCAGGAGGCTGAGGATATGTCCAGCACATCGAAGGGCGACGGGGCGCTCACCGGCAAGGTTGTCGCGATCACCGGAGGGGCGCGCGGTATCGGACGCGCGAGCGCCGAGGCATTTCTCGCGGCGGGCGCCGCGGTCGCGATCGGGGATATCGACGTCGAACTCGTGGCCAAGACGGCGGCGGAGTTGGGTGCGGATCCGGACGCCAAGATCGTCGGCCTGCCGCTGAACGTCACGGATAAGGCCTCGTTCGCCGCCTTCCTCGACCGGGTGGACGACGAACTCGGCCCGCTGGACGTGCTGGTCAACAATGCCGGCATCATGCCGACCGGTCTGTTTGCTGACGAGGACGAGGCGATGACCGATCGAATCATCGCCATCAACCTCAACGGGGTGATCCACGGTTCGCGGCTCGCCGTACAGCGGTTCAAGAACCGCGGCAGCGGACACCTCATCAATATCGCGTCTTTGGCGGGGACACAGGGGTTTCCGGGCCTAGCCACCTACTGCGCGACCAAACACGCGGTGGTCGGGTTCACCTCGGCGCTGCATCTGGAGATGAGGGAGCACGGCATACATGTCGGCGCGGTGCTGCCTGGCATCGTGCGCACCGAACTGTCCGCCGGTGCCAATATGCCGGCTTGGATCACGCCGCTGACCACGGTGGATCCGGAAGACGTCGCGCAGGCGATCGTGAAATCGGTGCAGCAGAACAAACCACTGGTGACCGTGCCACGCCGACTCGCGGCCATCATCAAATCAGCACAGCTGCTACCCTACCGCGCACAACTCCGCGTCGCCGAATTCACCGGCGCGACAACGGCTTACGCCCAACCCGACCCGGCCGTACGCGAGATCTACCACCGCAGACTCCGCAGCGAATAAGGGTGAATCAGCGCACGTCAGCGTAGATGGCTTGGGGACAGCCCGGCCGCGGATGAGAGACTGGTGGGCGTGACGATTACTGCCGAAGCCAAGAGCACGCTGCGGATCGGGCCGTATCCGGTCGATCCGGCGGTGGTGCTCGCGCCGATGGCGGGCATCACCAACCTGGCGTTTCGGAAGTTGTGCCGGGAGTTCGGCAGCTCCACTTCGATCTATGTGTGCGAGATGATCACCGCGCGGGCGGTCGTCGAGCGCAATGAGAAGACGCTGCACATGATGTCCTTCGACGCGGACGAGCACCCCCGCTCGATGCAGCTCTACGGTGTGGATCCGGCCACACTCGGCGAGGCCGTGCGGATCATTGTCGGCGAGGGCTGGGCCGATCACATCGACCTCAATCTCGGCTGCCCGGTGCCGAAGGTCACTCGACTGGGCGGCGGCGCGGCGCTGCCGTACAAGCGCGCGCTGTTCAGCAAGATCGTCAAGGCGATGGTTTCCGGCGCCGAACCGGCCGGTGTTCCGGTGACGGTGAAGTTCCGCATCGGCATCGACGACGACCACCTCACCTACTTGGACGCCGGCCGTATTGCCGAGGCCGAGGGCGCCAAGGCCGTCGCATTGCACGCCCGCACCGCCGCGCAGCGGTACTCCGGCCAAGCCGACTGGACGGCGATCGCCCGGCTCAAACAGGCCGTCACGACGATCCCGGTGCTCGGCAACGGCGATATCTTCTCGGCTGCCGACGCGGTGCGCATGATGGACGAAACCGGGTGCGACGGAGTCGTTGTCGGCCGCGGCTGCCTCGGCCGCCCATGGCTGTTCGCCGAATTGCAGGCGGCACTGCGCGGCGAGAAGCTGCCAGAGGCGCCGAATCTCGGCCGCGTCGGCGAGGTGCTGTACCGGCACGGCGCCCTGCTCGCCGAACACCTCGGCGAGGACAAGGCCATGCGCGATCTGCGCAAGCATATGGCCTGGTATCTGATGGGCTTCCCGGTCGGCGCGGACCTACGCCGCTCCTTCGCCACGGTGTCGAGCCTCACTCAATTGCAGGACCTCATCGGCGAACTCGACCCGACCGCGCCATTCCCCCGTGACGCCGAGGGCCCGCGCGGGCGCCAGGGCTCGCCGGGCAAGGTCGCGCTGCCGCACGGCTGGCTCGACGATCCCGACGATCCGGCCGTTCCCGCTGGCGCGGATCTGATGCACAGCGGCGGCTGACCGTAAGTGCAATCGCACTCTCACCCCATTGTCGGAAACCCTCCGACCAGCACACATCCAGATGCGCAAGACAAGCTCGGCACGTCGATTTCGCACTGGGCTGGCTCGCCGTGGCGGAATCGTTATCATTGGCGGAATCGGTCATGCGGGTCGAAAGCGGCCGAAGCGGCAGCGGAGACGAAAAGCGAGGTTCGTTGGTGGGTGACGATCGGCACGGGCAGTCGCCACGGCCCGGAGGTCGCGCCCCGTGGGAGCGCTATCCCACGGCGGATTACACCGAACGCGACGGTGCACGGTCCTCACGCAGAGCCCGACATAACGATCCCGATTCCAGCTCGGCACCGCTGACGGTTCAGGACCTCGTCCAGAAGGTCGACAACGAACGCAGCGGGCGCAGACGTCGGTCCACGACACCGGATGCGCCGCCCACGCACGCGAACCGGGCTGCCCCTCCGCCGCCCGAAGCCCCTGCACGCCAAGCGGACGCACCGCCCCGGACATCGGCCATGCCCGCCGGACGCAAAGGCGACGCGCCACGCACCTCGGGCACACCAGCCGCACGCAAGCCAGATGCGCCACGCACCTCGGCCACCCCAGCCGCACGCAAACCAGACGCGCCACGCACCTCGGCGATGCCCAGCGGACGCAACGACGCGGCACCTCGCACCTCGAGCACCCCAGCCGGTCGCAAGGCCGAAGCACCCCGTACGACGGCCACTCCGGCCGCCAAAGCCGACGCTGCCCGCCGTTCCGCGCCCTCCCCGGTCGTCGACGACATCGCGGGCACCCCGGCGACCGCGCGCACCGGGAAACGCCGCGCATCGACGGTATCCGGGAAAGAACCGCCCGAGGTCGTCACCGACGTAATTCCGCCGGTCGAGGAAACCCCGCGTCCCAAGAAGCGCGCCATCGGTTGGCCGACCACCGATCCGGACGCCCCGAAAACGGCAGCAGCATCCACCCGCGTCGGCCTGACTCGGCTAGCCGCGAGTCGCCAGCGCCGCAATAAGCGGCTGCAGGTCGCGGGACGGGCCAGCCTCACCATTTGCGCGGTCGTCGCCTTGCTGGTCACCGGTGGCGGTTGGAGCTATCTGCGCTCGACGGCCAATGGCTTCACTCAGGTTTCCGCCCTCGACGACCATCCGGAAGACGTCGTCGACTCCGGTGCCCAACTCGGCGACGAGAACTTTCTGCTGGTCGGTACCGACACCCGTGTCGGTGCCAATAGCCAAGTAGGCGCTGGCTCTACAGACGATGCCGAAGGCTCTCGAGCCGACACCGTTATGTTGGTGAACATCCCCAAGAATCGGTCGCGGGTCGTAGTTGTTTCGTTCCCCCGAGATCTCGACGTCAGCCGGCCTCAGTGCAACGGTTGGGACAACGACAAGGTCGAGTACACAAACGAGACTTACCCTGCGGCTATGGGCGACAAGCTCAACGCGGTTTACGCATTGGGCGGGCCGAAGTGCTTGGTCAACGTGATCCGGAAGTTGACCGGGCTCACTATCGGCCACTTCATCAGCATCGACTTCGCTGGGTTCGAGGCGATGGTCGACCAAGTCGGCGGCGTGGACGTATGTGCCACCAAACCGATCGTCGACGGGATTCTGGGCACGGTCCTGGAGAACCCGGGCAGACAGCGGATCGACGGCGCGACGGCACTCAATTATGTGCGTGCCCGCCACGTGTACGGCGAGGAGCGCAGCGACTACGACCGAATCAATCGCCAACAGCGCTTCCTCGCCTCGTTGCTGCGCGGCGCGCTGTCCAGCAAGGTTCTGTTCGATCCCGGCAAGCTGCGTGGATTTATCGATGCATTCACCAAGCACACTTGGGTCGATCGGATAGACACGAGCGACCTGCTGACGCTTGGCCGGTCACTCCAGAAGGTCGACGCGGGCGCGGTTACGTTCCTGACCATCCCAACCGCGGGCACCACCTCCTATGGCAACGAGATTCCCCGCGAATCCGATATCAAGGCGATCTTTCGCGCGGTCATCGACGACCAGCCGCTGCCCGGCGAGAAGAAGTCGACCCCGGCCCCCGGTTCGATCCCGTCGTCCCAGCCGGCGCCACCGAAGCTGACCGCAGTCGATCCGAGCACGGTATCGCTGTTGGTTTCCAACGGCTCGGAGACGGCGGGTGCGGCCAATAAGGCGGCGACCAAGCTCGGCAACCAGGGCTTCCAGATCTACAACACCGGCAATTACTCCGGTGGGAATTCCGAGGTCGCCACCAAGGTGCGCTTCGGGCCCGGCCACGAGGCCGAGGCGGCCACGGTGGCCAGTTCCCTGCCCGGAGCAACGATGGAGCAGTCGAATAGCCTTGGTGGCATCGTCGAGGTCGTGATCGGTGCTGACTATGCGGGTACGGTGCGTGCGCCGACGCCGGTCGGGGATCCGATCTCGAATGTGTCCATCACCGCGTCAAGTGCGGAACCAGTGACGCTGCCCTCGGACCTGGAGCACGTCAACGCCGCCGACGAGACGTGCAAGTAGCTCACTGAGGTCCTCGGTACGTCGAGTCATCCTTGGCCACATACTCCTGCATTTTCTGGATCACTCACTGCCGCAACAATATTCATTTCGATGGTGATCAATGTGAGCTACCGTAGGAGACGGTTGAGATCATTAACAGGGAGGGGTTTCAGTGTTACGCAATCTAACCTTCGCCGCTATCACATCGGCGGCCGCTATGACCTTGCTCGCAGGACCAGCGCTAGCCGACAAACCGGACTGGGCCAACAACTGGCACAAGTCCCCGACTTACCAACAGTGCGAGCAAGACCGGCGGGAAACCGCGAAGCTAGGAATCCGCGTCAGCGACAATTGCGAGTACGACGGCGGTGAAAGCTACCAGTACTGGACGTAGGCTGTTATCGGCTCAATGCACGTTGAACTCCTGTGTAAGTGGGACATTCACCTCACACTTACACGGGAGTTTCGTTGTGAGTGTGAAGCCATGGACGCGCTGGCCTGCCCCTCGGACATGAGCAGGGTCACTTTGCCGCCGGATCCAGAGGAAATCGCGCTGCCAACGGTATCTGCGAGCGAGCCAGCCCCGAGCTGCGGTAACACTGCTGCTACGGACTGGCACCGCCCATTAACCCTGCGTTGGTGACTAGGTCAGCAACGGGCATTAATGTCTCTATTCATGCGTGTCATCTACAACGAGCAAATGGCCGATCTTGCCCACCTGCTGGGCGAGATGGCCGGTCTGGCGGGTTCGGCGATGGAACGGGCCACCCAGTCTCTGCTCCAGGCCGATCTCACTCTGGCTGAGTCGGTGATCACCGAGGGCGACCGGATCGCCGAGATGATCAGCGATGCCGAGGAGAAGTCGTTTGCCCTGCTTGCGCTGCAGGCGCCGGTGGCCGGTGATCTGCGGCAGGTAGTGAGCGCGATCCAGATCGTCCAGGACGTCAACCGGATGGGCGCGCTGGCGCTGCACGTCGCCAAGGTGACCCGGCGGCGGCACCCCAACCACGCGCTGCCCGAGGCGGTGAACGGCTACTTCGCGGAAATGGGCCGAATCGCGGTGAATATGGGTGCCGGAGCCAGGGAGGTGCTCGAGACCCGGGATCCCGAGCGCGCCGCGCAGCTCAACGAGGACGACGAGGCGATGGACGATCTGCACCGCCATCTGTTCACGTTGCTGATGGATCGCGACTGGAAGTACGGCGTGGCTTCGGCCGTCGATGTGACGCTGCTCGGCCGCTACTACGAGCGCTTCGCCGACCATGCGGTCGAGATCGGCCGCCGGGTGATCTTCCTGGTCACCGGTGAGCTACCGCCGGATTCCGACGTCGAGGTGTGAATATCGAACCGGCTGAACGCAAAGGGCCCGCACCACGGTGCGGGCCCTTTGCTTGTGCTATTTATCCGAAGCGGCCGGAGATGTAATCCTCCGTCGCCTTCTGCCCCGGGTTGGAGAAGATCTTCTCGGTATCGTCGATCTCGATCAGCTTGCCCGGCTTGCCCTGCGCCTCCAGGTTGAAAAAGCCGGTCTGGTCACTCACGCGCGCGGCCTGCTGCATATTGTGCGTGACAATGACGATGGTGAATTCCTTCTTCAGCTCGGTGATCAGGTCCTCGATCGCCAAGGTGGAGATCGGGTCCAGTGCCGAACACGGCTCGTCCATCAGCAGCACATCCGGCGATACCGCGATGGCGCGCGCGATGCACAGACGCTGCTGCTGACCGCCGGAGAGGCCGCCGCCCGGCTTGTCCAGCCGGTCTTTGACCTCGTTCCACAGGTTGGCGCCGCGCAACGAACGCTCGGCGACCTCGTCGAGCTCCTTCTTGTTGCGCACACCCTGCAACTTCAGTCCGGCCACCACATTGTCGCGAATCGACATGGTGGGGAACGGATTCGGACGCTGGAACACCATGCCGATGGTGCGGCGCACACCGACCGGGTCGACGGTGGAGCCGTAGATGTCCTCGCCGTCCAGCAGCACCGCGCCATCGACGCGGGCACTCGGGGTCACCTCGTGCATCCGGTTGAGCGAACGCAGCACGGTGGACTTACCGCAACCCGACGGGCCGATGAAGGCGGTCACGCTGCGCGGCAGTACCGACAGCTTGACATCGGCAACCGCATGGAATTTGCCGTAGTAGATATTCAGGTCTTTGACGTCGATCCGCTTGGCCATTTTTCCGTTCGCTTCTATCGGTTCCGCGTGAGCAGCTTGTTGACGACCGCGGCCGCCGCGTACAACAGGGCGATCAGCAGGATCAGCGTCAACGCCGCGCCCCAAACCCGCGCGCGCCCAGCCGGTTCCGGGTTCGCCAACTCTTGGTAGATCAGCAGCGGCAACGACGCCATATTGCCGTCGAACAGGTTGGTGTTGATCGATTTGCTGTAGCCGACCAACACCAGCACCGGCGCCGTCTCACCCATGACGCGGGCCAGCGAGAGCAGGATGCCGCTGATCATGCCGGGCGCCGCGGTCGGCACCACGATCCGAACAATGGTCTTCCACTTGGGAATTCCGAGCGCGTAGGACGCCTCGCGCAGTTCGTCGGGAACCAGCTTCAGCATTTCCTCGGTGCTGCGAATCACCACCGGGAGCATAAGCAGAACCAGCGCCAGCGATACCGCAAGCGAACTCTGTGGGAAGCCCATGGTCGCGATCCACAGCGCGAAGATGAACAGCGCCGCGACGATCGACGGAACACCCGCGAGGATATCGACCATGAAGGTGGTGACCTTGGCCAGCACGCCACGCCCGTATTCGACCAGGTACACCGCGGCCATGATGCCGAGCGGCACCGCGAGGACCGCGGCGACAAGAGTCTGCACGATGGTGCCGTAGATCGCGTGGTACACACCGCCACCGGATTGGTCCGGCAGGATGCCCTTCTGCGATTTCTGCCACCAGTCCGGCGAGACGACGGACTCTAGCCCCTTCGACACCACCATGAACAGCACCCAGACCAGTGGCACGAGCGCAATGGCGAAGCAGGCCCAGACCACCGCGGTCGCGATGTTGTTCTTGACCCGGCGGGCCGGGCTCACGTGCCGGAAGGTGGGCGCCTTGACCGGCTTGTCGAGAGTCGTCGTGGTGGTCATTACCCGTTCACCCTTCCACCGGACACGAGCCGCGCCAGCGCGTTGACGATGAAGGTCAGCGCGAACAGCACGAAGCCGGCCGCGATGTAGGCGCCGGTCGGCAGTGGCTGACTGAATTCCGAAGCGGCGGCGGCGATCTTGGAGGCGAAGGTGTAGCCGCCGTCGAACAGCGACCAGTGACCGGCCTGTGCCGAGGTACGCAGGATGACCAATACCGCGATCGTCTCACCGAGCGCGCGGCCGAGGCCGAGCATGGAACCGGCGATCACACCGCTGCGGCCATAGGGCAGCACCGTCATCCGGACCATCTCCCATTTGGTCGCGCCGAGCGCCTGCGCGGCCTCGATATGCGAGACGGGCGTCAGGTTGAAGACCTCGCGGGAAACCGAGGTGATGATCGGCAGAATCATCACCGCAAGCACCACGCCCGCGGTGAAGATGGTGCCGCCACCGGAGATCGACACATTGCCGTCGGAGAACAGGAAGAACCAGCCGAGCTTGTCGTTCAGGAAGGTCTCGACGGGTTCGAGCTTCGGCGCGAGCACCAGGAAGCCCCACAGCCCGAAGACGATCGACGGCACCGCCGCGAGCAGATCGACGAGCATCGCGAACGGACGCGCCATCGGCTTCGGCGAATAGTGGGTCAGGAATAGCGCGATGCCAACACCGATGGGCACCGCGATAATCAGCGCCAGCACCGAGCTCAGCACCGTGACCATGAGCAGGTCTCGGATGCCGAAGCGCAGGTGGTCGGCATTGGTGGTGTTGAACTCACTGCTGGTGAAGAAGTTCGCCTCGTTCGCGACGATCGAGGGCCAAGCCCGGACCAAGAGGAATAGGGCGATCAGTGCGATGGCCGCCACGACCGTGGCACCCGCTGCGGTGGCAAGCGACCGGAAGATGACCTCGGCCCCTTGGTTGTGGCCTTTCCTGGCCGGTGTTGCGGCCGGATCTTTCGGTGAGTCCGGTTCGGTGCTCGGTTCACTCGGCATAGGGGCAGTATCTCCAGCCGCCAGCGGACCAGTCGAGTCCGACTGGTCCGCGGCGGACACCTCAGGATGCACGGTCATGGCGTGGCGGCTATCAGTTGATGGCGTTGATCGCGGTGGTCAGCTTGGTCTTGAACTTGTCCGGGATCGCGACGTAGCCCGCGGTGTCCAGACCCTTCTGACCGTTGTTGACGGCCGAGGTCAGGAATGCCTTGACCGCCTTGGAAGTTTCGGCGTCGGCGTACTTCGAGCAGACGATCTCGTAGGTCGGCAGGATGATCGGGTACGCGCCGGCAGCGGTCGGCTTGTAGAACGACGAGGTGTCGAGCACCAGATCGTTGCCCTCGCCCTTGATCTTCACGCTGTCTACGGCCTTGGCCGCGGACTCCGGAGTCAGCTTGACCGGATCCTTGGCGGCCGAGGTGACGACCTGCGCGATGGACAGGTTCTGCGCCTTGGCGAAGGACCACTCGTTGTAGGTGATCGAGTTCTTGGTGCTCTTGATGGCGGCCGAGGTGCCCTCGTTGCCCTTGGCGCCCTCACCGACACCGCCGGTGAAGGTCTTGCCCGCACCCTTGCCCCACGCGCCGTCGGAGGCGGCGTCCAGGTAGAGCTGGAAGTTGTCGGTGGTGCCCGACTCATCGCTGCGGAAGATCACCGAGATCTTGTCCGAGGGCAGCTTGGCGGTCGGGTTCAGCGCCTTGATCTCCGGGGCATCCCAGGTGGCGATGGCGCCGTTGAACACCTTGGCGGCGGTCGGGCCGTCGAGCACCAGATCGGTCACGCCGTCGATGTTGTAAGTGATGGCGATCGGGCCGAAGACGGTCGGCAGGTTCCATGCCGGGGCGCCACAGCGCTCCTGCGCCTTGGCCGGCTCACCCTTCTTATCGCTCAGCGGCGAGTCGGAACCGGCGAAATCGGTTTGGCCGCCGAGGAATTCGTTGACACCGGCGCCGGAGCCACTGGAGGTGTAGTTCAGTGTGAAGCCGCTGCAGTTGGCCTCGTAGGCGGCGACGAAGCGGTCCATGGCGTTCTTCTGGGCCGAGGAACCGCTGGCCTTGAGGGCCTTCTTACCGCCACATGTGACATCGACCTTGGCGGCGGAATCGCCGGTGGCAGAGGTGTTGTCGTCACTGCCACAGGCGGCCAGGGGCATGGCGACGGCGGCCAGCACACCGATCAGGGCGCTGCTGCGCTTGAAGTTCACTTATTCCTCCGGGAATCGCGCTCGACACGCCCGGTCCCTCACCGGCCCGGGCGGGTTTCGTGGTGCCGTTCGCGGGGAACTTGCGCACCAGGCGGCAACGGTGCCGCCCTTATGTAACGTAAGGTCGCTCGGTTGACATTTGGACCAGGCTGGGTGAACGGAGGGTGAACAGCCCGGCGCGATTACTCCCGGCATGTGTGACATTTGCCCCAGTGTTACTCGAGTAACCCCGGCGGTTATTCAGTCAGCGGGCGAATACGCGACATCGATATGCGCTGGTGCGAAGCCGAGTCGGGTGTAGGTGTGCACGGCCGCGGTGTTGTCGGCCTCGGTATAGAGCAGAACCTCCGGCAATCCGCGTTCGCGCAGGTAGTGCAGGCCCGCGAGGGTGAGCAGGCGGCCGAGTCCCCGACCCTGCGCGGCCGGGTCGATGCCGACCACATAAACCTCGCCGACCGACGGATTCTCCTCGTAATGCACCTTGGTCCAATGGAACCCGAGGATGCGGTCCGGATCGGCCGGGTCCACCGCGATGAACAGGCCCTTCGGATCGAACCAGGACTCCTCGCGCCGGACCGCGATATCGCGCTCGGTCCAGCCGCCCTGTTCCGGGTGCCAGGCGAAGGCGGCGTTGTTCACACGCAACAGTTCGGCATCGTCGGTGGGCCCTTCGTAGGTCCGCAGCGCGATGCCGTCCGGGACCACCAACTGCGGTAGCTCCGGCATTGCCAGCGACCGTCGCATCTGCCACAACTCCCGTGCGACGCGCAATCCGAGTCGGGTCGCGAGCGCTTGGGCGGCAGGCTTATTTCCGTGTGCCCAGACCCGAGCACCCGATCCGCCCTTCGCCAGCGCGGCCGAGACCAATTCCGCACCGATGCCGTGGCCGCGAGCAGCGGGATCGACGGCGGCCTCGGCCATTGCGGGGTGTTCGCCATGTGCTGGAACGAGATTCGCGTAACCGACGACGACACCATCGCGCAGCGCCACCAGATGTTCGGTCCCGGAATCGGTCACGGCCAGCGAGAGTACGGCCTGTTCGGAAACCGGCGCGACATCGTCCGCCGCACCGGTCCGCTCGAGCAGTTCCCGCACCGCCCGCGCCACGTCGGCATCGACCTGCGCGCTCCAACCCAATGCCGTCGCACCCATAACGTCTCCTTCGTCGATCCGGTCACCGCGACGAACGCGCGAATCCCGCGCGCCATTCCTTTGGCTCGAGATCAGGTGGACTTGCTCGAGCCCACGTCGACGAATGCCACCATGGATTCCACTTGATCTCGAGCTGTTAGGGGGCCGAGCCGTTGACGGGGAGGGGCGGGGAGTCGTCGGTGCCCGCGGCGGATTCGTCGTCGTGGAAGGTGACGTGATCGCCCTTGGTGGTACGCGCGGGGCGGACGGCTTTGTAGCCGACATTGCGAACGGTGCCGATCAGCGATTCGTATTCGCTGCCGAGTTTGGCGCGCAGGCGTCGCACGTGCACGTCGACGGTTCGGGTGCCACCGAAGAAGTCGTACCCCCAGACCTCCTGCAGCAGCTGGGCGCGGGTGAAGACCCGACCCGCGTGCTGTGCGAGGTATTTGAGGAGTTCGAATTCCTTGTAGGTGAGATCCAGCGGGCGACCACGCAGCCGGGCGGTATAGGTGCCCTCATCGATCACCAATTCGCCGAGGGTGATCTTGCCGGTGTTCTCCGGACTCGCGACACCGCCGTTGCGGCCGACCAGCAGGCGCAGCCGGGCGTCCAGTTCCGCCGGTCCGGTACCGGGCAGCAGAATGTCGTCCAAGCCCCAGTCCGCATTGACCGCGACCAGTCCGCCCTCGGTGAGTACGG
Source organism: Nocardia sp. NPDC050630 (assembly GCF_044457245.1). NCBI lineage: Bacteria > Bacillati > Actinomycetota > Actinomycetes > Mycobacteriales > Nocardiaceae > Nocardia > Nocardia sp. NPDC050630. Next base: position 75,410 of record NZ_JBITGN010000002.1, read on the forward strand.
CGACCACCGGCACCGACGAGCCGGTGCTGCCGAGCAGTCGGCACAGGCCGCGGGCCGCGGCCAGGTCGGTGCGCGCGTCGACCAGCGCGACATCCGCGGTTCCCGCCTCGAGCAGGGACGCCACCTCGGTCGGCGCCGGGCGCACATTGTGCGCCAGCAGCGACAGTGCGGGCAGAACCGACTCAGGGTTCGGGTCGGAGGTCAGCAGGAGCAGCTCCACAAGCCCTCCTCCCATCTAGTAGCTCCGGACAACAGCCACACCGCCGGGGCCACGTCGCTAATCACAGGTAATCGGATGCAAGATTAGCGCGTGAGCACTGATGACCTCGCCATCCGGGGTCAGTGTGGCATCTCGACACAGACGTGCGATACCCGAAACGCACCGCCAAGTAGTGTTGCCCCATGCGCAAGCTGATCATCGGGCTGCTGTGCCTCGCGGTATTGGCGGTAGTCATCGATTTCGGCGCCGCCGCCTACTCCGAGTATCGCGTGTCGCGTGCCCTGCGTGTCGGCGCCGACCTCACCGCGGATCCCGACGTGGTCATCTTCGGGTTCCCTTTTCTCACCCAGGCGCTCGACGGCCGCTACCAGACGGTCGATATCCGCGCGCGCGTCATGCGTCCCGATATTCCGGGTGAAATTTCGGTCGGCGCAACGCTGACCGGCGCTCACCTTTCCCTCGGCGATCTCACCGACGGAAATGTGCGTGCGGTGCCGGTGGATCGGGTCGAGGGACAGATGCGGCTCGAGCCGACCGAGCTCGGCAAGCTGTTCAAGATCCCTGATCTGCAAGTACATTCGGCACCGGGGAATAAATCCGACGGGACGGGCGGATCGGGCGGATCCGGCATGACCACCGGCGGGCAACTGCTGCTCACCGGCACCATGCCCGGCAAGACGCCGAGCAAGCCGGGTGCACCGCTCGGCGGTGACAATGTGAGTGTGACCGCAGACCTCGTGGTCGACGGTGATCAGGTGAAGATAGTCGCGACCAGCATCTACCGTGGTACGGGTGATGCCACGACGACCGCGGTGGTCACCGATACCGAGCGCCCCAAGGTGCTCGAGCAGTTCACCCGGACAATAGATACGAACGAACTGCCGTTCGGGCTGCGGCCGACGAAGGTCTCGGCGCAGGGCGGCCAGATCGTCATCGAGGCCAAGGCCGAGAACGTGACCATCGACCTGGACAGATTGCGGCGACCATGATTGAAATCACAATCCTGCTATTGGTGGTGCTCGCCGCAGTGGCGGTCGGGGTGCTGCTGAAGCGCCGCGACGGCAAGCTGCGCACGAGCGACACCGAGGCACAGGACGAATCGGCGCGTACCGATCTGCTTGCGTCGATCGGCGCCGACAACTCGGGCCCTGCGGTGCTGCACTTCTCCGCCGACTGGTGCGGACCGTGCGCCGCGGTGCGCCGGGTGGTCGCCGGGGTGACCGAGGAATTGTCCGGATCGCCGCGCCCGCCGCTGGATATCGAGGTCGATATCGATGCCGAACCCGCGCTTGCCAAGGAACTGAACGTGCTCTCACTGCCGACCACCTTCGTCTTCGATATCGAAGGGCGGGAACGATTCCGGATCTCTGGCGTTCCCAAGTCCGCGGACCTGCGCACCGCACTCGAACCGCTGACGGTGGGATAACTCTTCCGGTGGATCGCCGCTGACGGTGGAAAAACAGGGCGTGACAAGGGTTCATAGCAACTGTGACGAACCCCGGGTCCAATTCTCCGGCAGAACCAGGTAAACTCCTCTGCGTGCAAGCCAACCACGAGCTGATGCTCACCCGACGCCGCACAGTTGATCTGTGTCGCCTCGGTGGTTGTTGCTGCCTGTGTGGCTGAGCGGTCGGCTCCGTCAGATTCCGATGCCGACCTGCGTCCGTCGTGCGAGTGATCTCTTGATCCCCCGGCGAACTGGCATTTTTCCCGCCAACAGCGAAATTCAGCGCAGGAGTACGCACAATGTCCACAAATTCCCGAACCGCATCCGTTGAGACCGGAATTCCCGCAGTCGTCGACGTGCGCGGCCCACGCTTCGCCGCGTGGGTCACCACCGGCGCGCTCGTTCTGGTCCTACTCGCCGCAGCCGTTTCGACACCCGTCGCCGCAGTGCTCATCGCCGCCCAAGCGGTGGTGTTCGCAATCGGCGCGGCCTACGGACCACGTCGGCATCCCTATGGCCGGATCTTCGCCGCGTTCGTCGCGCCGCGCTTAGGTCCGACCATCGAAACCGAACCTGTGGCACCGCTGCGGTTCGCCCAATTGCTCGGCCTGGTCTTCAGTGCCGTCAGCCTGCTGGGTTTCCTGGTCGGCTCCACCGTCGTCGGCGCGGTGTTCGCCGGCTTCGCCCTGTTCGCGGCGTTCTTGAATGCGGCGTTCGGGATATGCCTGGGTTGCCAGATCTATCCGCTGGTCGCCCGACTCCGCCGGAACCCGTCCCCGGCGAACTGACACTGCAAGTCACCACCCCGAAAGGAACAACATGGCTCGCTCCGATGTCCTGGTCTCCGTTGACTGGGCCGAAGAGAACCTCAACGCCCCCGGCGTCGTCTTCGTCGAGGTCGATGAGGACACCTCCGCCTACGACGGCGGCCACATCGAGGGTGCCGTTCGGCTCGATTGGAAGAAGGACCTGCAGGATCAGGTTCGGCGGGACTTCGTGAACCAGGAGCAGTTCTCCGATCTGCTCTCGGCGCGCGGCATCTCGAACGACGACGAGGTCGTGCTCTACGGCGGCAACAACAACTGGTTCGCGGCGTACGCCTACTGGTACTTCAAGCTGTACGGCCACAACAACGTCAAGTTGCTCGACGGCGGCCGCAAGAAGTGGGAACTCGACGGTCGTCCGCTTTCCCGCGACGCCGTGAACCGTCCGGCCACCCAGTACAAGGCCGCCGCGCCCGACCTGTCCATCCGCGCGTTCCGCGATGAGGTCATCGCCGCCATCGGCACCAAGAATCTGGTCGACGTGCGCTCCCCTGACGAGTTCTCCGGCAAGATCCTGGCTCCGGCCCACCTGCCGCAGGAGCAGAGCCAGCGCCCCGGCCACATCCCCGGCGCCATCAACGTGCCGTGGAGCAAGGCCGCGAACGAGGACGGCACCTTCAAGTCCGATGCCGAGCTGACCGAGATCTACGGCGAGGCCGGACTCGACGGGTCCAAGGACACCATCGCCTACTGCCGCATCGGTGAGCGCTCCTCGCACACCTGGTTCGTGCTGCAGGAGCTGCTGGGCCACCAGAATGTCAAGAACTACGACGGCAGCTGGACCGAATACGGCTCGCTCGTCGGTGCACCGATCGAGTTGGGAGAGTAATCACATGTGCGCAGCACCTACCCAGGGACAGGCCATTCCGGCCGGAGTCGATGTCGAAAAGGAAACGGTCATCACCGGCCGTGTTCTGAGCACCGACGGTCAGCCGGTCGGCGGCGCGTTCGTGCGCCTGCTCGACGGCAACGGTGACTTCACCGCCGAGGTCGTAGCCTCGGGCACCGGCGATTTCCGCTTCTTCGCGGCGCCGGGCGCGTGGACCGTACGGGCGTTGTCCTCCTCGGGCAACGGCTCGGCAGAAGTTCGCCCGGAGGGCGCCGGCATCCACGCAGTGGATGTGGCAGTCGCCAAGTAAGTAATCGCGCCAACGGCCCCGTCGTTTCCCGATAACCGGGAAGCAACGGGGCCGTTGTGCTGGGCGGGACGCAACTCGTTAGACTCCAGTTGTGGTCCTCTTCTTCGAGATTCTGCTGGTGGCCGTGGCCGTTCTGATCGGCTGGTTCGGCCTGTACGTCTTCTACCGGTTGTTCACCGAATCATGAGTGAACTCGCGAGCGAAGGTTCCAACCCGGCCGAGCGAGCGAGTGAACAACTGAACGGCAGCGGCCCGGCCGAGGCGGCCCCGCGCCGCAGTGGCGACGAGGCCGTGGCCGAGGCGGCCGAACGGGCGAAATGGACTGGTGCGCGCAATATTCCGGTGCTACCGGATCTGCCGCTGCCCGAGGACACCGCGAATCTGCGGCTCGGCCCGGATCTGAGTTCGTCGATGCTCGCCCTGCTGCCGATGGTCGGTGTGTGGCGCGGTGAAGGTGAGGGCAATGATCCCGCGCGTGGCGACTACCGCTTCGGCCAGCAGATCATCGTCTCCCACGACGGCGGCGACTACCTGTCCTGGGACTCCCGTTCCTGGGTGATCGAATCCGACGGCTCCTACGGCGGTCCCGACCTGCGTGAGAGCGGCTTCTGGCGAGTCGGCATCGACGGCGATGACGAGGTGATCGAGCTGCTGCTGACCCACAGCACCGGCATCGTCGAACTCTTCTACGGCACCGCACTGACCCAGTCCTCCTGGGAATTGGCCACCGATGTCGTCATCCGCAGCCAATCCGGCATCGTCGTCGGCGGAGCCAAACGCCTGTACGGCATTGTCGAAGGCGGTGATTTGGCCTACGTCGAGGAGCGCGTCGTGGCCGACGGCCCCCTCGAGCCCCGCCTGTCGGCACGTTTGCAGCGCTACATCGGTTAGCCGCGCCGCCCGATCGATGTCAGGTCGATATCGATGGGGAACGGGACGCCGATTTTCAGGCGGTCGTGGAAGATGCCCACGGGGACGTAGCAATGCGCTACGGGGTCGAGTTCGTAGACGTAGACGACGGCCTCTTCGTCTTCGTCTCGCCGCTCGATCCGCCAGTAATGCGGAATACCGGCCTTGGCATATTTGCCCGGCTTGGTCTCGCGGTCACGCTCCTCGGAGTCCGGGGACACAGCCTCCACCGCAAGGACAAGATCCTCGGCAAAGTAGTACGTCGACGGGTCCCTACGCAGGAACGCCTCCTCAGTCACGACGAGGACGTCCGGCTCCGGCATCTGACGCTTGCCGAGCCGCACCGCCATCTCCCGATCGGCCCGCAGATGCGACGGTGCCTGCCGGTCCAACTCCTGGCGGAAAAGTGACAGGACTTGGCGGTGCCACTTTTCCTGCGGACTCACGAAGACCAGACCCCCATCGATCAACTCGGTGTGCTTGGGCAGGCCGCGCAGCTCTAAGAAGTCCTCGATGGTGAATCCACCAGCAGGTGGAATCAACCAGTCGGGAAACGGCTCAACGGTCATTGCCCCAGCTTAGCGTCTGTCGGGTTGAATTTGACTGGTACGCATGGCCCATCCGATGGGATGGATGTCGGCTAGGACGAGTGGCTGTAGGCGGTTCAGGTTGGGTGCCAGGTGACCAGGAGTTCGTCGGCGAGGGTTTCGATGGCGAGTTTGGCGCCGTTTACTTCGAGGACGGCGGCGCGGAGGCGGTCGTCGTGCAGGCGGGATTCGGAGACGGCGGCAATGTGGGAGCCGATCAGGTCTGAGTACGGGGGTTCGGCGCCGACGTCGAAGGCGGTGTATTTGCCGGATTCGGCGACGTATTCGATGTATTCGGGTTCGGTGAGGCCGGCGAACGGGTCGCGCCACGGGGTCGATGCGACGAGGAGTTCCTCGCCGTCGGTGCCAGCGTCCAGCAGCAGCACCGAACCGTCGTCGAAGGTCAATTCGATGGGGCCTTCGGTGCGGTCGACATCACTGCCCTGTACATAGAACATGCGGCGAACCGCCCTGATGCGGCGTCCAACCACTGCCGCGAGACCCTCCAATGGCATCGGCTACCCCTCGTGTCGAACCCGGTCGCCGGACTCTACCGTCCGAGAGAATTGTGCCGAAAAAGGAACGACCCCCGAGCCATACCCGCCGACGGTGAAGTCTGCATGGGTCCCGGTCGGACTAGACCGGTAGCTCGGGGGCCGGGTGGCTGCCTGGAATTCGCTCAGCACTCGCGCGAACGGAATCCGTTGCAGCGGTGGCGCTAGCGGACAGCCACCTCACAAGTCCTTTGAACATACATTCTTCGAACCACCTCCTTCCTTGTGTACACACGAATCTAGTCAGCGGTCAGCGAGTCGGCAACGGAATTTCGCGGGGCGCTGAATCGGTGCGTTCCGCATCTGCTCCAGTGGTCATGACCTGGCCTGATGCATCGATGTGCAGCACCACTTCGGCGCGGTGATCGAATGGCAGCTGATGTGTGACGACAACCACAATTCGGTCGGGTTCGACCAGGCCGCTGTCGACATCGAGTAGTTCGCGCAGCAATCGGGCGCCCGCCTCCGCCTCGAGATGTTCGGTCGGCTCATCGAGCAGCAGCACCCGCGCGGGCGAAATGAGCGCCCGGGCGAGCAGAATCCGCCGCCGCTGCCCACCCGACACCGCCGCCGCACCCCCGACCAGGTCGGTGTGCACACCATCGGGCAGCGATTCCAGCCAATCCCCGAGACCGACCACGCGCAACGCCTTCTCGGCCGTTTCGACAGTGAGATCCCCACGCGCGACACGCAGGTTCTCGAGTACGGAGGTGCCGAAGATGTGCGCATCCTCGGCAAAGAACGTCACACCGGGCACAGGTGTATCGAACAGCCCCGCCCACGCCATGAGCAACGTGGTCTTACCCGCCCCGCTCGGTCCGACGACTGCGATCCGCATCCCCTTGGGCCGCTCGGGGAGATTGCCCGGCAATAGATCTCGCGCATCGCGAATGCGCGTATCGGCAGTGCCGTCCGACGACGAACCAGCGACGCCACACCTGTTGTCTTCCAGTGGGCTGTCCAGCAACACATCTCGCGCATCGCGAATGCCTTCATCGGCAACTGGACGATCGGACGCACGCAGGCTACCGGCTGACGAGTGTGCGACACGCCTCGAGCTGTCCTCGGTACTGTCCGGCAATAGGTCTCGCGCGTTGCGCGTATGCGTATCGGCATGCGGGCGATCGAATGTACGGGCGACACTGTCTGACGGCGCAACGCCATGCCTGCTGTCCTCGACTCGGCTGGACGCGCTCTCCGACAAATGGTTTCGTACCGACCCACTGGGATGGTCAGCGAATGGTCGGTCGGCCCGCTGCGCCATCGGGTTTCGGGTTATCTCTCGCACAGGGAGGCGATGGAGGGCGGCACGAGCGGTGGTCAGAGCTTGGGCGGCCGCGGGTAGTGGGGCAACTGCCTCGAAGGCCGAGAGGGGAAGCAGGACGAGGATGGTGAGGGCCATCGGAGTCATCGCGGGTTGGTTGGTGCCGTAGATCGCTATACCGATCAAGAGGGACCCCAGGACGCTGGCACCGATCGAAAGGGGTGTGGCTGCGGCGGCCCAGGCGCTGCGTGCGGCCGCGGCATCCTCGGCTGCTACCGCACGTTGTCCGGCGCGATCGGCGGCCGCCAGCGCGGTGTCCAGCTTCCCCGCGACGCGGAGTTCGGCCGCATGATCGAGGACGGTGAGCGCTTGCGCGGTGAATTCGGCGCGGTCGGTGCGCACCGCACGCTCGGCCTCACGAGCGGCCCACCCCGACAGCCACGGTGCGACGATTCCGGCAACGCCGAGCGATACGGCCAGAATGGCCGCCGCGCCGACCGAAATGGTGGCCATGAGTCCGATCGCCGCCAGCGCGAGCACAATCGCGACGGCGATCGGCACGAATACCCGCACGACGACGGCACCGAGATCATCGATATCGCTGCCGATCCGAACCAGCAGGTCCCCGCGCCGCAATGACGCAGCGCCCGCGGAATCGGGCACGGCGACCGGCCGACCCACGCCATCCGAAGTATCTCCGCTGCCGAACGTGGTCACCGCGCCATGTCGACCGGACAGGACGGGCTCGGGCGTCCCGGCGTTGTCCGCAGCAACGAGTTCGGGCGCGTCGGACACCGCTGCAGCGACATCGGCGATCGAGCGGTTGCGGCCGCGCCGACGACTGAAGCCATCGGCACCATGGGCCGAGCCAGCCCGCGCACCGTCGCCGAGCCTACGAATCGACCCGTCGAACTCCCCGGGGTGCACGCCGTCGGCTTCGGCTGGTCTGTCCGAATCGCCGCCGCGCATATCCCGCCGCATCCAGACATCGGAGTGCGCGAGTGTCCGGTAAACGGTTGTCCGAGCGGTCGTCATCGCGCGCAGCGCAACATCGTGGGTGGCAAGGCGTTCCAGATATCGGCACAGTCCGCGCGAGATGCCCAGCGCCCGTACCGCGACAACAGCGACGCTCAGATCGAGCACCGGGGGCATCTCCCAGGCGCGCGCGATCAACCACGCCGCCAATGCCGCCAGCCCGAGCCCGCTGCCCAGCGCCAACACACCCCACCCGATCGCGACCGCAACCCGCCACGGCGACAACTCGAGCAGCCCCCACATCCGCCGCAGATCCGCCCACACCGCGCGAGGGCCGCGCTCCGTCGAGGTTTCTCTCGCACCGATACTCATCGCGCATCGCCTTCGACCGCACGGCCCGGCGAGACTCTCGGCCACTGACCGAGCCATGCCGCTACGTCTCGACCAGCCGTTATCCTCGATGCGGCTGCCGCGCTGAACCCCTCGACGGGTACGTCGCACCGATTCGGCGGGCCGACAGCACACGCTCGCCGATCGGGCGGGATAGTGCCCGGCATCCGATGACGCCCGGTATCGCTCGGCGGAACTCGACTGTTCATGAGACGACCACCTGGAGGTCGGTGGAGTGGATGGGGATTATCTGGTCGGCGGCGGCGAGGACGGTTGGGCGGTGAGCTACGACGATTATGGTTGCGCCGGTGCGGGCTCGCTGCTGTAGGGCGGCGAGGGCGGTGGCTTCGGCGGCGGAGTCCAGATGGGCGGTTGGTTCGTCCAGCAGGAGGATGGGGCGGTCGGCGGCGAGCACTCGGGTGAGGGCCAGACGTTGGCGCTGGCCGAGAGACAGGCCGATGCCACCTGCGCCGACAATCGTGTTCCAGCCGTCGGGGAGTTCGTCGAGTACCGTGTCGAATCCGGTTGCGATGCAGGCGGCTTCGAGTTCGTCGAGCACTCGGGCCGCGCCCTTGGCGGTGGTATCGGGGGTATGTGCGCCGAGCAGTTCGAGATTCTCGCGCAGTGTTCCCGGGATCAACACCGGACGCTGCGGCAGCCAGGCAACACGGGACCACCAAGACCGCTGATCCAGTTCACGTACATCGGTGCCGTCGATCTTCACCGAGCCGCGCTCCGGCGAGATCAAACCCAGAATTGCTTGCAGCGCGGTTGATTTCCCGCACCCGTTCGGCCCGGTCAACACCGTCACCACGCCCGGCCGAAACTCCGCGGTCAGCCCGGCGGGCGCAAATCCATTCCGGGCGCGGACCGCTAGACCACATATCTCGATGAGGCCCCGGCCGTCTCTAACGACTCCGGCCTTCTTGCCAGGACGATTGCCATTTACTGCCGCTGAACCGAGTTCCCTTCCGCCGTCCCCGCTCAGCAGAGCCTCCGCACTGCCAACAATCCCACGGCGGGAGCCGACGGCGGCCATGGCATCAATGCCATTCGTGGTTTCGAGCAGACCATCGACACCCGATTCGACCTGGGCCCGCGTAACCGTGGAAGGCTCGAGCACAGCAAAGGCCTTGTCCGCGGCCGCCATTCCATCCTGCGCCGCATGGAACCGCTCCCCCACCATCCGCAGCGGGAGATACACCTCCGGCGCGAGAATCAACGCCACCAGCCCGGCATGGAGACTCATCTCGCCGTACACCAGCCGCAAACCGATGGACACCGCGATCAATGCGACGCTCAACGTGGCAAGCATCTCCAGCACCATCGACGACAAAAACGCGATTCGAAGCGCACGCATGGTGCGCTGCCGCAACGCGTCCCCGAGCTCGCGCACGCGGTGTTCCATCGAACCCGCGCGCCCCGCGCTACCCTCCCGGCCCAACGCACGCAGCGTCGACATCCCAGCGAAGAGATCGAGCAATTGATCCGAGAGCCGAGTAGTCGCGACGAGCGTGGCCTGCGCCCGTCCCTGCGTGAGCAGTCCGATGAGCACCATGAACACCGGAATCAACGGCAGCGTGACCAGCGCGATCACACCGGAGATCGGATCGTGGAATCCGATGACCACCAAAACAATCGGCGGCACAAGGCAAGCGAGGAGCAGCGCGGGAAGATATCCGGTGAGATACGCTCGCAACCCCGTCAACCCGGTACTCACGACAACCGCGAGTTCGGTTCGCCGGGTTTCGAGTTCGCGCGGCGGCAGCTGCGCGCCCGCCGCAAGCACCGCGGTTTCCAGTTCGGCAACCACCGCCGCCCCCGCCCGATGCGCGATCCGCGACTGCGCCCAGGTGGCGAGTACCCGAGAGCCGATAGCGACGCCGAGCACGACCAACTCGAATGTCCACGCACCGAAGCTGCGCCGACCGGGATCGGTGACAACCCCGGCCAACACCTTCGCCAGCGCGACCGCCGTGACCACGATCGAACCCGTGATCACCACGGACAGCGCCACACTCAGCACCAGATAGCGACGAGCCGAGCGCGCGTACTTCCACAGCCGGGGGTCGACGGGCGGACGAGCCATGATCAGTCCTTGACGGCTTCCAACGGCAGGCCGATCGGCGCGGGAATCTGCTCGACCGTAATCCTTTTGCGGAATACCCAATACGTCCAACCCTGGTAGCCGAGCACCACGGGCGTGACGACCAAGGCAGCCCAGCTCATCACCTTCAGCGTGTACGGCGTGGAAGAAGCGTTGTCGATGGTCAGGTTGAACATGTCGCTGATGGTGGACGGCAGCACATTGGGATACAGCGACCCGAACAGCAGCACCGTCGCCGCCGCGGTGGTGACCGCCGTGCCGACGAACGCCCAGCCGTCACGGTCTGCGAAACTCGCCGCACCCGCGAGCAGCAGCCCGAGCACGGCCAGCGCCAATGGAATCCAGGTCCATCCGGTTCCGTAGGCCAGCTGCGTCCACACTCCGAACACACCGACCACGGCCGCCGTCGGCGCCAGCAGCAACCACACCGTCTTCGCCGCATCGGCGCGCACCTCACCACCGGTCTTCAGCACCAGGAAGACCGCACCGTGCAGCGCGAACAGCAATCCGGTCGCGAGTCCGCCGAGCAATGCGTACGGCCCGAGCAGATCCCACACCGAACCTGCAATGTGCTTCTTCTCGTTCAACGGCACCCCGCGCACCACATTCGCGAACACCCAGCCCCACGCCAATGCCGGTACCCAGGAACCGATTCCGATCGCGACATCACACCAGGCTCGCCACCGGGCATCGTCGATCTTGCTGCGATATTCGATGGCGCAGACCCGCACGATCAACGCGACCAGCACCAGCAGCAGCGCGAGATAGAAACCGGAGAACAGGCTCGCGTACCACTCCGGAAAGGCCGCGAACATCGCACCGCCCGCGGTCAGCAACCAGACCTCGTTGCCGTCCCATACCGGCCCGATCGTATTGAGCACGACCCGTCTTCGGGTATCGCTGCCCTTGCCGAGGATCGGCATCAGCATGCCGACTCCGAAGTCGAAGCCCTCCAACACGAAGTAGCCGGTGAACAAGACGCCGATCAGCAGAAACCAGAACTGTTGCAGATTCATCGTCGGCTCCTAGTATGCGAACGAAAGCTGTTCGACGGCAGGTTCTTCGGCCCGATCACGGCCGCCGGTATCGTCGGGTCCGCCAGGCGAAGTCGTCGCGGGCGCTTCGGCTCCGGCGACCGTGTAGCGCCGCATCAGGTAGAACCACACCACCGCGAGCGCGCCGTAGAGCAGGGTGAAAACCACCAGCGAAGTGATCACCGTGCCCGCGACGTGATCGGAGACGCCCTGCTGCACCATCAGCCGCAGACTCTGGTCACCGGTCGGATTCGGCGCGACAACCCATGGCTGCCTACCCATTTCGGTGAAGACCCAGCCCGCGCTATTGGCCAGGAACGGCGTCGGGATGGCGATCAGGCACAGCCATGAGTACCAGCGCTTATCGGTGATCCGGCCACCTCGGGTCAGCCATAGACCGACCAACCAGAGCAGGATCGCACCGGCCGACAGGCCGATCATGGCGCGGAAGGACCAGTAGGTGACGAACAGATTGGGCCGGTAGTCGCCGGGTCCGAACTTCGCGTTGTAGGCATGCTGCAGATCGGTGACGCCGTCCAGGGTGACGTCGCTGAACTTGCCCTTGGCCAGATACGGCAACACATAGGGCACCTCGAGCACGTGCGTCACGCTGTCGCAGTTGTTGTGCGTGCCGATGGTCAGCACCGAGAAGTCTGGATCGGTTGCGGTATTGCACAGCGATTCCGCCGAGGCCATTTTCATCGGCTGCTGCTCGAACATCAGCTTGCCCTGAACATCGCCGGTGAAGAACAGCGCGACACCGGCAATGACGATCACCCACAAGCCAGCGCGTCCGCCCGAGCGCCACATCGTTTGCGCCTCGACTACTTTGGCCGCTTCGCCGCTGCGCGCGTTGCGCACCATCCACCAGCCGCAAATGCCGACCACGAAAGTTCCCGAAGTAAGGAATGCCCCGGCGACCACGTGCGGAAATGCCGCCAGCGTCGTGTTATTGGTGAGCACCGTCCAGATGCTGGTGAGTTCGGCGCGTCCGCGCTCCGGGTTGTATTTGGCGCCGACCGGATGCTGCATGAACGAATTGGCCGCGACGATGAAGTACGCGGAGGCGTTCACACCGATCGCGACAAGCCAGATCGTTGCCAGATGCAGCGTTTTCGGCAACCGGGTCCAGCCGAAGATCCACAGGCCGAGGAAGGTCGACTCCAGGAAGAATGCGACGAGCGCCTCCAGCGCGAGTGGTGCGCCGAAGACATCACCGACGAAGCGGGAGTACTCGCTCCAGTTCATGCCGAACTGGAATTCCTGCACGATGCCGGTCGCGACGCCGAGTGCGAAATTGATCAGGAACAGCTTGCCGAAGAATTTGGTCAGCCGGTACCAGTGCTCTTTGCCGGTAATCACCCAAGCGGTCTGCATGCCAGCGACCAGCGGGGCCAGCCCGATCGTCAGCGGTACGAATATGAAGTGATAGACGGTCGTGATGCCGAACTGCCAACGCGATAAGTCCAGGACGCTCAAAACCGACCTCCCGCCGATCTACGACATTTCGTAGTAAGCGTACGCCCGGGAAAGGGTCCATCAAGGAGGCCTACGCCACCACACACCGGGGCTTCAGCCCCTCAACGACCCGTTTTCCGAGCTCGCCGAGTACTCCTACGCACTGTAGTAGGACGAAGATCACGGCCCGGCGACTCACCAATCGCCGATAGCCCCCGCCCGCTCCACTCCCCGGTCCACCAATTCGATGATTTCGGCCGCATTGTCCGGCGCCATCATGCGCAATCCGTCGAGTGAGTTCACCCTGGCGGCGAGCGTGATACTCGAAAGCAGCCAAATGCTGTCGCAAGTCAACAGGTCGGCGGTGAACAACGAGCCGTAGCTGCACGTCCACCCGGCCTTCTCGGCCTCGGCGAACAGTGCCCGCTGGGTGACCCCCGGCAGTACGCCGTTCTTCGCGGGCGGAGTGATCAACTGCTTATCCCGCACGATCACAACCGACGAGCGCGGCCCCTCGAGCACCCGGTTCTCGGTACTGGTGAAGATCACATCATCTGCGCCCATCCGCTGCGCGAACCGCAGCGCCGCCATATTTGTGGCATACGACAGCGTCTTCGCACCCAGCAGCTGCCACGGCGCGGCCTGGGCCAGATCGATCGAGATCCCGCGCGATAGCGACACCACCGCGACACCATCGGTGCGCGCCTTGTGCACCCGCTCCGGCACCGGCAGCACCAACACATAGGAAGTCGGCACCGGCACCGCGGCCGCGAGATCGCCCGAAGTGACACTGGACGGGGCCGAAAGCTCGGTATCACGCCCGCGGGTGAGAACCAGCCGCATCACCCCCTCGCGCTCGGTCCCCCATTCCTTCGCCGCCGTCTCGACCGCGTCGCGCCATTTCCCCAACTCGGGCTCGGGTAGATCGAGCGCCTGCGCCGAACGACGCAGTCGGCCTAGATGAAATTCGATCGCGCACGCGTTTCCGGCACGAACCAAAACCGACTCGAAGACACCATCGCCGCGCAGTACGCCGATGTCGTCGGCAAACAACAACGGCGCGTCCGGATCCTGGACGGCGCCGTCGAGTGTTACAAGAACTCGATCCACCATGGGTCGAGAGTAGGCGGTGTTCGTTGACCGCGCCTAGAACTGTGTTTGATTGCTGGACCTTTGGCCGCGCCTTCGGCGCGGCGTGTTCGCGGCCCCCTTGTGTCTCGCGTCCGAGCCGTCGAGACTCGCGCCTGTGGAGCATGCGCTTCGACGGCTCGGACGCGAGACGGGCCGCGAACTCCTCGCTCGTAAGACTCGCTCCATTGGGGCTGGTGATGGCGCGGGCGTTCGGCATCTGATGCACGCGCGCAGGACGGGCGAGCCCCGCGCCTGCAGCGCATGCTGACTCCTCGAATGCGAGACAGGCCACGAACTCCTCGCTCGTAAGATCCGCCTCTGGTGGTCGCGGAGAAGTCGACGGTGTGCACGACTGGATAGGCCGCTGAAAGCGAGCAATGAGGTTCGCGCTTAGAGTGGTTTACGTGTCCGTGGTCGTCGCACCCAGTCCCATCCTCGCTGTCCCGGGCGCCGTCGCGGGCGCGGCCGGTTCGCCGGATTCCGCAGTCGCCTGGCATTACGGGGATCCATTCCGAGAGCAACGCGCTGCCGCGGAGCGAGTGGCGATCGTCGACCGGTCGCATCGCTTCGTCCTGAAAATCACCGGGGCCGAGCGGCTGACCTGGTTGCACACCATCAGCAGCCAGGACATCGCGAGTCTCGGTGATGGGCGGTCCGCCGAGAATCTGGATCTCGATCTCAATGGCCGCGTGCTGCACCATTTCGTGCTGACCGACCTCGGCGGCACGGTGTGGATCGATACCGAGGGCGAGCGCGGACCCGCGCTGCTCGAGTTCCTGACGAAGATGGTCTTCTGGGCCGATGCCAAACCGGTCGAGGCCGCCGATCACGCGGTGCTGAGCCTGCTCGGCCCGCGCACTACCGAATTGACCGAAGCGCTCGGCATTTCCACGCTTCCGCAGACCTACGACGCCGTGCCGCTGCCGGACGGCGGCTTCCTGCGCCGCATGCCGTGGCCCACCGCGGACTCCTTCGATCTGGTCATCCCGCGCGACCAACTCACTGACCGCTGGGCCCGCCTCACCGCGGCAGGCGCCGAACCGGCGGGCATGTGGGCATTCGAGGCACTGCGCGTCGCGTCGCTGCGCCCCCGGATCGGACTCGACACCGACGAGCGGACCATCCCGCACGAGGCCCGCTGGATCGGCGGTATCGCCGAACACGGTGCGGTGCACCTGGACAAGGGCTGCTACCGCGGCCAGGAAACCGTGGCCCGGGTGCACAACCTGGGCAAGCCGCCGCGCCACCTGGTGCTGTTGCATCTCGACGGCTCGGCCGACGAGCGCCCGACCACCGGCACGGAGGTCACCGCGGGCGGTCGCACCGTTGGTCGGCTCGGCACCGTCATCGACCACTACGAATTCGGTCCCATCGCATTGGCTTTGCTCAAACGCACCATCCCGACCGGCACCGAACTGATCGCGGGCCCGACCGCTGCCGCCATCGATCCGGATTCGGTCCCAGCCGACGACGCACCCCAGGCGGGCCGAATCGCCGTCGACCGGTTGCGTGGCCGTTGATGCAACCCGATAGCGCTCGGGTGCTTGCCGTGTGCGTCGTCCATGCGGAGTTGGAAGTGCCGACCCGCGTCGGCAGAACGGCCATCGACAAGCGACCTGTTCCCCATCGTGTCGCCGCACGTGCCCGCGGTCTCGACGGCGATCACGTATGCGACACCAAGCATCATGGCGGTGTCCATCAGGCCGTCTATGCCTACGCCGAGGAGGATGCGCGGCGCTGGGGCGAGGAACTCGGCCGCGAACTGCCCCCGGGTTGGTTCGGCGAGAATCTGCGCATCACCGGACTCCCGATCAGCGATGCGGTGATCGGTGCGCGCTGGACCATCGGTGACACCCTGCTCGAGGTGAGCGCACCTCGCGTACCGTGCGCGACCTTCCAGCACTGGTCCGGTGAGTCCCAATGGGTCAAGCGCTTCGCGCTGCGCAGTGATACCGGCGCCTACCTGCGCGTCCTCACCGAGGGCACGATCGGCGCTGGTGACGAGGTCCGCGTCGTGCACACACCCGACCATGGCATCACCGTCCGCGACCTGTTCACCGGCCACGATCCCGATCTTCTTGCGATTCTGCTCGCGGCCGAACCGACCATCTCCGATGATGTGCGCATGCAGATCGAGCGGCACGACCGCCGCCACGCCAATGCCACCCACGCCCGCGAGCGGCGGATCGACGTGGCAAACGCGCGCGAGCACCGGGCCAACGCGGCAGGCACCTCCCATCAGCTCGATACGGCAGGCACCCGCCAGCAGCAGGGCGAACCGGCAAGCGCGCGCGAGCAGCAGGGCAATGCAACTAGCGCCCGCGAGCAGCACGTCGAACCGACAGGAGCCGAGCTATGACCGTCGAACTGGTCGAGGTGGTCCGCTCCGGCTTCCGCGAATGCGTGCACAGCGGTTCGGTGGTGATCCTCGGCGCCGACGGTGACCCGACGCTGGCGCTCGGCGAGGTGCACGTCCCGATCTTCCCGCGCTCCACCAATAAGCCCATGCAGGCGATCACCCTGCTGCGCAACGGCTTCGAACCGCTCGACGATGCCGAGTTGGCCATCGCGACCGCATCGCACTACGGCGAACCCGATCACATCGCCCTGGTCGAGCGCCTGCTCGACCGTTTCGGCTTCGACGAGAAGGCTCTGGAATGCCCGCCCGACCTGCCGCAGGATGAGCGCGCACGGGCCAACGCGCTGCACGAACCCCGCCGCGTGTACATGAACTGCTCCGGTAAGCACGCGGCCATGCTCGCCACCTGCGCCGTCAATGGCTGGCCCACCGAGGGCTACCTGGACCAGGCGCATCCGCTGCAACAAGCGGTGATCGCCACCATTACCGACCTCACCGGCGAACCCGAAACCGACCTCGGCATCGACGGCTGTGGTCTACCGATCATCCCGGTCTCACTGGTGAACCTGGCCCGGGCCTTCGCGGCCATGGCTACCGCTGCGCCCGGCTCGCCGCAGCGGCGCGTCGCCGATGCGATTCGCGGCAATCCGCGAGTGATTTCCGGCACCAACGCACCCGATTTATTGACCATGCAGGCCACCCCCGGCCTGGTCTGCAAGATCGGTGCGGATGGTGTGCACGCGGGCGCGCTACCGGACGGAACGGCCTTCGCCTACAAGATCGCCGATGGTCACGACCGTGCGCGAATCCCCCTGACGCTGGCCATTCTGCATCGCATGGGCGTCGAATGGACCGCCGCGCACGCCGAACTCGCGGCGCCACCGGTGCTCGGCGGAGGCGCCAGGGTCGGGGTCATCCGAGCGATTCCCGGGGTGGTCTGAGGGGGCGGCCCGACGGCGACAACCGGGCAAACGGCGCCACTTCAGGAGTTGTTCCCCCACTCCTGGAAGCGCGACTGCCGGACACACGCTAAAGTGTCTGTCAGGAAGAGTATTAATTCGAACGGGGCCGCCAACAAACCCCAGGCCGCCCCGCAGTGACGCGAGGGGGTCAGCCATGGGCCGTGGCCGGGCTAAGGCAAAGCAGACCAAAGTCGCACGCGAGCTGAAGTACAGCTCCGCGCCGACTGACTTCGCGAGCCTTCAGCGCGAGCTTTCGGGTAGCCCCACCTCCCATCGGAGTGGTGTGCTGTCCGATGAGCACGACGCGGACGAATCCTCATCCCGCTGGGACGAGGACGACGACTACAAAGACTGGCGCCGCTGACTCGGTAAACGATGAAGGGGGAGGCCGACGGGCCTCCCCCTTCACCCGTTGACGCCGCGTGACCGGACTAACCATTCGAGGCTTGCACAACAACAGCGTCCCGCATCCGACGATGCGGGACGCTGTTGTGAATTTCCGTGCGCGACAAACGGAACCACAACGCGCGAGTCTTACGAGCGCCGTTCGCAGCCCGTCTCGCGTCCGAGCCGTCGAAGCGCATGCGCCGCAGGCACGGGGCCCGCTCGCCCGGCGCGTGTCCATCAGACGCCGAGCGATCCGCCATCAGCGACCACCACGGAGCGAGTCTTACGAGTGACCCGCTCGCGGCCCGTCTCGCGTCCGAGCCGTCGAAGCGCATGCGACGAAGTCGCGGGGCCCGCTTTTCCGGCATGCGTGCGTTAGGTGCCGAACATCCCCGCCATCACCAACCACAACGGAGCGAGTCTTACGAGCGACCCGTTCGCGGCCCGTCTCGCGTCCGAGTCGTCGAAGCGCATGCGACGAAGTCGCGAGTCTCGACGGCTCGGACGCGAGAC
>NZ_JBITGN010000002.1:93679-193024 GCF_044457245.1 Nocardia sp. NPDC050630
CCCGCGGGGGGGCCGGGCGCGGCCCGCCCCCCCCCCCCCCCGCGCGCGGCGCCCCCCCCCCCCCCCCCCCACACCAGGGGGCCGCGAACACGCAGCGCCGAAGGCGCTGCCAAAGACACAGACTCAGAAGCGCGGGTGCTCGCCGACCAGGACGGCGCGCACCGCCTCGGCATCCTTGGCCTTCTTGACGGTGCCGAGGGTCCAGCAAGCGATGTGGCGTGCCGTCAGCACGGCCAGGGCGCGGTCGACATCCTCGGGCGCCACCACGGCAACCATGCCGACACCCATATTGAAGGTCTTCTCCATCTCGACCCGGTCGACCCGGCCGCGCTGGGCGATCATCTTGAAGACAGGCGCCGGATTCCAGGTGCCGCGATCGAGCTCGGCAACCATGCCCGCGGGAATCACCCGACCCAGATTCGCGGCCAAACCACCGCCGGTGACGTGTGCGAAGGTCCGCACATCGGTTTCGGCGATCAGCGCGAGGCAGTCCTTGGCGTAGATGACCGTCGGCTCCAGCAGCTCCTCACCGAGGGTGCGGCCGAACTCCTCGATATGGCCGGTCAGCGACATCCGGTCGATATCGAGCAGGACCTTGCGGGCCAGGCTGTAGCCATTGGAGTGCAGACCCGAGGAGCCCATGGCGATCACCACATCGCCGGGACGCACCCGATCCGGACCAAGCACCGAATCGGCCTCGACCACGCCGACGCCGGTCGCGGACAGATCGTAGTCGTCCGGATCCATCAGGCCGGGGTGTTCGGCGGTTTCGCCGCCGAGCAGGGCGCAGCCCGCACGCACGCAGCCCTCCGCGATACCGGAGACCAATTCGGCCACCTTCTCCGGGACAACCTTGCCGATGGCGATGTAGTCCTGCAGGAACAGCGGCTCGGCGCCGCAGACCACCAGATCGTCGACGACCATGGCGACCAGGTCGAGGCCGACAGTGTCGTGCTTGTCCATCGCCTGGGCGATCGCGATCTTGGTGCCGACCCCGTCGGTGGAGGCCGCGAGCAACGGCTCGCGGTAGCTACCCTTCAGTGCGAACAGCCCAGCGAATCCGCCGAGCCCACCCTGCACCTCGGGCCGGCTGGCCTTCTTCGCCAATGGCCCGAACAACTCGACTGCGCGGTCGCCTGCCTCGATGTCCACGCCGGCTGCGGCGTACGAGGCACCGGCACCAGTGGGGGTCTGTTCAGTCATTTTCGGGGAGAGCTCCAAACCGAATCGGCGGATAGATGCCAGCTCACGCTACCGGAGTCACATAACAAGCTTGCAGCGGACGTCGCGCTGGATGGCTCCCGAAATCAGTCTTCTCCTTCGTACCGGGCACACGCCGCGCGCCGATCATTCGGTGTGCCCGGTGGCGAACATCGCGGCGGATTGGGCGCGCCTGCGTCGCTGCTCCACCGGATCGGGAACCGGGACCGCGGCGACCAGCCGCCGGGTGTACTCCTGTTCGGGTCGGCGCAAGATGCGATCACGATCCCCCTGTTCGACCACCGCGCCGTTGCGCAGTACCACGATCCGATCGGCCAGCTGGTCGACGACCGCCAGATCGTGGCTGATGAACAGGCAGGCCCAGCCGCACTCCTGCTGCAGCTGTCCGAACAGTTCCAGCACCGCCGCCTGCACCGAGACGTCCAGCGCGCTGGTCGGCTCGTCGGCGACCAGTAGGTCCGGATCGAGGACCAGTGCTCTGGCCAGGCTGGCGCGCTGACGTTGGCCGCCGGACAGTTCGTGCGGATAGCGGCGTTCGGTGCCCGCGGGCAGCTGCACGTCATCGAGGAGTTTGCGGACCCGCGCCCGGATCTGCGTGGCGCTGCCCGCCTTGTGCACGATCAGCGGTTCCGCCACGCAGTCGCCGACGGTGAGCCGCGGATTCAGCGAACTGGCCGGATCCTGGAAGACGAATCCGAAGCGGCGGCGAATCGGGCGCAGCTGCCGCTGGGACAGCTCCGCGATGTCCTGTCCGCGTACCTTCACCACCCCGGAGGTCGGGCGCTGCAAGGCCGCGACGCAGCGGCCGATGGTGGACTTCCCGGAACCGGACTCGCCGACCAGGCCGAGGGTTTCACCGGGCCGAATGGACAGACTCACGTTGTCCACCGCACGGAACGGCGGTCGGCCGAACGGTCCGGGAAACTGCACCACCAGATCGGACACCGCGAGCACCGGCTCGGCGGTGGCGACTTCCTCGACCGCACCGTGCTCCAACTGCTCGGTGCCCAGATGCGGTACGGCGGCGAGGAGTTTGCGGGTGTACTCCTGCTTCGGAGCCGCGAACAGCTCGTCCACCGACGCTTGCTCGACCACCTTGCCGTCGCGCATCACCACCACCCGGTCGGCGATATCGGCGACCACCCCCATGTTGTGGGTGATCAGCACGATGGCGCTGCCGATGCGATCACGCAGATCGCGCAGCAGCTCCAGGATTTCGGCCTGCACGGTGACATCGAGTGCGGTGGTCGGTTCGTCGGCGATGATCACCTTCGGCTCACAGGAAATCGCGATCGCGATCATCACGCGCTGCTTCTGGCCGCCGGAGAGCTGATGCGGGTAGTAGTCCACCCGATGCTCCGGATCGGGCAGTCCGACCATCCGCAGCAGCTCGATCGCCCTGGACTTGGCTGCCTTACGGCTCATATCACTGTGCGCCCGCAGTGCCTCGGCGATCTGATAGCCCACCGTGAACAGCGGATCGAGTGCACGACCCGGCTCCTGGAAGATCATCGAGATCGCGCCGCCGCGCAGTGCGGTGAGCTGCCGCTCACTCATCGAGGTGACCTTGTCCGCGCCGAGGGTGACCAGTCCCTCGACCCGCGCGGTATCCGGCAGCAGCCCGATCGCGGTGCGCGAGCTCACCGATTTGCCCGACCCGGATTCCCCGACAATGGCAAGCACCTCGCCGGGGAATACCTCATAGGAGACATCGCTGACCGCGTATACGGGACCGGCGTCGGTGGCGAAAGTGACCGACAGCGATTCGATGGACAGCGCCGGGCGCTCGGTCTCGGCTGACGCTTGGGTCATCGCGCTGGTCCTTCCGTGTTTTCGACTGGACCGCTGTCCTTTTCGGCACTCTCCACTGCGGAACTGCCCTTTCTGGCGCTGCTTTCTGGAGCGGTGTCCTTTTCGGCGCTGCCCTCTGGGATCCCGTCCATTTCGGCGTTACCTTTTTCGGCGCGGTCCTCGGCCCCGATGACGAGGTCGAGTTCCGCTGCGGTGAGTTCCGCTGCGGGCGCGCCCTTTTCGAGATCGGCGCCGGCGACGCCCAACGTGTCGCCGGCGACGGTGGCCGGGCTCACGGCACGGCGCGTGCGCAGCAATGGATTGAGCACCTCGTTGAGGCTCTCGCCGACCAGCGTCAGTCCGAGCACCACCAGCACAATGGCGGTACCGGGGAAGATGCCCGTCCACCAAATGCCATTGGAGACATCGGAAAGCGCCTTATTCAGGTCGTAACCCCACTCGGCGGCCTGAGTCGGTTCGATACCGAAACCGAGGAAGCCGAGCGCGGCCAGTGTCAGGATGGCATCGCCCGCATTGAGTGTGACGATCACCGGCAGCGACTGGGTGACGTTGGCGAGAATATGCCGAAACATGATTCGAGTGGTGGAGGCACCGGTGACCCTGGCCGCGTCCACATACGGTTCGTTCTTCACCGCGACGGTCGCATTGCGAACCACCCGAAAGTATTGCGGCACATAGATCGCCGTGATCGCGACGGCCGCCGACAGCACGCCGCCGAAGCTGCTCGACTGCCCACCCGCGACCACGATGGAGACGACGATCGCGAGCAGCAAGGTCGGGAACGCGTAGATGGCGTCCATGAACAGTACGAGCACCCGGTCGAGGGCACGTCCGATATACCCGGACACCAGACCCAGCGGCACGCCGACGACCAGTGACATCACCAACGAGATCGCGATCACCAACAGCGCGGTACGGGCACCGAAGATCACCCGGGACAGCACATCCTCGCTGCGCACCGACGTGCCGAACCAATGCTGACCCGAGGGCGGTTGCTGTGCGACGAAACCGACACCGTCCGCGGAGTTCTGGGCCAGCCCGTACGGCGCGATCAGTGGAGCGAAGATCGCCACGAATACGAATACCGCGACGAGCCCGAGTCCGACGATCAGCGTCACCCGCTGCAATCCGGCGGTCATCGTGAACAGGCGCAATCCGGGAATCCGCCGGCGTTTGGTCGGCGGCACCGGCGGCATCACCAGTGGTTCGTTCGCCAATTCCGGAGCGGTCATCAGAATCTCACCCTCGGATCGATCAGCGCGACAACGACATCCACCAGGAAGCTGATAACTGCGACGGCCAGTGCCAGGAACGCGACAATCCCCTGCACCGCGATGAAATCGCGCTGATGCAGGTATTCCGCGAGCTGGTAACCCAGCCCCTTCCATTCGAAGGTGGTCTCGGTGAGCACCGCACCGCCGAGCATCGTCGCGATATACATACCCATCACCGTGATGATCGGAATCATCGCGTTGCGCACGGCATGTCTTCCTGTCACCACTCGCGTCGAAAGTCCGCGTGCCCGTGCGGCGTCCACGAACTCGCTGCGCAGCGTCTGAATCAGATTGACGCGCACCAGGCGCAGGAAGATGCCCGCTGTCAACAGACCCAGCGCCACCGCGGGCAATATCGCATGCTTCAGCACGTCGATCAGATAACTGTTGTCCCCGTAGAGGATTGCGTCGACAACCATGATGTTGGTCTTCGGCGAAACATGCTGCAGTTGCAGCTCGACAGGCGTGCTCGCCCGGCCGGCGACCGGTAGCCACTCCAGCTTCACCGCGAAGATCAGCTTCAGCAGCAGACCGACGAAGAAGACCGGCGCCGCATAGGCCAGGATGGCGAATAGCCGCAGACCGGCATCGGCGGTCGAATCACGGTGTGTCGCCGCGTATCTCCCGAGCGGAACGCCGACCGCGAAGGCGACGAGCAGCGCCCAGAACACCAGCTCGAGGGTGGCCGCGCCATAGGTCGTCACCACCTCGCTGATCTGCCGATTGTCCTGGGAGTGACCGAAATCGCCGTGCATCAGCCCGGAGATGTACTCCCAATACTGAGTCAGGATCGGCCGGTTCAGACCGGCCGCCTCCTTGCGCACTTCGATCTGTTCCTGGGTCATCCGTCCGCCCATCGCGGCGCTGATCGGATCGCCGATCACTCGCATCAGGAAGAACACGACGGTGACCAGGATCCACGCCGTCGGCAGAATCAACAACAGTCGAATCACCAAGTACCGCACCAACGCCAGCTGCCGGGAATCCCCACTCGACTTCCCGGCCCACGGCAGCCCGAAGCGCCGGGCCCGATCCGGTGCCTGCTTTTCCGCGGCGGCAATCGTTTCGGGCCCGGCTTCGCCGGAGGTCACTTGCTCAGCACCGTGTATCGGAACTTGAACGACGCGTCGAGTGTGTCCGACACACCCTTGACGCTCGGATTCGACACCGCGATCTGCTTACCCGACAGCAGCGGCAGGGTCGGCAGATAGTTCTGCGCGAGATCCTTCTGCACATCCTCGATCAGCTTGATGCGCTTGGTCTTGTCCTGCTCGGTCGTCTCCGCGGTCAGCTGCGCGGTGATCTTCGGGTCCTCGAAATGTGACTGCAGGAAGTTATTCGGCGCGAAGAACGGGGTCAGGTAGTCATCGGCGTCCGGATAGTCCGGGAACCAACCGAAGTGATAGAGCGGGTAACCGTCGCGGGCCCGCTCCTTCTGGTAGGTAACCCATTCGGTGGATTGCAGATTCACCTTGAACAGTCCGGTCGACTCCAGTTGCGATTTGATCGCCGCATACTCTTCGGAGCTGCTCGAACCGTAGTGATCCGGGTTGTACTGCAGGTTCAGCTCCACCGGTGTCGCGACGCCCGCGCCGGAGAGGAACTTGGCCGCCGCATCCTTATTGGGCTTGGCACCGTAGAGCTCCTTCAGCGGCTCGGCCGCACCCGGCATGCCCTGCGGCACAAAGCCGTACGCGGGCTGATAGGTGTTCTTGTAGACGCCCTCGGCCAGCGCGGGCCGGTCGATCGATGAGGCGATGGCCTTGCGAACCGCCAGTTTCTGCTCGGGGGTACCGCCCGGCATGGTGTTCAAATTGAAGACGATGTAGCGCAGCTCGCCGCCGGGCCCGTCCGACACCGTGACCTTGCTGTCCTTGCGCAGCGATTCGATATCGGTCGGCGTGAAGGATCGGTATGCGACATCGAGCGCACCGCTCTGCAAATCCAGCTTCATATTGTCCGAGGTCGCGTAGTACTTGGTGGAGACCCGCGAGGTTTTCGGTGTGCCGAGGATGCCCTTGTAGTCGGGGTAGGCCTGGTACTCGACCAGCTTGTTCTTGTCGTAGCTGGCGATCGTGTACGGGCCGGAGTAGCCCTTGGTCTTCACCACCTCGTCATCCGGCAATACCTTGTCGGCCGGGAAGACCTTCTCGTCCACGATCGGACCGGCCTGGGTCGGCAGGATCGCGGGGAAGGTCTGATCGTTGGCGACCTTCAGGGTGAAGTTCACCGTCAGGTCGTCGACGGCCTCGGTTTTCTCGAGATTGCCGAGCAGCGAGGCGGGACCGTTCGGGTCGTTGATGCCCTGCATGCGATCGAAGGAGAACTTGACGCTCTTGGCGGTCAAGGGATTCCCATTGGCGAACTTCAGCCCCGACTTCAGCTTGCAGGTGTATATCGTCGGCGAGCTGAAGTCACACTTGTCCGCGGCGTCGGGCTTCGGTGTGGCATCGCCCGGTGCGAAATTCAGCAGATACGAATAGATCTGGTTTTCCACCAGCAGCGAACCGTTGTCGTAGGCGGCCGCGGGGTCGAGCGAGAAGATCTTGTCCGTGGTGCCCGCCACCAAACCCGCCCCGTCACCACCCCCACCGGTGCGCCCCGAACCGCATCCCGCGATCGCGGAGACGGCCAGCGCCGCCATCCCGACCGCCGCGATTCGTCGCGTCCGCCCAGGCTTGTTCGAAACCCTCATCATCAGGCCCCACTTCTCGAGCGCGCCACACCGCATGTGCTGGATCACAGGTCCGCGGCGGGCACGGTGAACTTCCGATATGTCGGGCACCGTACCCACGATCCATTTCTGGGATGTTGCGTTTTCAAAGAAAAAGTCACGGGCTGGTTAGCGGCCGTTGCGAATGGCGCACGGGCAACACCGGATCACCGGACGAATGACCAGGTTCGCCCGGAACTCGTCGCCGCTACGTCTCGAGCAGGCCACGGCACAGCCGCGGACAGCTCGCGCGGAAAGCGCCCGAACAAGATCGAACCCCCCGGCTTTCGCCGAGGGGTTCATGATCATCGAATTCGGTCAGGGACGGCTCAGCGCGCTCGCATTCGCGTTCTCGCTCAACAACATTGCCTCGGACTGACCGGTGAGCATGCCCTCCAGCACGTTCTTGCCGATGGCCGCCTCGGTGGGCAGCGGAATCGGATAATCACCGTCGAAGCAGGCGCAGCACAGTCGCGAGCGCGGCTGCTCGGTGGCGGCGACCATGCCCTCGGTGGAGATGTAGCCGAGGGTGTCCGCACCGATCGAACGGCGCACCGCCTCCACCATGTCGTCGTAGCTGTCATCAGCGCCCGCGCCATTGGCGATCAACTCCGCACGCGAGGCGAAGTCGATGCCGTAGAAGCACGGCCACTTCACCGGTGGCGAGGCGATCCGCACGTGAATCTCCAACGCGCCCGCCTCACGCAGCATCCGGATCAACGCGCGCTGGGTATTGCCGCGCACGATGGAGTCGTCCACCACGATCAGCCGCTTACCGCGGATCACCTCGCGCAGCGGATTCAGCTTGAGTCGGATGCCGAGCTGGCGGATGGTCTGACTCGGCTGGATGAAGGTGCGTCCGACGTAAGCGTTCTTCATCAGGCCCTGCCCGTAGGGCACACCCGAACCCTGCGCGTAACCGACCGCGGCGGGGGTGCCGGACTCCGGCACCGGAATAACCAGATCGGCCTCGACCGGATGTTCCTTGGCCAGCCGACGGCCGATCTCCACCCGGGTGGCGTGCACCGAGCGACCGGCGATGGTGCTGTCGGGCCGGGCCAGGTAGACGTATTCGAAGACACAGCCCTTGGGTTCGGGATTGGCGAAACGCATGGACCGCACACCATCGGCATCGATCGCCAACAATTCGCCCGGCTCGATCTCCCGGACGAAGGCGGCGCCGACGATATCCAATGCGGCGGTCTCACTGGCTACGACCCAGCCACGCTCGAGCCGACCGAGGCACAGCGGACGGACACCGTGCGGATCCCGCGCGGCATAGAGGGTGTGCTCGTCCATGAAGGTCAGACAGAACGCGCCCTTCAGCGTCGGCAGCAGCTTCAGCGCGGCCTGCTCGATACTCGAATCCGCGGCGGCGTGGGCGAGCAGCGCGGTCATCACATCCGAGTCGGAGGTGGCGGTGATCGGCGCGGGGCGGCCACCGGAGACCGGCGGCATACCGATCAGTCCGAGTTCGCGTGCGCGCGCACTCAATTCGGCGGTGTTGACCAGATTTCCGTTGTGGCCCAACGCAAGTCCGGAACCAACCGAGGTGGTGCGGAAGATCGGCTGGGCATTCTCCCAGGTGGTGGAGCCGGTAGTGGAATAACGGCAGTGACCGACGGCGATGTGGCCCGGCATCGCGGCCAGTGTCTGCTCGTCGAATACCTGGCTGACCAGGCCCAGATCCTTGAAGACCAGAATTTGCGAGCCGTCGGAGACGGCGATGCCCGCAGCTTCCTGGCCACGGTGTTGTAGCGCATACAAGCCGTAGTACGTGAGCTTGGCCACGTCCTCGCTCGGCGCCCAGACTCCGAACACACCACACTCTTCACGTGGTTCGTTCTCGACCTGATCGGGATTAGTTTGGACCGGCATTTCGGCGTTGGTCACCGTTTGCTCCCTGTTCGGGCGGGCTGGGGGCAATGGCCAGTCTACGTGTGCGGGATGTGCCGCGATCACCGCCACCGGGGAGGCGCGGCAACCACGGAGCGACGCTGCCGTTTTTCCGCGCCGCACGGTGTTACCGTGGCCAGCCGTGACGACTTCGGACAGTGCGCGCCGCCGTGGGTCGGATACCCGGTCGACCGCGCGCATGTGGGTGGCCCCGATCGCGATACTGACCCTGTTCATGGCGCTGCTCGGCACGATGTATCTGGATTACGTCGTCGATCCGGAGAAGAACCTGCACGACTTCCCGATCGCCTTGGTGAACCAGGATGTCGGCGATACGGTCGGCGGCCAGCAAGTGAATTTCGGCACACAGATCACCGATGCGCTGCGCCAGGGCATTCCGTCGGACAAGGTCGATCTGCAGGTACTCGGCATCAACGAGGCCGAGCTGAAGATGCAGTCCGGTGCGGTGTACGGCACGATCCTGATTCCCAGCGATTTCAGTAAGCGCCTCGCCATTCTCGGCGCGGGCAGCGTGGTGCCCGGTGATATCCAGCGTCCGACGCTGACGTTGCAGACGAATCCGCGCAGTGGGGCGTTCGTCACAAATATCGTCACGACCATCGGCACCCGGGCGCTCACCCAAGTGAACGAGCAGGTCGGTAAACAGCTGACCGATCAGGTGAATGCACAGTTGAAGCCGCCGGGCGGCGGGGCCGCGCCCGAGTTGACGGGTGCCACGCGGGTGGCGCTCGCGGATCCGGTGCACATTGTCATCGCGCCGTTCCGCCCGCTGCCATCGGGCACCGGCCAAGGGTTGACGGCGTTTTTCTACGCCCTGCTACTCCTGCTCGCCGGGCTGGTCGGCTCGATGACCATCCACACCATGATCGATGCGGCACTCGGATTCGTACCCACCGAATACGGACCGTGGTACGTGCATTTCCCGACGACTCCGATCTCGCGGTTCAATACGCTGCTGATCAAATGGGGCGTGATGGTGATCACGGCGAATATCGTCGCGGGCGTATTCCTCGGTGTGGCCGGGCTGCTCGATATGCCGATCGACCATCCGCTGACGCTGTTTCTCTACAGCGCGCTGGCCATCATGGCGGTGGGGATCACTGGATTGTCCGTGCTGGCGGCGGTCGGTTCGGCGGGTCTGCTGATCAATCTGATTCTGTTCATCATTCTCGGGCTGCCGTCCTCGGGCGGCACCGTGCCGATCGAGGCGACGCCGAAATACCTCGGCTGGCTGGCGAAATTCGAGCCGATGCACCAGGTGTTCGTCGGTGTACGCGCAATTCTGTACTTCGATGCGAACTTCCCGGCAGGGTTGGCACGCGGGGTGTGGATGGCGGTGCTCGGGCTCGCGATCGGGCTGGTGCTCGGCACCTGCGCCACCCGGTACTACGACTACAAAGGGCTACACAGGCGCGATCTGTCCCGCGGCTGAGTCAGGCTCATGGCGGGTGCGACCGGTTTCGCCGCATGCACCAAGATAGGTGCTGTGAATTCGTGGATCGAACACGCGCGGTATCTGGCCGATGAGATATTCGCACCACAGGCCGACGCGGTCGACCGCACCGGCGAAATTCCCGGCACCCATTTCGACCTGCTCGCCGAATACGGGTTCTACGGCGCGACCATGGCCGATGATATGGATATCGCCACCTTCACCCAGGCGGGCGAGCTCCTGGTGGGCGGATGTCTGGCGACCACCTTCGTCTGGGCGCAGCATCTCGGGGTCGCGCGCCGGATCGCCACCTCTCCGAATCCCGAACTGCGCGAACGACTTACCGAGGACCTGCGACACGGACGGGTGCGCGCCGGTGTGAGCTACGCGGGCGCGAACGACCAGCCCGGCTTGATCGCACGTCGCATAGACGGCGGGTATGTGCTCGACGGCACCGCACCATTCGTCACCGGATGGGGTCTGGTGGACATTCTCGGCGTGATGGCCCGCGATGCCGACGACGAGGGGTCGCTGATCAGTGTTCTGGTGCCCGCCGAACCGGGCCCCGCGGTGCACGCCACCGCGCTCCCGCTCATCGCCGCCGATGCCAGCAAGACCGTGACGCTCACCTTCGACGGCCTCCAGGTGCCCGATGCCGCTGTGGACAACCGAATTTCCCTGCGCAACTTCCATGCCTCATTCATCCTGGCCGCCTGGCGCAACGGTGCGATCGCTCTCGGCATCGTGCGCCGCTGCCTCGGCGAACTCACGCGCTCGGGCGTCGACACCACCGCCATGGCCGCCGAATCCGCCCGCATCCGTACCGAACTCGACGATGCGCTCACCGGCCAGTCCGATATCTACCTTGCCCGCGCCCACGCCTCCGAACTCGCGGTCCGCGCGGCGACGGCGCTGGTGACGGCCGCCGGTAGCGCGGCCGTCACGCGCGGCAACGCCGCCGAGCGCTCACTACGCGAGGCGACCTTCACGCTGGTCTTCGGCTCCCGCCCGGCCATCAGAACCGCGCTGCTGGACCGCCTCACCCAGGCCACCGACACCGTCTCCCCTTAGGCCGCGAATCCTCGCAGCCCTCACCGGGATTCACACCTCCTCTGGGCACAATGTGCGCACAGTGAGGATGATCGTCAGTCCGTGGTGGTGGCACGCGTGATGGGCAGCCAGTGGGCCACTTCGCCAGCTCGGCTACCGGAAGCGCTGACCACGCCCGATGCCACCGCAACATCGAATTCGAGGAGGCCGGTGGCAAGTAAAAGCCAAGTGCGCGCGTCGGTTTCGATGACATTCGGCGGTGTGCCCCTGGTGTGCCGCGGGCCCTCGATGCACTGCACGGCCACGAAAGGTGGGACGCGCACCTCGACGGAGTGGCCGGGTGCGGCGGCGGCGAGGGCGCGAACGGTGGTGCGGACCGCGGCGGCGAGTTCGGGCCGGGCGGGTGCGGGCGTCGAATCGTCGCGCAGCCAGGCGCTGACCGCCGCGACCGCCGCTCGCAATTCCGTTGGATCCACCTTTGCTCGTCCTGCCACGATGCCGAGAATACTGGGAGGCGACTGGCCTGAGCGCCCGCGCTCTTGCCCGCCGGGGGATCCCCGCCGAATCGAGCGAAAATGAGCGCTGTGTTCGGTCGTCGAGGTCAGGGATGCACGTTCGGGCCCGTTCGCGCCGGTATGGATGGTGCGGCGACAAGCTGGGAGCCGCAACGTGACAGGCTGAAGCCGGTCAACTGCTCGGCGTATCAGCCGCGGCGATTCGCGGCGCAAGCGCACCCCCGGCGTTCACGGCGAAGTGCAGCAGAGCGGGGGCTGTGGCACTGTCGGTGCGGCGGCGCAGCAGGTCGAATAGGAGGCCACCGGCAGCGGTCGCGGCAATCGATGCCGGAACGCTGTCGCCCGCAGCGTGTGCGGGATAGATGTGCCAGAGGCCGAAGGTAGCCGCTCCGATCAACGCACCACCTCCCGGCCCGAACTCGTTGTCCAGCAACCGGTTCAGTGTTGCACGAAAGATGAGTTCCTCGCTGTAGGCGGTGCCGATCGGGATATGTACCGCGACCCACTCACCGAGCGACACGTCCGGAGCCCGGTCGGCGAACCCACCGAGACGATCACGCAGCGCCGGAATAGCAACGGCCGCACCATAACCGGCGGCGACCACGCTCGCCGAGGCGAGTCCGTAACCGAGACCACGCACGGACAACCAGTTCGGTCGGCCGCGAAATGCCAATGCGTAGCCAGTCGCGAATCCCGCATTGGCTGCGGTGCGGCCGCGCAGATCCAGCTGCAAGCGCGGCAACAGCCAATTGCTCCACGCCAATGGAACACCAATCGCGACAGAACTTTTCGCAACGCGCCCGATAAATGTCATTTGATCTCGCGCTCGTAGTCCTCGGCGGCCTCGATCTGGGCCCGGATCTTGTCGGACTGTTCGACAGTCCAATCCGGTGGCGCCGCGACGGCGATCCAGCCGTCCAATACCAGACTGCCGTACCGGTGGCCGTGTCCGTCGGCGACGCCCTGCGCGTTGGACAGATCACAGGTGACCTGCCAGAACGTGACGAATGGCCACCAGCGCATCTGCGAGGACACATCGGAGCCGCGCGGTTCGGACAGCCAATCCGGTTGGGAGAAGATCAGGTCCGAGGACCACCAGACGATCGGGTCGGAGGCGTGCTGCAGATAGGCGATGCGCGGAGCCCGCCATTCGGTCGTCGGACGCGCGAGATCGGCACTGTCGGAGGCGAATCGGACCACCAAACCATCGGCGTACAGCGGTTCGACCTCGCGCGATCCTGGATCGCGTCGCGAAACGAACTGATCCCATAGTCGATTCGAATTCGGGGGGCCGACCCACAGCGCACCGTCGACCTTGGAGCGCAGATCGGCGAGTCCGTCGAAGGCCGCCTCCGAGCCCTGCGAGCCCAGACTCTCGCCATACACGAGCAACTTCGGCCGCGCCCCCTCCGGCCGTGCCGACCAATGCTGGTACACCGCGTCGAAGAGCTGCTTACCCGCATCCGTTGCCTTGCCGCGGTCCGCGAGGAAGGAAAGCACGCTCGGCAGGTACGAGTACTGCGAGGCCACGATCGCGGTGTCGCCGCCGTACATGTATTCGATGGCACCGGCCGCCATGGAATTGACCCATCCGGTGCCGGTCGTGGTGACGACCACCAGCACCTTGCGGTCGAAGGCACCCGTGCGCTCCAATTCGGAGACGGCGAGCGCGGCTCGCGCTTCACCACTCTGTGCCGACTCGAGACCCACATATGCGCGAATCGGTTCGCGGGCGGGCTTACCGGTGGTCGAGGTGATTCGAGCGGCGGAGGGGCCGTGCGAGACGAACCAGCGGCCCTCGAACCCGAGCGAATCCCATTTCGCCAGCGATGCCGGACTCCCCGAGCGTTCCGGCTGCACCGGCTGAACAGCATTCGGCGAGGTGTGATCGTTCTGCACGCTGAATGCCGAGTTGGCCACCGCGAAGAAGGCGCGCGAGGCGACGCCGTTGAACAGCGTGACGGTCAGCACCACCAGGACCAGGAATCCAGCCGATGGGGCCAGCTCGCGCGGTACCCGTACCCAGCGGTTGAGCTGGCGGGCCAGGAATCGGATGATCTCGCGCAGCGTCCGATACACCACGACCACGCCGGTCCCGACCGCGATACTGAGCAATCCCGTGCGCAGATAGGCGGGGGTCGTGGTGCCCTCCATACCCATCAGCGCGGTGATTTCGCGCTGCCAGCGGGCCGACTGCACCAGCATGAAGGCCGCAGTGAGGGCGGCAGTGAGCAGGATCGCGGATTTCACCGCATAGCGCACCCAGGTCGGCGGCGGCGAAATTCGATCGCGCAGCAGCTTGGCCAGCCGCGGCCGGACCCAGAGCCGGAACAACCACTCCAATAGACAGCCGAGACCGTAGCCGAGCGCGGCATTGATGCCGCTGATCAGACCCTGGAACAGCCAGTCGCGCGGTACCAGTGACGGCGTCACCGAAAGCGCGAAGAAGATCGTCGCGAAGACCAGCCCGGCGTAGTTCAGGTCGATGATGTCCTCGGCACGCCGCACGACCACAACGCCGCGCGCACGCAGCTTCGTCAGGGTGGTCGCGGTTTCGAGCATCGTCTCAGCGCGATGGCGCGGTGCCCGGATCGTGGCGGTTCGGATGGGGCACGGGCGTGGACGGGTCCGTAGCGATCATCATCGGAACAGTATGCGGGTGCGCGCGGGTCAGCGGGTATGTTGCCCGCGGCGCCACGCGGCATCGGGGGTACAGATCACACGCGGGCTCGGCCGAGGCGACCGACTCGATGCGCGAATCATCCAGCGGCAGTGTCACTTACCGTGACGTTCGGCAATTACCCAACGCACTCGAGTAGTTGTACGCGGTCGCGTAGCGCCCCGAATCAGCAGACTCGGTACCCATGACCAATCCCAACGCCCGACCGAAAACCTCTTCGGCCTTCCTCGCGCAAGCCGCGATCGCGTTCGGCGTCAGCTTCTTCGGGACCGGCGTCGGCATCTTCTACCTACCATTGGATATCGCACAGCGCGGCTTCCTCGGCATGTCCGTGCTGTTCCTGGTGTCGAGTGCGTTCACCCTGGCGAAGGTGGTTCGCGACCAACAGGAATCGGCGAGCATCGGCCGCCGCTTGGACGAGGCGCGGATGGAAAAACTGATCGCGGAGCACGATCCGTTCAAATCCGTCGCCTGATGTGCGCACCCGGACGGGGCCGGCGACGAGGGGTTCGGGCCCGCCAGGGTGCGTGCGCTATTTGAGCTGGTGCTCGCGGGCGGAGGAGATCGCCAGATAATCGCGGATCCGATCCGCCAGATCGGCCGACCAATCCGGCGGCTGCGCGATCGCGGCCCAGGCATCCAATACCAGGTTGCCGTAGTTGTGCCCATGTCCGTCGCTGACACTCTGCGCCCTGGGCAGATCCGCGGCGACCTGCCAGAACGTGACGATCGGATACCACGCCATGCGTGCGGAAACATCGGGACCGCGCGATTCGCGCAGCCAATCGGGTTCGCTGAACAACAGATCCGGTGACCACCAGACCACTGGATCGGAGGCGTGCTGCAGATAGGCGATTCGCGGCGCCAGCCAGTTGTCCCCAGGCTTCCACAGGTCGGCGCGGCTATCGGAGAAGCGCACCACCAGTCCGTCGGCATAGGTCGGCAGAATCTCCGACGTGCCGGGATCGCGGCGGGCGGTGAATTCGCGCCACAGCCGGTTGGAATTCGGTGGTCCGACCCACAGCACACCGTCGGTCTTCGCTCGGATGTCGGCCAGGCCGGTGAAAGCGCCTTCGGAACCTTGGGATCCGAGGCTCTCGCCATAGACGAGCAGTTTCGGCCGCGCGTCCTGCGGCCGGGCCGACCAGTGTTCATAAACCTTGTCGAAGACCAGCTTTCCCATCTGCGTGGCCTTGGCCTTATCGGAAAGGAACGACAGCACGCTCGGCAGATAGGAGTACTGGGTCGCGGCAATCGCGGTGTCGCCGTTGTACATCAGCTCGATGGATTCGGCGCTGGACGAATCGACCCAGCCGGTGCCCGTCGTCGTGACGACCACCAGCACCTTGCGCTCGAAAGCCTTGGTTCGCTCCAACTCCGCCGCGACCAATTCGGCCTGCGCCTCGGGCCCATCGGCCGACTCCAATCCGGCGTAGACCCGAATCGGTTCGCGCGCGGGCTTTCCGGTGACCTGGCTGATATCGGCCGCGGTCGGCACGAACGAGACGAACCAGCGGCCCTCGGATCCCAGCGTGTCCCAGACCGCCAATGAGTTCGGACTGCCGGAACGCTCCGGCAACCGCGGCTGCACGGCATTCGGCGAGGTGTTGCCGTTGCGCACGCTGAACGCCGAATTCGCCACATCGAAAAACACTTTGGTGAGCACGCCATTGAACAGCAGCACCGCCGCGACCACCACGACGAGTACGCCGGTCGGGACGGCCAGCTGGCGCGGGAAGTGGGCGCGCCTGATCAGCTCGAACGCGATCGAACGGACGAGCCGCCGCAGTATCCGGAATACCGCGATGGCAATCGCGCCGACCAGCGCGCTCAATGCGCCGGTGCGCAGGAATCCGGAGGTTGTCGTGGGTTCCATCCCCATGAGCGCGGTGATTTCACGCTGCCAGCGAGCCGATTCGATCAGTAGGAATACGGCGACGCCGAGACAGGCGAACACAATCGCGGTCTCGACCGCACCGGAGAGCCGCTTCGGCCGTTTCGACCGAACTCGTGTGGCTGCGGGCGGCAACTGAGCGACCTTGCGGTGCAACGGTTTCCGCAACCACTTGCGGTACACCCATTCGAACAGGCAACCGACGCCGTAGCCGATGGCCGCATTGATCCCGCTGACCAGGCCTTCGAACAACCAATCCCGTGGCAGCAGTGAGGGTGTCAGCGACCAGCCGAAGAACACCGTAGCGACGATGAGACCGACGTAATTCGGATGGAAGAAGCGCTCTATGGCGCCGACAATTCTGCCAGCGCCGCCGCGGCCCGAGCTCAGGCCGCGGCGGGGCAGCGTGACCACGGACGCGACAGCGAACATCGCGAATCGAGCCCCGCGGAGGGCTACCGAGACCGCACCAGCCTCAGGTGCGCTCAAATGGCAGTGGCCCCGAATAACTTCGGCAGCATGCCCTCATGCGCTTCGCGCAGATCGTCCAGGGTGATCGAGAACTGACCCTGCACCTCAACCGAATCCGAACCCTGATCCACCACACCGATGCGCACCCACGGCAATTCGCGCGCGGTGCACATCTTGGTGAAGCGCGTCTCCTCCGAGCGCGGCACCGCGACAAGCACCCGGCCCGCCGATTCGGAGAACAGCTGCACGAACGGATCCGAACCCTCGGGCAGCAGGATGCGGCAACCGGTCTCACCGGCCAGCGCGGCCTCGACCACGGTCTGGATCAGACCGCCCTCGGAAAGGTCGTGCGCGGCACTGATCATGCCGTCGCGCGAACCGGAGGTCAGTACCTCGGCGAGCAGTTGCTCGCGGGCGAAGTCGACCTTGGGCGGGACACCGCCGAGATGGTCGTGGGCGACCTGCGACCAGATCGAGCCGCCGAATTCGTCGGCGGTCTCGCCGAGCAGAATCAGCGTTTCACCCGGCTCCAGGCCGAGTCCGGTCGGGATGCGCCGGTGCACATCGTCGATGACGCCGAGCACGCCGACCACCGGGGTGGGCAGAATGGCCTCCTGACCGGTCTGGTTGTAGAAGCTGACATTGCCGCCGGTAACCGGAATGCCCAGCGCCACACAGCCGTCCGCGAGACCGCGCACCGCCTGCTGGAACTGCCACATGACGCCCGGATCCTCCGGCGAGCCGAAGTTGAGGCAATTGGTGACGGCCTTCGGCGTCGCGCCCGTGGTCGCCACATTGCGGTAGGCCTCGGCCAGTGCGAGCTGCGCGCCGGTGTAGGGGTCGAGCTTGGTGTAGCGGCCCGATGCGTCGGTGGCCAGCGCGATGCCGCGCCCGGTCTCCTCATCGATCCGGATGACACCGGCGTCGGCATGTTCGGCGAGCACGGTATTGCCGCGGACGTAGCGGTCGTACTGCTCGGTGATCCACCGGCGGCTGCACAGCTGCGGGCTGGCGATCATCTGCAATGCGGTGGCGCGCAATTCGTCCGGAGTCTTCGGGCGGGGCAGCGTGTCCGGGGTGTCGGCAATGAGCGCGTCCTGGAAATCCGGTCGCTGCACCGGGCGCTCGTACACCGGACCCTGGTGTGCGACCGTGCGCGGCGGCACATCGACAACGGTCTCGCCGTGCCAGCTGATCACCAGCCGGTCGCCCTCGGTGACCTCGCCGATGACCGTGGCCAGCACATCCCACTTGTGGCACACGGCCATGAACGCGTCCACATTCTCCGGCGTGACCACCGCGCACATGCGCTCCTGCGATTCACTGGAGAGCACCTCGGCCGGGGTCATCCCCTTGGCGCGCAGCGGCACCTTGGTCAGGTCGATATGCATGCCGCCATCGCCCGCGGCCGCGAGTTCGGAAGTGGCACAGGACAATCCGGCGCCGCCGAGGTCCTGGATGCCGACCACCAGCTTGGCCGCGTACAGCTCGAGACAACACTCGATGAGCACCTTCTCGGCGAACGGGTCGCCGACCTGGACGCTGGGCAGCTTCTTGCGGCCGGTACCGGATTCGTCACCGGAGAAGGTGTCCGAGGCGAGCACCGAAACGCCGCCGATGCCGTCGAGCCCGGTGCGCGCGCCGAACAGAATGATCTTGTTGCCAGCGCCGGAGGCGAAGGCCAGATGCAGATCCTCGACCCGCATGACACCGGCGCACAGCGCGTTGACCAGCGGATTGCCCTGGTAGGAGGCATCGAAGACGGTCTCTCCGCCGACATTCGGCAGGCCGAGCGAGTTGCCGTAGCCGCCGACACCGCGCACCACACCGTCGACAACGCGACGGGTATCCGGTGCGTCTGCCGCACCGAAGCGCAGCTGATCCATCACCGCGATCGGACGCGCGCCCATGGCCATGATGTCGCGCACAATGCCGCCGACACCGGTGGCCGCCCCCTGATACGGCTCCACATACGACGGGTGGTTATGGCTTTCCACCTTGAAGGTGACCGCCCAGCCCTCGCCGATATCGACAACGCCCGCGTTCTCACCGATGCCCGCGAGCATCGCCGATTTCATTTCCTCGGTGGTGGTCTCGCCGAAGTAGCGCAGATGCACCTTCGAGGACTTGTAGGAGCAGTGCTCACTCCACATCACCGAGTACATCGCCAGTTCGGCGTCGGTCGGCCGACGGCCGAGGATTTCCTTGATCCGCGCGTACTCGTCGTCCTTGAGACCGAGCTCCTTGTACGGCTGCGGGGCGTCGGGAGTTGCTGCGGCTGCGCTGACGGTGTCGACCTGCGGAGTCACGGAGTACCAGGGTCCTTTCGGGCCGGAGCGCGAAGCTGGGGATTCGCCATGAAGTTTAGCCGTGGCCCGCCACGGGCGGCCGGTCGCATCGACCAGGCGTCCGGATCGCCGCTTTTCGGGCCCGAAGGCCCCGGGTCGGCACACATCGCGCGAGCTCGCAACCGCTACGCTTTGGCCGTGAACGATCGATCGGGGGTTGCGGATCCGGCCGAGCAGCCCGTCACCACGCAGAACACTCGACTCGAACTCGACTCGGATGTCTCGCCGCGATTCTCATTGTCGAACCCGCGGGTGCGCTGGCTGTTGATCGCCGTCGCGATGTTCGCCGTATCGGCCATCGTCTCGCTGGTGGTGCACTGGTGGAACGGATATATCGATCTCCAGGTCTATCGCAACGGTGCGCGCGTCTGGCTCGACGACGGCGAGTTGTACGGACCGATGCCCCCGGTCGAGGGGATCGGACTGCCGTTCACCTATCCCCCACTGGCCGCACTGTTCTTCGCACCACTCGCGCTGATGCCGCTGCCACTGGCCGAGGTGCTGGTGACCGCCACCTCGGTGCTCAGCCTCGGCATCACACTGTGGCTGGTGCTCGCGCGGCTGCGCCCGTCCCTCGAACGGCGGACCATGCTGGCGCTGGTCATCGGCGTGGTCGCGGTGGCGCAGATGTCGGAACCGATCCGGCAGACCTTCGGCTTCGGTCAGATCAATCTGGTGCTGATGGCCGCGGTCACCATGGATTGCCTTGTCCGCAAGCCGGTCTGGCCGCGCGGCATGCTGATCGGCATCGCGGTGTCGGTGAAATTGATTCCGGCCGGATATCTGCTGTACTTCCTGCTTCGCCGGGATTGGAAAGCGGCGGGCACGCTGATCGTCTCCGCGGTCCTCGCTGTCGGACTCGGATTCCTGCTGTTCCCGAGCGATTCGGCCGAATATTGGTTCCACACCCTGGCCGATACCGGCCGCATCGGGCCGCCCTACTTCGCGGGCAATCAGTCGATCAAGGGCATGGCCTTCCGCCTCGGTGTCCCCGATTCACTAGCCACCGTGATCTGGATCACGCTGTCGCTCATCGCGATTACCCTCGCCGCGGTATGGATGCACCGGCTACTCGAAGTGGGACAGCAGGTCACCGCACTGATGGTGAACGCTGCCGCCGTACTGCTGGTATCCCCGGTTTCCTGGTCGCACCACTGGGTTTGGATCGCCCCCGCCATCCTGGTCGCGGCCGACGCCATCGCCCGCGGCACCCGAAACCGCTGGTTCATCGGCTCCGTCGCCGCCTTCACCGTCCTGTTCATGATCGGACCCCAATGGCTCCTGCCGCATTCCAAGGATCTGGAACTCGGCTGGGCCTGGTGGCAGCAGCTCATCGGCAGCAGTTACGTCCTCGCGACCCTTGCGGTATTCGTGGTCGCCGTCAGCACCTACCACCCAGCGAAAAGCGCGGTGCCCGAGCAGGCCAGCGCCGCTGTCTGAACGGCGATCGTCCGCCCCCGACGCGCCTATCGGCATTCCAGCTCTTTCCACCGGTACACGTCCCTGCGAGCTTGCCATCGGCACCGGACCTGCGCGCCTATCCATGACGCACACCGACGCGCCAGACTCGAGCGCCGAATGTCGGCAGCACCAGCACGCATCGAACTCATCCGCCGATGCGGCGAACTCATGGCCACCCAGACCTGCCCGCCCATCCATGACGCACACCGACACACCAGACTCGATCGCCGAATGTCGGCAGCACCAGCACGCATCGAACTCCTCCGCCGATGCGGCGAGCTCATCGGCACTCAGGAGGTGCGAAAACTGCGGATCGCCACGACACACCTACCGATCGAGTGGTGCGGGAGTCAGGAAAGCGGCTAGGGCGGCGGCATAGGACGAAACATCTTCTGCACCCATGATTTCGCGCGCCGAATGCATCGCCAGCTGCGCGGCGCCGACATCGACGGTGGGCATGCCGGTGCGGGCGGCGGTCATCGGGCCGATGGTGGAGCCGCAGGGGAGATCGGCGCGGTGCACATAGCGCTGAAGGGGGACCTCGGCTTGGGCGCAGGCCAGGGCGAAGGCACCCGCACCCGCGGCATCGGTGGCGTAGCGAAGATTCTGGTTGACCTTGAGTACCGGGCCGCCATTCACCTCGATGCGATGTGCGGGTTCATGACGGTCCGGGTAGTTGGGGTGCGTCGCGTGTGCCATATCACCGGAGGCGCAGACGGATCCGGCCAGTGCGGCAAGATATTCGGCGCGGCCGCCGCCGCGGGCGAGCACGACGCGCTCGAGCACCGTCGGCAGCAGATCGGACTGCGCGCCACGGTCGGATTGGCTGCCTACCTCCTCGTGATCGAACATCGCCAGCACCGGAATGGCCGCACCGGGTTCCTCGATCGCCGCGAGGAAGGCATTCAATCCGGCATAGCAGGTGCCCTGATTGTCCAGGCGCGGCGCACTCACCAGATCGCGGTCCCGCCCGACCAATCGGCTCGGCGCCAGATCATGGGTCATCAGCTCCCATCCGAGCACCGACCGCGGATCGACCTCGGCATATTCGGCCACGAACGCCAGGAATGAGCGCGGCTGCGCACCCAGACCCCAGATCGCATTGACGTGCCGCTGCGGATCCAGCGTGACACCGCGGCGATCCTCCGAGAGATGGATGGCCAACTGCGGCACCCGCAAGATCGGTTCATCGATGCGAACCAACTGGTCGCGCACCGCATTTCCGTCACGCACGGTGAGCCGCCCGGAAATGCCGAGTTCGCGGTCCAGCCAGGAATTCAGCCAGGCTCCGCCGTAGGGCTCCAACCCGACCAGCTGCCAGCCCACCGCGGCCAGGTCCGGATACTGCTTCACCCGCAGGTTCGGACTGTCGGTGTGCGCACCGACCACCCGGAATGGCGTCACACCGGCGGAATCGGCCGTCGCCCACGCGACCAGCGAACCGCCGCGCACGACATAATGCCGACTCGGCCCATCCGTGGGCCACGGCTCCGACTCCGCGAGCGGCGTGAAACCGTGGGCGTCCAGTTCCCGCGCGACCGTCCGGCAGACGTGGAACGGCGACGGTGAATCGTCGATGAAGGCGCACAACCCGGCGGCCGTGGCAGCGGTAGTGGAAACGGGCATGTCTGCGATCCTATGCAGCCGTCGCGCAGACCTGAGGATCCGTCTCGATCAGATCCCGCACGTGCTCTTGTCCTCGACCGGAACCAGAGTTCGACAGAAGTGGAGCGGGCAGCTCTCGTGGACACCGATCGCATGGCCTCCGTTTCAACAACCTGTGCAGACCGAAGTGGTCCCGCCCCGCATGAGAAACCGCACCCGTTGCGGCAGGTCGGGGGTGAAGACCGCGGTTTCGCTGCCGAGAATGACCGTCGCCGTGGAGTGCAACGATCTCGTCGTACGCCTATGGCCGAATATTCGGAAAACATAACCAGGTCTATTGCCAACATAACCCGAGGAATGGAAATCGCGCGCCGAGATCAGCGCGACCGAACATTCGTCAGATTAATTCATCCGACGAATGAAGCTGTACCAATTTGAACTACTCCGCGGAAACGAGTTCGAGCAAACGCATCAGCTCGGCATAACGCCGCGCACCGATACGCGAACGCAACTCCTGCTCCGCGCGCTCCTCTTCGACGCGGACCGCGTCGACCAGATCCGAACCGAGCCGGCTCAGGCCGATCAGGATGCGGCGGCGGTCGTCCTCCGCGGCCACCCGGAAGATCAGGCCGCGTTCGGCGAGTGCGTCGGCGTGCCTGGTCGCCGAGGACGGCGGTAGCTGTGACCTGGCCGCGAGCTCACTCATGGTGACCCCGAACTCGGGGGACAGATTCGACAGCATCGACCATTGATCGGCCGTCAGTTGCCTGGCGCACAGCGCGGCGTCGAGGTGATCCAGCCAGCGCCGTTGCGCGGCACGCAGCACACCATGCAGCGTGGAATATCCGCTTACAATGGTCGTCATTATTTCCTGCCTGCCATGAATTTCGCTCGAACGAGAAGAAGAGTACCGAATGTCAGCGTTCGGCGAGAGCCCAGACGGCACAATCGAGATACTGAACATAGTCCCCATGCAGGGACCGGGCGGTATTGTCGCGGCGTCGTGTGATGCGGCGGTTTCCCTCGCGGTCGACGAAATCAATGCTGGGACCGGTTTTCTGGGCCGCGAAATTCGTACTACGAATATCGATGGCGGCCGGAATCCGCGCGAGGTCGCCGATGAGGTTTCCGCGCTGCTGGCCACCGGGATGGTGCACGCGATCACCGGCTGGCATACCTCGGCGGTGCGATTGGCCGTCGCACGCGCCAATGCCAGCCGGGTGCCCTACCTCTTCGCCACCGGACACGAGGGTCTCACCAATGAACTACCCGGGGTGCTCATGCTCGGGGAGCATCCGGCGGGCCAGACTCTGCCCGCGGTGCACTGGCTGCAGCGCGAGCACGGTGTGCGCCGCTGGGCGATCATCGGCAACGACTACATCTGGCCGCGCGAATCGGCCAAGGCGGTGCGCCGCAGCCTGGCCGATCCGAATGCCATCGTGCTGGAGCGATTCGTACCGCTCGGCGCACCGGACTTCGCGGAATTCCTCGACCATCCCGCATTGGATCAGGCCGACGCCGTCATGATCCTGATGGTCGGCGCGGATGTCTCCCGCTTCAACCGGCAGTTCGCCGCCACCGGACGCGCGGACACGCTACTGCGCGTCAGCCCGGCCGCCGACGAAAACGTCCTGCTGACCGCCGGTCCCGCGGCCAATCACAACTTCTACGTGGCATCGAGCTTCTTCGTCGACCCGCGCACCGACGACGGCCGCGACCGACTGGCCCGCTACCGCCGACTACACGGTACCTTCGCACCCGCACTGACCAGCTTCAGCAATATGAGCTACGAGGCGATCCACACCCTGCGCGCGATCGGCGAGACAGTCGGATCACTGCACGTCCCCGACATACACGCGGCCCTCGACCAGGGCGTTCAACTCGAAACACCCGGCGGTTCCAGAAGTTTCGTCGGAAACCAAGCCCAGCAGCACGGCTATATCGCGCTGGCCGACGGCGTCGATTTCGACATCATCGCCCGGATCACCTGAGCTGACCTACCTGATCGGTGACCCCAGCGGAGCGAGTCTTACGAGCGAGGAGTTCGCGGCCCGCCGAAGGCGCGGCAAATTAAACACCAACCAGGTTGTCGAGTACCGAGAGGAACAGGCCGAGGCCGTCGTCGCTCGGACCGGTCAGCGGCTCGGTAGCGTGTTCGGGATGCGGCATCAGGCCGACGATCCGGCCATCGGCCG
Organism: Nocardia sp. NPDC050630; assembly: GCF_044457245.1. Classification (NCBI taxonomy): domain Bacteria; kingdom Bacillati; phylum Actinomycetota; class Actinomycetes; order Mycobacteriales; family Nocardiaceae; genus Nocardia; species Nocardia sp. NPDC050630. The sequence goes on from NZ_JBITGN010000002.1 coordinate 118,268, forward strand.
AGGAGATGCCCGCGATATCGCGCTGAGAGCCATTCGGATTGTCACCCGCGTAGCGGAAGACCACCCGGCCCTCGCCCTCGAGTTCATCGAGCACACGATCGGAGGCCTGGTAGCGCCCCTCGGCGTTCTTGACCGGGATGAGGATCTGGGCACCGGGCTCAAAACGCGAGGTCCATGCGGTATTCGCGGTTTCGACGCGCAGCCATTCGTCACGGCAGACGAAGTGCAGACCCTCGTTGCGGGTCAGCGCACCGGGCAGCAGACCCGCTTCGCACAACACTTGGAAACCGTTGCAGATGCCCAGGACCGGCAGGCCCCGACCAGCGGCCTTGACGACCTCACCCATCACCGGGGCGAATCTGGCGATGGCACCGGCGCGCAGGTAGTCACCGTAGGAGAAGCCGCCGGGCACGATCACCGCGTCGACCTGCTTCAGATCGGCATCGGCATGCCACAGGCTGACCGCCTCGGCACCGGCCAGCTTGACCGCCCGAGCGGCGTCGACATCATCGAGCGTGCCCGGAAAAGTAATGACCCCGACCCGCGCGGTCATGACTGCGCCTCGTTGGCGCTCAGCTCCGCCTTGCCCGCGATGGCGGCTGTGTTTTCGATTCGCTCGTTACGGTCGCTCATGCCGAAACCCGCACGACCTTCCAGTCCTCGATCACGGTATTGGCGAGCAGTGCCTCGGCGATCTGTTCGAGCTCCGCGTCGCTGACACTGTCGTCGACATCGAGTTCGAATCGCTTGCCCTGCCGCACATCCGACACTCCGGCGAATCCCAGGCGCGGGAGCGCGCCGGCGATGGCCTGACCCTGCGGATCCAGGATCTCGGCCTTCGGCATCACCTCGACCACGACTCGTGCCACGCGTTGCTCCTCAGGTGGTGTTGGGGTTACCTGAGCAGCGTAGTTGTCCGGGCTGTCCGAGCTACGGTCGGGGTCGAGTCAAATAGCATGGCCCCATGCGCATAGCCCACTTCGGCCATTCCTGCATCCTCGTCGAATTGCACGGCAAGAAGGTGCTGTTCGATCCGGGCACATTCTCACACGGCTTCGAGGGCATCACCGGCTTGGACGCCATCGCCGTCACCCACCAGCATCCCGACCATATCGATCCGAGCCGGATCGAGGCACTGCTCGACAACAACCCGGACGCGCGCCTGTTCAGCGATCCACAGACCGCAGCGCAGCGCGGCGAGCCATGGGAGGCGGTGCACGCGGGCAATGTGATCACTCTCGGCGATCTCCAGATCACCGGAGGCGGCGGCAGGCATGCGGTAATCCACCCGGAGATCCCGGTGATCGATAACACCGTCTTCCAACTCGGCACCTCGGACGACCCGGCCCAACTCGTGCACCCAGGCGACTCGCTCTGGGTGCCGCCGGTGCCGGTCGGCGTCCTCGCCATCCCCGCATCCGCCCCGTGGATGCGCATCAGCGAGGCCGTCGACTACCTGCGCGCGGTCTCCCCGCGTACCGCCTTCCCCATCCATTTCGGCATCATCCAACCCGAAGCCCAAGGCATCTACTTCGGCCGCCTGGCCGAAATGGGCCCCACCGGAACAGAATTCACCGTCATCGCCCCCGAGTCGCAGCGCGACCTCTAACACCTGGACTATTGATCACCATGTATCCCTGGCGGCAATCGTCGAGAGGATCCGCCACGGACGCATGGTGATCAGGCGTCCAACACCCTCACCGGGCCTGTTCGGCGTAGGTGGCGAGGAAGAGGGCCTCGGCGAGGGCCATGTGTTCGATTTCGGAGGGGTCGACGCTCTCATTGGGGGCGTGAATGAGGCATTTCGGTTCCTCGACGCCCAGCAGCATGATCTCGGCGTGCGGGTAGGTGTCGGCGAAGACATTGCACAGCGGGATCGAACCGCCCTGGCCCTGGGTGGTCGTCGCGCGGCCGTACGAGGCGGTGAGCGCGGCTTCCATGGCGGTGCGGGCAGGACCGCCGCTAGCCGACCGGAACGGCGCGCCGATGCCCTCGGTTTCCACGGTGATTTTCGCGCCCCACGGCGTGTGCGCCCGCAGATGTGCGGTCAGCAGTTCCAGCGCCCGGTCGGGTTCGACGCCCGGCGGAATGCGCAGGTTGAGCCGGGCTCGGGCGGTGGGCTGGATGGCCGCCGCTGAACCGACGACCTTCGGCGCGTCGATGCCGAGCACCGTCAAAGCCGGTCGCGCCCAGAGCATATCGGCGACGCTGCCGTCACCGGTGAGTTCGACACCGCCGAGTACGCCTGCGTCAGCGCGGAATTGGTCCGCCAAATACTGCACACCGGTCCAGCGCTGATCGTTGGGCAGACCGGCCACGGTGGTGTTGCCGTGTTCGTCGCGCAATGAGGCGAGCAGGTGGACGAGCGCGGCCAGCGCATCGGGGGCGGGACCGCCGAACATACCGGAATGCATTGGGCCGGCGAGGGTTTCGATGGCGACGACCACGTTCACATTGCCCCGCAGCGACTCGGTCAAGGTCGGCATCCCGATCGCGAAATTGCCGCAGTCGCCGATCAGAATCGCATCCGCGCGCAATAGATCCGGATTGGCCTCGACAAATTGTTCGAGTCCGCCGGTGCCCTGCTCCTCGGAGCCCTCCGCGACCAGCGTCACCCCGAGCGGGAGATCCGCGCCGAGTGCCCGCAGCGCGGTCAGATGCATCATGATATTGCCTTTGCAGTCCGCACTGCCGCGCCCGTACCAGCGGCCGTCCTTCTCGGTCAGCTCCCAGACCGGGGTGCGCCAGGCATCGTCGTCGAGCGGCGGCTGCACGTCGTAGTGGCAGTAGAGCAATACCGTGGGCGCACCGTCCAGCGCGGGACGCGAGGCGATGACGGCCTTACTGCCATCGGGAGTTTCGTGCAGACCAACCTTGGTCAGACCCGCCCCGGCGAACGCGTCGGCCACCCACTGCGCGGTCCGGTCGCACTCCTCCGGCGGGAACTGCCGGGGATCGGCCACCGACTTGAACGAAACCAGTTGAGTGAGATCGGTTTTCGCCTGCGGCATCAGCGCGGCCACCCGCTGGCGCAGCGCCGCGATGCGGGAGTCGTCGATCATCTGCGAAACCTCATTTCCGATCCGATCCAGCACAGAAGCGGCCGACCGCGCGCCGCCCGCCCACTTTGACATGAACCGCTCGGCGCATACGGAGAAATCAGCCGACCGATCGGTCTGTGTCGTCCGGATCGGAACACCGAAAATCCGGTCGCCACTGTGACATGCTGAACCGTCGACGCTGGTTGCCACTGTTTTCGCAAGGACATCACCCGAGCCATGTTCGGAGGCGGTTCGATGACAGAAGAACTGGAGCCCGACGATCTATTCGCCCTGCCGGGCCTGCGCCGGTCGGCACCGAAGGCCGGATTTCCGATAAACGAGTTGATCCCCCAGGTCGCCTACGAGATCGTGCACGACGAACTGATGCTCGACGGCGTCTCCCGGATGAATCTGGCGACTTTCTGCACCACTTGGGTCGACGACCAGGCGCGCCGACTGATGAACGAATCCCTGGACAAGAACATCGTCGACAAGGACGAATACCCGCAGACCGCCGAATTGGAGCGCCGCTGCGTGCGGATGGTCGCCGATCTGTGGCACGCGCCGGATCCGGCGGGCACGCACGGCACCTCGACCACCGGCTCCAGTGAAGCCGCGATGCTCGGCGGTCTGGGCGCCAAATTCCGCTGGCGCAAACGCGGCGGCACCGGAACCCCGAATTTCGTCTGCGGCCCGGTGCAGGTGTGCTGGGAAAAGTTCGCGCGCTATTTCGATGTGGAGATCCGTCAGATTCCGCTGCGCGGGGACCGGCTGACCATGCATCCCGACGATGTGACCGACTACTGCGACGCGAACACCATCATGGTGGTGCCGACCTTCGGGCAGACCTACACCGGGTTGTTCGAGGATGTCGCCGGAATAAGTCAGGCGCTGGACCGACTACAAGAAGACAGCGGCCTGGATATCCCGATCCATGTCGACGCGGCCAGCGGCGGATTCCTCGCGCCGTTCACCGCACCGGATCTGATCTGGGATTTCCGGTTGCCGCGGGTCAAGTCGATCAATGCCTCCGGCCACAAGACCGGGCTCGCACCGCTCGGCTCGGGCTGGGCGATTTGGCGCGAGGCCGCCGATCTGCCCGAGGAACTGATCTTCAATGTGGATTACCTCGGCGGCAGCATGGCCACCTTCAATCTCAACTTCTCTCGCCCGGGCGGGCAGGTGATCACCTCGTACTACGAATTCATCCGGCTCGGGCACACCGGATACACCCGTCTGCAGTCCCAGCTCTACCACGTCGCCCAGCATCTGGCCGAAGGCCTGCTCAAACTCGGTCCGTTCGAGATGATCCACGGCGGCGATCCGCATCGGGGGATCGCGGCGGTGTCGTGGCGACTCACCGAGGATGTCGGCTTCAATCTCTATGAACTGTCGGATCGGCTGCGGACCAGGGGTTGGCTGATTGCCGCGTATCCGTTGCCCGCCGACCGCGAGAACGAGACGATCATGCGCGCGCTGGTCCGGCACGGGTTCAGCATCGATATGGCCGACCTACTGCTCACCGATATCGCGCGCGGTATGGAGCAATTGGACAAGCATCCACACTCCGAACCGCTCACCCGAGCCGAAGCGGGCGGATTCACGCATAACGCGACCGCTGCCGTACCGAGTGATAAGGCGAAACCGGTCCGGTCCCGATCTCGAGCCCCTGGAGGCCCCGGCTGACAGACGACGCCATCGATATGTCGACGCCGAACGGAACCTCGATCGAACACCTCGGCGCACAGTCGATTTCGCCGCGCGCCGCCGCCCGGTCACGCCATTACGGGCGGCGGCGCCTCGTGCGGGCGGTGCCGACCACACCCCCTACACGGCTTCGGGCAGACCCGATCAGGCCGCCTTGACCGCGGTGAACGCCTCCCAGCGGTATACCTCGCTGGCCGCACCGTGGAACAGCGCGAGATCGACCGCATCGAGCATCGCCTGCCGCGGACCGGAGCGGCCGAGCTGAGCGGCGGAAACGGCCAGCCGCAGCACACCACCGCGACGTGCGGTCCTGGCCGCACCGAGCACCAACGCGCGACACCACCACGGCTCGGCGCGGAAACCCTCGCCCATGCCGTAAACGCGCGCCTTCTGGGCGATATTGCGCTCGAGATCGAAAATCGAGGTCAACCCGAGCGCGAGCCGGAAACCTGCCTCGGGCAGCGCCTCGATCGCGCCCGCGGAGGCATCCCAGCGCGGTGCCGCGAACAGCCGGGTGCGCAATTCCACCTGCTCGAGCACGCGATCCGCCGCGGTCAGCCGCAAGCGCGCCTCATGCCGGGGCAGGGTGGCGAATTCGGCTCTGCGCCGTTTGGTCGCCGCCTGGTCGTAGCCGTGCAGCACGATCGCATCACCGCGGGCCCGCCGACCACGCAGCCAGGCCTGCGTCGCCGGATCTTCCACCAGCCGGTAGCCGCCCTTCAACCTGGGCGCGACCAACAGCGAAAGCCGCACATCGCGGCGATCCATTTCGGCCGCGAATTCGATAGCCGCGTCCCGCGTGGTGTCCCGGATCCCGGAAATCGACACGATCAGCTCAGCGTTCATGACCTTACGGTGCCAGCCGCACATGTACTCGGCGTGCAGGGCGGATGACCCGCCGACGAACACTGCGGCACATCTGACCTAAGATCTGCGGCGTGAAGACAGCCCTGTTCAGTGCTCTGTCAGTTCCACTCCTGCTCATCGCACCGGCCACGGCGCTAGCCGATCCGGACGCCCCCGAGATCTTCAGCCGAGACGAAACATGCACTGCTACACAAGGTTTCGTCAACCAGGTGCGCAGCCGTACGCCGGACGCGACACCGGATCAGATCGCCGACGCCTACATCGCGATCATGGATGCGAACGGCGCATATCAGGGGATCGACCAATTTCGCGACAGCGATCGTGCGACATTCCTGGACAACATGCGCACCTGCGGCCTCTGATTTACCACCGCTCCCAGTGCAGTACCTGCTCCCTCGGCACCCGGACGGCGGGTTTGAAGTCGGTGCCGAGGGTGTAGGCCAATGGGATGAATGCCGCGAGCATCACCGAGTCGTACGGAATACCCAGCACCGCAGCTAGTTCGCGTTCCAGCGGCCCCTGCGCACTGGTCCAGGTGGTGCCGAGCCCGCGAGCGCGCGCGGCGAGCATGAAGCTCCACACCGCGGGCAGAATGGAACCCCAAGCGCCCGACTGGATCTCGACCGAGGCCCGATCGGTTCGGCCCTCGATGGCCGGGATGACCATGGCCGGAACACGATGGATATTTTCGGCGAGATAGCGCAGTCCATCGAAGACCCGCTCGGTCGAACGTGGGGCATAGTTCATCCGCCGGACATCATCGACGGTCAGCGGCTGTCCGGTTCCGACGGTGAGGGCGCGCCGGAAGATGTCCCCGACGACTCGACGCTTGGCCCGGTCTGTGACAACGATGAAGTGCCAGCGCTGCCGATTGCGTCCGGTCGGCGCCTGAGTCGCAAGGTCGATGCACTCCTCTATCAGCTCGCGCGGCACCGGACGGTCGAAATCCAGACGTTTGCGCACGGCACGGGTCGTGGACAGCAACTCATCCGGGGTCAGGTCCAGCATTGTCATCGGGTACTCCTCGGGCGATTCATGCAGACGGGCAGACCGTATGTCCAAAAATCATCTGCTGTCAAACGATTGGCACGAAGACGATTAATGGTAGGCTGGCGGCACCGACAGCGAGGGACCATGACCAAGCCGACCTACTTTCCACAGCTCGCCGCCGAGCGGCCGGATATCGCACTGTGCCGCGCATCGACCACAGTGGCCCGAGCAGGCGAAATCCACGCCGCGACACAGGGTTTGGGCGTTGGACAGCAATTGGTATTGAAGATGCTCGATGCCGTCGGCGCGTGCTCGCAGCAGACGCTGAGCGAGGAACTGCGGATCGACCGCAGCGTCATGGTCAGCGTCTGCGATGACCTGGAGAAGTCGGATTACGTCCGGCGCGAACGTAATCCGCACGACCGGCGCTCATACGCTGTAACCATCACCGACGCGGGCCGCGAACGGCTGCGCGAGGCGGAGGCCGCGATTCCGGCCTATCTCGATGAGACCTTCGCGGCGCTGACCGCTGCCGAGCGCCGCCAGCTCACGACGCTGCTCGGCAAACTATTGGTACCCACCGGGTGAGCGGCCGGGGTGGACCGACCGCTCACCCGACCTAAACGTCGGCCAGCCCGAGGGTGTCCAGGAGCCACGCGTACTCGAAGGCGACTTCCTTCCACTGCTCGTAGCGGCCGCTGACGCCGCCGTGGCCCGCACTCATTTCGGTCTTGAGCAGCAGTGGTGCGTCACCGGTCTTGGTCGCACGCAGTTTGGCGACCCACTTGGCGGGTTCGACATAGAGCACGCGGGTGTCGTTGATACCGGTGACGGCCAGGATGGCCGGGTAGTCCTTGGCTTCGATGTTCTCGTAGGGGGCATAGGACTTCATGTAGTCGTAGATGTCCTTGTCCGCCAACGGATTCCCCCACTCATCCCATTCGATGACGGTGAGCGGCAGCGATGGGTCCAGGATCGAGGTGAGCGGGTCGACGAACGGTACGTTGGTCAGAATTCCCTTGAACAGCTCGGGCGCCATATTCGCCACCGCGCCCATCAGCAGACCACCCGCACTGCCGCCATCGGCGACCATCCGGTCCGCCGAGGTTACACCGGTATCGATGAGATGCCTTGCGCACGAGATGAAGTCGGTGAAGGTGTTCTTCTTGGTGCGGGTCTTGCCGTTCTCGTACCAGAGCCGCCCCATTTCACCACCGCCGCGCACATGCGCCACCGCGAACACCATGCCGCGGTCGAGCAGCGAAAGCCGCGAGACCGAGAATGACGGATCAATGGGGGTCTCGTAGGAGCCATATCCATACAGCAGTAGCGGTTTCGGGCCCGCGGGCAGCCCCTTCTTGCGCACCAGCGAGATCGGAATCCGGGTGCCGTCCGCGGCGACCGCCCAATCTCGTTCCTGCTCATAGTCCTCGGCGTCATAACCGCCGAGTACCGGCTGCTCCTTGCGCAGCAGCAACTCACCGGTGGCCGGGACATAGTCGAAGACCTGCGTCGGTGTAATGAACGAGGTCAGCCCGATGCGCAGCGTCGGCTGCTCCCATTCCGGATTGCGGCCGGAGCCGACCGCGAAGAGTTCCAGATCGAATTCGAGTTCGTGCCGCTGGCCGTAGCCGGATTCGGTCAGTGGCCAAATGGCAACGCGGGGAAGGGCTTCACGCCGATAGCTCAGCACCAGATGATCGGCGAACGGATCGATGTCCTCGAGCCGCACATCGTCGCGGTGGCCGATCAGCAATGTCATATTCGACGGATCCGATACCGGGGCCTCGGCGAGTACGAAGTTCTGCGCCTTCACCCCGTCCACGACATCGTTGTGCAGGATCAGGAAACGGTCCTCGCCACCGACCACGGCATGGTCCACCGAGTACTCGACACCTTCACGTCGCGGAATGACGACCCGGAAATCCCCTTCCGGATTATCGGATTCGAGTACCCAAGCCTCGCTGGTGATCTTGGAACCGAGCCAGATCATCAGGTACTTCTCCGAGCGCGTCGCGCCGATGCTCACCCAGTAGCGCTCATCGGGCTCATGGAAGACCTCGACATCGTCATCCTTGGCCGTGCCGAGCCGGTGCCGCCACACGGTGTCGGGTCGCCAGGATTCGTCGACGGTCTGATAGAAGACGTGTGTGCCGTCCAGCGACCAGGTCGCGCCGGGTGCGGTGCCCGCGATCTCGTCGGCGAGCATTTCGCCGGTGCGCAGATCCTTGAAGCGCAGCAGGTAGCGCTCGTCACCACTGGTGTCGACCGAGTACGCGAGCAGGTTGCCGTCATGGCTGACCGAGAACGCGCCGATGGTGAAGAAGTCGTGGCCCTCGGCGGCCTGGTTGCTGTCGAGCAGCACCTGCTCGCCGGGAATCTCGGTATCGGCCTCGAGTTGCGGCGGGGTCCACGCGTCGATCCCCGCCGCGGTGGCATCGATGCGACAGCGGCAGTGCACGCCGTACTGCTTGCCCTCGAAGCTGCGCGAGTAGTACCAGTACTCGCCGATCCGGGTCGGCACCGACAGATCGGTCTCCTGGGTGCGCGCCTTGATCTCGTCGTAGAGCTTGTCCCGCAGCCCGCCCAGATGCGCCGTGCGCGCCTCGGTGTAGGCGTTCTCGGCCTCGAGATAGGCGATGACCTCGGGGTTTTCCTTATCGCGGAGCCATTCGTACTCGTCGATGAAGACGTCGCCGTGGTGCACCCGCTCGGTGCGCACCCGCTTGGCGACCGGGGCCGTCACCACGGCCGATTCATCACCCGGACCGGCGAGCGTTCCGGTTCCACTGTCGAGAGCCATGGGCTCCACCCTACTGTTCGGGCTGCGCGCCGCCCGCCGCTCGGATGATCTCGTCGAGTACCGCGCCCGCCCGGTGCAGATCGGTCATCGCCTGATCGATGCGGCGGCGCTCCTCGGCCAGCTTGTCCACCAGGAACGGTGTCGCCAGTTCGTTCGGGGTGCCGTCTGCGTCGTGGATACACGGCAGCAACTGGCTGACGGTATCGCTGCCGATGCCCGCGGCGAACATTTCGCGAATGCGCAGCACCCGCGCGACCGCCGACTCCGGATATTCGCGCTGACCACCGGAGGTGCGCTCGGATCCGAGCATGCCCTTGGCCTCGTAATACCGCAGCGACCGAACGCTCACCCCCGTCCGCTCGGCCAACTCACCGATGCGCATATCTGTTCCGCCTTCCGGACCTTTGCCGACGTGCAACGGAAGGCGCGCGGCGAACCGGCGGCCACGCGCGAAGAGCTGCTGGACGTTCCCGACGAGTTACCCATGCGCTCCCGAGATCAGCCGTTGCGGTCTCGAGCTTACTTGACCTCACATCGATGTCAGGTTTTATGGTGCCGTCATGCAGCTATTGAGCGAATACCGCAACCATGTTCTGGCCCTGCCCAATCGCATCGTCATGTCACCGATGACCCGGCTGCGTTCACATCCGGACGGTTCGCCGACCGCCGATGTCGTCGATTACTACGCGCAGCGGGCCACGGCCGGACTGATCGTGACCGAGGGCATCTGGCCGCATTCGACCGGCCAGAGCGAGGCCTGGGTGCCTGGCCTGCAGACGGGTCGCCATGTCGATGCCTGGCGACGGGTCACCGAGGCGGTGCACGCGGCGGGCGGGCGGATCGTCGCACAACTGATGCACGGTGGTCGGAAGGGACATCCGTTGGCGCGGGTCGACGGATCGTGGCCTACCGGACCATCGGCCGTGGTGGACGACGATCGACCGCACCTGCTCGACGGCACCAAGGCCGATCCGATCACACCGCGCGCGTTCAGCCGTGCCGAAATCGCCGCCGTAATAGAGCATTTCGCGATCGCCGCCGCCAACGCGATCGCGGCGGGCTTCGACGGTGTCGAAATCCATGGGGCCAATAGCTATCTGCCGCACCAGTTCCTGGCCGATAACACCAATCTACGCACCGACGAATTCGGCGGTTCGATCGAGAACCGTATGCGCGCGCCGCTGGCCATCGTGGACGCCGTTGTCGAGGCCGTCGGGTCGCACCGGACCGCTATTCGACTGTCCCCGGGCAACCCGCAGTTCAATATGTACGAGGCGGATCCGGCACCGCTGTACCGGACGTTGGTGGCCGAGTTGGATCGCCGTGACCTTGCCTATCTGCATCTGACCGATAACGACAACTATCCCGCGCTGGCCGATCTGCGGCCGCGCTGGCACGGCACGCTCATCGCGAATATCGGCGAGAACCGCAAACCCACCGGTGCGGTCGAGGCCGAGACCGTGCTCGAGCAGGGGCTCGCCGATCTGGTGTCGTTCGGACGCGCGTTCATAGCCAATCCTGATCTGGTGACACGGATTACCTACAATCTGCCGCTCGGTTCGATCCGGGAGGATCTGCTGTACGGGCGCGATGCGGCGGGTTACAGCGACTATCCACGCTGGGGGTTGCGCGAAACGCGGTGCGCCTGAGGTCCGGATGCTCGGCCACGCTGGCCAGTAGGCTCGCGGCCATGCGCGCCACAATCGCAAATCGCCTGCTGGCCGTCATGGGGATGCTGTTCGCCACGGCCGGAATCGGTGCGTTCGCACCGGCTTCCGCATGCGCGTGCGGTGCGGTCGCCAATCCGGCCGGGCATCCGGCGTCGGTGCGCGAAGAGACGGGGCTGGTCAGCTGGGACGGACAGCGCGAGACGGTACTCATGCGGCTCGCGCTGAAATCCGGTACCGACCAGGCGGCGCTGATCGTGCCGACACCGAAACCGGCGACCGTCGCGGGCGGCTCCGCGGCGACGTTTACCGAACTGGCGAACTTGACCGCGCCCAAGATTGTGACTGAGCGACGATGGTTCTCGAGTTCCGGCGACACCGCGGGCGAGGGGGCGCTGGCTGCCGCCGGGGGCGGCCCGACCGTCCTCGATCGCGTGCGGCTCGGCCCGATCGAAGCAACCACGCTGTCCGGCGGCAATCTGGACGGCATTCGAAAGTGGCTGAGCGACAATGGCTACGAGATGCGTCCCGAGGTGGTCAGTACGCTCGAGCCGTATCTGCGCGAGGGCTGGTCCTTCGTGGCAATGCGCCTCACCAGCGCCCAACCACTCGATGGCGCAATAGATCCGGTGCGTCTGACCTTCGATTCGGATCGGTTCGTGTATCCGATGCGCATGTCGAGCGCCGCTGGGCAGGCCCAGTACGTGCACCTTTACGCGCTGAGCGAGCATCGTGTGCGCCGGTCCGATCCCGATGCCGCCGCCCAAAGTGTGCACGTCGACTTCGCAGGACGAGTTGCCACATCGGATCCAGAACTCGCGTCGGTGACCGCGAATGGCCGCAACTACCTGACCGAACTGCGGATTTCGATCGATACCCCGGCGGATATCCGCTCCGACTTCGCCTTCGAAACCGATGACAGCGATGCGGAGGTCTACCAGACGATCCACCGAACCGAGGCTGTGGAACTGTTCGGCGTGCCCGCGGGCATCGTCATCCTCGGCACGGCATTCCTGGCCGCGCTCGTCGTGGTCTTCGCCATCGTCCGCGTGCTGCGGGCCTGACCTCAGGCTCCGAGAAGCCCCCACATATTCACCCGATTGTCGCCGCGGTTGGTCCGTCAGCGCCATGCTGGCTTTCACCAGCATGGCGCTGACCAGACAGTTCCAGACGGTCCTCGCGGTGGTTGTGGTCCACAGCATGCGGTCACCAGGCCGGATGTCCAGGTGCAGGGCATCCAGCTTCAGGTGTTCGAGCAGGATCGCGCCATGCCCGTGCGCTCGACCCGCCCATGGCGAGAATGTCGGACGCTGACCGGCAATCCGCCCGGCTCAGCGATCGAGCGCGCCGCGGATCGAACTCGCCAGATAATCCAGGTCAGCGCGGTGCGGACTGGTCGGGCGCCCACGTAATCCGAATCCGTCGCCCGGTGTTCGCGGGATGACATGCAGGTGCACATGGAACACTTCCTGCCCTGCGGTCACACCATCGGCCAAGAAGAAGTTGACTCCATCACACGCCACCTCGCTGGCCCGCAGCGCGCCCGCTAGCTTCTGCGCCACCTGGAACAACTTCCCGCCGACCACCGGATCCAGCTCCGCCAAATTGCGCGCCGCAATCTTCGGCACCACCAATAGATGTCCGGGCGTCATGGGCCGAATGTCCATGAACGCCACCACATCATCGTCCTCATACACCCGGCTGGCCTCGGCCCGCCCAGCCACAATGTCCCCGAAGATCGTGTACGGATTCACTGGACCACTATGGCCGGTCGGCTAGAGGATCGGGGACGGGGTGTAGCGAGCGGCGTCCGGGTACCGGTCAACGAGCTTCTGGACGGCGGCCACCACATCCGAAATCTGAGCTTCCGCCGCGCCGATGAAGGCGGACTTGTCGGCCAGGGCGGCATCCAATTCGGCGCGATTCAACGGAAAGCGGGAGTCGGCGGCCAGGCGGTCCAGCAGATCGGGTTCACGGCCCTGCTCGCGCATGGCGAGGGCGACGGCTACCGGCTGATCTCGAACTGTAACCGCCACGGCGGTCAGGAGGTCCACCACCTGCATCTACACCTTGTCGGCGGGCACGCCCTCGGCCCGATGCTCGAAAATCGTTGGTGACAAACATTTTGGCCATCGTGTATGGGTTGTGTTCCTCGATGACCTCTGCCGTTGTGTACGGGTAATCAAGCCGATAGGCCCCCGGTTCGTCATTCCGGGGACTTGTCGCGCCACCGGTCCAGCGCGGCACCGACCCGCGCGCGGGCAGCCTTGCCGGTTACCGACTGCGCGGCAAGAGTTTCGAGCGCCTTTCGATTAAGTGTTCGCGTTGTGCGTCTCATCCCAGATACGGAGTTGAGCGTTGTTCGGCGTGGTGCTGCAACCGGAGCCGAACCGTCTGGTGTACCGGCAGTGTCTCGAGTTCTTCTAGCCGCAGGAATTTAACTTCCGTTGACTCGGAACTGACTTCGATACGGCCACCGATCACCCTGCCGTAGAACGTGATGTTGAACTCTTGGCGGACCTCGCCGTCTGCGTAAGCGATCACGTGCTGAGGGTCGGTATAGATACCGAGGATCCCGGTGATCTCGATATCCAGTCCGGATTCCTCCTTGGTCTCACGGATCACGCACTGTTCTAGCGTCTCTCCGATCTCCATGATTCCTCCGGGGAACGACCAGTTCCCGGAGTCGCTGCGGCGCTGCATGAGTATCGCGCCGTGTTCATCGACTACCAGTGCCGAACCTCCGGGAACCAAGCTGTTCGGCCGAGGTGCGTTGGGATCTCGGTAGTAGTCACGCCGTGAGCCCATCGGAGTTCACCTCTTGCAGGTACGGGATTACGGTTCCCCAAATCTGTTCGAATTGGTCTTCGAACGATGCGAACAGCCCGTAAGGGGAAAGCTTTCGGAGGTAGAGCGCGGAGTGCTGATAGCCCCTCGCTCGAACCAGGTACGGCGTCACCAACATCAGGTCATCGAACCTGAACACCGAGTTGTACAAATGCGTCGTGTGTAGCCCGATTCGGCACCCGGGAGTCTCGGCAAGGCTGCCGATCATGCTCAGCGCGTTTCGTATCCGTCCCGGCAATGTCCCTTGCATCTGCTCGAGCGCGTCACGCTCGGCTACGTGTGCGGACTCCGGGTCCGCGAAGGCCAGCCGAACACTCGCGCCGTTGCGGCACTTTTCCGCGATCAGATCAGCGGCATCAGGCAACAGTTCAAGGACGAACGGGTAGGCATAACCGATGATGTCGATTCGCTGAGTCGCACTCAGCAGCAACGATGTCCACACTTCGTTAGGCACGTCGGCCCGGTGTGCGTACGCCCCGATGACTTCGGCTGTGGCAGGAGCGCCCGCGCTGATGTCCGGACGAGTCGCAGGCCACAGGCTCGACTCCGATTCGCCGAGCGCGCTCGCCACAGCGGCGCGAGTTCGTTTGTGCGGCACTCGACCCGCTAGCCATCGGTTCACGGTCTTCACATCTACCTTGACCGTCTTCGCGAGTGCGGCGGAGTCGATCTGTGCTCGCAACATCGCCGACTGGAGGCGGTGACTCATACCGAAACGATACCGGGACGTTTCGGCGCTTTGAAGTGTCCGGCGAAACGTCCTTCGCGCAGTTCTAGCGTCCCGGGTCCGCCCATACCGTCTAAATCGGCCCCCGTGGCATGTGACGCCGTACCGGTCACGGGGTGCCTACCAACAGCCGACTACAGGAGTCGAGTCGAGATGGATACCGACAAGCCAACACGATTGTTCGTGTTCCCAGGTGGAGTGTTGGAGGTCACCGACTACGGAGACGACGATTCCGGCGGTGTGTACCTGGAGTTGCTGACTCCAGCCGATCATCTACTACCGCAACGGGTTCCGGGTGCTGCGCAGATAGCCCCGCCGAATAGCCCTGTCGAGGCAGCCGACGCAGAGACGTGCGCCACGGTGCTGCGACTGCTCCGAGACCTGCCGTGATCGCGCTCGGGTGGGTCGTGTGCTTCGGCCTGCCGCTTGTGGTGATGGTCGCAGTGATCGTGTGGCCGGAACGGATTCCGAAGGACCGCACCGTCAGGGAAATCCGCGAACGGATCGAACGCGAGGACACGGGCGCGATGAAGCCCGGCCCGTCACGGGAGTACTGATCGGCTCCCGGCTGGTCAGGCACAAGGAATGAGGAAATCCCTTGCGGTACAACATTTCGCGACTTGCCTTCGTCGTTGCAGCCGCTACTGCCGTGCTGGTGCTGGTGACCTCCCCAGCATCGGCAATCACGATCGAAATGTGCGAGCAGTCGGGCGGGATAGTGGTCCGCTGCGCTGAGCAACCGGTGACCAGGGAGGACAAGGTGATGTGTCCGACACCGGGGAAGACCATCCGGATTTGGTGCGTCGGAGGCCGCGAATACAACGGGTGGGAAATATTCGAGTCCAGCGGCAATAGCCGCTACGGCCGATAAGGTGTCGGCCATGGCCGAACACCAGTCGGTAACCACGATCACTGGGGCAAACGCCAGCGTCATCGCTGCGTTGCGCCGCGCCGCCGAGATAGCAGCAGAGCAAGGGCATGGGGACGTGATTTGCTGGGAGGATCTGTTGCTCGCACTGCTCGATACGGCCGACGCTCCACCCTCACCGCTCGAATACCATTGGAAACAACGAGGTTTCGACGCATTGACGCTTGACGGACTTCGAGACCTTGCAAGGTCCATCGTCCCAGGTGGCCCGGGGTCTGATGGTGACGCGGCGGAACCGGCAACGGTCACGTTCGAAGTCACAGGGCCGTACGCCGAGGAGTTTCGGGTGGTGGCCGAGCGTCGTCAGTGAACGGGCTGGAGCCCTCGTTGCCTGAAAACTCGAGGGCTCCGGCAAAGTTACTGCCCCGGCGTGTTCGGCACGGTCCGTTGGAGGATCTGTGCCGCCTTTTCCGTAACCCGCCCACCTGCGCGACCGGGAACCGACGTCAACATGCCCTCTTTCCGAGCCCGCTCGAGGTGCTGGAGCACCGCACACGATGAGCGGCCGATCATGTCCCCGAGCGTGCCCGAGACGTTCCGCACATCATCGTCCTCATACACCCGGCTGGCCTCGGCCCGCCCAGCCACAATGTCCCCGAAGATCGTGTACGGATTCACTGGACCACTATGGCCGGTCGGCTAGAGGATCGGGGACGGGGTGTAGCGAGCGGCGTCCGGGTACCGGTCAACGAGCTTCTGGACGGCGGCCACCACATCCGAAATCTGAGCTTCCGCCGCGCCGATGAAGGCGGACTTGTCGGCCAGGGCGGCATCCAATTCGGCGCGATTCAACGGGAAGCGGGAGTCGGCGGCTAGGCGGTCCAGCAGATCGGGTTCACGGCCCTGCTCGCGCATGGCGAGG
Source organism: Nocardia sp. NPDC050630 (assembly GCF_044457245.1). Taxonomy (NCBI): domain Bacteria; kingdom Bacillati; phylum Actinomycetota; class Actinomycetes; order Mycobacteriales; family Nocardiaceae; genus Nocardia; species Nocardia sp. NPDC050630. Next base: position 134,707 of record NZ_JBITGN010000002.1, read on the forward strand.
GCGACGGCTACCGCGTGTTCCTTGATGACCTCATGGGCGGTCTCGCGGCCGACACCGGCGCGCACGGCGGCGATGAGCATGCGGGTGGTGGCGAGGAAGGGCAGGTAGCGGTCGAGTTCGCGAGCGATGACGGCGGGGTAGGCGCCGAATTCGGTGAGCACGGTGAGGAAGGTTTCGATCATGCCGTCGATGGCGAAGAAGGCGTCCGGCAGCGCGACCCGACGCACTACCGAGCAGAACACATCGCCCTCATTCCATTGCGCGCCAGCGAGTTCGGCGGCCATCGAGGCGTAACCGCGCAGCACCACCTGCAGGCCGTTGACGCGCTCGCAGGAGCGGGTGTTCATCTTGTGCGGCATGGCGGAGCTGCCGACCTGCCCGGGCTGGAAGCCCTCGGTGACCAGCTCATGGCCCGCCATCAGGCGAATGGTGTGCGCGAACGACGACGGACCCGCACCGACCTGAACGAGCGCCGACAGCACATCGTGATCGAGCGAGCGCGGATACACCTGTCCGACACTGGTCAGCACATTCGCGAAGCCGAGATGCCGCGCGACCTGTTGCTCCAGCGTCGCCAGCTTGGCCGAATCGCCGCCGAGCAGGTCGAGCATGTCCTGCGCGGTGCCCATCGGGCCCTTGATACCGCGCAGCGGGTAGCGGTCGATGAGCTCACGCAGGCGGGTCAGCGCGATGAGCAGCTCGTCGGCGGCGGAGGCGAACCGCTTGCCGAGCGTGGTGGCCTGGGCTGCGACATTGTGCGAACGGCCCGCCATAACCAGCGTGTGGTACTCGGCGGCCCGCTCGGCCAGCCGCGCCACCACCGCGACACCGTGCGCATGCACATGCTCGAGCGAGAGCCGGATCTGCAGCTGCTCGACATTCTCGGTGAGATCGCGGCTGGTCATGCCCTTGTGCACATGCTCATGCCCGGCCAGCGCGTTGAATTCCTCGATGCGCGCCTTCACGTCATGGCGGGTGACCCGCTCACGCTCGGCGATCGAGGCCGGATCCACCTGATCGATGACCCGCTCGTAATCGTCGATGACACCCGCAGGCAGGTCGATGCCGAGTTCGGACTGCGCCCGCAACACCTCCAGCCACAGCCGCCGCTCGAGCACGATCTTGTTCTCGGGCGACCAGAGATGCACCAACTCGGGGCTGGCGTATCGAGTGGCAAGGACGTTCGGGACGAGGCTCACGACTGTGCCTCGCTGGCGCTCGGCTCCGTCGTACGCCTAGGCGCTGTACCTTTGGTTCGCTCGCTGCGCTCTCTCACGTCTTGTCAGTCTAGTGTCCGAAACCTGTCGACCTGCTGCGGCGTCTGTATCTGATGTGGTGCGAGCGGGCCCTCCGTGGTTACGCGAGCTACCGCCTCCGGGCCTGACGCTCGCACCGGGGGCGCGACGATATCGATGACCTCGAGCAATGCCCCGCGCGCCATTCGCCTTGGCTCCGGGTCCATTTCGCTCAGCGCCGCGACCACGGCACCGTCGACCACCGCGACCATCCTGCGCAACTGCTCGGGCCGGACCGCCCGATCGGAGCGGCGCAACACATCGGCGAGCAGCTCGTCCAGCTGCGCCCGCAGTCGCAGCTGTACTTCACGCAGTTCCGGATGCCGCGCCGAGGCCACCGAACGTTCATAGCGTGCGATGAGCTGTCCGCGTGCGCCCTCGTCGTTTCCGTCCGACCCCACCAACAGGTCCAACACCAGATCGACGGTCGCCTCCGCGCCGCGTCTGCGGTGGCTCACCTCGCCGACCCGACGCCGCATCGCGTCCAGTTCCACATTGCCGCTGAATTCGACCGCGCGCGCGATCAAATCATCGAGCGACTCGAAGTAATACGTCGTCGACGCCAGCGGAAGGTCGGCGCGCGTCGCGACCGAGCGATGCCGCACCGCATCGAATCCGCCTTCGAGTAACAACTCGGCGGCGGCCGCTACCAAAGCCTGGCGACGCCGTTCGCCTTTCGGGGTCGTCGCGGTTATCACCGTGCCATCGTGCCAGTCATCATCAGTTCATCCGTGCGAAATCAGAGAGGAAACCCAGAGAGTGAAAACCCAGCCATCGTTGTTTTACCGCATCTGCTCGTTCAGGGTGTCGAACTGTGCAAACTCGTTGTCGGACAGGATGATCAACAACGCAGGTAGTGACCCAGCCGAACGAGTGCCGCCTCGATGTCGGCGGTAGCTCCGGCAAAGGAGAACCGTACCGTCCGGTGCCCCGCCGCGGTATCGAAGTCGATTCCGGGCGCGAGGGCGACTCCGGTGTGATCGAGCACCTCGGCACACCATTTGCGGGAATCATCGGTGAGATGGCCGATATCGGCGTAGGCGTAGAAGGCGCCGTCGGCCGGAGCCAGCTCGGTGATGCCGAGTTTCGGCAGACCCTCCAGCAGCAGTTGCCGATTCACCGCGTAGCGGCGGACGTGGCCGTCGAGTTCCTCCTTGGCCTCGGCGCCGAAGGCGTGCAGCGCCGCGAACTGCGAGACCGCGGGTGGACACACGGTCATATTCGACGCCAGCCGCTGCAGCGCGGGCCGCAAACCGGTCGGCGCCAGCATCCAGCCGAGCCGCCAGCCGGTCATCGAAAAGTACTTCGAGACCGAACCGATGACCACGGATTCGCGCGAGGTCTCCCAGGACGATGACGTCCGGCCGACGCTGACGCCCTGGTAGGTGATGCCGTGGTAGATCTCGTCGGAGATCAGTAGGGTGCCGTGCGCATCGCACCAGCGGGCCAGTGCGGCGAGTTCAGCCGGATCGATCATGGTGCCGGTCGGGTTGGCCGGACTGGCCACGATAAGGCCCGCGGGCGGTTGCGGGAGCGCTTCCAGCATGGCGACCGTCGGCTGGAATCGGGTCTGGGCACCGCAATCGAGTTCGACCACACGACAACCCAGCGCGGTCAGGGTGTTGCGGTAGGCCGGATATCCGGGCCTGGCCACCACGACGGTATCCCCGGCATCGAATGCGGCCAGGAAGATGAGGGTGAACGCGCCGGACGATCCGGTCGTCACCACGACGTCATCGGGCTCGACGGCGTATCCGTAGGTATCGCGGTGGTGTTCGGCAATCGCTTCGCGCAGCGGCAGCACGCCGAATGTCTCTGTGTAACCGAGCAATTCGGAATCGATCGCCGTCTTCGTCGCGCGCAGCACCGGTGTGGGTGCTGGCGTCGAGGGCTGCCCGGCCGCCAGCACCAGCACATCGCCGTGCGTCCTGGCCCTTTCCGCGGCAGCTTTCCAGACATCCATCACGTAGAAAGGTGGAATGGTCGACCGGCGAGATTCTCTGGACACCCGACGTACGGTAGACCTTCCCGAACATCGGGTGGGCGCCGATGCTCGGCTTTCGTCGACAGGTATCGAAATGCGACCCACCGCGCGGTTCGGCAGGTGCGCGGCATGCGGCACGGGTTATGGTCGGCGTTAATGCTTGACAAGGCTCGCCGGGCGCGGCTGGACCGAGTACCCGGGGTGGGTGGCATCGGTGTCATTCCCCCCGATTGGCGTGCCGAGTTGCGCAAGCGGCGCGAGTCCGAGTTGGGCGGGCGGGCGCGTGAAGTGCTCGGCGAGTGCAAGCAAGGCCTGGTCTGGCTGCGTCGGCAACCACCGCCCGACCTGCGTGCACTGTGGGAGGACCGGCCCAAACTCGACTACCGCGCGTTAGTGCGCAAGCACCGGATTCTGATCGTCGGAGTCTGTGTCACCGCGGTATTCGCCGCCGCCGATTCCTCGTTCGATTGGGGCGTCACGGATCGCACCCCGAGCCCGGACGAGACCCAACGCGTCGCCTTCGCCTATCCACAGCAGATGCAGTCGACACCGCCGTCGGTGAAGCGCTATCTGAACGCCATTGCCAACGGTGAGCGCATCCGTGAGCAGGAGGTCGTCGCGGCCGCGGCCCGCGCGACGCTGGAACGCGCCAAGGCCGAGGCGGCCGCGGCCGTGTCCGGTGAATATCAGCCGTGGATGGCGGGCAGCGCGCCGACCACCGCCGGGTCGGTGCTGCCCGGCATCACCGGCATGGTTTTGCCGGCGCGCGGCACCTTCACGTCCGGATTCGGCTCGCGCTGGGGCACTTTCCACAACGGCATCGATATAGCAGGACCGATCGGCACACCGATTTATGCCGTCGCCAGCGGGACCGTCATCGATGCGGGTCCCGCGCAAGGCTTCGGGCTATGGGTGCGGATCCGGCACGATGACGGCAGCATCACCGTCTACGGGCATATGTACGACTTCTTCGTCTCCGTCGGCGAACGTGTCCCGGCGGGGATGCAGATCGCCCGCATGGGTAACCGCGGTGATTCCACGGGGCCGCATCTGCACTTCGAGGTGATTGTCAACGGACAACACGTCGACCCACAGCAGTGGTTGGCACTGCACGGACTCAGTGTTTAATGGCCGCGCCTGCGGCGCGGCGTGTTCGCGGCCCCCTAGTGTCTCGCGTCCGAGCCGTCGAGACTCGCGCCTTCGGCGCATGCGCTTCGACGGCTCGGACGCGAGACGGACCGCGAACGGGTCGCTCGTAAGACTCGCTCCGTGGTGGTCAGTGCGGGCGGGGCGTTCAACACCTCAGGCACGCATGCTCAAAGGTCGAATCCCGAGCGCGCGGCGCATACGCTTCGACGACTCGCACGCGAGACGGGCCACTCGTATAACTCACTCCGTTGGGTCACCAGTGCGAGTCATATACGTCAAACGCTAATGCGATCCTCGACTGCGGCGAGGCCGATGTCGGTGCGGAAGTGGCTGCCTGGCAGCTTGATCGAGGCGATGCGGTCGTAGGCGTGCGTGCGGGCGTCGGCAAGATCCGCGCCGATGCCGACGACGCTGAGCACACGACCGCCCGCGGAGACCAGCGCCCCGTCCTCGCGCAGTGCGGTTCCCGCGTGCAGCACAGCGGACGAGTCGTCGGTAGTGCCCTCGTCCGCTCCGGTGATCACATCACCGACGCGGGGGTGACCCGGGTAGTTCTCGGCGGCGATTACCACCGTGACGGCCGAACCGTCGCGCCAACGCGGCGCGGCGACCTCGGCGAGCGTGCCGGTCGCGGTGGCGTTCAGCAACTCGCCGAGCGGACTCTCCAGCAGCGCGAGCACGGCCTGGGTCTCCGGATCGCCGAAGCGACAATTGAATTCGACGACGGCGGGTCCGTCGGCACCGATCGCCAGACCCGCGTAGAGCAGGCCCGAGAAACCGCAGCCACGCCGCACCAATTCCGCCGCGACGGGCTGCACGACATCCTCGACGATCGCGGTGACCGTCTCCTGCGGCAACCACGGCAGCGGGGTGTACGCGCCCATACCACCGGTATTCGGCCCGGTATCACCGTCGCCGACGCGCTTGTGGTCCTGCGCGGGCAGCAACGGCACCACGGTCTCGCCGTCGACCAGACAGAACAGCGAAACCTCTGGCCCGTCCAAGAAGGATTCCAGCAGCACCGGATGGCCCTGCTCGAGCAGTTCGGCACCGTGGTCGCGGGCCGCAAGCCGGTCGGCGGTCACCACCACACCCTTGCCCGCGGCCAGGCCGTCATCCTTGACCACCCAGGTCGGGCCGAACCGGTCCAGTGCCGCGTCGAGTTCAGCGGGGTTGTCCACGATCTCGCTGTGCGCGGTGCGGACCCCGGCGGCGGTCATGACGTCCTTGGCGAAGGCCTTCGAACCCTCGATGCGCGCGGCCGCGGCCGACGGACCGAAGCACGCGATACCCGCGGCCCGGACCGCATCGGCGACGCCGAGCACCAGCGGCACCTCGGGTCCGATCACCACCAGGTCGGCGTCCAGCTCGGTTGCCAGGGCGACAACCGCCTCCGCGGAGGACTGATCGACCGCTCTGACCTGCGCGCACTGGGCGATACCCGCATTGCCCGGCGCCGCGAACAACGCGGTCACCGCGGGGTCCCGGCGCAGGGCCAGGACGAGGGCATGTTCACGGGCTCCGGAACCGATAACGAGTACGCGCACGGGCAACAGCTTAGGGTGTGCCGAACTCGCCCCGACCAGTAGTCCGTGCACCCGATACTCGGGGTTCATCGGCCGTACACCGCACACCCGCCGATCCCGGCAGGGCGATACCGATTACTGCCGCGGCCCACCCCGATAACCACTGGGGGCGGGTAAGCGATGACCGATTTCGTAAGCACATGGGGCACGCCCAAAAGCCGACCGCCCGGTTACCGCCGGCCCGTATTGTGGGTATCGAGGCACCGGACGACCGGCAAATACGCGGAGAGGCGGGGGAGTCTATGGGTCTGATCGACGGACTGATGGGCAATGCCGGGCGGATCGATCCCGGTAAGGCGCAAGAGGAATACGCGAGACTGATGGGCGGCGGTGAACAGGTCTATGCCGCTTATCTCCTTGTCCGTGATGCGATTCTGTTCACCAACAGGCGGCTCATCCTGGTCGACAAGCAGGGTGTCACCGGCCGCAAGGTGAGCTATCACAGCATCCCCTACCGCGCCATCACCCACTTCTCGGTGGAAACCGCGGGCACCTTCGACCTCGATGCCGAACTCTGCATCTGGATCTCCGGCACCCACGAACCGGTGCAGAAGCGATTCAACCGCCAGGTCGACATCTACGAAGTGCAGAGCATCCTGTCCCACTACGTCGCCTGACCACTGACCCACGGGTGATCACCTGGACCAGGTCAGCAGCAATTCGAGAAACTGGCTCGATGCCACCGATGGTGACGAAGGCCGCCTCCGAGATGCCGTTCGTTGTCTCGATCCGCGGCGCCCGAGCATTGATCTGGCGGTGGGTGAGCAGACCTGCGGGAGCGCTCGGCGTAGCCTGCGGTGCATGGCTTCTGTTTTCAGCGCGATCATCGAGGGCCAGCTGCCGGGCCGTTTCGTCTGGGAGGACGACGAATTCGTCGCATTCCTCACCATCGCCCCGGTGACGCAAGGGCACACACTGGTGGTCCCCCGCAAGGAGATCGATCAGTGGCAGGACGTCGACGCCGACACCTTCGCGCGGCTCAACGGCGTCGCCCAGAAGATCGGCCGAGCGGTCCGCCAGGCCTGGGACGCCCCGCGCGCCGGCCTACTCATCGCCGGCCTGGAAGTCCCCCACCTGCACGTCCACGTCTTCCCCGCCTTCACCATGGGCAACTTCGACATCTCCGGCGCCAACCCCCACCCCACCCCCGAATCCCTCGACGAAGCCCAAACCAAAATCAAGTCCGCCCTCCGCGACCTGGGCTACGGATCCAACGTTCCCGATTGATCAGGCGTCGCTGCGGTGCGCCGGGTGGGTCGACCAGGCCGTATAGGTGTCGCGGAAAGCCTCGCAGACGGTCGCCGCATCCGGGCAAGTCGAGTTCGCCGAACCCGACACCGACATGATTTCGGCGATCGCGGCGGCGATGCGCGCGTCGATCGACAAAGAGCCGGTGTCGGTCGAAGACACCGAGATCCGATGAGCGGCGAATGGATCGTGCTGGTATGTCGTCGTGATCGGACTGCCCTTGGCCGTCGGCAGTGCGGTCGCTCAGCGATTTTCGCGGGGGAGGCGGACGGTGAAGGTGGTGCCTTCGCCCTCGGCGCTTTCGACACTCACTGTGCCGTTGTGGGCGTCGACCAGGGCTTGGACGATGGACAGGCCGAGGCCGGTGCCGCCGCTGGCGCGGGTGCGGGAGGTGTCGGTGCGGTAGAAGCGTTCGAATATGCGGTCGGCTTCCTCGGGCGGTAGTCCCTGACCGGTATCGGCGACTTCGAGCAGGACCTCGTCTTCGGTTGGGGTCAGCCGGACCGTGACGTCGGCGTCTGGCGGAGTATGTGTGAGGGCGTTGTTCAGCAGGTTGGCAAGTATCTGACGCAGTCGCGCTTCGTCGCCGACCACTTCCAATGTCCCTGTGCCTGAACGGATCTCCAGTTCGACAGCGCGGTGCGGACCGTCATCGCTATTGGCCGCGGCGACGGCGCGGGCGCTGTGCACGGCGTCGCTGGCAAGGGCGAGCAAGTCGACCTGCCCCCGTTCCAATGGGCGCTGCGCATCCAATCGGGCCAGCATCAACAGATCCTCGACGAGCAGGCCCATGCGCTGGGCCTCGTGTTCGATGCGGTCCATGAACATGGCCGGATCCGCGGTCGCGCCCTGCCGGTACAGTTCCGCGAAGCCACTGATGGTGGTTAGTGGGGTGCGCAGCTCATGACTCGCATCGGCGATGAAGCGACGCATCTTCGCCTCGGAGCGCCGGGCCGCCGACTCGGACGCTTCTGTCGCGGCGAAGGCCCGCTGGATCTGGGCGAGCATGCCGTTGAGCGATTGGGACAGCCGGTCGACCTCGGTATTAGTGCCGCGCACCGGAACTCGGCGATGCAGATCCCCGGCGGCAATGGCGGCGGCGGTCTTCTCGACCGCGCGCAGCGGCCGCAGACTGCGTCGGATTACGAAGTAGGCGAGCACCGCCAGCGCGCCGAGCACCGCGGCGCCGACCATGAGCTGCAACATGATCAGTCGATTGGCAGTGTCGATATTCTCAGTGAGCGGTATCGCGACCGTCGTCGTCGTATCGGGCGAAACCGCCGTCATGGTCCGCCATTTGACCGTCGAGCCGTTCTTGGAACCGATGGTCACCGGTTTGGTGAGTACCTTGCTGCCCGGCGGATCCGTGCTCGGCCGCGTATCGGTCAACCGTGGCAACTCGGGTTCGGCCTCCTCATTGAACGGCCTGGTCTCGAGATAAACGGTGCCGTTGCCGCCGGGGGTCGGCTCGATGCGGACATAGAAGGTGCTCGACGGATGCGGCGGATTCGAAGGAGTCGGCGGCCGCGGCCGCGACCACGCCATCACCGCATCGCGAAGCTGCTGATCGGTGCGGTGCAGCAGCGAATTCTCCAGCGCCGAGGTGACGACCATGCCCGAGGCGAACAGTCCGAGCGCGCAGAGCAGCACCAGCGCGAGCACCAGCGTCACCCGCAGCGGAATCGCCGAAGTAGCGCGGGCCAGTTTGCGACGGGTCCGTTCGATTCGAGAGGTGATCATTTCTCGGACTGGCGCATGCGATTCGGCGCGCGCATCACATAGCCAACGCCACGCAACGTGTGAATCAAACGCTGATCGCCCGTGTCGACCTTCTTACGCAGATACGAGACATACGTTTCGACCACGCCGACCTCACCCCCGAAGTCGTAGCGCCACACATGATCCAGGATGCGCGGCTTACTCAACACCGTCCCGGCATTGACCATGAAATACCGCAGCAGGGTGAATTCGGTGGGCGACAACGCAACCGGCACGCCCGCCTTCCACACCTCGTGCGTGTCATCGTCGAGTTCGATGTCCTCGAACCGAATTCGCGAACTCTCGCGCTGCGGTGCGGTATGCCCGAACCGGCGCAAGACAACTCGCAGCCGGGCCACCACTTCCTCGAGGCTGAACGGTTTGGTGATGTAGTCGTCGGCGCCGAGGGTGAGTCCGGCGACCTTGTCCTGCACGTCGTCGCGCGCGGTCAGGAACAGCACCGGCGCGTCGATGCCGTCGGCGCGCAGTCGGCGCAGCAGCCCGAAGCCGTCCATGCCGGGCATCATCACATCGACGATCAGCGCCTGCGGTCGGAAGGTGCGCGCCTTGTCCAGTGCCTGTGCCCCGTCGATCGCAGTGTCGACCGCGAACCCCTGATAACGCAGGCTCACCGACAGCAGCTCCACGATCATGGGTTCGTCGTCCACCACCAGTACCCGGGCCTCGGGCGTGGACTCCGCAGGCGCACCACTCATTGCTTCATAATCCGGCAATCGACTGGGAACTGCCTGGACCTTCCCTGGGTGATTCCTGTGAGGTGGCGTCAGCGACGGGGAGCTCGCGACTCCGGGTACACATCGTCGTCGGTCAGCAGTGCGCTGCCCGCGACCTGGTCCTGCGCCAGCGCTTCCAGGAACGACCGCGCCCAGCGATCCACGTCATGCGCGAGCACCTGACGGCGCAGGGAGCGCATTCGGCGACGACGCGTATCGCGGTCGTCCTCCAGCGCGGAGATGACGGCATCCTTGACGCTGTTCAGATCGTGCGGGTTGCACAAATACGCTTGGCGCAATTCGGCTGCGGCACCGGTGAATTCGCTCAATACCAACGCTCCGTTGAGACCGCTGTGACAGGCGACGTATTCCTTGGCGACCAGGTTCATCCCGTCGCGCAACGGAGTCACCAGCATGACGTCGGCGGCCACGAAGAAGGCGACGAGTTCGTCGCGCGCGATCGGCCGGTGCAGATAGTGCACGACCGGATACCCGACCCTGGCGAATTCGCCGTTGATCCGGCCGACCTGGCGCTCGATATCGCCGCGCATCTGGATATAGCTCTCCACCCGCTCACGGCTCGGGGTGGCCAGCTGCACCATGACGGTATCGGCCGGATCCAGCCTGCCCTCCAGCAGCAATTCCTCGAGCGCGGCGAGACGGATATCGATGCCCTTGGTGTAGTCCAAACGGTCGACGCCGAGCAGGATATTTTTCGGATTGCCGAGTTCGGCACGGATTTTCGCGGCCCGTTCCCGGACCGAGCGGCGGCGCGAATGCTCGTCGAGTTCGGCCGAGGCGATCGAAATCGGGAACGCGCCCACCCGGACCGTGCGGAAACCCACCTGCACCACGCCGAGCTTGGAGCGCACACCGACAGTGCCGCGCGAAGTGGGCTGCCCGGCCAGTCTGCGAGCCAGGTAGAGGAAGTTCTGCGCGCCGCCGGGCAGGTGGAAGCCGATCAGGTCGGCGCCGAGCAGACCCTCGATGATTTCGGTCCGCCACGGCATCTGCATGAACAGCTCGACCGGTGGGAACGGAATGTGCAGGAAGAATCCGATGGTGAGATCGGGCCGCAGCATGCGCAGCATCTTCGGCACCAATTGCAATTGATAGTCCTGCACCCAGACGGTCGCGCCCTCGGCCGCGACCTTCGCGGTCGCCTCGGCGAAACGCCGGTTCACCGTGACATAGGCGGCCCACCAGGCCCGGTCGTAGACCGGGCGCACAATCACATCGTGGTACAGCGGCCACAGCGTGCCGTTGGAGAAGCCCTCGTAATACTCGGAGACTTCCTCCGCCGATAGCGGCACCGGATGCAGTTCGAGGCCGTCCTCGATAATCGGATCGATATCCACATCCGGAACACCGGCCCAGCCGACCCAGGACCCCTTGTTATTGCGGAGTACCGGCTCCAGCGCGGTCACCAGACCACCCGGGCTGCGCTTCCAGCGGGTGGAACCGTCGGGCAGTTTCTCCAGGTCGACCGGCAGCCGGTTGGCGACGACGACGAAGCCGGAACCGGCCCCGTTCATGTCGGCGAGGACGGAGGGGACCACCGTGGTGTCGGGTTCGGATGGGGGCTCTAGAAAGGCGTGTTCGGAGTCGTCGGACGGCTGTTGGGTCATCTGGTCCACTCACGCATCCTTTGCGCGTCGCTGTTCCCGTTGAAGTTATGAGATAGTCGACGGCCCCGTTGACGTCGAGGTGGTTACTCGCCCCGAGAGTTAGGCCCGATGCCCAGCATCGACAGCAGCATCCGGCATTCGTCCGCATCCTCCGCGTAGGCCGCGACAACGCGCTGCGCCTGACGGGCGGTCTCGTCGGCGAGTGGTTCCAGATCGTCGTCCGCGATGTCGTTCGCGCTGCTCTTCGCGGCCATCTTCTTGTCCTCCCGGCTCAGTACGCTCGTACGTGCGAATAGTCAATGGTATCTGGCCACCGTCCAGGTGTGCCGCACCTGGATGCGGGTGACCTAGGACACGTTCGGCGTCATACCCTTCGCTTGTTCATCGAAAACCGAGGCCCTATACCTTGGGAACGCAGCACCAACTCCACGAAAGGGTCGATATGCCACTGGCCACGGTGAACGGAATTTCACTCAACTACCAGGTCAAGGGCGACCGAGCCAAGGGCACGGAGGCGAAGGGCGCGGGTCCGCTGGTCGTCATGATCATGGGTACCGGCAGCCCGGGCAGGGTCTGGGAGTTGCATCAGGTCCCGGCGCTGGTCAAGGCGGGATATCGGGTCTGCACCTTCGACAATCGCGGCATCAAACCGTCCTATGAGGCGGCTGAGGGGATGACCATCGATCAGCTGGTCGGCGATACCGCCGGACTCATCGAACTGCTCGACGAGGGTCCGGCACTGGTGGTCGGCACGTCGATGGGCGCGCGGGTGGCTCAGGAACTCGCGCTGGCGCGTCCGGAATTGGTGCGCAAGGCCGTATTCATGGCCGGGCACGGCCGCCTCGACCAGTTCCAGAAGACGCTTTCGCTCGGCGAACACGAACTCGACGCCAGTGGGGTCACCCTGCCCGCGAAGTATGAGGCCGCGGTGACCGCGGTGATGAATATGTCGCCAGCGACCATGGCCGATCCGAACGCCGCGCGGGACTGGCTCGATCTGTTCGAATTCACCGGTGGTGCGGTGACGCCCGGCATCCGCGCCCAGCGCCGGATGGACCACGATTTCGACCGGGTGCAGGCCTACCGCGGCATCAAGGTGCCGTGCCTGGCCATCGGATTCGCCGACGATCGGATGATTCCGCCGTATCTGTCCAGGGAGGTTGCCGAGGTCATCCCCGGTGCGCGTTACCTGGAAGTTCCTGATGCGGGGCACTATGGCTATCTCGAACGTCCAGAAGCGGTGAACAAGATCCTGCTCGATTTCTTCGCGGCCTGAGGTAACCGCCTACGCGTAACGTCTGCCTTGCTAGGGTCGACACAACGCTCGGGGATCTTCCGACGCTCGACAGCGTTGGACGAGCCAAGGGCAATCCCGTACATGCGCCAGTATCCAGTGAGGTGAAATTGAGCACCAATCCCTTCGATGACGAAGACGGCCGCTTCTTCGTTCTGGTCAACGATGAGGAACAGCATTCGCTGTGGCCGGCCTTTGCGGAGGTTCCGGCCGGATGGCGAGTCGTTTTCGGCGAGGACAGCCGCGCCGCGTGCGTGGAGTACGTCGAAAAGAACTGGACCGACATGCGTCCGAAGAGCCTGCGTGACGCCATGGCCGCCGATGACGCGGCCCGTCAGGGCGCCCAGTCCTGACTCGCGGTATCCGATACTGCGCCGGGCTCTGCTGAACCGTCACTGCGTGGCACCGTAAAGCCGGTGTCACGCAGCTGGCGCGCCCGGTTATGATTGGCACCGTTTGTAAGACACCGTCCGCCTCCTTAGCTCAGTGGTAGAGCACTCGCCTTGTAAGCGAAAGGTCGTCAGTTCAATCCTGACAGGGGGCTCCATAGGTGCGCGTCGGTCCCGGCGCGCCCGTCCGCCCGAAACACACTGCCGGACAAGCGATCATGTGGAACTGGTGGCGGAGCTTCTCGGGCGATGCCGCCACCAGTTCCACCTGATCGGCCGACCTGCGCGGTGATTTTGGGGACGTATGCTGCGTTGGGTGAGGTTGGGTCGGAGGGATTGGGCCGTGTTGGCCGCGGTGGTGTGGAGCTGTGGGTTCGCGGCGGTGCACTTGTTCTGGGCATTGGGTGGGGCTGTGGGGCTGGCGTCGTCAGCGGGCTCGGATTTGGCGGCTCGGCGTCCGCCGATGTTCGTTGCGGCCGGTCTGTGGGGCGTGGCTGTTGTGCTTCTGGCTGGTGCTGCGTTCGTTGGTGTGGCAGCAGGTGTGGATATGCCGCGCCGGTGGCGCTGGGTTATGGCCTGGATGATCAGGATTGCCGGGCTGGTGTTGCTGGCTCGCGGTGTCCTGGTCGAGGTCGCGTTGGCCGCGAATGCGGGTGGTGTCCGTCGCGAGGTGGGGCCGCATCAAACTTGGTGGAGTCTGGTGCTGTGGAATCCGTGGTTCATGCTCGGTGGCGTGCTGTTCATCGGGGCGGGTCTGGGTATTGCGAAGCGTTGCGCACGGCCAGCTGGTCGTGCGCAGGCTCAGGCTGCGGCTGGTCTCTGATCTCGCTAGAGCCGCTTGGTTTCGAGCATGGCGTAGAGGACGTCGCAGCGACGGCCTGATCGCCGGGCAGCTGCCCCACAACCAGCCCGGTTCAGGCGTCCGGCCCCTCGGCACGCCGGGCCCTGGCCGACATGCCGCGCTGCCACCAATCAATCGCCGTACCCGCGCCAGTCATGTCTTCGATCAGATGCGCGGCGGCTTGCACCTGCGCACCGGACTCGCCGCAAAACGTCCACAACCGCTGGGCCGCCCGATGGTACTGGTGGATCACCGCGTCGACCTCGAACGCATCCAACTGCCCGGCACGGAACCGGTCCACTGCCCGGCCGACGTGCTCGAGCAGCTCGCCGAGCCGCGCTTCGTGATACGCCGCCACACAATCCCGAGCAGCCTGCCGTTCCGCCTTCGACGCCACTCGAATCACGCTACCGACCGCGGACTCCGCCAAAGCCATCGTTCGAACCGCACGCGGCGGTGACAGCGGCTGCAGCCAACTAAATCGGGTTTACTGCGGATACGAGCCAGTGGCCGTTGTCCTTTTCGAGGTTTACGCGGACTCGGCTTGTGCTGATGTTGGCTTGGGGAGAATCCTTGCCGGTGGTTACCTGGTTCAGGTAGAGCAGAACCACCGCGTGGGCGGGTTCGGCGGAGACTACGCCGGTGGCCTGGGTGGTGGCTTGGACGTTGAGTTCCTTTTCCTTGGCGCCGGGGGCGATGGCCTCCCTGATCAGTTTCAGGTAATCGTCGCGGAAGCTGCCGCTGAGATTGTCCGCGGCCTTGGGTAATTCGGCATCCACCGTTTTGAAGTTGTAGGTGAACATCGCTTCGACGGTGCGTTGGGCGGCGGGGACGGCTTGGGTGCGCGCCTGTTCGCTTTTGCGGTCGTTCCAATACTTGTATCCGGTCACGCCGCAGATGGCCGCCAAGGCGACGATGACGAGGGCGACCGCGGAGGCCACCAGAACCAGACGCCTGCTCATGCCACGAACTCCACTTGTGAGGCGGTGATCCCGTTATCGCCGCGGGTGACGGTGACCCGGAATCGGTAGTACCGCGTCTGCGGATCCGCCATGCCCGCATTGGTCAGGGTCTGCTTGGCGGCGACAAGCACGCGGGCCGAATCCCCGTCCTCGCTCTCGATGGCGGATTCGACGATCTCACCGGTGGCCTTCACCTTGGCCTGTTCGACAACGCTGGCATAGGCATCCTTGCGCTGGGAGTATTCGGCCTTGAGTTCGCCGGAGGCGACCGCCAGGACGCGGTCGATATCGGCCTTGGCGGTGTCGTCCTTGATCGTGGTGAGATTGAGAATCGCCTGTTTGGCGGTCTGGACGTAGTCCGCGCGCCGCGCATCACGGTCGGAGGCGGTGTGCAGGCTGTATGCGAAGAATCCGGTGCCGATCACCAGCGCGATCGCCACGACCGCGGCCGCGACGGCAGCGGCGACGAGAACCCAGCGCGGCGGAGCGGACTGCGCAGCGCCATCGACAACCTCATCGGCGACGTTGGGTATCTCCAGCGTCGTCACCGGTTCGGCATCCTCGCTCGGACTGTCCGACTCGGCCTTGGTCACCTTGACGGTGACATCGACGGCTTTCGACAGCTCGACACCTTCGGTCTCGAGCGGGAGCGTGTCCTCCGGCGGCGGACCCGCCGAACGCACCGCCCGTCGCCTCGGCCGAGCCTTGACCACACTGGATTCACTCATGCCCGCACCTCGCTGACGCTCGGTTCCGGCATGCGCGAAGCACCCTGTGACATTGTTCGTTCGCTGCGCTCTCTCACTGCTGCTCCTGAAGCATCGCCTGCCAACTCGACGGTATCGTGCCGGATCCGTCCTTTCCGATATCCCCCTGACGGTACGTGCGTCCGTCCGGTCCCATGAACGTCCCACTGCCGGGATCCAATGTCGTACTGTGCGCGGCCGGGTGGGTCGACCCCTGGTCGCCGATCGGGTCGCCCGAGGGCGTCACCGGCTGCGGTGCACCGAATGCCGGGTTATTGCCTTCCGGCACATAGCCATTCGGATCGCGGCACAGCTCCGGCGATGGCGCCCGCTTACCCGGCACCTCCATACACGGCGTATTGCGGATACCGCGCACGGCCTCCTTGGCGTTCTGCGCCACCTTGCAGTACAGCCCCGGCTGCGTATCCGGAGTGTCGAGCTGGGCGGGCGAGCGGCGCTGTTCCGGCGTGAGGAAGCCGGTGGTGCAGCCGGGCGGATCGTTGAGCTCCAGATGGAAGTCCACGACGGCACCGTATTCGACGGGGCCGCGGATGGCCGTCAGGAACGCGGCGGTCAGCGGCGGAAAAACCACCAGGATCTGTTCCAGACCGGAGTGATAGGTCACCGCGACCTGACCAACGCTGACCAGATTCGACAGCAGAATCGGCAGGGTCGGGCGCAGGTCCTGGAACAGCGAACTCACCTGCTGCGCCGCACCGGGCGTCTTCTCGATGACATTGCGCAATGCCGGATCGTGGGCGCGCAGCTGGTCGGTGACCGTTGCCAGGTCCTGGGTCCACGACCGGATCGCCGCATCGGACTGATTCTGCGTATCCAGCAGCGGTCCGATCTTTTCCAGCAGATCCTTGGTCGGCTCGGCATTCGCCTGGGCCTCCTGCACCAGCAGCGATGCGGAATCGATGAACTTCTGCAGATCCGGTCCGGCCCCGTTGAAGGCTGTGAACGCATCGTCGATCACCTGCCGGAGCTTGGTATCGGCAATGCTGGACAGCAGACGATCGGAGCGATCGAGCACAGTGCCGATATCCTCGGGCAGCTTGGTGCGTTCCACCGGAACCACCGACCCGTCGGAAAGGTTGCCGCCCTTGGCATCAGCGGCCGGTACCAGATCGACGTACTGCTCACCGATGGCCGAAACACTGCGCACCCACGCGTCGACATCGGCGGGGATCTTGTAATCACTGTCAATGGACAGCTTCGCGTCCACACCCGCCGGGGTGAGCCGAACTTCTTCCACCTTGCCGACATTCGTGCCGCGGTAGGCGACATTGGCGGTCGGATACAGCCCGCCGGTGGCCAACAATTTGACCGTCACCTCATAGCGACCGATGCCGAACATAGCGGGCAGTCCCACGTAGGTACCACCCATCACCACCAAGCCGATCACCGTCAGCACCGAGAAGATGGCCAACTGGATCCGGACGAAGCGCGTGAGTTTCATCGGCCCGCACCTTCCTGCCCGACGGGCGGAACAGTGAGGCCGGGAATCGCGGGCAGACCCGGAATCGGGGGCAGCCCAGGGATACTCGGCGTCGGAGCCGGTGTCGCCGGTGGCTGCAACGGTGCCGTCGCCGGATTGCTATTGCCCTCCGCCGAACCGGCCAGACCGCCGAGTGCGCCCTCGACCCCGCCGAACCGACCGCCGAGCGGGGTGCCGGTGAGGAAGTTCGAATCCAACCGCTTGCCCGTGATATCGACGGTCATGAGCAGGTTCATGTAATCGCCCTTGACCGCGTGATCGAGATTCTTCATCGGGAAGGGGAAGGTGAAGATCAGCTTCATGACCTCGACCAGACTGTTCCCGGTGCTGGCCAGCGTCTCCAGCACGGGTGCCAGATTCGCCAGATTCGCCTTCAGATTGTCCCCTCCCTGCGCGATGATCCGCTGCACCACATCGCTCAGATCACCGAGGGCGGTAAGGGTATGCGTGATGTTCTCGCGCCGATCGGCGAGCACGGTGAGCGCCGGATGGATCTGTTCGATCGCCGCGGCCACCTGATCCTTCTGCTTGGCGAGCGTGCCGGTGAACCGGTCGAGTCCCCCCATCGCATCGATGATGTCTTTGGTCTGCGAATCCAGTGTGGTGGTCAGCTCGGTCAGCTGCGGCAGCAGATCCCGGATCGCATCCTCGCGACCGTTGAATGCGGCATTGAGTTCGTGGGTAATGGTTTCGAGCTGACTGATGCCACCGCCATTGAGCACCACCGACAGCGATGACAGGGTCTGCTCGGTAGTGGGATAGACATCGGCGCGATCCAGCGGGATCAGATCGCCGTTCTTCAGCTCACCCTGTGCCGGAACATCTTTCGGCGCGGCGAGTTCGAGGTGATTGCTACCGAGCAGACTGGTCTGCCCGATTCGGGCGGTCGCATTGGCTGGCAGCCGCACATCGTGGTTCAACCTGACGGTGACCAGCGCGTGCCAGCCTTCCACCTCGATCTTCGACACCGTGCCGACCGTCACGTCGTGCACGCGGACCGGCGAATTGCGGGTCAACGTGGTGACATTGGGCATCTGGATCTCGACTTCATAGGCATTCGGATCACTTCCGGCGGTACCGGGCATGGGCAGCGAATTGAGCCCGTCCCACTCGCAGCCGCTGACGCCGAGCACGACGGCCAATCCGATTGCCGCACCGGCCATTCGCGTGCGCATCATCGCCCTCCTCCCGGAATGGCCAGCCCGGCGATACCGTTCGGCACCGTGACCGGATCCGATTGCGGCACCGAATCACTCGGTCCGCGCGCGGCCAGACTCGGCGGGCTGTAGACGAGCTGATTCGGGAACGCGGTCTGGTTGGAAACCGGATTGGCAAGCAGCGGTGGGTAATTCATCATGAGCTGCTGGATGACCGGTGCCAGATATTGGCGGCACAGGGCAGCGCTCTGATCGGAACCGTTGGCGTCGTTCGCCTCGACCGCGCCGCACAGGAAGGCGAAGGGGTTGGCGAAGTTCGGCGCGACGACGGCACCGGTGAGGCTGCCCTGGGCCGGATCGTAGATCTGATAGAAGTTCACCAGAGACGTCGGTCCGGAATGCAATACCTGCTCGAGCTGGGGCCGCTTATCCGCGAGGATCTGGGTGACCTCGGCCAGCCGCTGCACACCTTCGGTCAGCGCCCCACCGCGCTCTTGAATGAACCGCTGTACATCACCGACGGCGATGTCGAGATTGTCCAGTCCGGCGCCGAGATCACCGGAAACATTCGCGAGCACCGACGAGACCGAGGCGAGTCGACCGCCGAATTGCACGATCTGGTCGTTGCTCTTGGACAGCACATCCACGAACTGCTGCAGATTGCGGATGGTGCCGAACAGATCGGTGCGCCCGTCCGACAACGTGCTCAACGTATGCGACAGCTCGCGTAGCGTATCGCGCAGCGCCTGCGCATTGCCACTGCCGAGATTGTCGGCGGCGGTATTCACGAACCGTCCGAACGAACCCTGCTTATCGTCGCCGACCGGTCCCAACGTGGTTGCCAACCTGGATAATTCGGCCTTGATGTCATCCCATTCGACCGGAACCGCGGTGTGCTCGATCGGAATCACACTGCCATCGTGCATCTTCGGCCCACCGGTGTAGGCCGGGGCCAATTGGATGAACCGCGCCGACACCAGCGATGGCGAAATGATGACCGCCTTGGCATCCGCGGGGATCTCGATACCGCGATCGAGCGTCATCGCGACGCGGACCTGGTCCCTACCGGGATCGATGGAGTCGATCCGGCCGACCGCGACCCCGAGCACCCGCACCTCGTCACCGGCGTACAGGCCGGTCGTGGACGGGAAATAGGCGGTGATCGAGGTCCTTCCGATCCGCGATATCAGTGACCACCCGCCGGCGATCACCAGCGCGGCGATGACGACCAGCGCGAGCACCCGCACCCACCGCGGTGCCGAACGAACAGTGCGCATTGCATTCATCGCGGCGGCTCCTGAATCGCGGGCTCGATCGACGGCAACGCGGGGTCGGTCAGATATGCGCGGAAGGAATCGGGCACATGCTGCGGCCAGACCAGCGCGTCGACGAGTATCTGCAGGCCGCGCGTAGTCGCGTTCGAGACATATGCCTGGAAGTACGGACCGCTGCCGACCTGTTCACCGAGCGCGGCCGAGAACGGGCCGAGTCCATCGAGCGCTTTCGACAGGTTGTCTTTATTGGATTGCAGCAGTGCCAGCACCGAATTCAGCCGGTCCAGTGTGGGTTTCAGCTGTGCCTCGTTGTCGTTGACAAGGCCGGTCAGCTGCTGGGCCAGCCCATTGATGTACACGATCAACTGACTGAGCGCGCCGCGCCGCCGATCCAGTTCGCCGAGCAACTCATTGCCGTCGACCAGCAGCGCATTGATCTGATTGCTCCGGTCAGCGAGCACCTTGGTGACGTTCTGCGCCCGGCGGAGCAACTCGGTCAGCGCCTGATCTCTGGCATTCAGGCTGCGCGAGAGTTGCGTGACACCGTCGAGTGCCGACCGCAGTGGGGCCGGAGTATTGGCGAAGGTCGTGGACAATGCGTCGAGGGTCTGGTTGACCTGGTCCATATCCAGGCCCTTGACGGTATTCGTCAGATCGCCGAGCGCGTCGGTGAGCGAATACGGCGAGGTGGTGCGGTCCAACGGAATGGTGTCGTCGGTGCGGGTCGAACCGCTGCCGGCCGGAGTCACCTCGAGCGATTTGCGGCCGAGTACCGTATTGGTTTTGATAGCGGCACTCGACTTATTGCCCAGCACGATTTCCTCGTCCAGTGTGAACCGCACGTAGACCTTCGCACCATCCAGCTTCACCTGCTCGACGCGTCCCGACTTCACACCCGCGACCTGCACGTTGTCACCGGGAACCAGTCCGCCCGCATCGGCGAAGTAGGCGGTATAGGTCGCGCCGGAGCGAATGAAAGGCAGCCGGTCGACCTGCAGTGCGGACAGCGACACCGTGGTCGCTACGACAATGCCGATAATGCCGAGCGAGACTGCGCGTGATCGGGTTTCGTTCATCGGGTCTTCGCACACCTTCCCGTCGTCTGCAACCCGGGCAGGGTGATGTGCAACGGCTTGCCGTCCGGCCCGTCGACAATGAAGTTCGTGCCGCACACGTACATATTCAGGAACGATCCGTAGGAACCGATCCGGACCAGCTTCTTATAGGTTTCGGGCAGCCGATCCAACACCCACTGAATGGTGTCGGAACCGTCGTCGAGCGTGGCGGCGAGGGTGCCGGTCTGCTCGATGGTGGTCTTCAGATCCGGGCGGGCCTGCTGCAGCAGATCGGTCAGGTCCCCGGTCGCGCCGGCGATCCGCGGCAGGGCGGCGCCGATCGGATCCTTATCGGCGGCCAAACCGCTGACCAGCCGCTGCAATTCCTCCAGGGTGGTGGCGAACTGCTGATCGCGGTCATCGATCGTGGCGAGCACGGTCTTCAGATTCTCGATCACGCTGCCGATCAACGCATCTCGATCGGCGAGGGTTTTGGCGAACGATCCGGAACTGTTCAGCAGCGCGACGAGCGTGCCGCCCTGCCCTTGGAAAACCTGGAGCAGCGCCTCGGTCAGATCGTTCACCTGGGCCGGGTCGAGGCCGCGCAACAGCGGTTTGAAGCCACCGAGCAACATATCGAGATCGAGTGCGGGCGAGGTGCGTTCGAGGCCGATCGTGGCGCCCTTGGACATCACCTTCGCGGTGCCCGGCCCCTCCAGCAGTTCGAGATACCGGTCCCCGACCAGGTTTTCGTAGCGGATGGTCGCCTTGGTGCTGGTGTAGAGCCGGTACTTGCTGTCCACATCGAAGTCGACGTGCGCGAGATTGTCCTTGCCGACATGCACCCCGGTCACCGAACCCACCGGCACACCGGCGATTCGAACCTTGGCGCCGTCCAATATGCCGGAGGAGCTGGTGAAGACCGCGTGATAGCCGCTCTCCTTGGCGAAGCGCATCTGACTGAACACCACCACCAGTCCGGCCAATACCAGCGCCATCACCAGCGTGAAGATGGTCAGCTTGACGGTTGTCGCGCGCGGTTTCACAGCTGCCCCACCCCCGGCAATCCGGCGAAAAGCAACTGGAACACCTTGGGCCCGTTCAGATGTGTGGTTGTCGAGGGCGTCCACACGTGCCCCTCGGAGGTGTCGGTGACCACGAAGTTCGCGTGGCTGTCCGGTACTCGGTCCAGCACGCCCTCGCAGTGGGGCCCGCCGGTGGCGTTCACCTTCGGTAGATCCTGCGGGTACTGGTAGGCATCGGCACCCGGCATGAAACTCGCGTTCAGCGGCACCGCGTCGTACCGTCCGCCGAAGATGTCCTCACCGATCGGGAGCACATTGGCCAGGCCGACGACCAGACAGTACAGCGCGGGCTTGTAGTCATCGAGCAGCTGGGTGGTCGGACGCAGCAGATCCAGCGCCGTCACCAGCGGCTGTTCGTTCTCGTGCAGCACCGAGCCGGTGGTATCGGCCAATCCGATGAGGTTGACCAGCATGGCATCGACGTTCTCCTGCTCCTCGACGAGCGTTGCGGCCGTCACGGTCACGTTGTCGGTCGTGCGCAGCAGATCCGGCACGGTATCGGCATACAGGTTGGTGACGCCGGTCGAGGAGACCAGATCCCGTTGCAGCGCGGGCAGACTCGGATTGATATCGCGCAGGTAGGCATCGCTGCGGGCGAGCAGATCACCGAGCTTCTCACCACGCCCCTGCAGCGCGGTGCCCAGTGCCGACAGTGTGGCATTGAGCTTTTCGGGCTCGATCTTCGCCAGCACATCGGTCAGATGCTGGAACAGCGTATTGAATTCGACGGTCACGGATTCGGCCGTCACGGTCGATCCGGGCTTCAGCGGTGTCGACGAAGGCTGGTCCGGCGCAGTGAAATTGATGTACTTGGCGCCGAATACCGTGGTGGACTTGATATCCACGGTCGCGTTGGACGGAACCATTTTCAGCAGTTCGGGATCCA
Source organism: Nocardia sp. NPDC050630 (assembly GCF_044457245.1). Classification (NCBI taxonomy): domain Bacteria; kingdom Bacillati; phylum Actinomycetota; class Actinomycetes; order Mycobacteriales; family Nocardiaceae; genus Nocardia; species Nocardia sp. NPDC050630. The sequence continues at coordinate 157,279 of NZ_JBITGN010000002.1, forward strand.
TCGCCAACGTCAGCTCGGCGCCCTCGGCGGTCTGCTTGATCTGCGAGACCCGTCCGATCTCCACACCGCGGATCTTCACCTTGGCGTCGGGATCGAGCACCAAGCCGCTACGTGGTGCCTCCACCATGACGGTCACCGTCTTGGTGAATCCGCCGACGAACATAACCATCGCGACGGACACGATCACGACCAGCGCGATCACCATGCCGAGCCCGGCGAGCTTGAGCCCGAGCCCGCCGCGCAGTGCCGCGCTGAGGCCGCTTCCCGATTGCTTCGTTGCCATACCGCTCTACCCGGAGAGATGGAAGTTGCCGGAGGTGCCGTAGATGGCCAGCGAGATCAGCAGTGTCACCGTGACCACCGCGACCAATGAGGCCCGCACCGCATTGCCGACCGCGATCCCGACCCCTACCGGTCCGCCCGCGGCGTTGTAGCCGTAGTAGGTGTGAATCATCATGACCGCCAGGGCCATGAAGATTGCCTGGGCGAAGGACCAGAGGATGTCGCTGGGGATCAGGAAGGTGGAGAAGTAGTGGTCGTAGACGCCCGCCGACTGCCCGTAGATGACCACGGTGGCGAATCGGCTGGCGATGAACGAACAGATCACCGCGAGCGCGTACAGCGGCACGATCGCGATCATGCCCGCGAGCACCCGGGTGCCGACCAGATACGGCACCGGCCGGATCGCCATGGACTCCAGTGCGTCGATCTCCTCGGCCACTCGCATGGCGCCCAGCTGCGCGGTCGAGCCCGCGCCGATCGTTGCCGCCAAACCGATTCCGGAGATCACCGGCGCCGCGATGCGCACATTGATGAATGCTGCGAAGAAGCCTGTCAATGCCTCGACGCCGATATTGCCGAGCGAACTGTAACCCTGCACCGCGATGGTGCCGCCGGTGAACAGCGTGAGAAATCCGACGATGACAACCGTGCCGCCGATAACCGCCAATGCGCCTGTGCCCATGCTGATTTCGGCGATCAAACGAATGGTCTCGGTGCGATAGTGCATCAGTGCGCGTGGGATGGAACCTATTGTCTGCGCATAGAACACCGCATGTTTACCCAGCGAATCGAGCGAGTTCGAAAAGCGACGCACTCGCCGAACGGTACGCGGGAAGCGGGATTGGATTACGAATGCCATCGGCTCACCGCGCCGCGAACTTGATACCGACGGCGGTGACCACGACGTTCACCACGAACAGGGCCATAAAGGCGAAGACAACGGTCTGGTTCACCGCATCACCGACACTCTTGGGACCGCCTTTGACATTCAGGCCGAGATAACAGGCCACCAGTCCGGCGATCAGCCCGAACAAACCGGCCTTCACTTCGGAGATAACCAGCTCGGGCAGATGGGTGAGCAGCGTGATGCCATTGACGAAAGCGCCCGGATTCACATCCTGCAGCAGCACCGAGAACAGGAAGCCGCCGACGATGCCGATGGTGCACACCAGGCCGTTCAACATCAATGCCACGAACATCGAGGCCAGCACCCGCGGCACAACCAGCCGGTGCACGGGGTCGATACCGAGGACGCGCATCGCATCGATCTCTTCGCGAATGGTTCGCGCCCCGAGATCCGCGCAGATCGCGGTGGCGCCAGCGCCCGCCACGATCAATACGGTGACAATCGGCCCGACCTGGGTGACCGCACCGAATGCCGCGCCCGCGCCGCTGAGATCGGCGGCGCCGATTTCGCGCAGCAGAATGTTGAGCGTGAAGCTCACCAGTACGGTGAACGGAATCGCCACCAGCAGTGTCGGAATGATCGAAACACGTGCGATGAACCAGGCCTGATCAATGAACTCGCGCCCTTGGAATGGACGTCGAATGCTGGCCCGCGCAACGTCGGCGACGAGTTCGAAGAATCCGCCGACTGCCCGCAATGGCACAGCAAGGACCTCGTTCATGCACGATCCTCCTTGCTCATCCTGCTGATTCCGCTCATCGCACGATGCCCCGCCCTGGCCACATCGCCGCAACGATTAGAACATGTTCTCATTGCTGCAGGAAGCTTTTTGGCACATTTGAACTGCCATTTTTCTCAAATTCGGCCCATGAATTTGTAACAGGTGTCATTTGAGGGTGGCCTAACCCTTGTGAGGCGTCACACACCGTTGACTCCCATGTCTACCAAGCGCCGCACCGGCGATCAACAACTGGTCGAGTGATCAGCTGGCGTCCGATGGCACCTGCCATCACAGAGTCAGTTGTCTAGATCGATCAAAGAGGACGCTGAAAACGTACGCCCCGTGGGGCGCTGCGCGAAGTAACCGCCGAGCGTGGCGGCGAGATCATTTACCGACCACTGATCATCGGCGGCATCGAAGCGCTGTTCGACCACCGGTGCGGCCATCAAGGCCACCATCGGTCCATAGACGACGAACAGTTGACCGTTGACCGCGTCGGCGGCAGGTGAAGCGAGATAGGCGACCAAGCGCGCCACATGGTCGGGCGACAGCGGATCGACGCGGTCCCGCGGCGCCGCACTGAAGACCGCCTCGGTCATCGCGGTGCGCGCACGCGGCGCGATCGCATTGGCGCGCACGCCGAACCGAGACAGCCCGCGCGCGGCAGAGAGCGTCAGCGCGGTGATACCGGCTTTTGCCGCACCATAGTTGGCCTGCCCCTCGGGGCCGAGCAGGCCCGCTTCGGAAGAGGTGTTGACGAGCCTGCCGTAGATCGGCGCGCCCGCCGCCTTGGACTTGGCCCGCCAGTAGGCGCCCGCGTTGCGAGTCAAGAGGAAATGGCCACGCAGATGGACGGCGACCACCGCGTCGAAGTCCTCGTCGGACATGTTGAACAGCATGCGGTCGCGGGTGATGCCCGCATTGTTCACCACGATGTCGACGCTGCCGAACGCTTCCTCGGCGGTGCCGATCAGGGCGTCGGCGGTGGCGCGCTCGGCAATGCTGCCCGCGACGAACTCGGCCTTGGCGCCGAGTGCGCGGATATCGGCGAGCGTCTCGGCCACCGCATCCGACTCTGTCAGGTCGTTGACCACCACCGATGCGCCTGCCCCTGCCAAGGCCAGCGCCTCGGCACGGCCCAGTCCGGCGCCGCCACCGGTAACGATGGCCACCCGCCCAGCAAGGCTCACATCCGTGTTGTCCGCATCGCTCACAGCTGCACCTCGCTGGCGCTCGGCTCCGCCGTGTGTGATCCACACGCTGTGTTTTCGGTTCGTTCGCTGCGCTCACTCACGGGCCGACTCTAGAACGTGTTCTCACCAACGGCAAGCCATCGGCTACTGCAACTTCAGCGCCGCCTTCGGGCATTGGGCGACCGCATCCTCGACATCGGCGAGCCGGTCATCCGGCACGTCGGCCGACACGATGTGCAGCACGTCCTCGTCATCGAGTTCGAAGACGTCGGGGGCGATTCCGACGCAGATTCCGTTGGCTTCGCATTGATCCAGATCGACCGTGACCTTCATGGGAACTCCTTAAACGCGACTCTGGTCGAAGCGTAACAACACCAGGTCATATCGGGTACCGCCATTGTGCGGATTCGGTAGCAATACTGGAACATGTTTCAGTTCGTATGCAATGATCGGTTGACCGACATCGAACGAGCATGAGGACTGCCATGCGCATTGCGTATACGCCGCAGCAGGAAGAGCTCCGCGCGGAGCTGCGCGACTACTTCGCGCGGCTGATCACCCCGGAGCGCCGAGCCGCGCTGAGCGCGACCACCGGCGAGTACGGCCACGGCAACGTCTATCGCGAGGTGGTCCAGGAAATGGGCCGCGACGGCTGGCTCACCCTGGCCTGGCCCAAAGAGTTCGGCGGCCAGGACCGTCCGACCATGGACCAGCTGATCTTCACCGATGAGGCGGCCATCGCGGGCGCGCCGGTGCCCTTCCTCACCATCAATTCAGTGGCTCCGACGATCATGCACTACGGCAGCGAGGAGCAGAAGAAGTTCTTCCTGCCCAAGATCGCCGCGGGCGAACTGCACTTCTCCATCGGTTATTCGGAACCGGGCGCGGGCACCGACCTGGCCAGCCTGCGCACCACTGCCGTGCGCGATGGCGACGACTACGTGATCAACGGCCAGAAGATGTGGACCAGCCTGATCGCTTATGCCGATTATGTCTGGCTCGCGGTTCGTACCGACCCGACCGCCAAGAAGCACAAGGGCATCAGCATGCTCATCGTGCCGACCACTGCCGAGGGCTTCTCCTGGACCCCGGTGCACACCATGGCCGGACCGGACACCAGCGCCACCTACTACCAGGACGTCCGAGTGCCGACGAGTTCACTGGTCGGACAGGAGAACGGCGGGTGGGCGCTGATCACCAATCAGCTCAACCATGAGCGCGTCGCGCTGACCTCGGCCGGACCGCTCATGGTCGCGCTGAACCAGACCACCGAATGGGCGCGCGATACCAAAGCTGGCGACGGTTCCCGGGTCATCGACCAGGAATGGGTGCGGCTCAATCTGGCCAGGGTGCAGGCCAAGGTCGAATATCTGAAGCTGCTGAACTGGGAGATCGCCAGCCGGGCCGATGCGGGCGGCGATGCCGCGCCACGGCCGTGGGATGCCTCGACATGCAAGGTCTACGGCACCGAACTGTCCACCGAGGCCTACCGACTGCTGATGGAGATCCTCGGCCCGCAGGCCTATCTGCGTCAGGATTCGCCCGGCGCCGAGCTGCGCGGACGGTTGGAGCGGTTCCATCGCGCCGCACTGATCCTCACCTTCGGTGGCGGCACCAACGAGGTCCAGCGCGACATCATCGCGATGACCGCACTAAAGCAACCCGCCGCGGCGCGCTGAGCAGAAAGTAGAGACCATGGACTTCACACCCACCGAAGCTCAGCTCGATCTGACCCGCCTGACCGCCGAGGTCTGCGCCAAGTTGGTCACCGCGGACCGGATCCGCGAACTCGACACCGAGGGCCGCTTCGACGAACCGCTGTGGCAGTCGCTCGCCGAGACCGGCGTATTGGCCGCCGCACTGCCGGAAGCGGTGGGCGGCGGCGATTTCGGCGCGCTCGAGCAGACTGCCGTGCTGCGCGAACTGGGCAAGCATGTCGCCGCGGTGCCGTATCTGTGGTCGATCGTGGTGGGCGCGGGTGCGCTCGCGCGTTTCGGCTCGGACGCCCACCAGGATTGGGCGCGTCAGGCGGGTGCGGGCAGCATCATCCTCACGGCTGGTCTCGCCGAGGAGCACAACTGGGAGCCGACCAAGCCGACCACTGTGGCCCATGAGGCCGATGGCGGCTGGCGACTCACCGGCGCGAAGACCACGGTGCCGTATGCCGATCGCGCGGCCCGAATCCTGGTCCCCGCCACGGCTTCCGGCGCACCCGCGCTGTTCCTGGTGGATCCCGTCGATGCCACGGTGCAGGTGACCGCCCAGCGCGTAGTCGACTTCAGCGCCGAGTTCGGCGTCGAATTCCACGACACCCCAGCAGAATTGGTCGCGACGGTGGCCTCCGGCGCGGAGATCCTGGACTGGATCCTCACCCGCGCCTGGCTCGGTCTGAGCGCGCAGCAATTGGGCACCTTGGAACGCGCACTGCAACTGGTCGCCGAATATGCCCGCGAGCGTGAACAATTCGGCAAGGCCGTCGGCAGTTTCCAGGCCGTCGCGCAGCGCCTCGCCGACGCCTACATCGACGTCCAAGGTCTTCGGCTCGCGGTCACCCAGGCCGCCTGGCGGGTTTCGGAGGATCTGGCCAGCGCCGAAGCCGTGCACACCGCCAAATTCTGGGCGGCCGACGCCGGACATCGCGTGGCGCACACCGTGGTTCACGTCCACGGCGGCGTCGGCATCGACCGCGACCACATCGTGCACAACTACTTCACCGCCGCGAAGCACAATGAATTCGCACTGGGCGGGGCAAGTGACCACCTGCGGGCCATCGGCTCCCTGCTCGCGGAAACTCCCGCCTGACCGAGCGCTAGCGACTGCTTGCAGGTCGCTCGAAAGGGACGGTGCCCGCATCACCGAATCGGCCCGCCGGACCTGCCACCGGCGGGCCGATTACTGCGCGACGCAGCCGTCACGCGGCCGCATGATCCTCGAGCAACCCGACGAAAAGTTGTCGGGTCGGCTCCGGCAGTGTAGTGCGGAATCGTTGGACGTGGATTTCGAATGGCTTGCCGGTCTTGCGATTTCGAAGCCGGATGGCCGGGTCGCGGCGGCCGATGTGTACCCGCCCGGTATTCCACAGGCGGTGAAAGTCGGGCTGTGCGCCCAACTCGCGCAGTAGCAACTGGACATCGGCTCGTGCACCGGCACGGCCCGCATAGGAGCGAAAACGTCCGACCATCAGATCCGCCTCGTGCTCCCATTCCTCGATCACCAGACGTGCCAGCGGATCGGTGAACATCCAACGCAGCGCGTGTCCGTTCGGCCGCAGGCCGGGAAAGGCCGCATCGAAGGCATCGTTGCAGTCGATGACGCGCCAGCCGTCATCGAACGCTGCCGCGAGATGCGGGGTCAATGCGTCGAGCGTCTTGCGCACGGATGGGGGGACCGGGCCCGGCTGCGGCACAGCGCCGCTGAATCGCTGCTGCGCAAGGTGATAGAGATGGATGCGCTCGTCCGGATCCAGTGCGAAGACATCGGCGAGCGCATCGAGAATCGATGGGCTCGGATTGAACGCGCCGCCCTGTTCGATCTTGGCGAGATAGCCGACGCTGGAGTGGATCGCCTCGGCGAGCTGTTGTCGACTCAGACCACCCGGATGCGCCGCGGTCGGACGCTGCCGCCGCATCCGCACGAATTCGGCGAGCGTCGGCACCTGTAGTTCATCCATGTTCCTCCTTCGGGTCGCCGCCCATGAATGACGTTATGCCTTGCCGCTCAATCCTTCTGGACCAATTCGCCGCCCGCGACCTCGATGAGCGCACGAGCCGCGCGATTGATCCGTTCGGCGGCATCGTCGAGATCCGGCTGTCCGGCATCGAGCCAGGCGATCACCGCATCCAGGATGAAGGTGGGGATGACCTGCGCGGCCCAGTCCTGCCATGGCCCCGCCGGCACGGCATCTGTGAGATACCGCTGCGCGATCATTGTCGAATAGCTGCGGACCATATCGATGACATCGCGGAATTCGGGCTCGCGCACCGCATGACGGAACAGCAAGCGGAAGGCGTCCGGATCCGCGGCCGCCGCCCGCAGCAGCGCGGAAATGCTGGTTCCGTCCAGCTTTTCGGTACCGACGGCGGCGCCGAGCCTGGTGTAGGCCCGTTCCAGCACGGCCCGGTACAGATCGGCCTTCGAGTCGAAATGGCGATAGAGGATCACGTGCGTAATGCCCGCCTCGGCGGCGATGTCGGGCAGGCCCGTCCCGCTGAATCCGCTGCGGGCCACCGCGCGAGTGGCCGCGGCGAGGATCTGCTCGCGCCGCTGGGCGCGCGGCATGCGCCGGACGGGTTGCGCCGAAGTCTCGGCGGACGTTGGGCTTTCGGGCACGGCATCACCTCCTTGTTCAAGTGGAATAGTACAAGTAATTATGTTTAAGCTTGCTTGTACAAGAGCTAGTTAGCAAGGAGTGCGCCATGACCACCGACTCATCGGAACTCGCATGCCCCTTCACCGGAACCGCTGCCGCGGCCGGCTCGATCAGCCGCGTCCGCACCGCGACGGGTGACGAAGCCTGGAAGGTCAGCGGCTATCACAAGGTGAAGGAGCTGTTCACCGATGTGCGTCTCGGCCGCTCGCACCCGACACCGGAGACCGCGGCACGTTCGTCGGAATCGGTATTTTTCGGCCGCCCGTTCGGGAACTTCGAGACCGAACCCGCCGATAACGCGCGCATGCGCGGGCTGCTCAATCCGCTGTTCTCAGCCAAGCGGATGCGCGCACTCACGCCCCGGGTGGAGGCTTTCACCAGCCAACTGCTCGACGATATGGCCGAAAAGGGCGCGCCCGCCGACCTGCACAAGGCCTTCGCGGAACCACTGCCGCTGCTGGTCATCAGCGAACTACTCGGTGTGCCCTATGAGGATCGTGCGCAGTTCCGGATCTGGAGCGAGGCACTGTTCGACACCAGCGATGGCGCGAAGTCGGGACAGGCCGGGGCCGAATGGTTTCTGTACTGCAAATCACTGGTCGAACGGCTGCGCCGAGAACCGGGCGAGGGGGTAATCGCCAAGCTGTGCGAGGTACCGGACCTGGCCGACGACGCCATCGCGACGCTGGCCATGGGGTTGCTCTTGGCCGGGCACGAAACCACGGTCGTCGAGATCGGCCTGTGCACTGTGCAATTGCTGCGAAATCCGGCGCAGTGGCAGAAGCTGGTCGAGCGGCCGGAGCTGGTGCCAGCCGCGATCGAAGAGCTGCTGCGCGTACACGATTCCACCGCCTTCGCCCGGTATGCGCGCACCGATATGGAGATCGACGGCGTCACCGTCCGGACAGGTGATCTGGTGCTGCTGGACGTCGATTCGGCCAACCATGATCCGGAGATCTTCACCGACGCGCGCCAACTCGACGTGACCCGCGCGCAGGGGCAGCATCTTGCGTTCGGCTACGGCCTGCATTACTGCACTGGTGCGCCGCTGGCTCGCATCGAATTGCAGGTCGCCTTCGCTCAGCTGGTCTCCCGCTTCCCGACGCTACATCTGACCGTCGATCCGGACACCCTGCCGGTGCGCGAGAATGTGGTTACCAAGGGCCTGACCGCATTGCCCGTCGCATGGTGACCATAGCCCGGATCGGCACCGCGATCGTCTGCGTCTTTGTCGGTGCATTGGCTCCGTCTACCGCTGTGGCCGAACCTGTTTCGTGCGCCCCGGCCGCCGCGACCATCGCCGCGGCCGCGGTCGTGCGGGATGAGGATTGGGCGGAAGGCTTGGCCTATGACGCGCACGGCGACCTCTGGGTCTCGCGCGTGCGACGCAATGAGGTGGTGCGCTACGACCCGTCCGGGCGGGTGCGCGCAACCGTGGCCATCCCATTTCCCGGCGCGGTGAAACTCGGTCCGGACCATCGGATATACGTGACATACGGCAACTTCCTCACCAATCTGGTGCCGGGTTCGACCGGTGGCGGAGTCGTCCGCGTCGATCCCGAAGCCGAGATACCGGAAGCCGAGACCTTCGTCTCCGGACTCGGGATGGCCAATGGCGCGGCGTTCGACGCGGCGGGCAATCTTTTCGTCGCCGACACCTCGACCGGAGTCGTCCGGATTCGACCCGATGGGCACATTGACACCGAATGGTCCAATCAGGCAAAGCATTTCGGTGCCGACGGAATTCTTGTCGACGGCGATGCGCTCTACGTCACGCTGTATCTCAGCCCGAACGGCCGCATCTTGCGCATCCCACTCGACGATCCGTCGCACGCCACCGTGGTCGCGGATCTAGCCGCTGGCCCCGGTGCACCACCACTACCGGATGATCTCGCCATCGGCCCGGACGGCCTGCTCTACGACGCCACCACCGCGGGCCGACTCGTGCGCATCGATCCGACGAATCACTCGACGTGCACCGTGCTGACGGACGAGCCGATGACATCGATTGTCGTATCGCGAAGCAGTGAACGGGAATTCCTGGTCGGCACAGCCAGCGGCAATCTGCTGCGGGTGCGCCTGCCCGAATGACTCTGGACCGAGAACTACCTGAGGAGTGACCGTGGACATAAGCTGCCCCGCCACGGGCGACACCATCCAGCGCACGCGCACCGCGCTCGGCCATGAAGGCTGGTTGGCCACCAGCTACGCGCAGGTCCGGACGTTATTCGCCGATCCGCGCCTCGGCCGTGCCCATCCAACACCGCAAACCGCTGCGCGAGCCTCGGATTCGATGTTCTTCGGCGGACCACTCGGCAACTTCGAGACCGAACCCGCCGATCAGGCACGGCTACGCGAATTGGTAGTGCCGTTCTTCTCGCCGCGGCGGATGCGCGAATTGCGGCCCAGGGTGGAAGAACTCACCACCCACTTGCTCGACGAGATGGCCGCGCAGGGCTCCCCCGCCGACCTGCACACCGCCGTCGCGCTGCCGCTGCCACTGTTGGTCATTTGCGAACTGCTCGGTGTGCCCTATGCCGACCGCGATCAGTTCCGCGCCTGGACCGAGGCACTCGGCGAACAGCACGACGCCGCCAAGGTGCAGCAGGGTGTCGCCGGATTATTCGAGTACTTCATGACATTGGTCCAGCGCAAACGGCACGACCAGACCGACGACGTGCTGTCGCGGCTATGCGCCCGCGACGATCTGTCCGACCAGGGCATCGCCACGCTCGGCCTCGGCTTGTTGTTCGGCGGCCATGAGACCACGGTCGTCCAGATCGGCGTCGGCGCCAAACGGCTGCTGGAAAATCTCGACCAATGGCAGGCCATGGTCGACGATCCCGAACTGGTGCCGACCGCGATCGAAGAACTCCTTCGGACGGCGGATGCCACCCAGATGCCCCGCTACGCACGCACCGATATGGAGATCGACGGCAATGAGGTCCGCGCGGGCGATCTCGTTCTGCTGGACCTGACGGCGGCGAACCATGATCCGACGGTCTTCACCGATCCCGACCGCGTTGATGTGACCCGAAAGGACGGCTCCCATGTGACCTTCGGCTACGGTGCCCGGCATTGCATCGGCGCGCCGTTGGCCCGCATCGAATTGCACACCGTATTCACCCAATTGGTGACCCGCTTCCCGAATATGCGCTTGGCCGTGGACGCGGCCGCGGTGCCGATGCGCACCAGCAGCTTTACCGGCGGTGTCGAGGAGTTGCCCGTGATGTGGTGAAAACCGTTGATATAACGGGTTCTTGTTAGGCTGCTCGCTTTCGGGGGACGCAGTCTGACAGGAGCACGGTTATGCCCTTCGTAACCTCCGCTGGCGCGAAAGTGCACTTCGTCGACAGCGGAGGAGCCGGGCCCGCGGTGGTGCTCGGGCACGCGTTCTTCATGGATCACGAGATGTTCGCGGACCAGGTGACCGCGCTCGCACCGCGATACCGCGTGATCTCGATCGATGCGCGCGGACACGGACTGACCGAATACGACAACGGCGCATACAGTTTCTGGGATCTGGCCCGCGATGCCTGGTCGGTGGTCGACCACCTCGGCATCGACCGGGTGGTCGTCGGCGGTGTCGGGCAGGGTGGATTCACCGCGCTGCGCATGGCCCTGCTGTGCCCGCCGCGCGTGGCTGGACTGATCCTGCTCGGCTGTTCGGCGCAGGCGTACAGCGACGTGCAGCGGATCAGCTATCGCCAGGTTACCGATGCCTGGATCGGGGCGGGGCCGTTGACGGTGATCGCGAAGATGGTGGCGGGCTTGATCATCGGTGGTGATCGGGCCGATCATCAACCGTGGCTTGCCAAATGGCTGAGCGATGATCGGGAACGCGTCGCCGCGGCGGCCGACTGTCTGATCAATGTGGACGACGTCTCGGATCTCATCGGTGATATCACCTGCCCGGCATTATTGGTCCGCGGCGCCTTCGATCCGGCCTTCGACCACGACGCCGTGGATTTACTGACAAAGGGTCTCGGTGGTCCCGCGGAATTCCACACCATCGCGGGCGCCGCGCACACACCGAACCTCACACATGCGTGTGAAATCGACCAGCTGATGCTGCACTTCCTCGGTCGACTCGGCCGGTAGTACTACTGGCGAGGGGTACTACCGGCCAGGGGGTGGCCAACGCCTGGTCCGGCGAAACTCTTGCCCACCGGGGCGCCCGCTTGGTCTATTCGATACGGCGGCGCCGCCAATTCCGTTCCGGTCGAACGTGATTCACACATATGCAGTGGTGTCGCCATTGTGCGATCCCGGCGTGGGTAGGACATGCAATGAAGGTTTCTTTTCTTTTCGGTGGACAGGTCAGTCTGACCGCCGAGGTCATCGATGAGTTCTGCGAGCGGTGTCCGTCCATCGCACTCGCCTACGAAGAGGCCGCCGCCGTAACCGGATTGTCGGTGCACGGCCTGCGTGCCAGGGAATCGGCCGCGGAAATGGTGAGCGAACCGGAGGACCGGCACAGCCTCGGCGCATTGCGCCAGGCCGCCTTCGCACTCGGTCTCGCCGAGGATCTGGCCGCAGGCGGTTTCGAACCGGAGGCTGCCGGTGGACTGAGCCTTGGTGCGCTGATCAGCACCTGTGTGGCCGGAGCGGTGGAGCGGCACGAATTGTTCGGCATGCTCCATCACCGCCGGCTCGTGCCGGAACTACCGGAAGGTGTTGCCGCCCAAGGGATGGGGTTGATGTACACGCCGATCGAGGACGACCCGGCGAACTATTGCGGTGAGCGCCGCCCCGGTGTGCACCTCGCCGTTGATACCGGTCCGATCGATGACGTGCATCGATCCTTCGTGATCTCGGGTTATCTCACCGCACTGCACGAGGTCCTGGCCGAAATCGAGGCATCCGCGGATACCCGCCAAATGTTCGTATTGGATGCGTACAAGGGCGCATTCCATTCGCCACTGCAGCAGCATGCCGCGGATTTCATGCGCGGCTTCGTCGACAATATGACCTTCCGCGATCCGAAATTCCCGGTCTGCTCACCGGTGCGCCAGCGCAGTTTGACCACCGCCGACGATATCCGAGATTTCGTGCTGCACAACAACTTACTGCCCGCCCGCTACGAGCCGTTGATCCAGGAAATGGATCGCATCGGCATCCGCGGTGGCCTGATCCTCGGCCCGGGCCTGCCGCAGCCCGCGGATCGGCCGTTCCCCATCGAATTGGTCGCCGAGCCGATTGATCTCGACCGGCGCCCCGAGATCGCACAGTTGCTGGCCGAGCGGGATGTACAAAGCGTATGAAGCGTTTCGCGCAACGCCGAGTGCTGGTGACAGGGGCGGGTTCGGGCATCGGCCGGGCCATCGTCTTACGGCTGCTCGAGGAGGGAGCGGAGGTGGTCGGTGTGAGCAGAACCGGCGATGGCCTCGCCAAGACCGCCCAGCTCGCGATGGATCAGGACTCGGGTGAGCGGCTCACCGTCGCGACGCTCGATATCGCCGACGAGGCGGCCGTCGAGCAGACGGTGCCCGACCTGATAGCCGGGATCGGCGGCCTCGATGTGCTGGTGAATGCCGCTGGAATCGTGCGCATGTCGCATACCCACGAGACCACGACCGAGGTGTGGAATACGGTCCTCGGCACCAATCTGACCGGATCGTTCCTGGTGACCCGGACCGCCCTGCCCGCACTGCTCGAGTCCGGGCGCGGGGTGGTGGTCAATATCAGCTCGAATGCCGCGTCCTATGCCGCGCCGTATCGCGCGGCGTACGCGGCCAGCAAGGGCGGACTGGAGGCTTTTACCCGGGTGCTGGCGCTGGAATACAGCAAGCGGAATCTGCGGGCGGTCTGCGTTTCGCCCGGCGGCATCGAGACGGCCATGACCTACAGCCTGCTCGATGTGCCACCGGACATCGATCCGAGTCTCCTGAGCAAGATGGCTCCGGCCATCGGGCCGCTGCTCGGCGCACCCGAGATGGTCGCCGGTGTGGTCGCGATGGTCGCCTCCGAAGATGGGGAGTTCATTACGGGAACGACGATTCACGTCGACGGTGGCGCGCACATCTAAGCGCTGATCGGCGTCGACATCAGATAGCGCTGCAGAGTCGGTGCGATATCGGCGATGATCTGCTCGCGGGTCAGCCCGACCACCGGTGGCAGCTCGAGCACATAGCGGCACAGCGCAAGCCCGAGCAACTGGGTGACGATCAAACCTCCGCGGCGCTGCGCATCGTGCGGATCGCCGAAGCGCAGCACCGCGGGCAACACCTGTTCGGCGAAAATCTGCCGAAAGCGTTCGCTGACCGCCTCGTCGGTAATCGATGAACGCAGCAGTATTACCAGCACTTTGTTATCGGGCTGGTCCTCCCAGATCGCCAGGAATCGGCGAATCAGCAACTCGCCGATGGCATCCGGATCGGCTGCGGCCAGATCCGGCAGGTCCAAGCGCACATCGACGGCAGCCGCGAAGAGTCCGTCCTTACTGCCGAAGTAGCGCATCACCATCGACGGATCGATCGCGGCATCGGCGGCAATGGCGCGGATGGTCGCCTTGCGAAAGCCCTCGGCGGCGAAGCGGGCACGCGCGGCCACCAGGATGGCCGCGCGGGTGGCATCGGAGCGACGCGCAGGTGGTTTATCAGGCACGATATTCATGCCAACAAGTGTAGGCCAACAACTGTTGACTTCTGAAAGGGGCGCGCGATACGGTTATGCCAACAAACGTTGGCCTACAGATGTTGACCTAGGAGTCCCGATGAACACCACCCCGCTGCCGGAGACCACGTCCGTCGTCATCGTCGGGGCCGGTCCGGCCGGACTGACCACCGCGATCACCCTGGCCGACGCCGGCATCGACTTCATACTGATGGACCGGCTCGCCGAGGGTGCGAACACCTCGCGCGCCGCGGTCGTCCACGCCAGGACCCTGGAGGTGTTGCGGGAACTCGGCATTGCCGAGGAACTCGTCGATCGCGGCATCGTGGTCCCGACCTTCCGCGTGCTGGACGGCAACCGCACACTGGCCACAGTGCCGTTCGGCGGACTGCCCACCGAGTACCCGTACACGCTGATGGTTCCACAGGACACCACCGAGGCCGTCCTGCTCGCCCGGCTGCGCAAGGCGGGCGGCGATGTGCACCGGCCGTACCGGATCACCAAGGTCATCGATGAAAGTGGCAGCGCCACAGTCGAATACGTCGACGGTGCGGGCGTGACCGGCACGATCCGCGCGGACTATGTAGTCGGCGCGGACGGTATGCACAGCGTCGTCCGGGAACAGGCCGGCATCGGCTTCACCGGCGCCACCTACCCGGAATCCTTCGTACTCGCCGATGTCCGCATGGACTGGCCCATCGCGCGTACGGAAGTGGCACTGCATCTTTCGCCGGAGGGCGTGACGGTGGTCGCGCCGCTGCCGGACGACACCGATCCGAATCGGTACCGGGTCGTGGCGACTGTTGCCGAGGCCCCCGAACACCCGACCGCCGAGGATATTCAGACCATCTTGAACACTCGCGGCCCCGGCGACAGCGTGAAAGTCCGTGAAGTGCTGTGGAGCTCGCGCTTCCGGGTGCACCACCGCGTCGCGGACCACTACCGCGCGGGCCGCCTCCTGCTCGCCGGAGACGCCGCGCACGTGCACAGCCCCGCCGGCGGCCAGGGCATGAATACCGGCATCCAGGACGCCGCCTTCCTCGGCCCCCTGCTGGCCCGAGTGCTGAACGGTGAACCCGACACCGTGCTGGACGCCTACGAAACCACCCGCCGCCCAGTCGCTCTCGGCGTCGTCGCCTTCACCGACCGAATGACCAAAATGGCCACCCTGCGCCCCCGCCCCGCCCGCCTACTCCGCAACACCGTCATGACGGTGGCAACCCGCATCCCAGCAGTCCGCACCAAGCTCGCCTTCCGCCTCGCCGAACTCGCCAACCGCTGACCCCGCCAACGAACTCAGCGCCGCGCACGGATTCGCACGCCACGCACAATTCGCCGAGCCAATCGGTGCGTGTCACGCGAAAAGGTGCGCGGCATTGCGCGATCAGTTGCCGGTGAAGGTGGGTTTGCGCTTTTCGGCGAAGGCTTTGGGGCCCTCTTTGGCGTCGGATGAGCGGAAGACTGCCATGCCGAGTTTTGCTTCGATTTGGAAGGCGTCCTCTTCGGGCATAGCCTCGGTTTCGCGGATCGTGCGCAGAATCGCCTGTACCGCGAGGGGGCCATTGGCGACGATCTGGGCGGCCAGTTCGAGTGCCTTGTCCAGGGCGGTACCGTCGGGCACCACATGGCCGATCAGGCCGATCTCCTTGGCCTCGGCGGCGGTGATGTGCCGACCGGTCAGCAGGATGTCGGCGGCCACGGTGTAGGGGATTTGACGGACCAGTCGTACCGCGGAACCGCCGAGCGGGAACAGACCCCAGCGCGCCTCGGACACACCGAATTTCGCGCCCTCCGCGGCCACCCGGATGTCGGTGCCCTGCAGAATCTCGGTGCCGCCCGCGATGGCAGGGCCTTCGACCGCCGCGATCAGCGGTTTGGTGAGCCTGCGGCCCTTGAGCAGCGCCTCGAGTTTCGTCGGATCGAAGCTGCCCGCGGCAGAGGCATCACCGGGATGCCGGGCGGTCATCGCCTTCAGATCCATACCAGCGCAGAACGCGCCACCGGCACCGGTCAGGATCGCGGCGCGGATATCGGGATCGTCGTCCACCTGATCCCAGGCGTCGCGCATGATCGCCATCATCTCCGCCGAAAGGGCATTGCGGGCCTCGGGCCGATTCATAGTGACGATGAGGACGTGATCGCGCTTCTCGACGAGGCAATCTGGCATTACTGATTCTCCTGACTTTCCAGGGGGATGGCAGGTTGGCGGAGTCGGCCCGGGTGGGCAAATTCGGCCTTGTCAGAAACAGTAACACGTTCTATTTTTAGCTTTGTGAGCTACAACATAGCGGACCTAGTCGAACACGCCATCGATCTGATGCCCGACCGCGTAGCGCTGGCCGACGACGGCCGCGAGGTGACTTACGCGCAGCTGGAGGAGCGTGCCAACAAACTCGCCAACTACCTGCTGCAACAGGGTGTCCAACCGGGGGACAAGGTGGGCATCTATTCACGTAATACGATCGAGGCCGTCGAGGCCATGGTCGCGGTCTTCAAAGCGCGCGCCGTGATGATCAACGTGAATTTCCGCTACGTCGAGAACGAGTTGCAGTACATCTTCGACAATTCGGATATGGTCGCGCTGATCCACGAGCGTCGCTACAGCGACCGGGTGGCCGGGGTTCGACCGAATACGCCCCTGCTGAAGACGGTCATTGTCGTGGACGACGATACGACCGGCACCATCCCGACCGCAGCCGATTCGGTGGAATACGAGACGGTGCTGGCGCAGTCGTCCGGTGAGCGAAACTTCGGTGAGCGCTCGGCCGACGACATCTTCATGCTCTACACCGGCGGCACCACCGGCCTGCCCAAGGGCGTGATGTGGCGGCATGAGGACTGGTGGCGCGTGCTCGGCGGCGGCATCAACTTCCTGACCGGCGAATACGTCGAGGACGAATGGCATCAGGCCAAGACCGGCGCGGGCAATCCACAGATGGTCCGCTTCCCGATTCCGCCGATGATCCACGGTGGCTCACAAACCGCGACCTTCCACAGCCTGTTCGACGGCGGTAAGGCCGTGATGATTCCGGAGTTCACCGGACACGGCGTGTGGCAGCACATCGACCGGCACAAGATCAACCTCATCTTCATCACCGGTGACGCCATGGCCCGCCCGATGATGGACGCGCTCGCCGAGGGCAATCCGGAAACCGGTGAGCCATACGACCTTTCGAGCCTGTACCTGATCGCCAGCAGTGCGGCGCTGTTCTCACCGACGCTCAAAGACCAGTTCCTGGAACGGCTGCCGAACCGGATGATCACCGATTCCATCGGCTCCTCCGAGACCGGCTTCGGTGGTCTCTCCGTTGTCGCCAAGGGCGCCAACCATACCGGCGGCCCGCGGGTGAAGATCGATGCCGCCACCCAAGTGCTCGACGAACAGGGCAATCCGGTGCAACCCGGCTCCGGGCAGGTCGGCTTCCTCGCGCGCAGCGGCCACATTCCGGTCGGCTACTACAAGGACGAGGCCAAGACCAAGGCGACCTTCAAGGAGTTCAACGGAATTCGCTACTCCATCCCAGGCGACTATGCCCGGGTCGAGGAGGATGGCACCGTCACCATGCTCGGCCGCGGTTCGGTGAGCATCAACAGCGGCGGCGAGAAGATCTACCCGGAGGAGGTCGAGGGCGCGCTCAAGATCCACCCCGAGGTCTTCGACGCGCTCGTGGTCGGCGTTCCGGACGAGCGGTGGGGACAGCGCGTGGCGGCGGTCGTGCAGTGTCGTGGCGACAAGCGTCCCACCCTCGATGAACTGCGTCCGGTGCTCACCCAGGAGATCGCGCCCTACAAGCTGCCGCGCAGCGTGTGGTTCGTGGATCAGATCAAGCGCAATCCGGCGGGCAAGCCAGATTACCGTTGGGCCAAGGCGCAAACCGAGGAGCGGCCGGCCGACGAGCATGTCGAGGCGAGCAGCAAGTAGTACCCGGCTGGGCATCGATATCGGCAAGGGCTGTTGCGGCAGCCCTTGCCTTTTACCGTTGGTCCTGCTGCGATAGGAGATCGAATTGACCACGCCCCTTGCGTTTTTCGCGGCAGTCGACGACGCATTCGAGCCTTTGCCATTCGCGTCGAGCGCGTGGTCGCCGAATATGGTCAATGGCCCCGCGGTCTGTGGGCTGCTGGCCAGGGCGCTGGAGACTCAGCATTGCGCGCAAGGATTCTCACCCGCCCGGCTGACCGTCGACCTCTTCCGGCCCACGTTGTACAAACCGGTGACGGTGGTGACCGAACTGGTGCGCGACGGCAATCGAATCCGAGTCGCCGATGCCGCACTGATGCAGGACGGCGAGGATGTGGCACGCGCCAGCGCGGTCTTCCTGAAGCGGTCGGTGCAACCGCCGGGTGAGCGGTGGAGGCGTGCGGAATTCCCAGAGCCACCTCCGGTTCCGGTCGCGAACGGACCGACGGCGCCGATGTGGAGCAGCGGTCTGGACGGCTGGTCGTCCAGGATCGGCGATCATCAGAACAGCGAACGCAAGCGCATGTGGCAGGCCCCGCTCTCGGTGGTCGAGGGTGAGCCGCCCTCGGCATTCGCCGGTGCGGCGATGATCGGCGAGTCGACAAGTCTCATGACCAATTGGGGCACCACCGGAATCGGCTTCATCAATACCGATCTGACACTGGCGCTGGCGCGTCCGCTGATCGGATCGGAGATCGGGGTCGAGGCCGACAGCCATATCAGCGCGGATGGCATCGCCGTCGGTAGTGCGACCCTGTTCGATCGGCACGGGTCCTTCGGCACCTGTGTGGTGACCGCGCTGTCCAATGCCGACCGGCAGATCGACTTCAGCAATGGCGATCCGCGCCGGAGAGTCGGCATGCTGTAAGGCCGTCAGCTGCCCGGATAGTCCATCCAGAACGGCTCCCACTGGTGGCCGTCGGGATCGATGAAGGTGCGGCCGAACATGCCGACCTGGGCCTCCTGTGCCCTGCGGTCCTCGTTGATTTCCTCGGTGGCGCCCGCGGCCAGCGCGGCATTGGTGAGTACATCGACCTCATGGGCGCTGGCCAGGGATAACGCGTAGGCGCCGCCGATGGTCGCGACCGTGTCCGCGATCTGACGCTTGCTGAATGTTGTGAAGAAGTCCCTGGTCAGCAACATGGCGCAGATATTGTCGTCGATGACGATGCAGGCGGCATTGTCATCGGTGAATTCCTGATTCACCTTCCAGCCGATCGCCTCGTAGAAATTCCTGGACCGGCCCAGGTCCGCGACGGGAAGGTTGATGAAGATCATCTTGCTGGGCATGCGGGATCCCTTACGTCGGCTTCGGCGGTCTCTATGTAGAGACGGATCGAGTGCGCGAAACTCATCGGTTCCGGCTGTTGTGTAGCCGGAAATCTAGTGATGATCTTGAAACCGCAGGTCGGCGGCGGTCTCGCCTTCGCTCGCCCAGGCGCACTGAACTATTGACGGACTGCGTCCGGCGCGCTCGATTGTGCCGATTCGGGTCTCGAATGTGTCGGTGGGCTGTGGCAGGGTGACACCCATGAACGACTCCGTCGGCCTCACCCCGGACGTCCTCGAATCTTTCGAAGGACACCGGCGGGAACTGTGCGCCTACGCCTATCGCATGCTCGGCTCCTCCTTCGAAGCGGAGGACGCGGTGCAGGAGACCTTCACCCGCGCGTGGAAGTCCTATGACTCGTTCGAGGGACGCGCCAGCCTACGGTCCTGGCTGTACAAGATCACCACCAATGTCTGCCTCGATATGCTCGACGGGCCACAGCGCCGAGCCCGGCCGATGGATCTGTCCGGTCCGTCGCGACCGGATTCGCCGATGCCCATGCCGCAGCCGGATTATGTCTGGATCGAACCGATCCCGAATGCATTGGCCTTCGGATCCGATCCGGCCGAGCACGCCTCCGCCAAGGACACACTGCGGCTGGCCTTCGTCGCGGCCTGTCAACATCTGCCCGCCACCCAGCGCGCGATTCTGATCATGCGTGAGGTGCTGCGGTTCTCGGCCAGTGAGACCGCCGAGGCGCTCACCATGTCCCCCGCTTCGGTGAACAGCGCACTGCAGCGTGCCAGGGCCACCATGTCGAAAGTGCAGCCCACGGCCACCGACACCTACGACGAAACCGATAGCGGCCAGCGCAAACTCGTCGACGATTTCGTGAAGGCCTTCGAGGCCTACGATTTGGACACTCTGACCTCGCTGCTGAAAACCGATGTGGCGCTGTCCATGCCGCCGATCGAACTGTGGGTCTCGGGCCCGGAGAATGTGGCCGCCTTCATGCTCGGCCACGGCAAGGGCTGCCGCGATTCCCGCATGATCCGCCTGGAAGGCGCCAACGGCCTCCCCGCCTTCGGCCACTACAAGCCGAGTGAAACCGAACCCGGCGTCTGGCTCCCGTGGTCCATCACCGTCCTGGAACTCGACGGCGACGCAATCGCAGGTCTCAACTTCTTCCTCGACACCGAAAAGCTGTTCCCACTCTTCGGTCTGGCACCGGAGCTGCGTGAACCGGTCGCGTGAGGTTGGTGGTCGCGCGGGGTTTCGGAGGGAGGAGCAGGGCAAAGAAAGGCTGCCGGGGGACGAGCAGGGCAAAGAAAGGCTGCCGGGAGGAACGAGCAGGCAAAGAAAGCCAGCCGGCACGAACGAGCAGGCAAAGAAAGCCAGCCGGCACGAACGAGCAGATCGGACCGGCGGACATCAGAACACACCAAGGCGAGCCCGGCCCTCTCGCACACCCTGTGAGCCTCACGGACAGCCAATGACCACCGCGCAGAACATATCCGCACAGCGCGCAAGTCATCGGGTCTGCGACAGCACTCCCCTACACCCGGTGAGTCGGCGAGCAGGCCGGAGAGCGATGGGCGGGCCACTGGACCGGCGAACGCCAGAACACACCAAGACAAGCCCGGCCCTCTCGCACACCCTATGAACGTCACACACAGCCAATGACCACCGCGCAGAACATATCCCCACAGCGCGAAAGCCATTGCCCCTGCGACAGCACTCCCCTACACCCGGTGAGTCGGCGAGCAGACCGGAGAGCGACGGCAGGCACCGGACCATCGCACACCAGAACTCACCAAGACAAGCCCAGCCCTCTCGCCCACCCTCTGAGCCTCACGCACAAGCAGTGACCATCGCGCAGAACATATACCCTCTGTGCGAAAGCCCTTGGCTCTGCGACAGCACCCCAACACCCGGTGAGTCGGCGAGCAGGCCGGAGAGCGACGGCAGACACCGGACCATCGCGCACCAGAACACACCAAGACAAGCCCGGCCCTCTCGCACACCCTATGAGCGTCACGCACAGCCGATGACCACCGCGCAGAACGTATACCTTCTGCGCGACAGTCATTGGCTCTGCGACAGCGCTCTCCTAGACCCGGTGAGTCGGCGAGCAGGCCGGACGAGCAACGCCCAGAGCGCCCAGCAGGCAGGACCAGCAGCCACCCCGGGCCAAGCCAGCGGACACCCAGGCCACACCAGCGGACCCCGCTGATTCGGTATCGCGCGCGCCGCGCGCCGCGCGGCGCGCACCGGTTCACCACACCAGTGAGCGCACGCTGGACCCGCGGACGCCACGGCGCACCAGTAACCCACCTGGCCCTCTCGCACACCCTATGAGCGTCACGCACAAGCAGTGACTACCGCACAGAACATATACCTTCTGCGCGAAAGCCATTGGCTCTGCGACAGCAATCCCCTACACCCGGTGAGTCGGCCAGCAGGCCGGCAGAGGAACGCCCAGAGCGGTCGAGGCGCCCAGCAGGCAGGACCAGCGGGGACAGGCAGACCAGACCAGCAGCCACCCCAGGCCAAGCCAGCGGGCACCCAGACCACACCAGTGAGCGCACTCTGGACAGCGGACACCAGGGCACACCAGGTAACCCACCCGGCCCTCTCGCACACCCTATGAGCCTCATACACAAGCAGTGACCATCGCGCAGATACTCTCTCCGCGAAAGCCATTGACGGGCGGGCCAACGGACCGGCGGACACCGGAACACATCAAGACGAGCCCGGCCGTCACGCACACCTATGAGCATCACGCGCCGCCAATGACTGCCGCGCAGAATATATACCCTCGCGAAAGTCATTGGGTCTGCGGCAGCAATCCCCCACAGCCGGCGAGTCGGCCAGCAGGCCGCAGAGCGCCGGGCGGGCACCGACCATCGCCCACCGGAACACACCAAGACGAGCCCGGCCGTCACGCACACTCTATGAGCGTCACGCACAAGCAGTGACTATCGCGCAGGGCGTATGCCTTCTGCGCGATAGTCACTGGGTCTGCGAGAGTGCTCGCTTATGCCGGGATGTAGCGGTCTCGGAGTTTGCGTTTGTAGAGTTTGCCGTTGGGGTCGCGGGGGAGTTCGTCGAGGTAGTCGATGGAGCGGGGCATTTTGTATTTCGCCAATTGGGTTGCGGCGTAGGCCAATAGTTCGGTGGTGAGTTCGTCGTTGCCCTCGACGCCCGCGACCGGCTGGACGACGGCCTTGACCTCCTGGCCCCAATCCGGATGGGGCAGACCGAAGACCGCGACATCCTCGACCTTCGGGTGGGTGGTCAGCACATTCTCGATCTCGGCCGGGTAGATGTTCACCCCACCGGAAAGGATCAGATCGGAGCGGCGGTCGTGCAGGTAGAGGTAGCCGTCCTCGTCGAGATGGCCGATATCGCCGACCGTGAAAAGGTCACCGACCCTCGACTCTTCGGTTTTCTCCTTGGCGTGGTGGTATTCGAAGCTGGACGCGCCCATGCGCATGTAGACCAGACCGGGTTCGCCAGTGGGAACTTCGGAGCCGTCTTCCTCGCTCAGTACCTTGATCACCGACCAGGGCCAGGCCTTGCCGACCGATCCGGGCTTCTTCAGCCAATCGGTCCCATTGATCACCGTGCCGCCGCCTTCTGTGGCCGCGTAGTACTCGGTGACGGTCGGACCCCACCACTCCAGCATCTGCCGCTTGGTCTCGGCCGGGCACGGCGCCGCACCGTGCACCATGCTGCGCAGCGACGAGACATCGTATTTGGCCCGCACATCCGCGGGCAGTGCGAGCAGGCGGTGGAATTGGGTCGGCACCATATGGCTGTGGGTGACCCGGTGCTTGTCGATGAGCCGCAGCATTTCCTCGGCGTCCCAGCGATCCATCAGAACTACCTTGTGCCCCAATTGGATCGAGATCGTCGCGAAGTTCAGCACGGCTGTGTGATAGAGCGGCGAACCGCAGATGTGCACGTGATCGTCGTAGGGCTTCAGCCCGAACAGGCCGAAGAAGGCGGGCGACTGCGCCGGTACGACATCGGGGTCGGTGCCGGTGAGCGGGCGCCGAACGCCCTTGGGCCGTCCCGTGGTTCCCGAGGTGTAGAGCATCGGCGCGCCGGTGGTCCGGTTGTCGGGGCGACCCGTGTCGGCCGCACCCAGCCACGACACGGACTTGAAGCCCTCGATCTCGCCGACCGCGAAGCGCGCGGTGGCGGGCAGTCCGGCCTCATCAGCGGCGGCGATCGCGGCGGCGGCGAACCGGTCACTGGCAATGAAGGCCTTGGCCTCACTGTCGGCGAGGATGTAGGCGACCTCCGGTCCGGTCAGATGCCAGTTCACCGCGACGATGTACAGCCCGGCCTGATAGGCCGCGAAGTAGGCAGCGACCGCCTCGACGCAGTTGTGCACCATGCTGACCAGCACGTCGCCGGGCTGCAGGCCGAGCGCCCGCAGGCCGGTGCCGTAACGGTTTGCGAGCGTGGCCAATTCGCGATAGCTCACCTCGCGGCCGGATGGATCCACCAGAGCGATCCGATCGGGTTGCGCGTTCGCGATGTTCCAGAGACCGAGAATTTCTGCTGACTCCATCGGGGGATGGTGCGGAGCCGACGGGGTGGGTGAATCAGTCACCCCTACGAATCTAGAACGTGTTCTACATCTGTACAAGGGGTGCGAGCCGATGCAATTGTTCGATATCTGGAACCGACACCAGCATTTCGGTGACACCCGCGGCTTCCCAGACCCCGAGTTGCTTACGCACATGCTCCTCGTCGCCGATGATCGCCGTATCCAAAATCAGCTCATCCGGCACGATCGCGGCGGCCTCGGCCTTCTTCCCGGATTGGAAGAGCCTGCCGATCTCGTCGACCTCGCGCTCATAGCCCATGCGTCGGTAGACCTGGGCGTGGAAATTCAGTTCCGGTGCGCCCATACCGCCGATGTAGAGCGCCATGATCCAGCGCATCCGTTCCAGCTCGCTCTTGGGATCGTCGGTGATCACCACCTGACAGCTCGCCGCGATTTCGAAATCGTCTCGCGAACGCCGCGCCCCGGCCCTGGCGAAGCCCTCGTCGAGCCAGTCGTTGTACATCCCGGCCAGCCGTGGCGCATAGTAGATCGCCAGCCAGCCATCGGCGATCTCGGCCGTCAGCGCCACATTCTTCGGCCCCTCGGCACCCAGCCAGATCGGCAAATCCGCTCGTAGCGGATGCACGATCGGCTTGAGCGGCTTACCGAGTCCGGTGGCGCCCGGCCCGGTGTAGGGCAGGGGGTACTGCGGCCCCTCGTTGGTGACCGGCGCCTGTCGCTCCAGGATGCGGCGAATGATGCCGACATACTCCCTGGTGCGTTGCAATGGCTTGGCGAACGGTTGGCCGTACCACCCCTCGACCACCTGGGGCCCGGAGACGCCGAGCCCGAGGATGGCCCGGCCGCCGCTGAGATGATCCAGTGTCAGCGCGTGCATGGCCGTCGCGGCTGGCGTGCGGGCCGACATCTGCACTACCGAGGTGCCGAGGCGCACCCGATTCGTCGACGAGCCCCACCACATCAGCGGCCCGAACGCATCCGACCCCCAGGATTCGGCCGCGAAGACCGCATCGAACCCGGCCGCCTCGGCGGCGACAACGATCTCACCGGCATTCGGTGGCGGCTGCGCCATCCAGTACCCGAGTTGCAATCCGAACTTCATGGCCGACCTCTTTCCACGCAACTTCTTGCCACCAGAATAAGAACCTGTTCTACTCGATATCGTGACTCAGGGGAATACCGCATCCGGCACTGTTACGGATGAGAGAGGGTCGGATTTGAACACCGGACCTGATGTACTCAGCGCACCCCTGCGGGTGCAATTCGACTACACGCGATCGGTCGGACCGACCATCGGCACCTTCCTGGCCGCGTTGCGCGCCCGCCGGATCGTCGGTGTGCGCGGCTCGGACGGGCGGGTACTGGTGCCGCCGCCCGAATACGATCCGGTCACCTCCGCGCCGCTGACCGAATTCGTCGATGTGGCCGATACCGGCACCGTCCAGTCGTGGACCTTTGTGCGCGATCCGCTGCCCGGTCAGCCGTTCGACCGCCCGTTCGCCTGGGCACTGATCAAGCTCGACGGCGCGGACACCACGCTGCTGCACGCCGTCGATGTTTCCACACCCGAGGACATCCATACCGGACTGCGCGTGGTCGCGCGCTGGGCCGACGAAACGATCGGCAGCGTCAAGGACATCGCCTGCTTCGAACCGGGCGAAACTTCCAACGCACCGGCACAATCCAGCGCGGACGGCGAGCCGATCGAAGTGCTCATCACCCCTGTCGACCTGCACTACATGCATAGCGCGTCGCCGCAGGAGACCATCTACCTGCGCGGTCTGGCCGAGGGCAAGCTGCTCGGCGGACGCACGGACGCCGCGGGCAAGGTGTACTTCCCGCCGCGCGGCGCCAATCCGACCGACGGCCGCCCAACCGACGAAGTCGTCGAACTGCCCGACCGCGGCATCGTGACCACCTTCTGCATCGTGAATGTGCCGTTCATGGGCCAGCGGATCAAGCCACCGTACGTGGCGGCATATGTGCTGCTCGACGGGGCCGATATCCCAGTGCTGCACCTGGTGCTCGGCTGTGACGCGAGCGAGGTGCGGATGGGCATGCGGGTGGAGGCGGTGTGGAAACCGCGCGAGGAGTGGGGTTTCGGGCTCAGCAATGTGGACCACTTCCGACCCACCGGCGAGCCGGATGCCGACTACGAGACCTACAAGCACCACCTCTGAGAGGCCACGTTGACGAACAACGCTCTGCCTACCGACCCCGCCGTCTCCGCACGCTCCGACGGCTACCGTCCCCCTAACGATATCGCGGTTGTGGGCTTCGCCCACGCACCGCATGTGCCGGAGACCTTCGGCACCACCAATGGCGTCGAGATGCTGGTGCCCTGTTTCCAGCAGCTCTACGCCCGACTCGGCATTACCAAGTCCGATATCGACTTCTGGTGCTCCGGTTCTTCGGATTACCTGGCGGGCCGGGCCTTCTCGTTCATTTCGGCGGTCGATGCCATCGGCGCGGTGCCGCCGATCAACGAATCGCATGTGGAAATGGACGCCGCGTGGGCGCTCTATGAGGCCTTCGTGAAACTCCGCTCCGGCCAGGCGCAGACGGCGCTGGTGTACGGCTTCGGCAAGTCGTCGGCGGGTACGCTGCGCCAGGTTCTCACCATGCAACTCGATCCGTATCTTGTCACTCCACTGTGGCCCGATGCATGGTCCATCGCGGGTCTGCAGGCGCAGGCCGGACTGGATGCGGGACGCTGGACCGAGCGCGATATGGCGGCGGTGGCGGCCGGTGATTCCGGTGATATCGAAAGTCTGCTCGCCGCACCGTATGTCGCCGATCCATTGCGCGCGCACGATGTCGCACCGGTCACCGACGGCGCGGCCGCCATTGTGCTCGCGGTCGGCGACCGGGCACGCGAACTGTGCGAGCGCCCCGCCTGGATCACCGGCATGGCGCATCGGGTGGACACCCCCAACCTCGGAGCTCGCGATCTGACCGTATCCCCGTCGACTTCCGCTGCGGCACAGTCGGTTACCGGTGGCGATACCAGTGGATTGGATATCGCTGAACTGCACGCGCAGTTCAGCCATCAGCAGCTGATCCTCGCCGAGGCCATCGGGCTGCGACCCGAGACCAAAGTGAATCCCTCGGGCGGCGCACTGGCAGGCAATCCGATGTTCGCGGCGGGTCTGGAGCGCATCGGCTTCGCGGCCGAAGCGATTATCGCGGGTACCGCGAATCGCGCGTTGGCCCATGCCAGCAGTGGTCCCGCCCTGCAACAGAACTTGGTAGCCGTTTTGGATTCGGAGGCGAGCCGATGAGTTTCCCCGCTGCGGTGCTCGGCACCGGACAAACCCATCACGTGACGAAACGAACCGATGTGTCCATGGCGGGCATGTGCCGCGAGGCAATCGATCGTGCACTCGTCGATGCCGGGCTCACCATCGCCGATATCGATGCGGTGGTGGTCGGTAAGGCGCCGGACTTCTTCGAGGGCGTCATGATGCCCGAGTTGTATCTGGCGGATGCGTTGGGCGCCACCGGAAAACCGCTGCTTCGCGTGCACACCGCCGGATCCGTCGGCGGCTCCACCGGTATCGTCGCCGCCAATCTGGTGCAGGCGGGGGTGCACAAGCGCGTACTGGCCATTGCCTGGGAGAAGCAGTCGGAATCGAATGCCATGTGGGCGCTGTCGGTTCCGGTGCCCTTCACCATGCCCGTCGGTGCGGGTGCGGGCGGCTATTTCGCCCCGCACGTGCGTTCCTACATCCGTCGATCGAATGCGCCGAGCCATATCGGCGCGATGGTGGCGGTGAAGGATCGCCGCAACGGCGCGAAGAATCCGCTGGCGCATCTGCACCAGCCCGATATCACGCTGGAGAAGGTGCTTTCCTCTCAAATGCTGTGGGATCCCATCCGATTCGACGAGACATGCCCGTCCTCGGACGGTGCGTGCGCCCTGGTGATCGGTGACGAGGATGCCGCGAAGGCCGTCGAGGCCACCGGTAAGAAGGTCGCATGGGTGCACGGCACCGCCATGCGCACCGAGCCGACCACCTTCGCCGGACGCGATCAGGTCAATCCACAGGCCGGACAGGACGCAGCGACCGCACTGTGGCAGTCCGCCGGAATTACCGACCCGCTCAACGAAATCGACGTCGCCGAGATCTACGTGCCGTTCTCCTGGTTCGAGCCGATGTGGTTGGAGAACCTGGGCTTCGTCCCGCAGGGCGACGGTTGGAAGCTCACCGACAAGGGTGAGACCGAGATCGGCGGCACCCTGCCGGTCAATCCGTCCGGCGGGGTGCTCTCCTCGAATCCGATCGGCGCCTCCGGGCTCATCCGATTCGCCGAGGCCGCCAAGCAGGTCATGGGCCGGGCCGGGGACTACCAGGTCGCGAATGCCAAGAAGGCGCTCGGACACGCGTATGGCGGTGGGTCGCAGTACTTCTCGATGTGGGTGGTCGGCTCGGAGCAGCCCAGCTGATGAACCGGTTGAAGTTCACCGTCGGCATTGCGCTGAGTCCGCTGGAGCAGCTACCGGAATTGGCGAAAACCGCTGAGGAGTGCGGCTTTTCGTCGATCGCCCTCCCGGATTCGCTGTTCTATATGCAGTCGACCTCGGCGAAGTATCCCTACACCGCCGACGGCAGCCGCTTCTGGGGCCCAGAGACGCCATGGGTCGACCCGCTCATCGGTGCGACCGCCATGGCCGCGGTGACCAGCCGCATTCGCTTCTACACAAATGTGCTCAAGCTCGGTTCGCGCAATCCACTGCTGCTCGCCCGCCAGGTGGGCTCGGTCGCCAACCTCTCCGGTAACCGGTTCGGGTTTGGCGTCGGAATTGGTTGGGCGCCCGAGGAATTCGAATGGTGCGGCGTGCCCTACGTCGCTCGCGGGGCAAGGGTCGACGAGATGATCGAGGTCATCAAGCTGGTACTCGGCGGCGGCATGGTCGAGTACCACGGGAAGTTCTTCGATTTCGAGCCGCTGCAGATGAGCCCTGCGCCGAGCGAGCCGGTGCCGTTCTACATCGGCGGCCACACCGCGCCCGCACTACGCCGGGCGGCCAAGGTCGGTGACGGCTGGACCTCGGCGATGATGACCTACGAAGAATTGTGCGCCACCATCGACAAGCTCGATACTCTGCGTGCCGAATTCGGGCGGGAGAGTGAACCTTTCGAGATTCAGGCGGTGTGCATCGACAAGTTCGGGCGCTCCGGATATCAGGATCTGGCCGATGCCGGAGTGACCGATGCGATCGTGGTCCCGTGGCTGGCCGACGGCATCGGCTTCGAC
The DNA here is from genome assembly GCF_044457245.1 of Nocardia sp. NPDC050630. Classification (NCBI taxonomy): domain Bacteria; kingdom Bacillati; phylum Actinomycetota; class Actinomycetes; order Mycobacteriales; family Nocardiaceae; genus Nocardia; species Nocardia sp. NPDC050630. The sequence continues at coordinate 186,438 of NZ_JBITGN010000002.1, forward strand.
GGTGAGCTGGCGGCCAAACAGGAGTCACTGCGCCGCTTCGCCGCGAAGAATATCGAGGAACCCATCGTCGCGAAGGCACGCGTATGAGTAATTCCGAACATCCAGCACGAGCCGCCGGACTCGCCTCGCAGGCGGCGGTGCGCACCAGGGACAAGCAGGCCTGGGTCGATCTGTTCGCAACCGACGGCATCGTCGAAGATCCCATCGGCCCTTCGGGTTTCGATCCGGAGGGCAAGGGCCACCGCGGTAAGGAGGCCATCGCGGCCTTCTGGGATATGGCCATCGCGAAGACCGACTCGATCGAGTTCCTGTTCGAGGACTCCTTCGCCTGCGGTAACGAAATCGCCTTCACCGGCCTGATCCGCACCAAGATGGGCGGACACCAGATCGACGCCGAGGGCGTATTCACCTACAAGGTCGACGAATCGGGCAAAATCGCCGCGCTGCGGGCCTTCTGGGAGGTCGACCGGGCCATGGCGACCGCCAAACCGATTACCTGAGCGCGCTGCCTCTCCCCTCGGGGCAGCACAACAATGGCCCCCGCACCGGCATTGGGCAAACCGGTGCGGGGGCCGTTGTCTGTCACCGAAGCCGGGGATCCAGGCGGCCGACACAAGCCTGGATCCCCGGCGATTCAGTGCGCGACCGGGCAGCCCGAGGCCTTGTAGTCGACCTGGAATTCCTTGACGCCGTTGAGCCAGCCGGAGCGCAGCCGCTTGGGGTCACCGAGCTTGGTGATATCGGGCATGGCATCGGCAATGGCGTTGAAGATCAGATCGACCTCCATGCGCGCCAGATTCGCGCCGATGCAGAAGTGCGCGCCGGTACCACCGAAGGACAAGTGCTGGTTGTCCTTTCGCATGATGTCGAACTTCTCCGGGTTCTCGAAGACATCCTCGTCGAAGTTGGCCGAGCGGTAGAGCATCACCACCCGCTGCCCCTTCTTGATCTGCACGCCGCCGAGTTCGGTGTCCTCCAGCGCGGTGCGCTGGAACGAGGTGACCGGGGTGGCCCAGCGAATGATCTCGTCGGCGGCAGTGGCGGGACGCTCCGTCTTGAACAGCTCCCACTGGTCCGGATGCTCCAGGAAGGCCACCATACCGTGGGTGATCGCATTGCGGGTCGTCTCATTGCCCGCGACGGCCAGCATGATCACGAAGAAGCCGAACTCCTCGGGAGTCAGCTCATCGCCGTCGACATCCGCCTCGATCAGCTTCGTCACGATATCGTCGGCCGGACATTCCTTACGCGCCGCGGCCATCTGGTAGGCGTAGCCGAGCACCTCGGCGGAGGCGGCGACCGGATCGGCCGTGCTCTCCGGATCGTCGTAGCCGGTCATATCGTTGGACCAGGTGAAGACCTTCCTGCGGTCCTCCTGCGGGATGCCGATCAGCTCGGCGATCGCCTGCAGCGGCAGCTCGGAGGCGACCTGGGTGACGAAATCGCCGGTGCCGTTGTCCACCGCTTCCTTCACGATGGCCTCGGCCCTGGTCTTGAGTTCGGCCTTCAGGCCGTTGATTACGCGCGGGGTGAAACCGCGCGAGATGATCTTGCGCAGTTTGGTGTGCTGGGGCGCGTCCATGTTCAACAGGACGAAGCGCTGCAGTTCGATCTGCTCGCGGGTGATGTCGTCGTTGAAGCGCGGGATCGCGGTGTTCTCGAAGGTGGAGAACACATCACTGCGGCGCGAGACCTCCTTGACGTCGGCATGCTTACTCACCACCCAGAAGCCCTCATCGTGGAAGCCGCCGATTTCCGGTGGCTGCGGATTCCACCAAATCGGCGCGGTTCGGCGCAGTTCGGCGTACTCCTCGACCGGAACACGCTCGGCATAAATGTCCGGGTCCGTGACATCGAACCCATCCGGCAGGTTCGGCCGGGCATTGCGCTGGTCTACCACCAGATGTCTCCTTCGACAAACTGAAACACGTTCTACAATCATTGAAGCATAGGCGGCATAATGAGGGAAGAACAGGACAGACTCCGCCGTATCGCACGTAAACACACGTTTCAGTTTCTGTCCCAAAAGAAAGGTTGGACATGGGCACACCCGTCATCGTCGAGGCCGCTCGCACCCCCATCGGCAAGCGCGGCGGCTGGCTCGCCGGTCTGCACGCCGCCGAACTGCTCGGCCTCGCTCAGCGCGGACTGCTCGAGAAGGCGCACCTGGACCCCGCATCGGTCGAGCAGGTGATCGGCGGCTGCGTCACCCAGGCCGGTGAACAGTCCAATAACGTCACCCGCGTCGCCTGGCTGCATGCCGGACTGCCGTGGCAGGTCGGCGCCACCACCATCGACGCCCAGTGCGGATCGGCACAGCAGGCCAACCATCTGATCGCCGGACTGATCGCGACCGGTGCCATCGATATCGGCATGGCCTGCGGCGTGGAGGCCATGAGCCGAGTTCCGTTGGGCGCCAACGTCGGCGAGAACGCGGGCCCGCGCCGCCCGGCCACCTGGAATATCGATCTGCCGAATCAATTCGAGGCGGCCGAGCGTATTGCCAAGCGGCGCGGCTTTACTCGTGACGATCTTGATGAACTCGGCGTCCGCTCGCAGCGACTGGCCGCACAGGCCTGGGCCGAGGGGCGCTTCGACCGCGAGGTGCTCACCGTCACCGCACCCGCCGTCGACAAGGAAGGCAAGCTCACCGGCGAAAAGCTGGACGTGACAAGGGATCAGGGCCTGCGCGATACCTCGCGCGAAGGTCTGGCCAAGCTGAAGCCGGTATTGGAGGGTGGAGTCCACACGGCGGGCACCTCCTCGCAGATCTCCGATGGCGCGGCCGCCGTACTGCTGATGGACGAAAAGGCCGCGCAGCGAGCGGGTTTGCGCCCGCGCGCCCGGATCCTCACCCAGGTGCTCGTCGGCGCGGAACCGGAATTCCATCTGGACGGTCCGGTGCAGGCGTGCACTCGACTGCTCGAACGCTCCGGAATGAATATTGGCGACATCGACCTTTTCGAGATCAATGAAGCCTTTGCGGCAGTTGCCCTTTCATGGGCTTCTGTACACAAACCAGACATGGACCGGGTAAATGTAAACGGCGGCGCCATTGCACTCGGACATCCGGTCGGTTCAACCGGATCTCGGCTCATCACAACGGCTTTGCACGAACTCGAGCGCTCCGGCGGCAGCACCGCGATGGTGCTCATGTGCGCGGGTGGCGCATTGGCGACCGGCACCATCATCGAGCGGTTGTAGCGGATTCAACCAATTGTGCTCCAAAGTTGAACGTTCATCTCAATGAGGCCAAAACGTGTCGTACGCCACACAAAGGCCAGCCCAGCCGCCTAGATGACTCATCAGCTATCTTTTCGCTATCATAGACCTGTCGGGGAAGACCGCTGCGACGGGCCAGAACCGGTTCACACCACGTGTTCTCAAGAGCCGTTGGCGTGACCCGCAAACGCAACGGTCGCAGTCACTTCGCCGGAGCGGTACCTAGAAGCTTCAAGGAAATCCTGAATCAGGCGTAGGTTTTCAGTTACTGAGCCGCTAATATCAATGATACGTATCCGAGATAACGACTGTTAGTACAGCGAAGGGAATTGGGCGGCTCACAATGGCTGATTTCGCGGCGCGGCTGAACAAGCTGTTCGAAACCGTGCATCCCCCGGGGCGCAAGCCGCACACCAACGCGGAGGTTGCGGCTGCGCTGACGGCCTCCGGGCATCCGATCTCGAAACCGTACCTCTCGCAGTTGAGGTCGGGACAGCGGACCAACCCGTCGGACGAAACGGTGGCTGCACTGGCCAAGTTCTTCAAGGTCAAACCGGACTACTTCTTCAACGACATCTATGCCGCCAAGATCGATCACGATCTGGAGTTGCTGTCCCAGCTGCAGGGCTACGGGCTGCGACGGTTGTCGAGTAGGGCGTTCGATCTGTCCGAAGAATCGCAGAACCTTCTCACGTCCATGGCGGAGAAATTGCGGGCAAGTGAAGGTCTGCCCGAAATTCCTCCGGACGGTACCGAATAGGTTCTCCCGCAGTGCAGTACGGTGCGGCCCGCAGGGTCGCACCGTACTTCGTCATGGGGTATTGCCGCTTCTCGACTTGCACCACCCATGAATTGTGGGCTTGGCAACGAGCGCGGGATGCGATAAAAGTGCGCCCGAAGTGACCGGTATGCAACGAAATCAGTTGTGCGGATACGTCGGTAGACACATGGAATCCGGCATGGCCATCAGCCCACCCGGATTCCTTGCTATGTCAACCATATTGAATACCAGGACCGAGTCCTTCAGAATGCTTCGGACTGATCGGTTTTGATTGCACACGATCAATTTCGGGCAGCGGCACCGACGCCCGCTTCGTAGGCACGCGCGATTGCCTGAACCCACCCTCGGGGGCTAATCCCCTCGGGTGGAGCAATCCATCGCGCGTCTACTACGACATCGCCCAAAGGGTTTCGCGCCCATTGCGCAACGCGGTCCGCACGCGCCGATACCAGTGGCGGTGGCGGACCCGCTGCGACCAATTCGACGCCGCCGCCGGATTGCAGATACAGCGCGTCCATGATCTGCGCGACCTGGTCGGATGCCTTGAGCTGCGTCGAGGTGCCCGTCTGTTCGTGAGCGCCCACCTCCGGAAACCGGCCGACCATGATGTGGTGCAGTTTCTTGATCTGCCGCAACAGGATTCGCGCGCGCACCCACAACTCCACCACGATCCAGACCGCGCCGAAGGCGATGAGCAGTGCGGCCGCCTCCCAGATCGGCCAACCCCAGTCCGGCTCACCGGCCTTCGCGGGCGACGCATCGATGCAGGCCCGGCGGACCTGCAGCACGGCCAGCACCGCGATAACCGCGGTGCCCGCGGTGTAGATGGCGATACCGCGACCGAGGATGGTCCAGTCCAGATTGCGCACACCGGTGATGACGACGAACACACAGCCGAGCGCGACGATTATCCAACCGAAGGTGGTGGACCAGAACAGATTCACCGCCATGGCGAGCACACCGAGGCCATAAATGATGAAGGCGATCTGGCGCAGGTTGGTACGCGAGACCACCGGCCATGCCGCCGAGGCGACCACCGAAGTCGCGGTCGAAAAGAGAATCCAGGCCGAGGTGACCACGCCGTCGGAAAGCATGCCCGAATGCAGGCCGCGCGGTAGCAGGTTGTCCAGCGCCAGTGCGACTTCGGGCACCGCGATGGTGGCCGCGACCGCGACCGCCGCGACCGCGACGACGATGGCGACCCGGGCGGTCGTCGCTGGCTTCACCAGCACGCGCCCCACACGAGCACCGGAGGCAACCCAGACCAGCATGGCGGTCAACCAGAGGGTCATCCCAGCGCCTCATCGAATCGAAGGACCGAGACGCCTGCGCCTCGGCTGTTGAATACCCGCAGTCGCGTCATCAACATGGCGGCGAAGGTTTCGGCCTCCCATTCGGCGAGTTCGTCGGCGCCGTCGTCGACGATCTGCTGATGCGCGCGCTGACTGAGCATGTAGGCGATGAGATCGTCACTGGCTTCCAGCGTCACCTCCGGCGCGGGCGCACCCTCGTGATCGAAAATAATATGGCCCAATTCGTGTGCGAGCGTGTGGTCGCGGCTCGGCAGTGCGGCAGCGAGCACGATGACATCGCGATCCGGATAGAAACGGCGCTGACCGCAGACACCGGGAGCCAGTTCGGCACTGGCGATTTCGATCTCGCGGCGCCGCTCGCTGGCAATGGAGGCAACGACCTCCTCCAGGGTGGTCGCATCGAAATCCGCGGCGACGGCGCATACCGCGTCGACCGCCGCCGCGACCCGCCGATAGGCCCGGAGTCCGCTTTGCGTCCTGCTCTCACTCATCGAAGACCCCCTTACGACCGCGGTCCGAAGAATTCGGCACGAGCGGCATCGATGCGGGCCTGCGCGGCCGACGCGCTCTGGAAACTCACTGCGCCGGAACCGGTTCCGGCAAGCGCGAGTGCGATCAGGCCGCCGACGACGCCCAGTACGTTGGGCTTCGGCAGACCGTCGTCGGAGCTGGTCGGCCGGACGTCCGGATTCGGCTTGGCCGACACCGCAGTCGGCGCCGGGGGCGGCGGTGCCTGCTCGAGACCCGGGGCGAGTGGCGCGGCCACCGGGACCGGCGCGAGCTGTGGTGCGACGAGCGCGGGCGGAACGATGATCGGTGCGGGCGGCACCGCGGGCGGCAGCGGCAGCGGGATCAAGAGCAGCAGCAATGGCGAGGCGGAACCGACTGCCCCGGAACCGACACCGGCCGAACCCACCGCAGCGGAACCGACTGCGGCCGAACCGACTCCCGCGGAACCGACACCGGCAGAACCGACTGCCGCAGAACCCGTACCCGCCAGTGCGGAGCCTGTACCGATACCGGCAGAACCCACTGCGGCGGAACCAGTTCCGAGTACCGCAGAGCCCGCGCCGAGGGCGGCCGAACCAGTACCCGCCAATGCCGAACCCGCACCGACACCGGCAGAACCCACTGCAGCAGAACCAGTTCCGAGCACCGCAAAACCCGTACCGAGCGCGGCCGAACCAGTACCCGCCAATGCCGAACCCGCACCGACACCGGCAGAACCCACTGCAGCAGAACCAGTTCCAAGTACCGCAAAACCCGTACCG
>NZ_JBITGN010000002.1:193116-358763 GCF_044457245.1 Nocardia sp. NPDC050630
CCGTACCGAGCGCGGCCGAACCCGTACCCGCCAATCCCGAACCCGCACCGACACCGGCAGAACCCACTGCAGCAGAACCAGTTCCAAGTACCGCAGAACCCGTACCGAGGGCGGCCGAACCCATGCCGGCGGACGCGGATCCGACTGCGGCGGAACCGGTTCCGAGAATGGTGGCGACACCGGCCGAGCCGGTGCCGATGATCGCGCCGACGCCTGCGGAACCGGTGCCGATGATGGTGCCAACATCCACCGAGCCACCGCCGAGGAGCATTCCGAGCAGACCGGTGGCGCCGACCGTGGCGGAACCGGCCGCTGCCGAACCCGCGGCCGCAGCAGGACCGGCGGCTGCCTCGGTGGTATCGACCGTTGACCTCACATTCGACTGGCCGGGAATCGCCAGCGGCATCCAGACATCGCCATTCGAATCCGGTGTCGGATTATTCGGGTCCGTGCATGGCGGACAGGTACCCCCGGGCTGTGCCTCGGCCGAAGCCCCTGCGAGTAGCGCAAAGCCGGCAACAGTCGCGAGTAGTGCGACCACACGCGACGTGCGACCAACGGCCATGCGCCAGCCTTCCCCTCATCGAAATAGCGCAGATCTCCTGCCCGGGTCGCAACATCTCAGTTCCGGGACTTTGACGGACGGGAGCCCATAGTAAACCTCAGTCCGAATCCGCGCAGTGGCTCGGGCCACGCCCCCCATTCGACACGACCGACCGGCCACGCGCCCGTTCTCTGCCGCCAACGCAGAACATATCTTCGGAAGTCCGGCTGTAATCCCGAACGCAGTTCCGCGTTAATCCTTACGAGCGCTGTGCAAACGGCCAGACCAGTACGTATGTCGATGCCGCGCAGACGCGAATAGAACACGCCCGCAGCGAAGGGCTGCCGGTCCGGCACCGAACCCGCCGAGCGACCACACCAGCGCACCCGCGACCGGAATACGAATCAGGGACGCGCCGACATGGCCGCATCGTGTCCAGGAGACGATTGGTACGGCTGTGCCGATCTGCGTTGGAAGAAGCAAACGCCGAGCGGCCTTTACGACAGCCGCTCGGCGCTGCCGCGATTGCTCGGCAGATCGGTCGACGCTCAGGCGCCGTATACCGCCTCCGGCGGAACGGACTTGGCGATCAGATCGGCGACCACGGGGCCGAGTTCGGCGGGATTCCAGCGAGCGCCGCGGTCCACGGCGGTGCCGTGGCGCCATCCGTCGGCCAGCGCGACCTTGCCACCCTCGACCTCGAACATCCGACCGGTGACAGCCGCGGATTGCGAACTGCCGAGCCAGACCACGATCGGCGAGACATTCTCGGGAGCCATCGCATCGAAACCGTCCTCCGGAGCGGCCATGGTGTCGGCGAAGACAGTTTCGGTCATGCGCGTGCGTGCGGAAGGGGCGATGGCATTGACTGTGACGCCGTAGCGCGCGAATTCGGCCGAAGCAGTGAGGGTCAGGCCCGCGATACCCGCCTTGGCGGCACCGTAATTGCTCTGGCCGACACTGCCCTGCAGACCCGCGCCGGAACTGGTGTTGATGATGCGCGCGTCGACGGGACGGCCCGCCTTGGACTCACCGCGCCAGTACTCGATCGCATGGCGCATGGTGGCGAAGTGGCCCTTGAGATGGACCCGGATGACCGCATCCCATTCGTCCTCGCTCAGGTTCACCAGCATGCGGTCGCGCACGAAACCGGCATTGTTGACCAGCACGTCCAGGCCGCCGAAAGTATCTACGGCCTGGCGGATGAGATTGCGGGCGCCGTCCCAGTCCGCGACGTCGTCACCATTGGCGATGGCCTCGCCGCCGAGTGCCTTGATTTCGGCCACGACCTGTTCGGCGGGCGTCTCACTGGTCGCCGCGCCGTCCAGCGCGGAGCCGAGATCATTGACGACCACCCGGGCTCCGGCGGCGGCGAAGGCGAGCGCGTGCGCCCGGCCGATACCGCGGCCGGCGCCGGTGACGATGACAATGCGCCCCGCGCAGATCTGCTCGGTGTCCATAACCTGTTGTGTCCTCTTCGTCGGATTCGATTGTTCAGGCCCGAGCGCTCTGCTCGGCAGTGTTGTTTCGAGCGACCTGCAAGCAGTCGCTAGCGGCGTTGTTTCGAGCGACCTGCAAGCAGTCGCTAGCGGCGTTGTTTCGAGCGACCTGCAAGCAGTCGCTAGCGGCGTTGTACCGAGCGACCTGCAAGCAGTCGCTAGCGGCGTCGTTCCGAGCGACCCGCAACCAATCGCTAGCGGACGTTCGCATTCGAGGCCGCGAGGAATGCAGGACGCTCACCCCCGCCGTGCACTAGCAGCGTCGCGCCGCTGACATAGGCGGCCAGCGATGAGGTCAGGAATGCGGCGCAGCGGCCGATGTCCTCGGGGCGGGCCATCCGACCGAGTGGGATGGTCGCGCCGACAGCGTCGATACCGTCTCGATCGCCATAGTGCAGTTCGCTCAGTTCGGTGACGACCGGGCCCACGACCAGCGAATTGACCCGCACCTTCGGCGCCCATTCGACCGCGAGCGAGGAGGTCAGGCTGTCGATGCCCGCCTTCGCCGCGCCGTAGGCGGCGGTACCGGGCGACGGTCGGTGACCGCTCACGCTGGACACCATCACAATGGAACCGCCGCTCGACTGCCGCTGCATCACCGCATTGGCGGCCTGCGAGACCAGCAGGGGTGCGAGCAGATTGAGCTCCACGATCTTGCTGTGGAAGTTCTTGCTGGCATCGGCGGCGAGCGCGAACGGGGCGCCGCCCGCATTGTTGACCAGGTGATCGAGGCGGCCGTGCCGTGCCACGATCGCATCGACCAAATCCTGTACGGCATCGGCATCGCGCACGTCGCAGGGCAGGTATTCGATCTCACGCCCCTCGTGTTCCACCAACTCTTCACCGGGTCGCCGCGCGCACGCCACAACGGTCGCCCCTGCGGCCAGGAAGGCCCTGCTGACGCCCGCGCCCACGCCGCGCACACCGCCGGTGACCAGGACGACGTTGCCGGTGAGGTCTATTTCGAGTGCCACCGTGCTAACCTACCAAGCAACTGCTTGCTTCGCCACACCGTAGGCACTGCTCGCAGGTCGCTCGGAACGATCGGCAGCGACTGCTCGCAGATCGCCCCGAAAAGAAGCGACTGCTTGCAGATCGCCCGAAAAGATCAGCGCCGAGGTTCGGACCATCTCGGCACACAAGATGGGACATGCGATGGGGATCAACCGTCACTCCGAATCAACCGGCATCACCGTGGTCACGGTCGACTATCCGCCCGTCAACGCCATACCGTCCGACGGCTGGTTCACGCTGGCGGATGAGATCCGCGCGGCCGGGCGCGATCCGGAAACCAAGGTGGTGGTGTTGCGCGCCGAGAACCGCGGGTTCAATGCCGGTGTCGATATCAAGGAGATGCAGCGCACCCCGGGCCATCAGGCGCTGATCGACGCCAATCACGGCTGTTTCGAGGCATTCGCGGCCGTCTACGACTGCCCGGTGCCGGTGATCGCGGCGGTGCAAGGCTTCTGCCTCGGCGGCGGCATCGGTCTGGTCGGCAATGCCGATGTCGTAATCGCCTCGGATGACGCGACTTTCGGACTGCCCGAGGTCGACCGCGGCGCGCTCGGCGCGGCCACCCACCTGTCCCGGTTGGTGCCGCAGCATCTGATGCGCGCGCTGTTCTATACCGCGAGCACCATCACCGCACAGCAGTTGCAGCACTTCGGCTCGGTGTACCAGGTGGTGCCGCGCGCCGAACTCGACGCCGCCGCACTGGAAGTCGCCAAGAACATCGCGTCCAAGGACGGCCGGGTCATCCGGGCGGCCAAACGGGCGCTCAACGGTATCGATGTGCAGGACGTGCACCGCAGCTACCGCTACGAACAGGGCTTCACGTTCGAACTGAATCTGGCCGGTGTCGCGGATGAGATCCGTGCGCGGTTCGACGACGATCTGGCCGCGCGCAAGGAAGAGAGCAAGGAAAACTGATGCGGGACAAGCGAATGTCGCTCGACGAGGTCGTCGGCGAGCTGCGCAGCGGTATGACCATCGGCATCGGCGGCTGGGGCTCGCGGCGCAAGCCGATGGCGCTGGTGCGGGCCATCCTGCGCTCGGATATCACCGATCTGACTGTGGTCAGTTACGGCGGACCCGATCTCGGTCTGCTGTGTTCGGCGGGCAAGGTGCGCAAGGCGTACTACGGCTTCGTCTCGCTGGATTCGCCGCCGTTCTACGATCCGTGGTTCGCCAAGGCGCGCACCTCCGGCGCCTTGGCGGCGCGCGAGATGGACGAGGGCATGTTGAAGTGCGGGCTGGAGGCGGCTGCGGCGCGCTTGCCGTTCCTGCCGATCCGCGCCGGACTCGGATCTGATGTGGTGAATTTCTGGGATGGCGAGCTGAAGACCGTCGCATCGCCGTATCCGGACGGCGACGGACGAACCGAAACGCTGATCGCGATGCCCGCACTGAATCTCGATGCGGCGCTGGTGCATTTGAATATCGGCGATAAGCACGGCAATGCGGCCTACACCGGTGTCGATCCGTATTTCGACGACTTGTACTGCCTGGCCGCCGAGCGTCGCTACGTATCGGTGGAGCGGGTGGTGGAGACCGAGGAGCTGGTGAAAGCCGTTCCGCTGCAGTCGCTACTGCTCAACCGACTGCTGGTCGACGGGGTGGTCGAGGCGCCCGGCGGCGCGCACTTCACCCTGGCCGCCGATAGCTACGGCCGCGACGAGAAGTTCCAGAAGCATTATGTGGAGTCGGCCAAGACGCCGGAGTCCTGGCAGCAGTTCGTCGACAAGTATCTGGCGGTCTCCGAGGACGAATACCAGGCCGCCATTCGCGAGTTCGCACAGGAGGCATCGAAGTGACGTCCACCGAAACTGTTACCCGTGCGGAGATCTGCGCGATCGCCTGCGCCGAGATCTTCAGCGGCGCAGGGGAAATCATGGCCTCGCCGATGTCACCCATGACGATCATCGGGGCACGGCTGGCCAAGTTGACCACCGAACCGGATCTGCTGCTCTCCGATGGCGAGGCGCTGTTGTTCGCCGACACTCCCCCGTTCGGCGCTAAAGCCCCGATCGAGGGGTGGATTCCGTTCCGCAAGGTCTTCGATGTGGTGGCCTCGGGACGGCGTCACGTGGTGATGGGCGCCAATCAGCTCGATCGGTTCGGCAATCAGAATCTGTCGGCATTCGGTGCGTTGCAGCAGCCGACCCGGCAGATGTTCGGTTCGCGCGGTGCGCCGGGCAACACCATCAATCATCCGACCAGCTACTGGGTCTCGCGGCATACGCGTCGGGTGTTCGTCGATCAGGTGGATATCGTCTCCGGCGTCGGCTACGACAAGGTCGATCCGGCCAATCCGGCGTATCGGTTCCACCACCTGCACCGGGTGGTCACCAATCTCGGCGTCTTCGATTTCGGGGGGCCAGACCACACGATGCGGGCACGCAGTCTGCATCCAGGCGTCACCGCCGACGAGGTCGCCGAGAACACCTCGTTCGAGATCGCCGGACTGGCGCAGGCTGGTCAGACCCGGCTGCCGACCGCGGAAGAACTGCGGTTGATCCGGGATGTGCTCGATCCCAAAAGGGTCCGGGAATCGGAGGTGCCGTCATGAGCGCTCTGCGGACACCGCTGACCGAGTTGGTCGGCATCGAACATCCGATCGTGCAGACCGGTATGGGCTGGGTGGCCGGGCCGAGTCTGGTGTCGGCGACCGCCGAGGCGGGTGGGCTCGGAATTCTGGCCTCGGCCACCATGACCTTCGCCGAATTGGAAGCCGCTATCGCGAAGACCAAGGCGCATACCGACAAGCCATTCGGGGTGAATATCCGCGCGGACGCCACGGATGCGCCGGACCGGATCGATTTGTTGATCCGGGAGAAGGTGGCCGTCGCATCATTTGCTCTGGCACCGAAACAGGACCTCATCGCCAAGCTGAAAGATGCCGGTGTGGTGGTGATTCCGTCGATCGGCGCGGCCAAGCATGCGGTGAAGGTCGCCGCATGGGGTGCCGATGCGGTGATCGTGCAGGGCGGTGAGGGCGGTGGGCACACCGGTCCGGTGGCGACCACGCTGCTGCTGCCGTCGGTGCTGGATGCGGTCGATATTCCGGTTGTCGCGGCGGGCGGATTCTTCGACGGACGTGGCCTGGCAGCCGCCTTGGCCTATGGCGCGGCGGGTGTCGCGATGGGGACGCGCTTCTTGTTGACCAAGGAGAGCACCGTGCCCGATGCGGTCAAACAGGAGTATCTGAGGCGGCAACTGCAGGACACCGTGGTCTCGCTCAAGGTCGACGGTATGCCGCACCGGGTACTGAATACCGAACTCGTTGATCGCCTGGAACATTCGGGTCGCTGGCGCGGACTGGCAGCCGCGGTCTCGAATGCGGCGAAGTTCAAGGGTATGACCGGGATGAAATGGTCGACCATGGTCCGCGACGGGCTCGCCATGCGAAAGGCCAAGGACCTCAGCTGGTCTCAGGTCGTCATGGCCGCCAATACCCCGATGCTGTTGCGCGCCGGACTTGTCGAGGGCAATACCCAGGCGGGCGTACTGGCCGCAGGTCAGGTCACCGGCATCATCGATGACCTGCCCACCTGTAAGGAACTCATCGACCGCATCGTCGCCGACGCTGTTGCGCGGATCGACAGCATCGCCGCGCTCACCGCAAGCTGACATCACAGCGCCCTGAATTCCCGTCGACGGTAGTCAGATGACGGTTGGGATCATCGAGCCGCCGCTCGATGATGGTTTGGTTCCGCTGTCCTGGGATGGTTTGCGGTCCGGTGGTTTACCGGGCCGTGCTGGGCACGTCGTATCCCGTACCCGGCTCACCTCCCACCGTCAGGCCCACAGGCTTCCAGCCCAGTGACCTGCTGTGGTTGCGCTCTCGAGCGCTAGGAGGCGAGTCGAGAGGTGGTTGCGATCGGTAATTCGCGCAACCATTCGACTCGCCTCGAGGGCCGAACAGCCAGTTGACTCCGCTCGATGGTATGGGGGCACGGGGCGTACCCGATCGGTGCCGAGGGTAGTCGAAGGGGTATGCAGCGCCCCTTTGACTACTTTCAATGGGTGAGCTGCGCTTGACGGCTCTCGGATGTGAGGGGGCTGCCGGACGTGCCGGATGGCTGTCGAGGGCAGTCGAATGGTTGTTGCGGCGGGGGATGACTGCCGCCATTCGACTACCCTCGGCGGGCTGTTAGGTGAGGCGTTCGATGATGGTGGCGTTGGCGGTGCCGCCGCCTTCACAGATGGTGAGCAGGCCGTAGCGGCCGTTGCGGCGTTCCAGCTCGTTCAGCAGAGTGGCGAACAGCTTTGCGCCGGTGGCGCCGAGCGGGTGACCGAGGGCGATCGCGCCGCCGTTGACGTTCACTTTCTCCGGATCCGCGCCGGTCTCCCGTAGCCAGGCCAGCACGACCGGGGCGAAGGCCTCGTTGATCTCGACGACATCGATATCGTCGATGGTGAGACCGGTTTTCTCCAGCGCCCATTTGGTGGCCGGAATCGGGCCGGTGAGCATCATGATCGGATCGGCGCCGCGGGCGCTCACATGGTGGATGCGGGCGCGCGGACGCAGCCCGTATTCCGCTACGGCCCATTCCGAGGCGAGCAGGGTCGCACTCGCGCCATCGGAAATCTGGCTGGCGACCGCGGCCGTCAGCGTGCCGCCCTCGGCGAGCACCGGCAGTGACGCCATCTTCTCGAGCGAGGTCTCGCGTGGACACTGATCGATCCAGAACTCGCCAACCGGCACGATCTCACGATCGAAACGGCCGTTCTTGATGGCGTCCCTGGCACGCTCGTGGCTGCGTAATGCCCAGCGCTCCATCTCTTCTCGGCTGATATTCCACTTGTCGGCGATCATCTGCGCACCGTTGAACTGCGAAACCTCGCCGGTGCCGTAGCGATGGTCCCAGCCTTGCGCGCCGACGAACGGCGAGTCGAAGCCGTACTCCTTGCCCGCCAACATGGCCGCCGAGATCGGTATGGCGCTCATGTTCTGCACACCGCCCGCGACGATCACCTCGGCGGTTCCGCTCATAATCGCCTGCGCGCCGAAATTGATGGCCTGTTGGGAAGATCCGCACTGCCGATCGACCGTGACACCCGGAACGTCCTCCGGATAACCGGCGGCAAGCCACATGGTGCGACCGATATTGCCCGCCTGCGGACCGATATTGTCGACGCAGCCGACGATCACATCATCGACCACCGCCGGATCAACGGGGTTGCGATCCAGCAGCCCACGCAATGCGGCCGCGCCGAGATCGGCCGGATGCACCGCGGCCAGTGCGCCATTGCGCTTGCCGACCGGCGTGCGCACCGCGTCGATCACATAGGCATCCCGCATCGGGGCGTATGGGCGGCGAGCAGATGGTGCTGACATGGAGAACTCCTACTTGGTGTTGCCCGGCGGCAGCGACGGGCCCGGAGGCGGTAGCTCGCGTAACCACGGAGGGTCCGCGACCGCCGAGAT
Organism: Nocardia sp. NPDC050630; assembly: GCF_044457245.1. Taxonomy (NCBI): domain Bacteria; kingdom Bacillati; phylum Actinomycetota; class Actinomycetes; order Mycobacteriales; family Nocardiaceae; genus Nocardia; species Nocardia sp. NPDC050630. The sequence goes on from NZ_JBITGN010000002.1 coordinate 201,590, forward strand.
CGACTACGGCACGGTGAGGCCGTCGAGCACGATGGTCAGGTACTGCTTGGCGAGGTTCTCGACGGTGATCGAACCGCCGGGCTCGTACCACCGCACCGCAACCCAGACGGTGTCCCGGAGGAATCGGTAGGCCAATTCGACGTCGAGTTCCGGCCGGAAGCTGCCGTCTTCGACACCATTGGTCAATACCCGGTGCCACAGCTCGCGGAATTCGCGGTTGTAGTCCGCGATATAGGTGAACCGCTCCGAATCACGCAGGCGCTTGGCCTCAGCCTGGTAGATCGCCACCGCGGCGTGCGAGCGATCGAAGGATTCGTAGGAGGCGATCACCAAGGCTTCCAAGGTATCTCGCGAGCTGAGCCCGGCGGCCACGATCTCCCGATACCGCCCGAACAGGTCATCGAGGAAGCCACGCAGAATCTCGTCGACCATCGACTCCTTGGAATCGAAGTGGTGATACAGGCTCCCCGATAGAATCCCGGCCGCATCGGCGATATCACGCACGGTGGTCGCACGCAGGCCACGCTCGGCGAACAGTTGGGCCGCCAGTGCGAGCAATTCATTGCGCCGTGCTGATTTCGAGGCGTCTGGTGCGGTCACACGGCTCATAATACAACCAAGCATTTGCTTGGTCTAGCCCGCCTCCCCCGGCTCAGACGCCAGACCCGATTGCCGCGGCGACCGCGGACATCGGTGGAGTTCCGTTGGCCCGTCCCCGACGAGCTACCCATGTACCAGTGAAATCAGTGGTTCGGGAAGTATCAGCGCATCGAATAGCGCAGGGGTGACGACACCGACAGATCGGCAAGTAGTCGGTCGCAGATGACGACCGGGGAAACGCCCGCGCGCGCCATCCGCGCCACCAGCGCGAGTCTGCGTTCACAGCTGTCCCATTCGACGGTCAGCGGTCCGCGATCCGGACCAGCGTCAACGGTGGCCAAGACGCGCGGCGGACCGAAGGGGACCGGCTCCTCGATGAGTTTGAGGATCATGCCGCGCTGCCAGGCTCGGTAGGTATCCATATCCGCGCCGACGACGAGCTTGTCCGTGGCTGCGCACAGGCCCTGGGCGATCTCGTCGGCGAACTCCACGCGATCGAACCGGTACTTGCGGCATTTGCGAATGACGTCGAGCAGATCCGCTCGCACCTCACACAACAGCGCCGTCTGCCGTCGTCGTCTACGGTCCTGCTCGGACCCGAGCGATGCGACATCGAGCCCGATGCGGTAGGCGCGTTCATAATCGCGTGCCATATCGGCACGCAACGCACCACGCGGATCGCGAGCTACCTCGGATTCGTCGATCGCGCATTGCTCGAGAATCTGAGCGGCCCGGGTCGCGGTCGCGCGCTCACAAGTATGGTCCAAGAGTTCGGCGCCGAGGGTGAGCGCCGCAAGCACCATGCTGTCCATCCGTCGCCTGGCCAGCACGACTTCGCGCACCAATTCGAGTTCCAGTTGTTCGCGGGCCTGTGGGCGATCCAGCCCCATAGCCATCGCCCCTTAGGGAGTACGGGATTCGGCCACACCCAGCATTGCACAGGTGCACGGCCCGCGTCCCGGCCTTTTTAGCTGATCAGGAGGTGTGAGGTGAGGTGTCTTTGGCAGCGCCTTCGGCGCTGCGTGTTCGCTCGTAAGACTCGCTCCGTTGGGTCGCCGGAGCGAGGAGTTCAGCCTCGGCCACTGTTCTGCCGCGACGTTGGGCGTTCCTCAGGCGCGCTGACTGCTGATCGATACCACTTCGCCGGTGAGGTAGGTGGTGTAGTCGCTTGCGAGCATGGCGATGGTGGCGGCGACTTCCCAGGGTTCGGCGGCGCGGCCGAAGGCTTCGCGCTCGGAGAGGCGGTCGAGCAATTCGGTCGAGCTGACCTTGTCCAGGAAGGCGTGTCTGGCGATGCTCGGGGCGACGGCATTGATGCGAACACCGAGTTCGGCGGCCTCGACGGCGCTGCAGCGAGTCAGAGCCATGACACCGGCCTTGGCTGCGGCGTAGTGGGCCTGGCCGTATTGCGCGCGCCAGCCGAGCACGCTGGCGTTATTGACGATGACGCCGCCGTGGCCCGCATCGCGGAAGTAGCCGAGCGCGGCGCGGGTGCAACGGAAGGTGCCGTTGAGGGTGATGTCCAGGACGCGGTCCCACTGCTCGTCGGTCATGTCGACGACCGGGGTCTCCCCGCCGAGGCCTGCATTGTTGACCATGATGTCGATGCGGCCCAAAGCGGTTGCGGCACCACGGACCAGTTCGTTGACCTGTTCGGTGCTCTGCACATCGCATGCGATCGAGGCGACCCGGCGCTGCGGGAATTCCGCCTTCAGCTCGACCTCGGTTTCCGCGAGACGCCGCTCATGCCAGTCGGATACGACGACATCGGCGCCCTCCGCGAGCAACCGGCGCGCGGTCGCGGAGCCGATGCCGGTACCCGCCGCCGCGGTAATGACGGCATTGCGCCCGGTCAGCAGTCCGTGCCCCGGAATGGGCTGCGGCGCAATCGAAAGCGGTCCGGGTCCACCTGTCACCTGAGCGCCACCCTCCGTCGAATCGCTCCCCGATGCGGTATTCATCGAGCCTCCCGCGGCAGGCCGAGCACGCGCTCGGAGATGATATTGCGCTGCACTTCGTTCGAACCTCCGTAGATGGTGTCGGCGCGGGTGAACAGATACAGCCGCTGCCATTCGTTGAGATCGTGCCCATCGGCGAGAAGACCGGCGGGACCGAGCACGGCCATGGCCAATTCACCGAGGCCGCGATGCCAATTGGCCCATAGCAGCTTCGAAACCGAAGCCTGACCACCGTCGTCGGCGGTGCTGTCCTGCATGGTGCGCAGCGCGTGGGCGCGCAGCACGCGCAGGCCGACCCATGCCTTATCGATGCGGTCGGCGATCAACGGATCCTCGGCCGCACCGGTGCGACGGGCGAGTGCTTCGATGTCGGCCAGTTCGCGGGCGAATCGGATCTGCTGGCCCAGGGTGGAGATGCCGCGCTCGAAGGTGAGCGTGCCCATGGCGATGCGCCAACCGTCACCGGGTTCGCCGACGACCAGGTCGGCGGCGGTGCGGGCATTGTCGAAGAAGACCTCGTTGAATTCCGAGGTGCCGGTCAACTGAATGATCGGACGGACCTCGATACCCGGCTGATGCATCGGAACCAGCAGGTAGGAAAGGCCCTTGTGCCGGATCGACCCCTTTTCGGTGCGCGCGATGACGAAGCACCAGTCGGCCACATGGGCCAGCGAGGTCCAGATCTTCTGGCCGTTGATCGACCATTCCTCGCCGTCGAGCCGGGCGCTGGTGGTGATGGCGGCCAGGTCCGAGCCAGCGCCGGGTTCGGAATAGCCCTGGCACCACAACTCGGTCACATTCCGCACGCCCGGCAGGAACCGCTGCTTCTGTGCCTGAGTGCCGAAGGCCAAGATGGTCGGACCGAGCAGTTCCTCACCGACGTGGGAAACCCGCGCGGGCGCATTCGCCTTGGCGTATTCCTCGTGGAAGATCACCTGCTGACGCACCGAGGCCTCGCGCCCGCCCCACTCCTTGGGCCAGCCGAGGCAGGTCCATCCGGCGGCGGCTAGATGCCGGTCCCAGGCGAGGCGTTCCTCGAAGGCCTCGTGTTCGCGGCCGGGCCCGCCGAGTCCGCGCAACGCACGGAACTCGCCATCGAGGTTCTCGGCCAACCACTCGCGCACTTCTGCGGAAAACCGCGCGTCCTGTGCTGCGGTGTCGGAATCTGAGGTCTGGATCGCACCCACGCCGGTAGGATAACCTACCAAGCACTTGCTTTGTTAGAGCCGGACCGCTTTTATCGAGCAAAGGCAGCAAAAGACCCCGCCAACGGTGAGGACACCCGTGACAACCCCTGCACAAACGACACCCATGGCACTGCACGATGCCGCGCACACCTTTGGCACCTCGCCCGCCCTCGGCGACGGCGAGGTGCGGTTCGACTGGGCGCAGTTGCTATCGGCGGTGCAGGAGGTGGCGCGGGCACTCATCGCGCGCGGCGTGCAGTCGGGTGACCGGGTCGCCATGTGGGCGCCGAACACCTACCACTGGGTGATCGCCGCGCTGGCCGCCCACTACACGGGCGCGGCCTTGGTGCCGCTGAATACCCGCTACGTCGCGGATGAGGCCGCCGACGTGCTGGAGCGGGTCGAGGCCAAGGCGCTGTTCATTGCCGGGACCTTCCTCGGCCGTGACCGGTTGGCCGAATTACGTGCCGCCGCACCGGAATTGCGTATCGATACGGTCGTGGTCATTCCGGTCGAGTCGGATACCGTCGATCCCACCGCGCTGAACTGGTCGCAACTGGCGGGAATAGCCGAATCGGTCCCATTGGCGGACGCCGTTGAACGCGCCGAAGGCGTCGACCCCGAGGATATTTCCGACATTCTGTTCACCTCCGGCACCACCGGACGCAGCAAGGGCACGTTGGTCGCGCATCGGCAGGCGCTCTCGGTGGTGCGGGCATGGGCCGAATGCACCACCCTCGACAGCTCCGATCGGTATCTGGTGGTGAGCCCGTTCTTCCACAACTTCGGTTACAAGGCCGGCATTCTCGCGTGCCTGGTGACCGGCGCGACGATCATTCCCCAGGCCACCTTCGATGTGCCGGTGACCATGCGATTGGTCGGCGAAGAGAAGATCACGGTTTTGCCAGGACCGCCGACCATCTACCAGACGATCCTGGACTTCCCGGACCGAGACGACTACGACCTGAGCACCCTGCGGGTCGCCGTCACGGGTGCCGCGACCGTACCGGTAGTGCTGGTCGAGCGCATGCGTTCGGAACTCGACTTCGACGTCGTCATCACCGGCTACGGACTATCCGAGGCCGCCGGATTCGGCACCATGTGCCGCGCCGACGATGATGCCGCGACCATCGCGGGCACCTGCGGTCGCCCGATCGCCGATTTCGAATTGCGGCTGAGCGAGCAGGGCGAAGTACTGCTGCGCGGCCCGAATGTCATGCTCGGCTACCTCAACGATCCGGAAAGCACCACCGAAACCATCGATACCGAGGGCTGGCTGCACACCGGCGATATCGGCACGATCGACGAGCGCGGCTATCTGAAGATCACCGATCGACTCAAGGATATGTATATCTCCGGCGGCTTCAATGTGTATCCGGCGGAGGTGGAACAGGCGCTGGCCCGGCTCGATGGCGTTGCCGAATCCGCGGTCATCGGGGTGCCGGATACGCGAATGGGCGAGGTGGGCAAGGCATTTGTGGTGCGCAAGCCGGGCGCGGCACTGACCGAGGAGCAGGTGCGCGCACATGCGAGCACGGTGCTGGCGAATTTCAAGGTGCCGCGGTTCATCGAATTCCGGAACCAATTGCCGTATAGCGCGGCCGGGAAAGTGCTGAAGCGTGAACTACGTGAGGAGAAGTCGTAATGTCCGAGATCCCCTATGAGCCGGACGTGGTCACGTATGAACGGCGCGGGCGGGTCGCCATCGTGACGCTCAACCGGCCCGACTACCGCAATGCGCAGAACTCGGTGATGACCTACGCCATCGACGCCGCCTTCGAGCGCGCGGTCGAGGATCCCGAGGTCGGCGTAATCATCTTGGCGGGCAACGGAAAACACTTCAGCGCCGGGCACGATATCGGTACTCCGGGCCGCGATCACCATGTGCGCTATCAGAACAAGGCCGCACTCTGGTGGGATCACGTCGACAAGGTCGGCGGCGATCAGCGTTTCGCGCGCGAGCTCGAGGTGTATCTGGGCATGTGCCGACGCTGGCGCGAAATTCCGAAACCGACCATTGCCATGGTGCAGGGCGCCTGCATCGCGGGCGGGCTCATGCTGGCCTGGGTCTGTGATCTGATCATCGCTTCCGATGACGCCTTCTTCTCCGATCCCGTGGTGCGCATGGGCATTCCGGGTGTGGAGTACTTCGCGCACCCGTGGGTGATGGGTCCCCGCGCGGCCAAGGAGTTCCTGTTCACCGGTGACCGCTTCGACGCGGCACAGGCCAAGGAATGGGGCATGGTCAATCGCGTCGTACCGCGCGAGGAGCTCGAAACCGAAACCCTCGCACTGGCCGAAAAGATCGCCGCCATGCCGCAATTCGGGCTCGCGCTGACCAAGAAGGCGGTCAATCAGGCCGAGGATCTGATGGGCATGCGTGCTGGCATGGATTCGGTATTCGGCCTGCACCACTTCGCGCACGCGCACAATGCCGAGGTCGGCGCGGATTCGCTCGGCGGTATGAACGCCAAGTCGATGAAGGCTAATGCGACAACCGCGGCCTCGACGTCCGAACAGAACGGGACAACGTAGTGGATCTGGATCTCGATCAGGCGACACAGGAATTCCAGCGCGAAGTCCGCGCATTCCTCGCCGCCAACAAACCAGCGAAACCGCTGCCCTCGATGGATACCAAGGTCGGGTTCGAGGCGCATCGCGAATGGGAGCGCACGCTCGCCGAGGCGCGGCTGTCGGTCGTCGCTTGGCCGCAGGAGTACGGCGGGCGCGATGCCTCGCTGCTGGAGTGGGTGCTCTTCGAGCAGGAGTATTACGCCGCGGCCGCACCTGGGCGCGTCAGCCAGAACGGCATATTCCTGCTGGCGCCAACGCTTTTCGAACACGGCACGGCAGAGCAGTTGGAACGGATCATGCCGCGGATGGCGCGCGGTGACGATATCTGGGCGCAGGCATGGTCCGAGCCGGAGGCTGGCAGCGATCTCGCGGGTATCCGCTCGACCGCGCGGCGCACCACCGGCGGCTGGTTGTTGAGCGGCCAGAAGACTTGGAGTTCGCGCGCATCGTTCGCGGACTGGGCATTCGGCCTGTTCCGCAGCGATCCCGAGGGCGAGCGGCACCGTGGACTCACCTATGTGATGTTCCCGCTGTCCGCGGAGGGTGTTTCGGTGCGGCCGATTCCGCAGTTGGATGGGGAACCGGGATTCGCCGAAATCTTCCTCGACGATGTCTTCGTGCCGGATCAGGATGTGATCGGCGCGCCAGGCGAGGGCTGGAAGGTCGCGATGAGCACGTCGAGCAATGAGCGCGGACTGTCGCTGCGGTCCCCTGGCCGCTTCAGCGCCACCGCGCAGCGGCTCATCGATCTGTGGCTCGACACCGGCGACCGCACCAATACCGCACAGCGAGATGCGGTGGTGGACGCTTGGATCGGTAGCGAGGCCTACCGGCTGCACACCTTCGGCACGGTCACCCGGTTGAACGAGGGCGGCAAGCTGGGTGCGGAATCCTCGATCACCAAGGTGTTCTGGTCCGAACTGGATATCGCCATGCACGAGACCGCGCTGGAGGTGCTCGGCGGTGCGGCCGAGCGGTCCGGACCGTGGACCGATGGCTATCTGTTCTCGCTGTCGGGCCCGATCTACGCCGGTACCAATGAGATTCAGCGCAATATCATCGCCGAGCGGCTGCTCGGACTACCGAGAGGGAGCAGCCGATGAGATTCGCGCTCAGCCCGGAACAACTCGACTTCGGCACCAGCCTGCGCAAACTGCTCGATGCCGGAAAGACTCCCGCCGCCGTACGCAACTGGGCCGCGGGCGATCCCCAGCCCGGACGCGGACTTATCCGGCAGCTGGCCGGTGCGGGTGCGCTCGGTCTCACCGTCGAGGAGCGACACGGCGGTGCCGGCGCGGAGCCGATCGATCTGGTCGTCGCATTCCAGGAGATCGGCCGGGCCGCCGTGCCCGGACCGCTGGTCGAGACGGCGGCCGCGATACCCGCTCTGCTGCAGGCTCTTCCGAATACCGAATTGGCCGAACGCTGGCTGCCCGGGTTCGCGGAGGGCGCCGCGCTCGGTACGTTGGCATTCACTTCACCGGATCACGGCACGGTCGCATTGGATGCGGATACCGCCGAGGTGTTGCTGATCGCCGACGGTAATCGGATCCGCACCGGACATCCCGCGGGCCTGGTGCGATCGGTCGATCCGGCGCGGCGGCTGTTCGTCGTCGAATCCGATGCGGTTGTCGTCGAGGGTGAGCAGGTGCTCGAGGCCGTCGCGGTGGCCTTCGATACCGGTGCGCTGGCCAATGCGGCGCAGCTGCTCGGCGCGGGACGGGCACTACTGGCTGCGGCGACGGAATATGCCAAGCAGCGCAAGCAGTTCGGTAAGCCGATCGGCGAATTCCAGGCGGTGAAGCAGAAATTGGCCGATGTGCTGGTCGGGCTCGATCTGGCTGAACCGCTGCTCTACCGGGCGACATTGACAATGGGTGAAACCACACGCGCTCGCGACGTTTCGGCGGCCGTGATCGCCTGCGGTGATGCGGCTTATCGGGCGGCGCGGGCTGCCCTGCAGGTACACGGCGCGATCGGTTACACCGCCGAGTACGACCTTTCGCTGTGGTTGACCAGGGTGACCGCGCTACGGTCGGCTTGGGGCACACCGGATCTGCATCGTTCCCGCATTGCCCGCGCACTGCGCGATGAAACTGTTCGGGACCGGGCCTTGCGAGGTACGAAATGACTACATCGCGTGGCGATTCGATGGCGGGTGGCGGTCGGGTGACGGGTGGGCCGAGTACCGAACATCAAGAATTCATCGCCTCGGTTCGGGCACTGCTCACCAAGCACGCCGGATCTGCCGCGGTGCGCGCGGCAATGGATACCGAACTCGGCTATGACGCGACGCTGTGGCGGCTGCTGTGCGAGCAGGTCGGTGTGGCGGCGCTAGCGATTCCGGAGGAATACGGCGGGTTCGGTGCGAGTCTGGTCGAATCCCTGCTGGTGGTAACCGAGTTGGGGCGCACGCTGGCCGGTGTGCCGATGCTCGGTTCGGCCGTGCTCGGTGCGCAGGCGGTGCTGTTGTCCGGTGACAACGAGGCATGTGCACGGCTGCTGCCCGAGGTCGCCGAGGGTGCTCGCACGATTGCCGTGTGCTGGGCGGGGACCGGCGGCTGGGATGAGCCGGGTGTGCATTCCGAAGACGGAATACTTTTCGGCACAGCGCATTACGTGCTCGACGGGTTACCTGCCGACACACTCGTCGTGGTGACTTCTGATGGCCTGTTCGAGGTCGAGTCGGGTGCTGCGGGCGTCACGCGGCGCGCGGTTGCGACCATGGACCCCACTCGCAAGCTGGCCGAAATCACGTTCGCGGCGGCCGCGGCGCGGCGGCTCGGTCCGGCGGATCCGGCACTCATCGCACGCCTGCATGAAATCGCTTGGGCCGCGGTAGCTGCCGAACAGGTCGGTGCCGCGCGGCGGTGTCTGGAGATGACGGTCGACTACGCCAAGTCCCGGGTGCAGTTCGGACGGCCGATCGGCAGTTTCCAGGCGCTCAAGCACCGCATGGCGGATATGTATGTGCTGGTGGAGTCCGCTGAATCCGCGTCGTACGCGGCGACGGTCGCCGTGGCGGAGCAGAGCCCGTCCGCCGCCGAGGATGTCTGGGTGGCGCGGACGCACTGCTCGGAGGCGTTCACGACCATCGCGGCCGAGATGGTGCAATTGCACGGCGGCATCGCCATTACCTGGGAACATGACGCGCATTTGTTCTTCAAGCGCGCACACGGTGATGCGCAGTTGTTCGGGCAACCCCATCGGCCGCTGCCACGCCCCGCCTGACAGCCGCGGCGCATACCCTGGCCATAGATAGTTAGCGTATGTAATAATATTGTGTGCAGCAGGCTCGGGTGGCAACAGCAGATGACATCGTGGTCAACCTTCTCGTCACCGCGGGCCGGCTGACCCGGCTGGCCGGGGTGATCAGTGGCGATGATCTGCCGCGAGCCGTGATGCGGGCCCTTGCGGTGCTCGACGAACACGGCGCGGTCCGCGTCAGCGAATTCGCTCGCATCGACCGATGTTCACAGCCGGCGGCAACGGCGCTGATCGGCAAGCTCGTCGCGGATGGATACGCCTCCCGACGCAAGGATCCGGATGATTCCCGGGCCGTCGTCGTCGAGCTCACCCCGGCCGGACGTACTCGTTTGACGCGTGCCCGCGCCGCCTTCGGCGAGGCGATGGCGGCGGGGCTCACCGGTTTCGATATCGAACGGTTGGCACGGATGGAAAGCGATATGAAGGAACTGCTGGAGGCACTGAAGAAGTCGGTGCCGCGGCATCTGTCCACGTCGCGCTAGTCGATCCGGCCAGTCGGACCGGAGTACGGTCGGAGAGTATGACCGATGAGAAGCGTGGCCGGGTCAAGGTAGCGACCAGCCAGAAGCGAGTCCGGGTCTACCTCGGCGGCCAGTTGGTCGCCGATACCGCCCACCCGGTCCTGGTCTGGGAGAGTCCGCACTACCCGACCTACTATCTGCCCGTCGCGGACCTGCACGCGAAACTCGAGCCGAACGGCACCAGCGCGAAATCACCGAGTCGAGGCACCGCGACCGGCTACGACGTGGTCGTCGACGGCACCACCGCTGCTGGAGCCGCCGTTCGCTACCACGACTCCCCCTTCACCGAACTGAACGAGCTGGTGCGCCTGGACTGGAATGCCATGGACGAATGGTTCGAAGAGGATGAGCCGGTCTACGTCCACCCGCGTGATCCGTACACCCGCGTCGACATCCTCGCCAGCTCGCGCCATATCCGCGTCGAAGTCGACGGCACCACCGTCGCCGACTCGCACTCCCCCCGCATCCTCTTCGAAACCGGCCTTCCCGCAAGGTATTACCTCCCCCTCACCGCTGTCCGCCAGGACCTACTGAAGCCCTCCGACACCCATACCAGCTGCCCCTACAAGGGCACCGCCGACTACTGGTCCGTCCACATCGACGGCAAGGACTATCCGGACATCGTCTGGGGCTACCGCACCCCACTGCCGGAAAGCCAGAAGATCGCGGGCCTGGCCTGCTTCTACAACGAAAAGGTCGACATCTACCTCGACGGCGAACTCCAAGACCGCCCGAACACCCCGTTCAGCTGACCGCTTACCGCATCAGAGCGCAACGATCTCGAGCATGCTCTCGAGCCCACGGAAATCCTTGCCGTTGCGTGTGTAGAGCGGCAGCCCGCGGGCCGACGCTATCGCCGCGATCAGGAGATCCATCCTGCGCGGTTTGGGATCACGCTTCGCCGCAATGGTCAGCGCCACCAACGTGCCGTACCGCGTGGCCGCGTCCGCGTCGAACGGCAGCGGATCGAAGTCCACGATGGCAGCGCCCAATTGCTCCGATCGCGCGGAACGAGTCGTGGCATCCTTGGCCATCGCGACGCCTTGGTTCAGCTCAGCCAGGGTGATCGCGGTGATCTCCGGCATCTTGGGCAAGACATCCGGATCCAGCATGTCCAGATCGAGGTACGTGCAGGTATCCAGGACGCCGGAAGGATATTGGTTTGTCATCGACGGGATTCCCATGCGTCGTCATCGCCGATGCGATCCTCAGTACCGAAAAACTCGTCGGCCTCCTGCCGCATCGCCGCATAATCCACCCGAGGCAGTTTGCGATGCCGCTCCACGAGTTCCGCAGCGGTCAATCGGCGGCGACGGCCGACCGGTCGCAGTTCGGCGACCTCCACGCCATTTCGGGTAACCCGAAACACCTCACCGGCCTCGACGGCGTCCATGACCGCCGCGGAGTTATTGCGGAACTCCCGCTGCGTGATCACCTTCATGACCAATAGCGTAGCCCGACGTAGCACAGAAGGCTACAAGGCTCCTACCAACGGCCAGCGTTCGCCATTCCCGGCGTGCGGCAACCACAGTGGGCGTGAGCAAATTCGGCTGATCAGACCGCGATCAGTGGGGGCTGGTCCTCGGCGCGGCGGTATTGGCCAGGGGCTTGGCCGTATTCGCGTTTGAAGGCCTTGGCGAAGGCGAATTCTGAGGTGTAGCCGACCTGACGGGCGATGGTGCCGAGCGGGCTGTCGGTGTCGCGGAGCAGGCGGGCGGCGGTGAGCATGCGCCAGCGGGTGACGTAGGCCAGCGGCGGTTCGCCGACCGTGGCGGTGAAGCGGCGGGCCAGGGTGGCTCGCGAGACGCCCGCGATATCGCTGAGGTCGGGGACCGTCCAGGTCCGGGCGGGCGCTTCGTGTACTGCGCGCAGCGCGGCCGCTACCGCCGGATCGGCGAAGGCGCCCGCCCAACCGGTGGCGGGTTCGTCGGCGGCCTGCTCGTCGAACCAGGCGCGCAGCATGAACAGGAGCAGGGTCTCCAGAATGGCGGGCACGGCGGCATCGCTGCCCTGTTTCGGCTCGGCGACCTCGGCGGCGAGCAGGTCGACGGCGGCTCGCAAGGACGGGTGACGACCGGGACGCGCTGGCAGATGGATGAATTCGGGAAGTTCGTCGAGCAGCGGGTGGCTGCGTTGCCTGCCGAGTTCGTATGCGCCACAGAGCAGGGCGGTACGCGCACCCGGTCCGGTGATCTCGCGCGGCTCCCCCGGTTGCGCCTTCTCGGTGACCGGGCTATCGAGGCGGTCGAGTAAGTCGTGGTCGGCACCGCGCGGCATGAAAAGGACGTCGCCGACACCGAGGGCAATGGGTTCGCCGCCGGTAGGCACCGCCACGCACGAACCCTGCAGCACCACATGGAAACCCGCACCGGGGACGACCGGATAGGCGCGGCCCCACGGCGCATGCCGAATGAACAGACCCGAGGTCGGGTTGCCGGTGCGGATGGCGGCAATGGTTTCGCTGAGGATGTCCACCTCTGCACCATACCTCTCCACGATGAGTGTTTCAGACATGATTCAGAGCAGACCAGCCATTTGTTTACTCACATACTGCTCATAGTGTCGTACTCATGACAACGACGAAGATTGCCGTCTACGGCGCGACCGGCCACACCGGCCGCTACCTGCTCACCGAATTACACCGGCGCGGGATTGCCCCGATCCTGGTCGGCCGCAGTGCCGCTCGGATGCGGGCGACGGCCGAGGAAGCCGGGATCCCGGACGCCGAGATCCGAGTCGCGACACTCACCGATCACGACGCCCTGGTCGCCGCCTTCACCGGCGCGGCCGCCGTCATCAGCAGCCTGTCCGCGTATGTGCACAATGGCGAGCCGGTGCTCGCGGCAGCCATCGCGGCCGGGGCGCACTACACCGATCTGTCCGGCGAACAGCTTTTCCTCAAGCGCGTTTTCGACGAGTACGGCGCGAAGGCCGAGGCCGCGGGCGTCACGGTGATCCCCGGTGTCACCGATAACAATGTGGCGGGCGACTTGCTCGCCCACCTGACCGCGCGCCGACTGACCGGACCGGTCGAGATCGTGCTCAGCCATCTGAGCAAGAGCGGTGGCAACGGTTCCAAGGGCAGCGCGAAAACGGTCTTCGCCAGCCTCGACTGGTTCCGCGGCGGCGGCTGGCACTTCCAGGACGGCGAACTGCGCACCGGCACCGCCGCCCGTCACGCCGAGATGACATTCCCCGGCCACACCGCGGCCACCACCGTCGCGAAATTTCCACAGCCGCCGGTGATCACTATCCCCAGGCACACCGATGTGTCGTACGTGGAAGGCGTCCTGGACGTCGCCATCCACGACCTCCTCGGCTCTTTCACCGAGGAAATCATCGAATCGCTCCCTGACGAGCCGAGCTCCGACCTGCGCTACGACGTGGTCGTGGATGCCTATGACACCAAAGGACATTCGGCCCGTGGGGTCGTCAGCGGCGTCGACTCCTACCGCGACTCAGCGTTGGAAGCAGTAGAAATCGCAGTCCGCCTGGTCGACGGGACCACCAAGCCCGGCGCCTTGTCCGTAGCCGAAGCCTTCGATGCCGAGGAACTTCTGGACGCACTCGCCCGCTTCGACATCACCTGGCGCATCAGCGATTAACCTTCGCCCGGCGCACCGCGTACAACAGGTCGCGATGCACACCCGCGCGGGCATTCGTCGCATCTTCGGATCCGACAACGACGGACGGAATGCCGCGAGCTGCAGCACCAGCGTCTGCGCCGATCAGCCCGCCCGCGCCGGTGCTTGCCGCAGCGATCGCCGAGGCACTCACATGCGGCCGGTTCGCGGCCCGGCCGCGCCGGTACTTGCCGCAGCGCGATCGCCGAGGCACTCACATGCGGCCGGTTCGCAGCCCGCCCGCGCCGGTACTTGCCGCAGCGCGATCGCCGAGGCACTCACGTGCGGCCGGTTCGCGGCCCGCCCGCGCCGGTGCTTGCCGCAGCGATCGCTGAGGCACTCACGTGCGGCCGGTTCGCTCAGCTGGCCCCGCCGGAGGACTCACCGCGCATCAGCGCCCCGAGTGACTCGCGGTCGGTGACGTCCATCTTGATGCAGGCGCGGTAGAGGTGTCCCTCGACCGTACGGACGGAAACCGTGAGGCGATCGGCGATCTGACGGTTGGAGAGCCCCGCCGCAACGAGATTCGCGATTTCACGTTCGCGGGAGGTCAGCGGCAAGGGCTGGGCGGCCTGGCGTAGAGCAGGGGTGCTCGCACCGCCGCAGGCCGCGGCGAGTCGGTTGGCGGTGGTGGCGGATTCGAGCAGGCGACGGCGGTCACCGGCGCGTTCGTGGGCGGATGCGGCCTGGGCTGCGGCATCGGCGGCCGAGAGCATGGCGCCGATGCGCTCGAATTCGGCTGCGGCCGCGTCCAGACCGGGTCCGTCGTGAGCGGCGAGCGCCACCGCATGGCGGGACTGGACCTGCACCAGCCGCCCGTCGACCCGGGCGGCCAGGTCGGCGAGTCGGCCTGCCACGGAATGGTCGCCGAAGCGGGCGGCGGTATGCAGTGCCATGGCCTCGATGGCGTGCTGATGTGCGCGCGCCGCCGCGTCGGCGGCGCCCATGGCCAACCGGATGGCCGGGGTGACGGTGCCTTCCGCGGCGGCCGCGCAGGCCCGCGCGAGCTCCAACTGCGGGTCGTAGACCGCGCTGTGCCTGCCACCACGAGCGGCCGCCTCGGCAATGGATTCGGCGGCCTCCGCGGGTCGGCCGAGTGCCGAATATGCCTCGGCCAGACGGATTCGCGCCGGAATGTGCCAGGCGGCGGCGCCCTCTGCGGTGAGCGCGGCCAGTGCCTGCTCGAGATGTTCGATACCATCCAGGAAGCGGCCCTGCGCCACGTCTACGGTGCCCTGCAGGATTTTCGACATGCCCCACGCCAGGTACTGGCCGGGTGCCGAATAGCCGAAATACCCGGTGGCGCGGCGGCGTGCGGCATCGAGATCACCGGTGCAGATCAGCGCGAGCACCTCGGCATGGGTCGAGATGAACCGGTTGAGTCCGTCGATATGCGACTCCACCTGATGCCCGCGGGCCGCGTACTGCCGCGCCGCCTCGCCCTTACCCATCAGCGCGAGCGCCAGGCCACCGCCAAAAGACGCCCACCAAACCGCCCATGGCGGTGCGCCTTCGGTCTCCATCACCGACTCGGCTCCGGAAAACGCGTCTTCCAGCAGATTTTCGTGGACCGCACACGCCGCGGCCAAGCCCGCGAAGGTGGCGATGGTTTTCGGATGCTGCACCTTGCCGCGCAACACCGCGAGCACCTCGTCGGCGCGCTCGGCATCACCCATGGCCCAGAAAAGATTCGAGACCCGGGTGCTGCCCCAGCGGCCCAGTTGCACCTCGTTCATCTGATCGGTGTCGAAGCTGGCGAGGGTGCGTTCGGCCTCGATGCGATGGCCCTGCCACAGCAGCGCGCGGGCAAGCAGATCCGCCGCCTCTACCCCGCCGCGACGTTCCACCGCCGCCCTGGCGAAACGTTCACCGAGCGGCATATTGGCCAGTCCGATCGCATCGGCGGCGGCTGCCTCGAAGAGTTCGAGATCGGCGGATTTATCACTGTCCAAAGCCAATTCGGCCAACCGGATGCGGTCCGGCGCGGAATTGATCGGCCGTTCCTTGAGCGAGGAGTACAGCCGACCGCGCAGCCGCCGGGCCGAGGCGATGCCGAGCCTGCGCCGGATGACCTCGCCGAACAGCGGATGGTTGTAGCGCACGATCAACTGGTGGGTGTTCTCGACGACCCTGATGAGACCGCGGGTTTCGGCGGCCTCCACGGCCTGCTCGCCCGCCAGTTCGGAGAGCACGTCGAGATCTATGGGCTCGCAGAAGGTGAGCAGTTCGAGCACCCGCAGCACCGGTTCGGGCAACTGCTCGACCCGATCCTCCAGTAGCGCAGCCAATTCCGAGGTGACCGCGGCCCGGCCGCGCAGCTGCCAGACGCCGTTCACCTGCCGCAGCGCGCCCGCCTCCAGCGCGCCCTCAACCAAATGCCGGAGAAACAGGGCGTTTCCGCCGGAGGACTCCCACATCAGGTTGGCGGTGAACCCTTCCAACTGCCCGCCCAGCATCGACTCCACCAGATCGACGCTCTGCTGCTGGGTGAACGGCGTGAGGTCGATACGCAGCAGATGGCCGTCTTTCCATAACGAGGTGACCGCATCGGGCACCTGCACCCCGCTGCGCACGGTCGCGACGATATGGGCGGCCTTATCGATGGCCAGCTGCAACAGCAGCGTGGCCGAGAGCTGATCGAGCAGATGCGCGTCGTCGACACCGATGATCGCGTGCCCGTCGGCGAGCAGCGCCTCGCGCGCGGCGGACATGAAGGTCACCGGATCGTGCGCCGTATAAATGCCCACCATATGGGCGAATACGCCCAATGGGATGCTGCGGGCCGATTCCGTGCCCGCCACCCACCGGACATTGCCGCCTACCGCGGCCGTCGCCTGTCTCGCCAGCGTCGTCTTCCCGACTCCGGCGTCGCCCGTCAATACCGCACCGACATATTCAGTTCCGGTGAGTGCCGCGCGCATCGCTTCGAACTCGGTCTCGCGCTCGATCATCGGCCAGTTCCGAGCCATAGCTCTAACTGTAGTTCGTCACGGATCATGATCGAGGACAACGAACCATGAACGGCCGCACCGGCTCAACTGTTTCGTCCGCTAACCGAGTACGTCGTGGCGGACAATGGTCTGGTCACGCCCCGGTCCGACGCCGATACAGGAAATGCGGGCGCCGGACAGCTCCTCCAGGCGCAAGACATACGCCTGGGCGTTGGCGGGCAGTTCCTCGAACGTCTTCACATCTGAAATGTCTTCCCACCAACCGGGCATCTCTTCGTAAACCGGCTTGGCGTGGTGGAATTCGGTCTGTGTGGTCGGCATCTGCTCGACCCGCTTGCCGTCGATTTCGTAGGCGACACAGATCGGCACCCGCTCCAGACTCGACAGGACGTCCAGCTTGGTGAGGAAGTAGTCGGTGATGCCGTTGACCCGGGTCGCGTAGCGCGCGATGACTGCGTCGAACCAGCCGCAGCGGCGGGCTCGGCCGGTGGTCACGCCGACCTCACCGCCCTGCTTGGCCAGGAATTCGCCGAAATTGTCGAATAGTTCGGTCGGGAACGGACCCGAACCGACGCGGGTGGTGTAGCACTTCAGGATGCCGAGCACGGTCGTGATCTTGTTCGGTCCGACGCCCGCGCCGACCGCCGCACCGCCCGAGGTCGGGTTGGACGAGGTGACATACGGGTAGGTGCCGTGGTCCACATCGAGCAGGGTGCCCTGCGAACCCTCCAGCAGGACGGTCTCGCCGCGCTCCAGCGCCAGGTTCAGTTCCAGGCGGGTATCGGCGATGCGGTGTTTGAAGCTATCCGCCTGGCCGAGTACCTCATCCACCACCTGCTGCGGGTCCAACGCGCGCCGGTTGTAGATCTTCACCAGGACCTGGTTCTTGAACTCCAGGGCCGCCTCGACCTTCTGGGTCAGGATCTTCTCGTCGAGCACATCGGCGACGCGCACGCCGACCCGGGCGACCTTGTCCTGATAGCACGGACCGATGCCACGACCGGTGGTGCCGATCTTCTTATTGCCGAGGAAGCGTTCGGTGACCTTATCGATGGCCACGTGGTACGGCATGATCAGGTGCGCGTCGGCCGAGAGCAGCAGTCCGGAGGTGTCGACGCCGCGCTCCTCCAATCCGGCCAGCTCAGCGAGCAGGACGCCGGGATCGACCACGACACCATTGCCGATGACGTTCGTCACGCCCGGGGTGAGAATGCCGGACGGGATCAGATGCAGTGCGAACTTGTCGCCATTGGGCAGCACGACCGTGTGACCGGCGTTATTGCCGCCCTGATACCGGACGACCCACTGCAACCTGCCACCGAGCAGATCGGTTGCTTTGCCCTTACCCTCGTCGCCCCATTGGGCGCCGATCAGGACGATTGCCGGCATGGTCGTGTCTCCTACGGTTCGACGCGCGGTACTCGTGTACCGCAGCTACCTGCCGTATCGAGGCGGTGGCCGGAAGCACAGTCTACCCAACGCCCAACCGGGTCCTGCGTCCGTCTGGATCGCAGGGAGGGTCGCCCCCTCACGGTCCACCATGGAGCGAGCCTCACGAGCGAGGAGTTCGCGCCCCGTCTCGCGCCCGAGCCATCGAAGCCCAAGCGACGCAGTCGCGAGTCGCGCCCTTCCGACATGCGTGCACCGGGTGCCGAACGCCCCGCCACCACCGACCACAACGGAGCGAGCCTCACGAGCGAGAAGTTCCCGCCCCGTCTCGCGCCCGAGCCATCGAAGCCCAAGCGACGCAGTCGCGAGTCGCGCCCTTCCCCACACGCGCGCCTCAGGTGCTGAACGCCCCCGCCACCACCAGCCCCGACGGAGCGAGTCTTACGAGCGACCCGTTCGCGGCCCGTCTCGCGTCCGAGCCGTCGAAGCGCATGCGCCGCAGGCGCGAGTCTCGACGGGACGCGAGACACCAGGGGGCCGCGAACACGCCGCGGCGAAGCCACGGCCATTAAACAGAGCCCGCGAACCCGCGGCGCCCGCGCCGCCAAAAACACAGCTATGGTTGCGAGGCACCGGCGGACCGAGCAGGGGGTCCGCCGACAAGTGGCGAGGTGACCGACGGGTTGTCGGCCGAACCGAGGAGGGTGTACGGCAGTTTGAGTACCCACGTTCTCCGTTGCGACGGCGCACCGGTACCCATCGCCCTCGCGTCGCTGCCGATTTCGCAGACGACCGCCATCCCGGAAAACAGCGTCATCGATGAGTTATTGCCCGTCCTCGCCGCCGACAGCCTGCCCCGGCTGATCGTGCTCGGCGACGACGCCGCCCTGGCCTCCGTGCTGACCCATCTGATGCGGACCGAGCGGCTGCATGTGGAGATCGGGTATGTGCCCGTCGACAAGACCTACGGTTCGCGCGTCTACCAGACCGGCACCGGTAATGCCGCCGCAAAACGGGCGGTGGGGGGCCGGGCCGTCGAGACGCCGCTGATTCGCGATGACACCGGAACCGTGTTGGTCGGTCGGGCAGAGATCACCGGTCCCGGCGGCGAGAAGCTCGAGGGCGAGGCCTATGTGGATGACGCCCCGTTGTTCTCCGGCAAGGTCAACGTGATGGTCGTCTCCCCGATGCTGGATCTGCCGGGGGTACGGGCGAGCGTGCGGAAGAACATCATCCGCAGGCGCCGCTGGCTGGCGGGTCGGGCCGCGCAGCTCGGCACACCCGGGGCCGTGGTGACCAGGGACGGCATTGCCAACGATCGCGTGCTGCCGCGCTCGTCGTTCTACCGACATCATGAAAGCTGGCAGCTGGTGCGATGACAGTTCCGTTCTCGAGGAATCGCCGCCTGGGCGCCGTGCGGCCGAGCCCGATATTCCTGCTGGTGATCGCGGTCGCGGTGGCCGGTGGCGTGCTCGCATGGGATGCCGAGGTGCAGTCGACGCGCGCGAAGTTCGGCGTATTTCTGCTCGTCGTATTCGGCTGGATCGTCACGCTGTGTCTGCACGAATTCGCGCATGCGTACACGGCGTGGCGGGCCGGCGATCGTGAGGTGGAGCTGCGGGGTTATCTCACGCTGAATCCACTGAAGTACAGCCATCCGCTGCTTTCGATCGTGTTGCCGATGGTGTTCATCGCGCTCGGCGGTATCGGCTTGCCGGGCGGTGCGGTGTACGTGCACACGCATAATGTCAGCGCGCGCATGCAGCGGATCATCAGCGGTGCCGGGCCCGCGGTGAATGCGGTATGCGCGGTGCTGTTGCTGGCGGTCGTGCGGTTCGCCGGCAGTGATACTTCGCATCGCGCGTTCTGGTACGGACTGAGCTTTCTGGCGTTTCTGCAAATCACCGCAACACTTTTGAACATCCTGCCGGTGCCGGGGTTGGACGGGTACGGCGTGGTGGAGCCGTCGCTGAGCTACCAGACCCGGCGAGCGCTCGATCAGTTCAAGCCGTTCGGGATGTTGATTCTGTTCGCGCTGTTGTTCACGCCGTCGATCAACAAGGTGTTCTTCGATGCGGTGTATTCGCTGTACGAATTGTCCGGGGTCGATGCGGACTGGTCGCGGTACGGCAGCTGGCTGACCCGGTTCTGGACCTAGCCGATAACCGGTCACCCGGTCCGACCTTCCGAACCGGGCGACCTCTTCGCTCGACCGCTGCGCGCCCTCACCCACCCGGGCCACCACACCTTATGGCCGGTAGGGCGGTTCGCCGTCGAGCGAAGCGTCCCAACCGCACTACCCCTCGTAACCGCGGTTGCCTCTCGAGGCTAGGACCGTTGGCATGGGCGAACACGAGTAGCGGACTACGCAAAGGTCATGATTCGCGTGCCCGAAATCGAGCGCGCTGTCCCGCAGCGGCGGGAGTATGTCCGAAATCCGCTGAGTAGTCGGCTCAATTCTCCGGCGGCACATGCGGATTCGGGACCGTCGGGGGCAGCAGTGCCATCGCCGAGATGCGCTGCATACCGCAGACCTGCAGGAGATCGACCAGCATGGAGCGCATCTGCGCGAAGACAACATGAGCCGAAAGTCCCGCGCCGTCAACGAGTTCTGGTCGCGCGGCCTTTGCGATACCGCGCAGCACCCTGGCGGCCTCGGCCTGATCCGGCTGCTGACCGGGATCGGCGAGCATCATTCGGCGCACCACCTCGACGGCTTGGGCGAGGCGCTCCAGTCCCTCGATCAGTCGCGGATCGAGGATTTCGTCGTCCTGGACCAGAGTAAGGGAACGGCGCAGCAGCACCCTGGTATTGCGGACGGCATTGTCGAGCGGATCGGCGGTGGCGCGGATGCGATCGAGACGCTGGCGGGAATTCCAATAGAGCGGGGAAATCCGGCTGATCTCGCGGCCGCCCTCCAGAGTGGAGCGCAGCCGATCGATCTGGGGCTGAGTGGCGCGGGCCGCGGTCAGTACCGCGCGAATCTTCTCGGGATCCTGTTCGAGCAGGCCGTCGGCACATTCGTGCAGCGATTTCGCAAGTACCGCAAGGACTTCCGCAGCTTGCTCGCGGGCCCGACGCACTGGATGCAGCGGTATCGATGCGACCACGACAACGCCGACCAACCCGCCGACGAGTGCGTCGATCATGCGCGAGAATCCGCCGCCCGCCGACGGCGGCAGCAAGGTGGCGACCAGCACCGCCGAACCGGCGGCCTGCATGGTGATGATCGAACCGCCGTCCAGGAATACCGCCAAGGCCATGGCCACCGCGACGACGAAGGCGATCTGCCAGACGCCGGTGCCCGCGCGGGTAATGAACAGGTCGCCGATGCCGATGCCGACCGCGACGCCGACCACCAACTCCACCGACCTGCGCAGCCGGGCCCCGAACGAAATGCCGATCGAGACCACCGCCGCGGTCGGTGCGAAAAAGGGCTGGGTGTGTCCGATGATTTTGTGCGCGATGAACCAGGCCAGCGCCGCGCCGACCGCGCACTGCAGAATCGGCAGCGCGGACAGTCGCAGTCGCGCCCACGAGCTGCGCAGCTTCTCCATACTGCTGGCGCGGGCGACGCCGACCGGAGAATTCGGATCGATCAACGGTTAATCGAGGCCGAGCTCACCCGCGGCGCGCGGGTCGCAATCTTCCAGCAGGTCGAGGCAGCGTGCGTACTCTTCGGTCTCACCGACCGCCCTTGCCGCCCTGGCAAGTGCGGCGACACTGCGCAGGAAACCGCGATTGGGTTCATGGCTCCACGGCACCGGGCCGAAACCCTTCCAGCCATTGCGCCGCAATAAGTCCAGGCCGCGGTGGTAGCCGGTGCGCGCGAACGCGTACGCGGCGACGATGTCGTGATTGACCACCTGCGTATCGCCATCGGCGCCGCCGCGCTGCAACGCGGCCTCCGCGAGATGGGCCCAGGCGATCGAAGCCGCCGGATGCGCGGCAGCGACCTGCACCGGATCGGCATTGTTCAGCAGTGCCTCCTCCGCATCGGAGTCTTCGGGCAGGAGTACCGGTTGCGGTCCGAGCAAGTCACCGAACGAGGTCATGCGGTTCATTGTGCACTGCGCGCGCGTGCCGCGCCGACACGGCGTTCCCCTGGCTGAGCAGTGCCCGGCCCACCGCTCCCCACCCGTCGCCGTCGAGCCGGACAACGCGTCCCACTGCGCAGGGGAATCGTCACAGTCGACCGAATTGCTGGCTAGGCTGGCCGTCGAGTTCAACTGTTCCGCCCGACCGAGGGGTAATAGGTGTCCGACCCGAACGACGAGAAGAGCCCGGCACGAAATCCCGGCCGCCCCGCCGAAGCGGCCGACCCGCGCCCCGCCGCGCCCACGGACCGGAAACCCGCATCGTCCGAGTCAGAAGGCGCACCCTCGCGCCCCGGTCCCGGCGCAGGCACCTCGTCTGGAGCCGGTACCGGTGGGAAGGGCGGCGCCGCGGACGCGACCCGACCGTTCCCGTCATCGTCAGGACCCGGCTCGTCGGGGCCCAACGCGCCATCAGGAACCGGGAAAGCGGCAGCCGAGCGCAGGGCAGCGGCTCCTACTAGGCCGATTCCATCGCCGTCGTTGCCGAAGCAGCCACCCACCGGTGCCGAACAGCCCGGCGCATCGGGTGCGGCAACCGGGGATATCGCCGCACTCGGCAGGCCTGCTGCCCCCATTCAGGGCGGAGCAGCCAAGGCACCGTCATCAGCATCCGCACAGGGCAACGCGACCAAGCCGGGCAGCGCAAACCAGCGAAGCAGCAACCCAGCCCCATCAACTCCAGCACCGGGCGGCGAGGGCCAGAGAGGTAGCGGCCCAGCTGCATCAGCTCCAGCACCGGGCAGCGCAACCAAGCCCGGCAGCGCAAGCCCACGCAGCAGCAATGCAGTCCCATTTGCTTCCACGCCGAGCAACACAGCAGAGCTGGGCGGCGGCGCTGGCCGACAAGGTAGCGGCGCGGCCCGATCTACTGCTGCGCCGAGCAGCGCAGCCAAGCCGGGTGACGGGGACCAGCGAAATAGCGGCACCGCCCCAGCCGCTCCCGCGGCGGGCGGAGCAGCCGAGCCGAGCGGCACGGGCCAACGAGGTGGCGGGACCCCACCGTCTGTCTCCTCACCAGGCACCGCAACCAGGCCGGGTAACGCAACCAGGCCGGGTAACGCAGCTGGGCCGGGCGGCGAGGGCCAGCGAGGTAGCGGCCCAGCCTCGCCTGCTCCTGCGCCGGGTAATACCGCCGAGGCGGGCGGCGGGGGCCAACAAGGTGGCAGCACACCATCATCTGGTCCCGCACCGAGCAACGCAGCCGGGCCGAGCGGCGCGGGCCAGCAAAGTGGCGGAACCCCACCGTCTGTTTCCTCACCAGGCACCGTAACCAGGCCAGGCGGCGCAACCGGGCTGGGCAGCCCAACCAGGCCGGGCAACGCAACCGGGCCTGGCGGCGCGGGCCAGCGAGGTAGCGGCGCGGACTCGTCGGCTCCGGCGCCGCGCGGAACGGCCCAGCAAGATGGTGGCACCGACCCAGCAGCTCCGACGCCGGGCAACAAGCCGAGCGGGGCAACCGGCTCGAGCGGCGCGGGCCGGAAAGACAGCGGCGCGACCTCGCCCTCCCTGGCGCCGGGTGGTGCAGCCACTCGTGACATTGCGGCCCAGCGAGATGGCGGTGCTGCCTCATCCGCACCCACGCCGGGCGGCGCGGTCAAGCCAGGCGGCACAGGCCAACGAGATAGCGGCACCGCCCAACCCGCTCCCGCGCCCGGCGGCACTACCCGGCCGGGCGGCGTGGACCCACGGGGTAGTGGCGTGGCCTCGTCTGCACCCGCTGCTGTGAAGCCGGGCGCAGTTGCCGGTTCCGGAGAGTCCGGGGCTACCGCGGTGAATTCCGAAGGGAAGACTGCGGAGATCTCGCGTGGTGATGTCGCGGACAAGGGCAACTCCGGCCCGACGAAGGCGCCAGAGGCGGGGTCGCCTGGCAAGCCGACACCGGCTGGCGGCTCCGGCGCATCGCGCGGCACCGGCTCCGGGCCGAACGCGCGGACCGTCGTGATCAAACGGGGCGGCCCCGCGGCCCAGGATGCTGGCACGGCGAAGTCCGCTGCGGTGGGCGGGACTGCCGCTGCGGCCGCCGAAGGATCCGACGCAGGTCGGACCAAAGCGGCGGGCGACAAGTCCGCAACACCAACCGCCGAATCGACGAGTCGGTCGTCGAAAGCGACGCCACCGGCTGAAAGCACTGCGCCGAGTGCCACTTCCGCATCTGGCTCCCCTGCGGAAACCGTTGTGGTTCAGCCCGATCCGGATGCAAGCAAGTCTGCGACGCCAAGTGGCGCTGCCGGACCCGCTGGCGAAACCGTTGTGGTTCAGCGCGATTCGGACGCAAGCAAGTCTGCGGCACCAGGTGGCGCCGGCGAAACCGTTGTGATTCAGCGGGGTTCGAAAGCCGACAAGTCCGCGACACCAGACAACAAGGTCGACGATGCCGCGGGTGCGGATGCGGCGACCATGGTGATGCGAGCGGTCGATCCGAAGGCCAAGAGTGCTCCGAGGCGACCGGAACCGGATTTGGCGGGCGCGGACGACAAGACCGTCGCCATGCCGATGATTTCGAAGCTGGATGCCGAGCAGACCGTCGCACTGCCGATTCAGAAGCCAGCCGACAAGGACGCCACGAAGCGGATGCGGACCGATGCCGGGACCAAGCCCGGTACCGACCGGGTCGTTCCGCCGGCGGCGCGACCCGGGCCGATCACCAAGCCGCCGAGCACCCCTCGTCCGGCGCCCGGTCCGAAACAGGCTGGGTCGCAAGGGCCTGCGCAGGGCGGACCGGGTGTCGAGGAGACCGCACCGTCGGCGCCGCGCGGTCCGGGCCGGCCACGTCAGGTCGCTTCGGCGCCGTCACCTGCCGATACCCAGCTGACTCGCCCCGCCAAGCCGGTCAATGCACCGCGACCGATGGCCCAGCCGCAACGAATCACCCCGGCTGATCAGCAACCGGCGGCCGACGAGGCATCGGCCGGGCCCTCGAAGCGCTGGTTGTTCATCGGGGCGGCCGCGGTGGCGCTCATCGCGGTGGTCGGACTCGTGGTCGTGCTCATCGGGAATCGGGGCGACAACTCCCCGGAGGCCAAGGTGCGCGCCACCATCACCGATTACACCGCGGCGCTGAAATCCGGCGATCTCCCGGCGCTGCGCAACAGCACCTGCGGACAGTTGCACGACTTCTATCAGAACATCGCGGCGGACCAGTTCGCGGGCGTGCATCAGCTGTCGACGGATCGCAAGAACATCCCGGTGGTGGCGAGCGTCGATACGATCAAGATCACCGATAAGACGGCGATCGCGCAGGCCAGCGTGTACACCGATGCGGATCCGACGAAGCGCTCGGCGAGGACTTTCGATTTGGAGCAGACCGCCGACGGTTGGAAGGTCTGTGATCCACCGAGCGCCGGGACGCCCTAGTCGGAAGGCGACGAGTCGAACAGGACATATCCAAAAGGTAAGCCCTCTAACCGGTAGCGAACATCACACTCACCTGGTCATCAGACCGGTTCGCCAGTAGCATGGCCCGGATCATGGTCAGGGAGCAAACAATCGAAAAGCCGGAAGTCGAAGCGGGCGAGCAGACAGCCACGGTGGCGGGACGCCGGTTCCGGGTACGCGAACACTATTCGGTCGGCCGAGAGAAAATCCGTGAGTTCGCCCGCGCGACGCAGAGTCGTCACGGTGCGCATTACTCCGAACCTGATGCGCTCGAGCTCGGCTACGACGGCATCATCGCGCCGCCGACCTTCGCCTCGGTCATCGGCATCAATGCGACCAGGGTGCTGCTGGATACGGTACTCACCGAATACGACCTGTCCCAGATCCTGCAGACCGATCAGGTCTTCGAGCTCACCCGCCCGATCCTGGCGGGCGACCGGCTCAGCACCGAAATCGTGATCGACTCGATCCGACAGTTCGGCGATAACGACTTCGTCCTGGTGACGTTCTCGCTGACCAACCAGCACGGTGAAATCGTGCAATCGGGTTCAACCACCATCGTGGCGCGCCGCGGTGTCGAGGTGGATCCGAATATCGCGGCCGCCGTCGAGAACATCATGATGCATGCGCGTCCGGTCACCATCGGTGACATCACCAGGCCGGATCCGCTGGTCGCGTTGCCCGCGGACGCCCCCGCCCCCGGGCAGCCCGCGGTGCGCAGCGCTTCCGTGCGCTCCCTCCCGGACTTCGACCGCCTAGCTGTCGGTGATCAGCTCCCCGCCGAGACCGCCCAGGTCACGCGCGGCGATCTGGCCAACTATGCGGGAGTTTCCGGCGACCCCAACCCGATTCATTTCAGCGAGCGCGCGGCCCAGTTGGCCGGACTGCCGACCGTCGTGGCACACGGCATGCTGACCATGAGCCTGGCCGGTGACTATCTGACCTCATGGCTCGGTGACCCGACGGCCATCGAGAAGTTCAGCGTGCGGTTCGCCGGATTCGTTCCGGTGCGGGCCGAGGCGCCGAGCTCCGTCGAATTCAGCGGGCGGATCAAATCGCTCGATCCGCGCCGACGGACCGCGACCATTGTGCTGGCCGGCAGTTCGGAGGGGCGCAAACTCTTCGGCCGGGCCATCGCCGAGGTTCGATTCGCCTAGCGAGGCAAACTCATCCTATAGTCGCGTGCACGAGATAGACGTTGTAGTCGCTCCACGTCGAAATATTGAAGTAGAGGTCCGAACCCGAGGACCATGGGTGGATGAATCCGCCGTACAGCTCAGGGTATTCGCGCGCCGTTACCGTCGGCACGCCATCGGACCACACACCCTGCGGTGAATCCGCTTCGCGGAGCACCAGTGCTGCTTTCGCGGTATCCAAATAGCTCATCTGCCATAGGTTTCGGGAGGCGTCGAAGCGCACCGACAACTCACCGACGGGTGCGTCGACGATCGAGCTCGCGGAGCCGAATCCGCCTACCGGAGTCCAGTTTCCGTTGCTCCAGTATTGGTAGGCGGTGGTATTGAGGAGCTGATCCTTCGGCACTCGCGCCAGTCCCACCGAGCCGAGCCGGGTATTGGGCGTGCCGAACATGTAGACGTAATCGCCCTGCGGAACCATCGCGCTCACTTGGAAATTCGCCAGTCCGAAGATATTGTCCCAGCGCGCGTAGGCATCCTTGATCCATGTCCGACCGTGATCATCGGAATAGGCGATGCCGCCGTAATTGGTGAAGAACGTTCCCGGAACGCTGTTCCAGGTGCGAATCGACATATAGCTCAGGTACTGGCGCGCACCGAGTGCGAATCCGGAGGTCGGAATTGTGGTCACCTCGACATTGTCGAGTTTGCGGCTGGAGAGCACCTCGGCCGCGTGGCAGCGGTCGTCGGTCACCATCCGGTCGTAGGTCATACCGTCGGTGAGATCGCGGTCGGTGCTGAATGCGAGCACATTGCTGCGCCAATCCGATCCCATTCCGCCAGGCGGGTGGAAGCCGCGTCCGACAGTGTCGCCGAAGGCGGTCGCGATCTCACCCGGCGCGCTCTCCCACATGATGCCGAGATCGGTGCCATCCACCTGCCAGCGCTTATCGGTGCGATTGACCGAATTCGCGCCGGTCTGCTTGGCCACCTCGGTGACCGCGCTGATTCGGGGCGGCGGTCGCACCGCCGATAAAGGGGCGGATTCGATCGGCGGATCGACGCGCGGCGGAGGTGGCGGCACTTGACCGGGATCCGGTCCCGGCCCTGGAATCGCGAAGTGGAAAGGCTTGGGGCTCAACAGGACTTCCGGAATGCCGAGTTGATGCGCCGGGCTCGGTGGCGGTGCCGGTACATCTGTCAGATCCGGGCACGGATTCACACAGGGATCCGACGGCAACTCCATCTCCTTGCGAATCGGCGCGGATTCGGCCGAAGACGGCGGCAGGACGGTGATCACCGGATACGGAATCGGAACTTCCAGCGTCTTGGGCACCAGACCCGCATGCGTCGCCGGCGGATCCGTGACACACGGACCGGCAGGCGCGGCACCGGCAGGTCGCGCCGCGGATGTCAACGCCCCGGCCGTACATATGACCGCACCGAATACCGCCACCCACCGCCGAGTCAACCACAACCCCTTGATATCTCGCGCAAAATGGAGCCTGTCCACGCCGCACCGAAGCCCCACACGATGCCGCGCAACCAGCGCCCGACCCTACCTGTTTCGTCCCCTCTGCCCCATCCGACTTACCGAATCACCTATGCGCGGCACCGACATCCAGAATTAACAGGAAACTTCTGCTTCATTTCCGGGACCGCAACCCGCCGCCCTGCTACCGTCCACGGCACGACAACTCGAGTCGGGGTGAGTGGCCGTCCACCGGAGGAGCAAAGGGCCTCCGGTGGTTCAAAAGCCGCACTGCCGCCGGGGCGGAAAGCGGAGCAGGATGGAGACGTGAAAGCTGCACTGATCTATCGCCGCGCTATACCCGCACTCGGCGCCGCATGTCTGGTGATCGGCGGTCTCGGGATCGCCTTGCCGGTCGCCGTCGCCGATTCATCCACGGCCCAATTGGTTGCCGGGCCTGATAGTTCGCTTCCCGTGCCGAGCTATCGGCCGGGGCCGAAGGGGTCGAATGTGCCGCCGCCGCAGGAGTCGAAGGAGGAGTCGCCGAGGTATTACACCGATTGCGATCAGGTTCGGGCCGAAGGAAAGCTGCCGCTATATCGTGGTCAGCCCGGGTACAACCCGTATCTGGATCCGGACGGGGACGGCATCGCCTGCGACTGAGCGCTTACTGGACCGCCTGGAATACCAGAACCGTTGCGCCGATGCGGATATTGTCGCCGTCGGCGAGCAGCGCACCGCTATCGATCGCCTCGTCGTTGACGTACACGCCATTGGCCGAATGCAGATCCTTGATCAGCAGGCCGGCCCGGCTCGGCATGATATGCGCGTGGTAGCGACTGGCCTTCGGATCGTCGAGGACCAGATCGTTATCGGTCATCCTGCCGATTCGCATGCCGCCCTGCGCGATTGCCGTGACCCGGCCGTCCGGCATGCGCAGCTGACCGCTGCGGACCGCACGCGGCATCTCGGTGACGGTCTCGGTCATCGCCGCGGCCAGCCGCTCGGTGCGCTTGAGCTCCATCGTGCTCAGCGGTTCCTGGCGCAGCACCCGCTGTTCGAGATCGACCAGGACCGGGCCGGGATCGATACCGAGTTCGTCCGCGAGCACCGTGCGCACCCGACGGCACGCGTCCAGCGCATCGGCCTGCCGGCCGGATAGGTACAGCGCGGTGATCAGCTGACCCCACAGCGGTTCGCGCAGCGGATGTTCATTGGTCATCGAGACCAGCTCACCGATCACCGATGACGCACGTCCACAGGCGATTTCGGCATCGATGCGAGCCGAGGCGGCCTGCAGCCGCTCCTCGTCCATCGCGGTGGCGAAACCGTCGGCGAACTGCAAGCCGGCCAGATCGGCCAGTGCGCGACCGCTCCACTCGCGCAACGCATTTCCGAACAGCTGGGACGCGCCGACATGGTCGCCGACCTCGGCGGCACGCGCGCCCGCGTCCCTGGCCGCTTCGAAGCGACCGAGATCGCAAGCGTCCTCGGGGATCTCGAGCCGGTAGCCGGACGATTCGGTGCGCAGCACGACGGCCGGATCGACACCCGAATTACGCAGTGCCTTACGGATATTCGAGACGAATACCTGCAGGCTCGCGGCATAGGAATCGGGCGGATCCTCGTTCCAGACCATATCGGCCAGCGCAGCCGAAGCCACCGCGCGCCGTCGATTGACAGTCAGCGCGGCGAGCAAGGCTCGCGGCTTGGGCCCGCCGACCGCCACCGGTTCACCACCGACCAGCAGTCGCACGGGCCCGAGCACACGCACATCCAGACTCATGTACTAAAAGCCCCCCGAAGGGTAAATAGGGTCAGGCGCTGATCGAGCGACCCGCGGACTTCAGATCATTGCACGCCTCGAGGACGCGCGCCGCCATGGCCGATTCGGCCTTCTTCAGGTAGCTGCGCGGGTCGTAAGTCTTCTTGTTGCCGACCTCGCCGTCGATCTTGAGCACACCGTCGTAGTTGGTGAACATGTGCGCGGCGACCGGGCGGGTGAACGCGTACTGAGTGTCGGTGTCGACGTTCATCTTCACCACACCGAAGCGCAGCGAATCCTCGATCTCCGACTTCAGCGAGCCCGAACCGCCGTGGAAGACGAAATCGAACGGCTGCGCGTCCCCCGCCAGACCGAGCTTGGCCGCCGCGACGCGCTGCCCCTCGGCAAGCACCTCGGGCTTGAGCACCACATTGCCCGGCTTGTACACACCGTGCACATTGCCGAAGGTCGCGGCGAGCAGGTACTTGCCGTTCTCGCCCGAACCGAGCGCGTCGATGGTCTTCTCGAAGTCTTCGGGGGAGGTGTACAGCTTCTCGTTGATCTCGGCCTCGACACCGTCCTCTTCACCACCGACGACGCCGATCTCGACCTCGAGGATGATGTTCGCGGCGTTGGTCGCCTTGAGCAGCTCCTTGGCGATCTCCAGGTTCTCGTCGATCGGGATCGCGGAGCCGTCCCACATATGCGACTGGAACAGCGGGTTCTTGCCCGCGTTCACTCGCTCCTGGGAGATGGCGATCAGCGGCCGCACGAAGGAGTCCAGCTTGTCTTTGGGGCAGTGGTCGGTGTGCAGCGCGATGGTCACGTCGTAGCGCGCGGCGACCACATGCGCGAATTCGGCCAGTGCGACCGCGCCGACGACCATATCCTTCACACCCTGGCCCGAGCCGAACTCCGCGCCGCCGGTGGAGAACTGGATGATGCCATCGCTGCCCGCGTCGGCGAAGCCCTTGATGGCCGCGTTGACGGTTTCCGAGGAGGTGCAGTTGATGGCCGGGAAGGCAAAGGAGTTCGCTTTGGCCCGACCGAGCATCTCGGCGTAGACCTCCGGAGTCGCGATGGGCACTGTGAAGACCTCCGTGTTGTGCGGCAAAAGACAATTCTGTCAGCTCACAGACTAGGCCAGCGCCTTTTTGCCGTGTTTGACGGCCAGCCACTAAGTCGCAAGGCCCGTTCCCGACCTGCCACACACGGAGCTGTCTTACGAGCGAGGAGTTCGCGGCCCGGGGGGGGGGGGGGGCCGCGCCCCCCCCCCCCCCCCCGCGCGGCGGGGCAGGGCGGGGGCGCCCGAGCCCCCCGGCGCGCCCCCCCCCCCCCCCCCCGGGGGGGCGCCCCCCGCCCCCCCCCCCCCCACACCGGGGGGCCGCGAACACGCCGCGCCCGCGCGGCCAAGAACACAGCACACGCCGTGCCGCAGGCGCGGCAAATCAAACACAGGTACTGTTGGCCGCGTAATTGCGCTGGCAGCTTCCAATGCGGTGGCAAGCAATGCAGGCCAGCCGTACCCGGGACAGGAGGCCGCGTGATTCTGCTGGCAGCGACAGAATCGGTGACGAGCAACGTCGCATTGACCCAGTTGCTGGACCCGATGCACCTGCTCACGGAGACGTGGCTCAAGAACGCGGTACTCCCGGCGATCCTGGTGATCGTCTTCATCGAGACCGGTCTGCTCTTCCCGATCCTCCCGGGCGATTCGCTGCTGTTCACCGGTGGCCTGCTGTCCGCGACGGAGCATCCCCCGGTATCGATCTGGCTGTTGTTGCCCGCCGTCATGGTGACCGCCTTCGCCGGTGACCAGTGCGCCTATTGGATCGGCAGGGCGATCGGGCCCGCGCTGTTCCACAAGGAAGACACCCGGTTGTTCAAGAAGCATTACGTCACCGAGACGCATGCCTTCTTCGAAAAGCACGGGCCGAAGACGATCATCCTGGCCCGTTTCGTGCCGATTGTGCGCACGTTCATGCCGGTGCTGGCCGGTGTGTCCAAGATGGACTATCGCAAGTTCGTCACCTTCGACATCGTCGGCGCCGTGCTGTGGGGCGGCGGTGTCACCGTGCTCGGCTACTTCCTCGGCAATATCGAATTCATCCGCAAGAACATCGAGCCGATCTTCCTGCTCATCGTCCTGATCTCGATCCTGCCCGGCATCATCGCGGTGGCCAAAAAGGTGCTCAACCGCGGTGCGGACGAGGCCGCTCAGCACGATGCCGCGCTGACTGCCTCGACGAACGAGCCGACCCACTGAGCCGGTGTCCACGGCGCAGTTGCCCCTAGCGGTGGGCAGTTTCGATCCGCTGACCTCGGCGGGACCCGCGCTCGTCTGGACGGTGGTGCTGACCTTCGTCTTCCTCGAATGCGCGCTGATCATCGGGCTATTTCTGCCCGGTGACTCGATGCTGATCACGGCGGGCATCGTGATGGCCTCCAACGCCGCGGGCGAGGCCCATGTCTGGGCGCTGTCCATCGGCGCGATGATCGCGGCCGTGGCGGGAAACCAGGTCGGCTACGTCGTCGGACATCGCACCGGCCACCACCTGGTAGCCAGAAAGAACGGCCGCTACATCAACATCCGCAACCTGCAGCGGGTCACCGATTTGCTGCAGCGGCACGGTTTCCTCGCGGTGCTCATTTCGCGCTGGATCCCATGGGTGCGCACACTGTGCCCGATGGTCGCGGGCGCGGCCAGGATGGATCACCGCAAATACACCGTGGCCAGCACGCTCGGCGCCATTATCTGGGCGCCGGTGCTGCTGCTGATCGGCTACTACGCGGGTAGTTTCCTGGACCGGGTGCCGTGGCTGATGCCAGGTGTCATCGGCACCCTTGTCGTCGGGCTGATCATCGGCACCGCTATCGGCATCCGGCACTACCGCCAGGAGATCGCCAAACCCGCCGAGGATTTCGATTTCGAAACCGCGCCCTCGGGCGTGCTGGAGTCCGAGTGCTGATGGCTACAGCCCGGCGGCGCTGACCTGGTAGGCCGCCTCCATCAGCAGCCAGCCCGACAGTTGCACCGACATATCGCGTTCGGGCACCTGCGACGAAGTCACCGAACCGCCCTCGGTGAAATGTCCGGCACCGGACCGGCCGCCGGGTAACTGCGCGGGTTTGCTCCAGTCCTGCCCGAACAGCGGCTCGCCCTCGACCTCGAGCCGGTTCGCCCAGGCCGCCGCGGCGCTGGCACGCACAATGGCGGCCGCGGTGCGCCGATCGGCCGCCTGTTCGCGCTCATCTCCGGGCAGCATCAGCGCGACCACCGCGAGATAACGAGCCAGGATTCCATTGAACAGGCCGCCGTCGCCGCCACCACCGCCAATGATCACGCCATTGGTGGTCATCTGCTCCTCGACGGCGGTGAGCAGCCGGTGCACCCGTTCGCTATGGCGCGGTTCACCGGTGTGCACCGCGAGTTCGGCCTCCAAACCGAGCACCACGCCCTGGCAGTAGGTGAAGGTCGGGGACTCGATTTCGCCGGAGGGCAAATGGATGCCATCCAGGATCAGCCCGGATTCCTTGTCGCACAACGTCGCATCGATCCAGTCCGCCATTTCCTGCGCGCGGACGTGACGGCCGAGGCGCAGCAGCGCGATGGCGGCCGGTCCGTTGGCAGGGGCATTGAAATAGTCCGAGTCGACCCGCCACGGCACACCGCCGCCACGCGCCGGATCCCAAGCGCCGTACAGCTCCTTCTCGAGTGCGATCAGACCACCGCGCGCCTCGGTGATGCCCTGCGTTCGCTCGGCACGCTCCAAAGCGATTGCCAGCCAGGCCATATCGTCGTAATAGTTATTGGTCCATCCGGTGATATTGCGCAGCCGATGCGCCCGCGCGATGGCGGCGATGCGCTTGCGTCGCGCCGGCGTCGGCACCCGGTTGGCGGCATCGACCGCGCAGTCGATCAGATGCGCCTGCCACCAGTAGTGCCAGGTCGCGAAGCCCCGTTCACGGCGGGTCGCCGGCCAACCGACAACACCCAATTCGGTACCCGGCACGCCCCATAGCGCGCGTAGGTGCCGAGAAACGATCGCGGATTCGGCCATATCCGCGCGCTCGGACCACAGCGCGGGCGTGGGGGCAGCATCGCGCCCGGTATCCGGGCTCCGCGAGGTCATGGGTCAATGGTGCCAGCTTCGAGCCGATTAATACCTATCTTTTCGTTACCAAGCCGACGTCAAATCGGCATGTTGCCGAATCCATGCGTGCATCGCGATGCCAGCCGCGACTCCAGCATTGATACTGCGGGTCGAACCGAACTGCGCGATCGAAACCGTCAGCGCGGCCGCCCCCTTGGCATGTTCTGTCACACCTGGCCCTTCCTGCCCGAACAGCAGCAGGCAGCGGCGCGGCAACTCCACGGTTTCCAGCGGAACCGAGCCCGGCACATTGTCCACCGCGACCACGGTCAGATTTTCCCGCTCGGCGAAGGCGAGTAGCTCGCCGATATCGGAGTGGTGTTCGATGTGCTGATAGCGGTCGGTGACCATGGCGCCGCGGCGATTCCAGCGCCGTCGGCCGACAATGTGCACGGCGGTCGCGGCGAAGGCATTGGCAGTACGCACCACGGTGCCGATATTCGCGTCATGGCCGAAGTTCTCGATGGCCACATGGAACGGATGCCTGCGACGGTCGATATCGGCGATGATCGCCTCCCGCGTCCAATAGCGGTAGGCATCGACGACATTGCGGCGGTCACCGCCGACAAGCAGCTCCGGATCGTAGCGGGGATCCTCGGGTGGGGCCTCCCCGTGCTCTTGCGCCCATGGCCCGACACCGTGCGGATGCTCGCCCCATTCGGTGGGGCCTGGCTGCTCGGCCGTATCCGGCGCGGGGTGGTTCACTCCGACGATGCTAATTCCCGCGGCAATCACGATGGGCCCGGAGGCGGTAGCGCGGCGCAACTACGCATGGACATGCGAATGCCGCAAGTCGAACACCGCCCTCCGTCAGGTGGCCGGTCAGTAGGTCGAGGACGAGGAGCCGAGTACGCCGATAGCGGCGAGTACCACCATGAGGATGACGAACACAATGGTCAAGATCAGCAGTATCGAGGCGATTATGCCGCAGATATATCCGGCCTGGACGCTGCCGCGACCACCGATGGCACCGCCGGAGGCGTCGATCTCGTTGAGCGCCTTTTTCCCCATCACCCACGCGACCGGGCCCAGGAACTGACACATCAGCAGGCCGAGAATGCCGAGGATCATGATCGTGATGGCCTGCGGATGATCCTGCGGCGGGCCATAGGCCGGGTAGCCGTACGGCGAACCGTACTGCGGCGGCGGCGGATAGTTCATGCACAGGATGCTAGTTGGTGGTGTGGCTGGCCACACCTAGGATTCGGCGGGCAGCTCGATCGAATGCCGCCGTGCCGGCGACAACCATGGAGTCCATGACCGAGACACAAACCCTCGTGCTCGACGCGCCCGCCGGCAAGACCGGTCCGGACGCGCGAGCGCTGCTGCGCACGGTGCTGCGTGCGCCGATCCAGGCCAGGACCTGGAAGCAACTCGCCTACGTATTCACGGTTTTCGCGATCGGCATGCTCGCCGTCTGCTATCTGTTCTTCGGTCTCGGCGGTGGTTTGTACGCCTCGATCTTCCTGATCGGCATTCCGATCCTCGCGCTGGTGATTCTGGGCGCGCGGCTGTGGGCGAAGGTGTATCGTGCGCTGGCCAGGGATCTGCTGGATACGCCGGTGGACGCGCCGCCGCCGTATGTTTCGCAGCGGGGCTTTTTCGGATTCCTGAAGAGCGCGTTCACCGATCGCGCGAGTTGGCGCGCAATTCTGTTCCTGTTCGCGCAGGCCGTGCTCGGTGTGGTCGGCGGCTATCTGGTGCTGGTTGTGGTGGCTGTGACGGTATTCGTCGCGATATCGCCCATTCCGTGGGTGCTGTTCGACCCGACGAATATCGACGACAACGGTGTCGAACACCATTCGCTCGCCCAGTTCGGATCCTTGTATATAGACACTTGGCCAAGGGTTTTGCTGATGTCCGCGGTCGGCATCATCTGCTGCTTCGCACTGCCGTGGCTGCTGCGCGCGGTGTGCTGGGTGCACGGACTGCTCACCATCGCATTGCTGTCGGCGACGGCGCGAGACCGTCAGCTGGTCGAATTGCGCGCGAGCCGTCGTGCGGCGGTTGAGGATTCGGCCGCTACGCTGCGGCGCGTGGAGCGGGATCTGCACGATGGGACCCAGGCGCGGCTGGTCACCATCGCCATGGCCTTGGGCCGGGCCGAGGAGCGGATATCGCTCGGCGGCGACGCACGCGACCTGATCGCCGACGCACACGCCAATGCCAAGGAGGCGCTCACCGAATTGCGCGAACTGGTGCGCGGAATCCATCCGCCCGCACTGGAATTGGGGCTCGAACCAGCACTGGAAACGCTGGCCTCGCGATGTGCCGTTCCGGTGGAACTGCGAGTCCATCTGCCGCAGCGGCCGAATCCGGCCATCGAGGCGATCGCCTACTTCTCGGTCGCCGAACTGCTCACCAATGTGGTCAAACATGCGAACGCCACGAGTGCGTGGGTGTCGGTCGTGCCGACCGATGCGCACACCATCGCGGTCTCGGTGCGCGACAATGGAATCGGCGGTGTGCTGCGGCCGATCGACGGGGAACATGGCGCGGGCAGCGGACTTTCCGGACTGGCTGCACGGGCGCGCGCGGTGGACGGCACGCTGACCGTGCAGAGTCCGACCGGCGGACCGACCGTGGTGACCATCGCGCTGCCGATGGCCGGGCCGCGATGAGTTCGCCGGTGCGGGTGGTCATCGCCGAGGACAATGTGATCCTGCGCGACGGGCTGGCCGGGCTGCTGACCGAGCGCGGCCACGAGGTCGTCGCCATTGTCGGCGACGCCACCACCTTGAGCGATGTCGTCGGTACCTACAATCCCGACGTGGCTGTGGTGGACGTGCGG
Source organism: Nocardia sp. NPDC050630 (assembly GCF_044457245.1). Classification (NCBI taxonomy): domain Bacteria; kingdom Bacillati; phylum Actinomycetota; class Actinomycetes; order Mycobacteriales; family Nocardiaceae; genus Nocardia; species Nocardia sp. NPDC050630. The sequence continues at coordinate 238,449 of NZ_JBITGN010000002.1, forward strand.
ATGCCGCCGACCTTCACCGACGAGGGACTGCTCGCGGCGATCGAGTTGCGCCGCAAGTATCCACTCACCGGCGTGCTGGTGTTCTCGCAGTGGATCGAAACCCGCTATGCCACGGAACTTCTCGCCGGTGGCGCGAGCGGCGTCGGCTATCTGCTCAAGGATCGGGTGGCCGACGTCCGCGACTTCGTCGACGCCCTCGACCGCGTCGCCACCGGCGGCACCGCACTCGACCCGGAGGTGGTGAGCCAATTGATGGGTGCGTCACGCCAACAGGATTCGCTCGCCCGACTCACCCCCCGCGAGCGCGAGGTCCTAGAACTGATGGCACAGGGACTATCGAACAACGCGATCGCGACCGCACTCACGGTCACCGAGCGCGCGGTCGAAAAGCACATCGGCAACATCTTCACCAAACTGGATCTGCCGCCGTCGGACACCCACCATCGCCGAGTCCTGGCAGTCCTGCGCCTGAAGGGCTGACTCGGCTCGTCCACGCCTGTCCTACCGCAGGTAGCGTGCCGGAAACCGTCCATCTCCTGCGAGCCCCGATAATGGCGGTCACGGCGTCCCAGTTGTCGAGATCGACGTGACCCAGGACCACGGTCCTGTCCGGTTGCGGCAGATCCGGCTACGGGGAGGCGTCGGCAACGCGGCAGCGTTCATGGTGTCGGTACCCGTACCTTCACCGCGACCACACCGGGCAACTCGGCCCGATCCTCGTCCAGGGGTATCGGGCGTCGCCCCACACCATCCAGTCCGAAGGGTGCGGATCGCATCACCGTGCGGCAAGTCGACCCCGGGTTCACCGTGCCGCTTTGACCAAGCGGGTACGGCGATCCACTACGAGACATCATCATTGCGCATCCATCGCACACCTCAGCCGTAATCCGGCGGTGCCCATAACCGTGGGCACGGATGGGCCGGACGGTCGTGTGCGCCGCCATACCGCACGCAGTCGATCAGAGATTCGATGCGTTTGCCGGACAGTGGATCGGCGGCAATGCCGGGTATGCGGAATAGCTGCTCAGCTCGGCGGCACTGCTGCGCGCGAGACCATGCGCCGAGACCGAACCCGGCTAGGGACCATGACGGATCGCGGACCATTCGCTTGTTCATCGGCTGGCCGGGCGCGGTGGAAACGGGCAGGTCACGGTTGTGGGCAAGGCGCATTCCCGCCGTAGTGGCCGGTCCTATCCTTGAAGTGCAGGCAGTCGGGTGGAGGCTGGCATGGATCACGCACGCGTTCTCCGCACAGTGCTCGGGGTGACCGCCGGGTATTTGATCGTGCTCGCATTCTGGCTGGGTTGGCTACTACCGCATACGCCACCGGGGACCGAGCCATTTCAGATTGCCGCGCTGGTCGGTCTGTTCGGATCATGCGTGGGCGTCGGAATGCTCTTGGCCGCTCGGCCATCGCGCGCTGATCGGCAGTTGTGGCGGCACGGACTAGAAGGTTGGGCGACGATCGAGGGGGCGCATACCCTGCAGCGCACCGATCACCACACCGAGTTGACCGAATTCGATCTGGAACTCGTTGTGCCGGGATCCGAAAGCTACCGTGGCACCATCGTTTTCGATGTCACCCCGGCAGACAAGCCGCGGCTGGCGGTCGGCGAGACAATCTCGATTCGAGTCGATCCCCAGAATCGGGATCGGATCATTCTCGTTCTCGGGCAATAGCTTTCGATCAGCCGCACATCTCGCCAATCAACGGGCGCGAGGGTTGATCCTGCGCCTGCGCTCACTGGTCACCCACACAACTCGCCGAATCAACGGGCGAGCTCGGCCAGCACAAGCGCTCGCCAGTCACCCACACAACACGCCGAATCAACGGGCGCGAGGGTCGGTCCCGCGCCTCCGCTCACTGGTCACCCAGACAACACGTCGAATCAACGGTGCGAGGGTCGATCCCGCGCCCGCGCTCACCGGTCACAACACGCTGAATCAACGGGCGCGAGGGTCGGTCTCGGCGCCCGCGTTCACCGGTCACCCACACAACACGCCGAACCAGCACACGAGGTCGCCCCGTACAAGCGCTCACCGCTCACCGAGCATTCGGCCGAATCGACGAGGCGCGAGATCAGTCCAGCGCGTGCGCTCGCGGGTCCGCGAGCAGATATTGCGCGGCCGCATAGGTAGCCAGGATGACGCCCTCGGTGACCCGCCGGGAACGCTCACTGCGCCCGAATAGCCGCCGTAGCACGATCAACGCATCGGAAACGGTGAACAGCAATGCACCCAGGCCCAGCCGACTACGCGGATCGGCACTCGGAATATTCAGTCCGGCAATATTTTTCGCGGCCGGAGCCAATCCGGGATCGGAGGCCAGCACCGCCGCACTGCCCAGCGTCGCACCGTAAGCCGTCAGCGCGGCCGCGACGGTCGGCGCCTTGGCCCGCATCAATGCCGCGGCACCGAGCCAGGCCAGCAGCCGGGGAACCGCGATCTCCGGACACGGCCGCCCACCTCGGCGCCACCACAGCACCGAATATCCGGTCTGCATCACCGCGAACGAGGATGCCCCCGCGATCAGGCGCCAATCCTCGTCCGGCTGGATCAATAGGACATCACCGATGGTCGCGGCACCGAGGGAACCGAGCAGCACCGTGCGATCGACCGGAGCCAACGCCGGATCGGTTGCCGCATCCGCCGCCAACAGCGGCATCAGCAGCGGCTTCGCAACCCATTGCACCTTGTCTCGGCCGGTGACCGCGCCATATACGGTCGCCGCCGCAGCCACCAGGAATCCGGCTCGGAACGGACGCACGACCCGCGAATGCCGCAAATCAGACACCGAAGCTCGGCTCTTTCGGGGCGGGCGGCAACGTGACGACCTGACCCGCATAGCTGAGACCCGCACCGAAGCCGAGCAGCAAAGCCACCTGGCCGCCCTTGGCCTTACCGGTCACCAACATCTCCTCCATCGCCAGCGGGATGGACGCGGCGGAGGTATTGCCGGTGTTCTCGATGTCGTTGGCCACCGGGATGTCATCGGAGAGCCCGAGGTTCTTCTTCATCAGCTCGTTGATGCGCGCATTGGCCTGATGCGGGATGAAGACCTCGATATCGTCCTTGGAGACACCGGACACCTCGAGCGCCGAGGCCAGCGCGCGCGGCAAAGTGACCGCCGCCCAACGGAATACCCGCGGTCCCTCCATCCGCAGCGACATCCGGCCGATGGGCTCGACGGCCGGATCGGTGCCCTGCAGCCGCTGCGCCCTCTCCATGTATTCGAGGAAGTTGACGTCCTGCTCGATCGCCGAGGCATTCTCGCCGTCGCTGCCCCACACCGTCGGGGAGATACCGTTCTCCTCGCTCGGGCCGACCACCACGGCACCAGCACCGTCACCGAAGATCATCGCGGTGCCGCGATCGGTCGGATCGAGTCCGACCGTCATCGTCTCGGCACCGATGAGCAGCACGTATTCGGCCGATCCTGACCGGATGAGATCGGCGGCGACGCCGAGGCCATAGCCGAAACCGCCGCAGCCGGAGGTCAGATCGAAGGCCGCGATCCCGTTCATCCCCAGGTCGTTGGCGACCTTGGGGGCGCCGTGCGGGGTGAGCGTCAGCCAGCTCGAGGTGGCCAGGATCAGCGCGCCGATCTTGGACCGGTCGATGCCGCTGTTGACGATCGCGCGCTCACCGGCTGCCGCCGAAATCGACTGCAGCGTTTCGTCACCGCTGATCCACCGACGGTTGCGCACACCAGTGCGCTCGTAGATCCACTCCGGGGTCGAATCGAGGACCTCGCACACCTCTTCATTGCTGACCAGGCGTTTCGGACGGTAAGCACCGATGCCGAGCATCGCGACATTCGCACGGCTGTTATTGACTGCAATGCTCACCACAGGTAACTCACACGACCCTTCACTGTCCGAATGCCCCCGTATCGGGTCGCATCGCTGTTGGCGTTTCAGAGCGATTCGGAGCTCCGACCACCAGCGATAGCGACCCCGGGGACCGCATTCGCAGCTTACCGCGTGTCTAGAAGACAACTTTTCGGCATTTACCGGCACCACCCTTTTCGGATGTCCTCCATGCCCACCCTGAGACTTCGCACCTCGGTTTCGCGTCATCCGCGCGGGGTCACCGACACGAGCGTGCAGGCCAGCGCCCTCCTGATCACGGACATTCGTCACCGGGGCTCGTGCTCCCGGATCCGGGCGCCCCGGATAGACGGCAGCTTGCCGCAGGGTACCGATGCAGTTTTCAGACGCACTCTCAGCCGAGGGCGAGATCCTTCAAACCGAGAATGGACCGGTACTCCAGCCCCTCGGCGGCGATGACCTGATCGGCACCGGTCTCCCGATCGACCACGGTCGCGACGCCGACGACCGTCGCGCCGGCCTCGCGCAGGGCGCGCACGGCGGTCAGCGGCGAATTTCCGGTGGTCGTGGTGTCCTCGACGACGAGCACCCGCTTGCCGACGATGTCCGGACCCTCGATCTGGCGCTGCATGCCATGGGTCTTGGCGGCTTTACGCACCACGAAGGCGTCGATCGGTCGGCCGGGCGCGTGCATGACGGCCAGCGCGACCGGATCCGCGCCCATGGTGAGCCCGCCAACGGCCTCGAAATCCCAGTCCGCCACGAGTTCGCGCAGTAGCTTGCCGATCAACGGTCCGGCACCGTGGTGCAGGGTGGCGCGGCGCAAGTCCACGTAGTAGTCGGCCTCTTTGCCCGAAGACAGTGTGACCCGGCCGTGCACGACGGCGAGCTCGCGCACGAGTGCGGCCAATCTGTCGCGGTCGTCGGTCGAAACGGCGGCCTTGTTCACCTGGTCGATCATGTCTGTCAAGTCCTTCCGCGTGCGTTGAATATGCCGCGATTCAGTCGGGCCGCCAGGGCTCGCGGGATCATCCCGGCGGCGGTGGTGAGCACTTTGTACTGCACACCGGGCACGCTGAGCACCCGGTCCTTCTCCAGATCACGTAGCGAACCGGCGACCACCTGGTCGACGCTCAGCCACAGCTGTTTCGGCAGCGAGGACATCTCGATGCCGGCCCGCTCATGGAATTCGGTATGCACAAATCCGGGGCACAGGGCTTGGACCCGGACTCCGGTTCCGGCCAGTCCACCCGCCAGCCCCTCGGTGAAGGATACGACGTAGGCCTTGGAGGCCGAATAGGTCGAGCCCCGTCCGGGAATCAGACCCGCGACGCTGGCCACATTGACGATCGAACCCTTCGCGGCCGCGATCATCGACGGCAGCGCGGCCCTGGTGAGCTGCACCACCGCGGTGACATTCACGTCGAGCTGAGCCTGGACCGCAGCGGGCGGCTGCGTCCAGAACTCCCCCGATTGGCCGAATCCCGCATTGTTGACCAGGAATTCGACGCCGTCGGCGGCACGGGCCAACACCCGATCCCGATCTTCGGTATCGGCCAGATCGGCGACGAGCACCTCCGAGCGGGTCGCGAATTTCCGCTCCAATTCCGCGGCGAGTCCATCCAGCCGGTCCCTGTCGCGGGCGACGAGCACCAGGTCATAGCCGAGTGTGGCCAAGCGCACGGCGAAGCCGCGCCCGATACCGGAGGTGGGTCCGGTGATCAGCGCGACGGGACGGATGGCGCCGGGCAAACGCGTTGGACTGACCAGCCCATCCGTTTCCCGGCCAGCACCGCTCATCGAATCGCTGCGCGATCCCGCATTCATTGCACAATCCAGGTCATCGGGGCGCTATGCCCGCTCACTGCGGCACAGGTCCCTGATATGGGCGGAACCCCGGATGGAACGGACCGCCGGGCTGTTGCGGCTTATGCTCACCCGAGGGCCATTCGTCCTCATCCGACTCGGATTTCGCGCGCTTGCGCTCGGCCGGGCGATCCTGCGGCGACCAGTCGTCGTCCGGCTCCGCTGCCCAGCGCTCGTCGCGGGCCCGCGAGCGGGAGTCGGGGACCACGGCGAGACTGGGGCGGCGCGGCGGCTCCGGGTCGGGCCCCGCCTCCTCGTCGTAGTAGTCGTCGTCGGAGTACTCGCGGTACTTCGGACGGTCGAAATCGTCTTCGCCATACGACGATTCGTTGTAGTCCTCGTCGTCGAAGTCCTCGCGCTTACGCAGATCCGCCGACGCGACCCGCCCGGCCACCGGACTTTCGGCCTCATCCCGCGCACCCGAGCGCTTACGTGGATGCGGCCGTCCCGGATCGTGACCACCGGAATCCACCCCCCGCACATCGCTCACCGGCGGCAGCACATGCAATAGACCGGACAGGCGAAGCACCGCATCGATCGCGGTCTCCCAATCCTTGGCCGCCGTACCGACATTCAGCATGCCGAGAGTCCAGTTGCCCTCACTCCACAGCATCTGCACGGAATCGGGCAGCGATTCGATGAAGGCGACCATGCGCTGGTCGACGGCGTGCCTGGCGATCTCCGGATTGGTCGCGAACACCACCCGGTCACCGATCGCGCCGAGCAGTTCCAGATCGGCATCCTTGGGCGGAGACGCGGTCTTGAGCCGCATATCCACATCGATATCGGAGCCGATCTGCCTGCGCACCGCGACCAGCGTCGCGGCATCTTCCAGATCGAAGAGGACGAATTTCTCGCCCTTGCGGATGCCGGACACCACATCCACCGCGGACAGGTAGCCGAGCTTGGCCAACGCACCGCGGCGCCAAGTGGAGGCGAGCGCCGGCTCCACCGACACATACGTATAGCCCTGGGCCTTCGCCCACACTTGGCGCGCATGACCGGTCCGCTGTCGCTGGACCCGATCGAAATACAGCAGCACGATCGCACCAACGAGCGCGATCGCCGCCAACCCGAACCACATTGCCGTCATCGTCGCCTACCCTATAGAGCCGACAGAGCTATTGCGCATCACTGCCCGCCGATATTTCACCGCGTGCCTCCGGGCAGTGCGGTGCTGATGATGATCTTCGCGTCGATCGAACCATCCGCGGCCTTATCGCCCTGCACCACGACCATGTCGCCGACCGGAAGATCGGACGCCTTGGACCCGGCCAACGAGATCACCTGGGTCTTATCGGTGGTACGTACCGTCACAGGGGATCCGCCGCCGAGGGTGTCGAGGGTCAATTGGCCACCGGCATTGGCTTTGATGGTGCCCATGGTCGCGCCGAGGCTATCGATGCCGCCGAGTCCCGGAATGCTCGGCAGGACCTGGGTGGATGACGGACCGCGCGAGGGCGCGGTACCAGTGGCACGGCCCGCGGTCGGGAAGGCCGAGGTGCTCGCGGCCGAACTCGACGAAGTGTCCTTTTCGCCGAGCAGCATCCCCGCGACCGCACTGACCGCGCCGATCAGCAGGATCACCCCCAGTCCGAGGGCGATCCACAGGCCGGTATTGCGCTTGCGCGGCGGCGGTCCCTGATCCGGGGGTAGCGGCGCACCCTGCGGTCCGGGCGGATACTGCACGCCGGGCTGGCCGTATGAACCGACCTGGGTCGGCTCCTGCCACGCGCCACTGTCCTGGCCCCATTGGACCTGGCTGTCGTACGGCGGGAACTCCTCGGTGGCATTGACCGGTGGCGGCGCCCACGGCTCGAATTGTTCGGTAGACGGGTAGACCGAGGTCGCATCGCCATGGCCATACGGCTCGGTGTATTCGCTGGTAGGCGCGGACGGCTGAAATCCCGACTTACCCGACGGACCGAAATGTTCCGTCGGCGCATCCTCCGGTCGCTGAGCCCAGGGATCGTTGGGACTACTCATGCCCTCAAGGGTAGGCTGTGTTGCTTTGGCCGCGCCTTCGGCGCGGCGTGTTCGCGGCCCCCTGGTGTCTCGCGTCCGAGCCGTCGAGACTCGCGCCTGCGGCGCATGCGCTTCGACGACTCGCGAGACGGGCCGCGAACTCCTCGCTCGAGACCTGCTCCGTCGTTGTCACCGGGTGACCCAGCTTGCGATTGATCGCAAGCTGGGCCGCGTTGTCAGCCCCGTCCGACGATGAGGCCCTCGCCGTTCGGGCTCACGTTGACCGCGACGGTGTCGCCGTCGGCGACCTCACCGGCGAGCAGTTCCTTGGCGAGGGTGTCGCCGATGGCCTGCTGGATCAGCCTGCGCAGCGGGCGGGCGCCGTACAGCGGGTCGTAGCCGCGCACGGCGAGCCAGAACCGGGCCGAATTGCTGACGTCCAGCTTCAGCCTGCGTTGCGACAGTCGCTTCTGCAGCTGGTCGAGCTGGATATCGACGATGGATTCCAGCTGCTCCTCGTTGAGAGCATGGAACATGACCACATCGTCGAGGCGGTTCAGGAACTCCGGTTTGAAGGCCGAGCGGACCGCGTTCATGACGAAATCCCGATTGCCACCCGCACCCAGATTCGAAGTGAGGATGAGGATGGTGTTGCGGAAATCGACCGTGCGGCCCTGGCCGTCGGTCAGGCGACCCTCGTCGAGAACCGCGAGCAGGATGTCGAAGACATCCGGATGCGCCTTTTCGATCTCGTCGAAGAGCACCACGGTGTACGGGCGACGCCGCACCGCCTCGGTCAGCTGACCGCCCTGGTCGTAGCCGACATAGCCGGGCGGGGCGCCGACGAGCCGAGCGACCGAATGCTTCTCGCTGTACTCGCTCATATCGATGCGGACCATGGCGCGTTCGTCATCGAAGAGGAAGTCGGCCAACGCCTTTGCCAGCTCGGTCTTACCGACACCGGTGGGGCCGACGAACATGAACGATCCCGTCGGCCGGTTCGGATCCGCGACTCCGGCGCGCGCCCGGCGCACCGCATCCGAAACCGCCTGCACCGCCTCGGGCTGACCGACCACGCGCTTACCCAGCTCCTGCTCCATGCGCAACAGCTTCTGGGTTTCACCCTCCATCATCCGGCCGACCGGAATACCGGTCCAGGACGAGACCACCTCGGCGATATCGTCGGGGCCGACCTCCTCCTTGAGCATCACTTCGCCGTCAGCGGCTGTGGCGGAGACCTTTTCGGCCTCGGCGAGCTGCTTCTCCAACGCCGGGATGCGCCCGTAGCGCAGTTCGGCGGCCTTGCCCAGATCGCCGTCGCGCTCGGCGCGCTCGGATGCACCGCGCAGGGATTCCAACTCCTCCTTGAGGACGCGGACCTGATCGATGGCGCTCTTCTCGTTCTGCCAGCGAGTCATCAGCTGATTGAGCTTTTCGCGGTCGTCGGCGAGTTCCTGGCGCAACTTGTCCAGGCGCTGCTTGGAGGCCGCGTCGGTCTCCTTCTCCAGCGCGACCTCTTCGATCTCGAGCCTGCGCACCGCACGCTCGACCTCATCGATTTCCACTGGGCGCGAATCGATTTCCATACGCAGCCGCGATGCCGACTCGTCGACCAGGTCGATCGCCTTATCCGGTAGGAACCGGGAGGTGATGTAGCGGTCGCTCAGCGTGGCGGCGGCGACCAGCGCGGAGTCGGTGATGCGCACACCATGGTGCACCTCGTAGCGCTCCTTGATGCCGCGCAGGATGCCGATGGTGTCCTCCACCGACGGCTCGCCGACCAGCACCTGCTGGAAACGACGCTCCAGGGCGGCGTCCTTTTCGATGTGCTGGCGGTACTCATCCAATGTGGTGGCGCCGACCAGGCGCAGCTCACCGCGGGCGAGCATCGGCTTGATCATATTTCCAGCATCCATCGCCGATTCGCCGGTCGCGCCCGCACCGACAATGGTGTGCAGCTCATCGATGAATGTGATGATCTGTCCCGCACTGCTTTTGATCTCCTCGAGTACGGCCTTGAGCCGTTCCTCGAATTCGCCGCGGTACTTCGCACCGGCCACCATCGCGCCGAGGTCGAGCGCGACAACGGACTTGCCGCGCAACGATTCCGGCACGTCACCGGCCACGATGCGCTGGGCAAGGCCCTCCACGATCGCGGTCTTACCGACACCGGGTTCACCGATCAGCACCGGATTGTTCTTGGTGCGACGGCTCAAAACCTGTACGACACGGCGAATTTCGGTATCGCGTCCGATGACCGGGTCGAGTTTGCCGGAGCGGGCGGCCGCGGTGAGATCGGTCGAATACTTCTCCAGCGCTTGGTAACTGCCCTCTGGATCCGGATTGGTGACCCGCGCGCTGCCGCGCACGGCGGTGAATGCCTCGCGCAGCGCCTCGGGGGTCGCGCCGTACTTCTTCAGCAGCGTGGTCACATCCGAATCGCCCTCGGCCAGGCCGACCATGACGTGTTCGGTGGAGACGTATTCGTCGCCGAGTTCGGTAGCCAGGCGCTGGGCGGCGGTGATCGCGGCAAGGGCCTCGCGGCCGAGTTGCGGACTAGTGGTCGCACCGGTCGCGCGTGGCAGCCTGTCCACGATGTCCTGTGCTTCGCGTCGAATCGTCGCCGGATCCACCGCGACGGCCTTGAGCAAGGGGGCGGCGATGCCATCGGTTTGATCCAGCAACGCCACCAGCAAGTGCGCCGGACGAATCTCCGGATTGCCCGCGGCCGACGCGGCCTGCAGGGCGGCGGTCAGGGCCGCCTGGGTCTTGGTGGTGGGATTGAACGAGTCCACAACTCACCTTCCTACTAGTCGATTCGCACTATCCAACGTCGGAAAGGTTGAGTCTGTTCCACTCAACTTTGATTTTTTCGCCACCGAACAGACTCGGGCGCAACGCTACGCCGCGACACTGCCGAATGGCCTCAATCGCGGGGTCCAGGGCACCGCGATGCCTACGATGGCCTTGGCCGTTGGTTGATGCAGCACAATCCAGCCCGACCCGAGGAGCGATGGATGCGCGCGATCGTGGTACGAAGCTTTGGAGCAACGCCCGAACTGGCCGAAATGCCGACCCCCGAACCCGGCGCGGGCGCGGTCAGAATCCAGGTCGAGGCGGCCGGGGTGAACCCCTTCGACCAGAAGATGGCCGGGGGCATCCTGGATGGCAAGCTGCCGCATGATTTTCCGATGATCCTCGGCGTCGACGGTGCGGGCACGGTGGCCGCGGTCGGCCCCGGCGTCACCAAATTCGGCGTCGGCGACCGCGTCGTCGGCAAATTCTTGTTCCCGCCCGCGGGCCACGGCAGCTTCGCGGAGTATTCGGTACTGCCCGAGAATGCCACCCTGGTCCCGATCCCGGACCGGGTGCCCACCGTCGCGGCGGCGGCCCTGCCGACCGCGGGCATAACCGCACAGGACATCGTGGATGCCACCAAGATCGAACCGGACCAGACGGTATTGATTGTCGGCGCGACCGGCGGTGTCGGCTCATTTCTGGTGCAGTTGTCGAATATCGCCGGGGCACATGTCATCGCGACGGCGCGGGGGGCGGTCGCCGATCAGATGACCAGACTCGGCGCGGCCGAGACCGTCGATTACACCCTGGGTCCGGTCGTCGAGCTGGTCGCCGCCGCGCATCCCGACGGCGTCGATGCGCTGTTCGATCTGGTGAGTCCACCCGAGGTGCTCGCCGAACTGACCACATTGGTCCGCGACGGCGGCACGGTCTACTCCACCATCTGGTCCGCCGATCCGGACGCACTGCGCGATCGCGGCATCAAGGGCGGCAATATCGAATCCTCCGGCCGGGCACCGGAATTGGCCCGCCTGCTCGATCGAGTCGCCGCCGGTGACGTGGTCGTGCCGATCGACGTGACCGTCCCACTGGACCTCGGCCCTTCGGTCATCGGCGCGATCGGCGCGCGGGGCAAAACCGTACTGGCCATCTGAGATCGAGTGACTGGCCGCAAAAAGGGCCCATCACGCCCGCCCGAGTTCGGCCTCTTCCTGATTCCGGAGGCCGATAACTACCAGCAGCTCACCGAGTTGACGACATATGCGGAGACCGCCGGGCTCGACCTGATCGGCATTCAGGACCACCCCTACCAGCGCCGCTTCCTCGACACCTGGACCCTGATCACCGGCTTGGCCATGCGCACCGAGCGACTCACCTTCTTCCCCGACGTCGCCAACCTGCCGCTGCGCAATCCCGCCGTACTCGCGAAATCCGTTGCCTCCCTCGACATCATGACCGGCGGCCGGATCCACCTCGGACTCGGTGCCGGCGCGTTCTGGGCCGCCATCGCCGCCATGGGCGGTTGCCACCTGAGCCCAGGCGAATCGGTTCGGGCGCTGGCCGAGGGCATCGCGGTCATCCGGGCCATGTGGAGCGACGAGCGTTCGGTCCGGGTGCCCGGCACATACCATCTGCTCGACGGTGCCCACCCCGGTCCGCGGCCGCAACACGATCCCGGCATCTGGCTCGGCGCGAAGGGCCCGCGCATGCTCGCCCTGACCGGACAGCGCGCCGACGGCTGGCTCCCCTCGGCGGCATGGGCGCCGCCGGAATTCCTGGCCGAGGCGGGTAAGCGCATCGACGATGCGGCGGCGGCGGCACAGCGCGATCCGCGCGCCATCCGTCGGGTATACAACCTCTCCGGCACCATCACCACCGACGGCACCGACCAGGGCTTCCTGGAGGGGCCGCCCGAGCGCTGGGTGGACGATCTTTGCGCGCTACATCGCGACCAGCGCATCGACGGCTTCATCTTCTGGCCGACCGAGGGCGACCCCGTCGACCAAGTGCATCGCTACGCCGAATTGGTCGTGCCCGCGGTGCGCGCCAACGTCGCGAGTTGACCCGGCGGTAACCCGGAGCGGGCTCGGTCGCGATATCCTGCATGTCCGGCCCAGAGCAGCCCCGATTTGCCGTCGGATTACCGTCGGCGCGGACGTGATCGGCCATACCTACACGACCACGTGATTTTCAGGGATACTTACGGCGGAGGACCGCCGGTTACGGACATGTCCCTGGGCAGATTTTGAGGGAAAGGAAGCTCCACGTCGTGGATGCGCGTTCGGCAGCGCTGGTCCGCGCCAACTTCCGATCGGTGATCGAGTCGCCGAACGGACCCGAGCGGTTGATCAGTGCGTTTTATGGTCACCTGTTTGCGGAGAAGCCGCAGTTGCGGGAATTGTTCCCGCCCGCGATGGAGATGCAGGCCAAGCGGGTGGTGACCGCCATCCATTACGTGCTCGACAATCTCGAGGACTGGGAACGGGCGCAGAAGTTCCTGGAACAGCTGGCGCGTGATCACCGCAAATACGGCGTCATCGCCGCGCACTACGACATCGCCGGGCGGGCGCTGCTCGCCGCCTTCCGGGTCTTCAACGGGCCGATGTGGAATCGCGCGCTCGAGGAGGGCTGGCGCGATATCACCATCCTCATCTCCGCCTCCATGGCCATCGGCGCTAATTCCGATAAATCGCAGCCGTACTGGGATGCGACCGTGGTCGGCCATCGCCGCGTGCTCGAGGATCTGGCCATCGTGCGGCTGCAGTCCGACAGTCCGATTCCGTATCAGGCCGGACAGTACGTGCCGGTCTCGCTGCCGCAGCGCCCCAAGATGTGGCGCTATCTATCGCCGGCGATTCCCGCGAATCCCTACGGCGAAATCGAATTCCACGTCCGCAAGATTCGCGGCGGTTGGGTGAGCCCGGCCGTCGTCAACGAGACCAGGGTCGGCGATCGGTGGATGATCGCCGGTCCGCTCGGTGGTCTGCACATCGATCGCGACAGCGGCCGTGACGTGCTGCTGATCGGTGCTGGCACCGGCATCGCCCCGCTGCGCGCCCAGTTGATCGAGATGGGTCAGCGCGGCATCAATCCGCGTGTGCACTTCTTCATCGGCGGCCGTTATCCCTGCGATCTGTACGACGTGGAGAATATGTGGCAGCTCTCGCAGAGCAATCCGTGGCTCACCGTGGTCCCGGTCTGCGAACAGAAGACCAACCCGTGGTGGTATCCGCATCCACCGCAGGACGAGCCGTACGGCATGCACCGCCGCCTGATCGGAAATCTGGGCGCGGTCGTGGCCAGCTTCGGTTCATGGGCCGACCGACAGATCCAGATCGCCGGTTCGGCCCGCATGATCGCCGACACCCGCCGCGCCCTCATGGCGGTGGGCACCCCCGAGTCGGTAATCAGCTCAGACCCCGTATGAGAGAAGTAATGACAATTGATCCGAGCTCGCACGCCAATGGTGCGGCGCCCGAATGGAAGTCGACCGTTGTCGGTCATCACCGGCTGCGCCACGACATCGCGGTGATCCGCCTCATCGGCGAGTACGTCCCGTTTCTCGCGGGACAGTCGGTCGAGGTCCGGGTGCCGCAGCATCCGGGGATGCGTCGTCGGCTCTCCCCGGCGCTGCCGCCGTCGCTGGACGGCAAGTTGGAATTCCACGTCCGCACCGTGCCGGGCGGCTGGTGCAGCGGCAGTATCGTCGCCGATACCCGCCCCGGCGACGAATGGCAGATCAGTACTCCCCTCGGCACTCTCGCCGTCGACCCCTACGGCGACGAGGTCGTGATGATCGCGGGCGGCACCGGCCTGGCCCCGATGCGCTCCCAGATTCTCGACCTCGCCAGGCACGAGGATCCACCGCCCACCTACCTGTTCGTGGGTGGACGCTCCCCGCGCGACCTGTACGCCGATGACATGCTGTTCCTGCTGGCCAACGAATTGCCCTGGCTCACGGTGATTCCCGTGGTCGAGAGCCCGGAGGATCCGGGCTGGGTCGACGAATGGTACGAACAATCGCGCGTGGATATCGGATTCCCGCTCGACGATATGCTCTTCGGCACGCTCGCCGATGTCGTCGGTTCACACGGTGCGTTCGACCACCATCAGGTGCTGGTCTGCGGATCACCCAATATGGTCCGCGTGACTCTGGATCGACTCGTCGAGACCGGAACCCCCGCCGCGAATATCCAATTCGAGGGACTGTAACCAGCAGACGCAACCCCAACGGAGCGAGCCTTACGAGCGAGGTGTTCGCGGCCAAAAATTCACAAGAGCGGATCGTGGCGGATGTTCTTGGTTTGTGTTCCGGCGGCCATCAACCGGAACTTGGTGGTCTGCACCATCGATGGTGATCCGACTATCTGCACATCCCGGTCGGACCAGGAGCCGTAGCTCGCGACGACCTTGCCGATCTGGCCGGTTACCCTGGCTTCCAACCCTGGCCAGGTGCGCTCCGGTTCGCCGGAATCCAGATACCACCAAGGGTTTTCATCGGTCTCGGTGACCGGCGTTACGGTGAGCCATTTATTGGCGGTGGCCAGTTGGCTCAGGATCTCCAGATCGTAGAGGTCACACGGGTGATGGCCGCCGACGAACAGGTGCACCCGTGGATTGACGCGCCGCTGTGCCATCGCCATGAGCTGGGCGCGCAGGGGTGCGATGCCGGTACCGCAACCGACCATCAGCATTTTGCGTTTCACATTGCGCGGTATGCCGAGTCCGCCGAGCGGTGAACCGAGCAGCCACTGGTCACCGATATTGGTGTGGCCGACGATGGCCGGACTGACCCAACCGCCGAGCACCCCGCGGATGTGGAATTCGATCTCTCCGTTGGCATTCGCGGGCACCGCCGGGGACAGATAGCGCCACATGCGCGGCCGCGCCGGGATCTGCACGCTGATGTACTGGCCCGCGGCGTATTGCATCGGCTGATCCAATTGCAGCCGCACCACGGCGAGATTGCGCAGCACCTCGCGCCGCTCGACGACGGTTCCACTCCAGACCGGAGGCGTCGATTCCTGTTCGGCCGCGCCGATCATGGTGTCGCCGATGATTTTCAGACCCTCATCCCAGGCCCGGTCGACCTCATCGGTCCACATCTCGGTGCCCGCGAAGATCCGCATCGCGGACTTCAACGAGGTCGCGACCGCGTTGTAATGCGCGGCCTGCACCCCGTACTTGCGGTGATCGCGCCCGAGTTGGGCGAGGAATGGCAATAACTTATTCGGCTCTTCCAGCCGATCCAGCGCATAGGAGATCGCCTTGACCAATCTGTCACGCTGGGAATCCATCGCCGCGGGGAAGAAATCCCGGACGGTGGGATAGTTCGTGAACAGGATTGCGTAGAACGAACTGGCTAGCTTGGCCTGGCCCCCCTCCTCCGCAGCAACCGCCTTGAACGTCGTTCTTATCAAAGCGACCGTCCGCGAGTCCATTTGTGTCACAACCCCTTTTGCACTCGAACACAAACCTCTGCCGACGAGTGAAGTGCTGCGGGACACTCGACAGCAGCCGATGCGAACGAGTGTATGCGAGGTTTGCCAGCTTCGGAATCAGTCGCATAAACATCAAGCGTGTAATTCCGTCGAAACGAGGATTCGCGCCACGAAAACCCTTGAAAACAAACCGAAAGAACGAACACGACGGCGAAATCCGTCATATAACCACCGGATTCGGAAGGCCCGGTTTGCAAGTTTCATCCCAAACGAGGTCGTGGAGCGATCGCACGGCAACCCGCGGTGCGGTACGGCCCATCGATTCGGTCACACCGCGAGCACCCACCGACCTGGCGATCGACGGCACCGACGACCCGCCCCGGCATATAGTTTGCTGAAGCACGAGCCACAGCAAACTTCGCAGCTCGGCACATCATTGGCAACCCTTCAGAAGCACGCCGACACCCACGCGGCGCTGAACCGACTGCCCGGTAATGAAACCCGGGTCGGGAGTTTTGCTCGAGCACTGCCAGCAGTTATTCGAGGCCATAACCCGATACGGCGTTGCAAGAGAAGGCATTCACTTATCGGCACGAAATGACAAAAGGCTCCGGGGCTCGGCCGAAACCGAATCCCGGAGCCTTCGCGCTTATCAGCGCCTATTGCGCGGCTTCCACACCACCAGTGCGGTACTGCGTTGCGGCGGCGTGAGATCGGGGCGATACCCCGCGCGCAGCCGGTCCAGCTCCGCCGACATTTCGGCGACGCGCTGTTGCAGTTCCTCGACCTGATTGGTGAGTTCGATGATGCGCTTGATGCCCGCCAGGTTGACGCCCTCGTCCTGGGACAGCCGCTGCACCTCGCGGAGCAGTTCGACGTCCCGTGTCGAATAACGTCGACCGCCACCCGAAGTCCGTTGCGGGGTAACCAGGCCGAGGCGGTCATACGTGCGCAGTGTCTGCGCGTGCATACCCGCCAACTGGGCCGCCACGGAGATCATGAAGAACTCCGCTCGCGACGCCGCGCCGGATGCCTGCTTCGGATTATCGGACATTACGCACCTGCCCATCCCGCACGTGGATCGAACCCGCTGGCCTTCTCCGCCTCCGCGTAGCGCTTGAGCGCCTCGGCGGCATTGTCGTCCAGCTTCTGCGGCACGGCCACCTTGACGGTGACGAGCAGATCGCCCGCCCCGCCGCCGGGACCGCGCTTGGGCACGCCACGGCCGCGCACCCGCAGGATCCGACCGTCCGCGGTGCCCGCAGGCACCTTGACGCCGACGCGCCCTTCCAGCGTCGGCACGGAAACCGTTGTGCCCAGCACCAATTCACTGTAACTGACCGGCAGCACCAAGGTCAGGTCGTCGCCGTTGCGGCCGAAGACCTTGTCCTGGCTGACATGCACGGTCACATAGAGATCACCCGAGGGCGCACCACGCAGTCCGGCCTCGCCCTGTCCGGCCAGCCGGATCTTCTGCCCATCGCTGACACCAGGGGGAATCCGCACCGTGATGGTGCGGGTCCGATTCTGGATGCCGCTGCCGCGGCAGTCGACGCACGGATCGTCGATGATCGAACCGGTACCACGGCATTCGTCGCACGGCTCGCTGAAGCCGAATGCGCCCTGGTTGCGGCTGATCACGCCGTTTCCGTTGCAGACGGGACAGACTCGCGGACTGGTCCCCGGCTTGGCGCCGCTGCCGTGACAGGTCGTACACGGCGACGGACTCGTCATCCGCAGCGGAACCGTGACACCCTGTGCGGCCTCGCGGAAGCCGAGGGTCGTCTCGGTCTCCACATCGGCGCCGCGGCGGGGGCGGCTCGCGGTGCGCGTGCCGCCTCGGTTGAACAGGCCACCGAGCAGGTCTCCGAGGCCACCGTCGCCGGCATTCGCCTGGCCGAAGATGTCCCCGATATTGAAGTCCTGCGAGAAGCCGCCACCCGCACCAGGAGTGAAGCCGCCGCGTCCGTATCCGCCACCGGCGAACAGCTTTCGGGTCTCGTCGTACTCCTTGCGCTTGGCCGGATCCGACAGCACGGCATGCGCCTCACTGACGGATTTGAACCGTTCCTCGGCCCTGGTATCGCCGGGATTGGCATCCGGATGTAGGTCACGCGCGAGCTTGCGGTACGCCTTCTTGATCTCGTCCTGCGAGGCGCTGGAGGAGACACCCAGCTCCTTGTAGAAGTCCTTTTCGATCCACTCCCGTTGGCTCACTGGGCATCTCCTCCTCTCGGGTTCTTATTGGTTGTTCGCATTGGCATCAGCATCCGATGCCTCTTCTTCGACCAGATCGGCCACGCCATCGGTTACCCCGACGAGCGCGTGCCGAAGCACTCGATCGCCGAACCGATAGCCCTTGCGCATGACAACGCCTATCACCGGGTCGTGGCCGGAGCCCTCGTGCTGCACGGCCTCGTGCAGGGTCGGGTCGAAAGGTTCACCCTCCGCACCGAATTCCTGCAGCCCCTGCTTGTGCAGCGCGTCGGCGAGCTTATCCGCGACCGACTTGAGCGGTCCGGCATCGAGATCGCCGTGCGCCCGCGCACGATCGAGATCGTCGAGTACGCCGAGCAATTCAGAGACTACGGCCGCCTTGGCGGAATCGATGGTTGCCTGCCGGTCCCGCTCGACCCGACGCCGGTAGTTGGCGTATTCGGCGGTGAGCCGCTGCAGATCGGCGGTGCGCTCGGCCAGCTCCTTGGTGATGGCCTCGGCCATGATCTCGGCGCCCGCATCGGAACCGATGACAGGTTCGGTGCCGTTCCCGGCTTCCGGGCCGGGCCCGGCGGCGGATTGTTCCGCCGCCGGTTCCCGGATTTCTCCTGTCTCCGGATCGATCTTGCGGTTGTCGACGAAGGTGATCGGCTCCTGTTCGGAGTTTCCCTCGCTCACTTCTTCTCCGTGTCGACCGGCTCGTCCACGACCTCGGCATCCACGACCTGGTCATCGCTCGCGGAGCTCGACGCGCCGTTGCCGGACGCGGCCTGCTCGGCGGCAGATGCCTCGTAGATCGCCTGACCCAGCGCCTGCGATTCGGTCGCGAGCTTCTCCACCGCGGACTTCACGGCCGCGATATCGGTGCCCTTGAGCGCCTCGTTCGCCTCGGCGATGGCCGCCTCGACCTTGGTCTTGACGTCCGCGGGGACCTTGTCCTCGTTCTCCTTGATGAACTTCTCGGTCTGGTGCACCAGCGACTCGGCCTGGTTGCGGGTCTCGGCCTCCTCGCGGCGGGCCTTGTCCTCGGCGGCGTGCGCCTCGGCGTCCTTGACCATCCGGTCGATCTCCTCCTTGGACAGGCCGGAGCCGTCCTGGATCTTGATCGTGTTCTCCTTGCCGGTGCCCTTGTCCTTCGCGGTCACGTGCACGATGCCGTTGGCGTCGATATCGAAGGTGACCTCGATCTGCGGCACACCACGCGGGGCCGGCGGGATGCCGGTCAGCTCGAAGGAGCCGAGCAGCTTGTTGTGCGAGGCGATCTCGCGCTCACCCTGGAACACCTGGATCTGTACCGATGGCTGGTTGTCATCGGCGGTGGTGAAGGTCTCCGAGCGCTTGGTCGGGATGGTGGTGTTGCGCTCGATGAGCTTGGTCATCACGCCGCCCTTGGTCTCGATACCCAGCGACAGCGGGGTGACATCGAGCAGCAGGACGTCCTTGACCTCACCCTTGAGCACACCGGCCTGCAGCGCGGCGCCGACCGCGACGACCTCGTCCGGGTTCACGCCCTTGTTGGGCTCCTTGCCGCCGGTCAGCTCACGGACCAGGTCCGAGACGGCGGGCATACGGGTCGAGCCGCCCACGAGCACGACGTGGTCGATATCGGCGACATTGATACCGGCGTCCTTGATCACGGACTGGAACGGCGCGCGGGTGCGGTCGAGCAGGTCCGAGGTGATCTTCTGGAATTCGGCGCGGGTCAGCTGCTCGTCGAGGAACAGCGGGTTCTTGTCGGCGTCCACGGTGATGTAGGGCAGGTTGATCGAAGTGCTCTGCGAGGAGCTCAGCTCGATCTTGGCCTTCTCAGCCGCCTCACGCAGGCGCTGCATGGCCATCTTGTCCTTGGTCAGGTCGATGCCCGCGCTGGCCTTGAACTTGTCGACCAGCCAGCTGACAACGCGCTCATCCCAGTCGTCACCACCGAGGTGGTTGTCGCCGGAGGTGGCACGGACCTCGACGACGCCCTCGCCGATTTCCAGCAGCGAGACGTCGAAGGTGCCGCCACCGAGGTCGAAGACCAGGATGGTCTGTTCCTTATCGCCCTTGTCCAGGCCGTACGCGAGTGCGGCCGCGGTGGGCTCGTTGACGATGCGCAGCACGTTCAGACCGGCGATCTGACCGGCCTCCTTGGTGGCCTGGCGCTGTGAGTCCTCGAAGTACGCGGGCACGGTGATGACCGCGTCGGTGATCTCCTCGCCCAGGTAGGCCTCGGCGTCGCGCTTCAGCTTCATCAGCACGCGCGCGCTGATCTCCTGCGCGGTGTACTTCTTGTCGTCGATGGCCACCGACCAGTCGGTGCCGATGTGGCGCTTGACCGAGCGGATGGTGCGGTCGACGTTGGTGACCGCCTGGTTCTTGGCGGGCTGGCCCGTCAGAACCTCTCCGTTCTTGGCGAACGCGACGATCGATGGGGTAGTGCGCGATCCTTCAGAGTTCGCGACGACGACCGGCTCGCCGCCTTCGAGAACGGCGACGACCGAGTTCGTGGTCCCGAGGTCGATTCCGACCGCACGAGCCATGGTGGTTCCTCCTAGTTGACGTAACTTCTTGTGCTGGTGCTGGGTATTCGCGGTTTTCGGGTGCTCCACCCGCTCTGCGACATCCCGCTCGGGACTACCGAGTCGACTGCCGCGAGACCTCGCCCCAAGCACCTCACGGAGCACGGTCCCAGCAACGCTGAGCGTGGTCGGCTCAATCCTGCACCCATTAGACACCGGGCGTCAACTGAAACTTGAGCCGCACACACTCAACGTTGTCGAACAGCTCAACCGACCGCCCACGCGGTCTATTCCCGATTCGGCGAGAACGAGGCGCCATTTCTCGTCAGGCCCGAGAGCGCGAGCCAGTCGACACTTCTGATCGACAGTCGCTGGATCCGCCCCGTGCAGGTTGCCCGTCCGTCCGGCGGTCCACGAGGATGGCGGCGATGGCGGTGCCGATCCCCGAGAGGAGTGGAAGTGTCGACGAAGACGCGGTCGTGGTGGGGCTGGGGGAATATCGAGGACGCGGTCGTCGGCGCGGAGCGGGCGGCGCTTACGGCGCGGGTCGCGGCGATGCTGCCCGGTGCCGATCTCACACCACACGAACCGCCCTCGATCGAATCGCTCGGGCTTCCCGAACCGCGAGTGACCGCGCCGGATTCGCTCGCCGAGTCGGTGTCGGCGGACCCGGCCGATCGAGCCGCGCATGCGCACGGTCAGGCATTTCGCGATGTGGTGCGCAATCTGCTCGGCGAGGTGCGCAATGCGCCGGATCTGGTCGTTCGGCCGCGCACGGAGAGCGCGATCGTCGATGTGCTCGACTGGGCGGCCGGGGCGAATATCGCGGTAATCCCGTTCGGTGGCGGCACTTCCGTGGTGGGCGGGGTCGAGCCGAGATTACCCAGTCGAGCCGCATCTGCCGGGCCGAGCACTGCCGGTGCCGGAGCAGACGAATTCGCGGGGGCGATCAGTCTGGACCTCGGTCTTCTCGATCGGGTGCTCGAGCTCGACCGCACCAGCCGGGCGGCGCGAATTCAGGCCGGAGTCCTCGGACCCGCACTGGAGGATCAACTGCGCGGTGCGAATCTGACGCTGCGGCATTTTCCGCAGTCGTTCGAATTCTCGACGCTCGGTGGCTGGCTGGCCACCAGGGCCGGTGGACATTTCGCGACGCTGTACACCCATATCGATGACCTGGTCGAGTCGATGCGGGTGGTGACGCCAACGGGTACAAGCGAATCGATGCGGCTGCCCGGATCGGGGGCGGGGCCGTCACCGGACCGGATGTTCCTCGGGTCCGAGGGCGCACTCGGCGTAATCACCGAGGCGTGGATGCGCTTACAGGACCGACCGCGTTGGCGCGCAACGGCTTCCGCGCACTTCGACGACTACACCCAAGCGGTCGCCGCGACCAGGGCCATCGCGCAGTCCGGCCTTTACCCGACCAACTGCCGACTGCTCGATCCGGCCGAGGCATTTCTCAATGCCGGTGCCGCGACGAACGGCGGTGTGCTGGTACTCGGATTCGAATCCGCCGATCACCCGACACGCACCTGGCTGGAACGCGCGCTCGAGCTGGTCGCCGACCACGGCGGCACCCTTCCCGAACCCGCGCGCTACACCGAGTCCAATGAGCACCAAGGCGGTTCGGGCGCGGGCGACACCTGGCGTTCGTCCTTTCTGCGGATGCCTTATCAACGCGATGCCCTCGCCGCCCAGTCGATGATCACCGAAACCTTCGAAACCGCCTGCACCTGGGACAAATTCGACAATCTGAAGGCAACGGTGACCGAGGCCGCGAACGCGGCCATCCGATCAGTCGGTGCCACGGGCGTGGTGACCTGCCGCTTCACCCATGTATATCCGGACGGTCCGGCACCCTATTTCGGCATCTACGCCGCCGGTCGCTGGGGCAGTACGCTCGCGCAGTGGGATGACATCAAAGCCGCTGTCTCCGAGGCGCTCTCAACCGCGGGCGGGACCATCACGCACCATCACGCGGTGGGCCGAGACCACCGAACTTGGTACGACCGCCAGCGCCCCGACCCGTTCGCGAACGCGCTGCGGGCCGCCAAATCCGCGCTGGATCCGGCCGGAATCCTCAATCCTGGCGTGCTGATCTGAACTCAGCACTTATCCGCCGGGCGGGCCAAACCCGGATGGATGCCAGGGATCAGTCCGTTCGCCGCCGCGGTGCGCTGTAGTAGGTCGACCAGGGTGGCGCGCTCGTCGGGATCGAGCGCGGCCGTGATATCCGCATTCAATCCGGTCACGAGCTCCTCGGCCTGGATGAGCAGCTCGTGCGCCGCCGGAAGTAGATAGACGGCGTGCGCGCGCCGGTCCTTCGGATGTTTGCGCCGCTCGACGAGTCCACGCTTCTCCAGTTCGTCTACCAGCCCGACCATCACATTGCGATGGATCCGCTGCGCCTCGCACAACTGCTGCTGCGATTGGCCGTCGTTGGCACGCAATATCCGCAGCGTGCCGTAGTGACGTGGGCTGATGCCCAGCGGCGCGAGCAGGTCGGCGAAGCGCTGAGCGACGTGGAATCCGAGTTGGCCGAAAAGGAACGCGGGGTGCTCGGACAGCGGCACGAAGGTCGGATCGGTCACGCACCGAGCATACCCCGGTCAATGCACTATTAGTGATTGCACACTTGATTGATAATCACTTCATGTGCATAGTTTGAGGGGTCGTCCTACTCCACCGATTCGAAAAGAGCCTCCTCGTGGATACCGACATCTCCCCCGGCGCGGACGCGCCCCTACAACTCGACCCCCGCCGCTGGATCGCCTTCGCGGTCGTACTCGCCGCGGGCTTCATGGATCTGCTCGACGTCACCATCGTCAATGTCGCGGTCCCGAGCATTCAGACTGATCTGGGGGCCCAGTATTCGCAGATCGAATGGATCATCGCGGCCTATGTGCTCGCCTTCGCCGCAGTGCTCATCACCGGCGGCCGCCTCGGCGACATCTACGGCCGCAAGCGGATCTTCCTGATCGGCATGACCGGATTCACGCTGGCCTCGGCAGCGTGCGGCGTCAGCGCCGATCCGACCATGCTGATCACCTCACGGTTCATCCAGGGCGCGATGGCGGCGCTGATGGTGCCGCAGATCCTCGCCATCATCCGGGCCACCTTCCCGCAGCAAGAGCGCGCCAAGGCCATCGCGATCTACAGCGGTGTCGGCGGCTCCGCTTCGGCGGTGGGACTGTCACTCGGCGGACTGCTGGTGCAATGGAATCTGTTCGATCTGGACTGGCGGCCGATCTTCCTGGTCAATGTGCCGGTCGGGATCGCGGCACTCATCGCCGCGACCATCGTTATGCGAGATTCGCGCTCGGCAGCCGCGCCGCGACTGGATCCCATCGGCATGGTGCTGGCGATATCCGCGGTACTCCTGCTGGCCTATCCGCTCACCGAGGGTCGCCGATTGGATTGGCCCGCGTGGACTTTCATCATGATGGCAAGCGCGGCAGCGGTCTTCGGGGCATTCGTCGTCTTCGAGCGGCGGCGGGCGCGGACCGTCGGATCACCGCTGATCGATCTGGAGCTTTTCCGGTCCCGACCGTTCGCGGTCGGCCTGGCGAGTTGGCTGCTGTTCTGGATCGGGCTCGGCGGGTTCTTCCTGATCTGGACGCTGTTCATGCAGGGTGGCCTGGGCTGGTCGGCGATGCGGGCCGGGCTCACGGCGGTCTTCTTCGCGGTCGGCGCGGGCATCGGGGCCGGGGTTTCGGTGAGCGTGCTCGCGCCTCGGTTCGGACGCATAGTGCTGGTCACCGGTGGTGTGGTGAATGCCGGTGGATTCGCGCTGTACGGATGGCTGGCCGCACACTACGGTGCGTCGATCACGTCGTGGCAGATGGTGATTCCGCTGATCATCACCGGTGTCGGATTCGGCATTGTGGTCGCGCCGACCATCGACCTGCTGCTCGGTCAGGTGCCGGCGCGCGAGGCGGGGGCGGCGTCCGGACTACTCAATACCGGACAGCAGCTCGGCACCGCACTCGGCGTCGCGCTGGTCGGTGTGGTGTTCTTCGGTCAGCTGGATCATGATTCGGCGCGCGGGGTCGAGGCGGTCACACCGCAGGTGCGCACCGAACTCTCGACGATCGGCCTTCCGGAACCGGCACAGGACCAGATAGTCGCTAATTTTCTTGCCTGCGTTCGCGATCGGTCCGCTCAGGTTGACCCGACCACGATCCCGGACAGTTGTCAGAGCTCCGACGCGGCCGATTACGCTGTGGCACGGGGGCTCACCGATGCGGGCGAACGGGCCAATGCGGTGAATTTCGCCAACACCTTCCGCTACACACTGTGGTACGGCATCGGCCTGCTGGCCGTCATGTGCCTCGGCTTCCTCATGCTCCCCAAGGACGCACGGCTCGAGCAGCACGAAATCGGCGATCCTCTGGAACTGGTACCGACGGGGGTATGAGTTGAAAGTACTTGCCATCGGACGCGCACAAGACATCGTGGACACCGCCGCCGAACTCCTGCGGGCCAACGGATTCGCTGCCGTGGGGACCATCGCCGATGCCGAGGCGCTACGCGTGCTCGATATCGGCGAAGTCACCGATCTGATCATCGGTGGTGGGGTGGAACCGGATTCGCGTGCGGCACTGCGGCGGAAGGCGGCCGCACAACAGGTCATCGTGCACGAAGCCCAGCGCGGCGGCCGCGGCATCGAGGACTATCTGAACGACGTGGTGATCCCGACGCTGAAGCGTCGGTAATACCGAGACGGCGGTTCCCGCATGCACGCGGGAGCCGCCGTAGTTTGCCCTCGCCAGACGCGACTGTCCGATCCAGACCCGCGATTCCCGCTGTGCCCGATGAACACGGCAGTAGGGTGGCCGCAAGAGCAGGCTTTCGCCGAAGCACCGCGCGCCGCCGATCCGAGGGAGTTCGATCATGAGGGCCGCCGTCGTCACCAATACCAAGTTTTCGGTGGAGGAGTTGCCGACACCGACGCCCGGGCATGGGCAGGTGCTGATCAATGTATCGCGGTGTGGCATCTGCGGGTCCGATCTGCATGCCCGTACCCATGCCGATGAGATGGCCGAGTTGGCCACACGCACCGGATACGACCACTTCATGCGTGCGGAGCAGAGTGTGGTGCTCGGACACGAATTCAGTGGCGAGATAGTCGAGTACGGGCCGGGCTGCCGCAAACGCTGGCGCACGGGTACACCCGTGGTGGCACTGCCGATCGTGCGGCACGACGGCGCACCGCAGCTGACCGGGCTCTCGACAGCCGCGCCCGGCGCATATGCCGAGCAGGTGGTGGTGCAGGAATCGATGACGATGCCGATCCCGAACGGGCTCTCGGCCGAGCATGCCGCACTCACCGAACCGATGGCCGTCGCCTGGCACGCGGTGCGCAAGGGGCGGGTAAGCAAGGGGCAGACGGCTTTCGTAATCGGCTGCGGACCTATCGGTTTGGCGGTTATCAGCATGCTGAAGGCGGCGGGCGTACGCACCGTTGTCGCCAGTGATTTCTCGCCACGTCGCCGCGAACTCGCCGTCGGTTGCGGAGCCGATATCGTGGTCGATGCCGCGACCGAATCCCCCTGGGCGGCAGCACCTCAGCGCGGGCGCATCAAAGGTGTCACCGACGTTCTCAGCCTCGGTTTCGACACCATGGAACGGCTGCGGCGCATCCCGAATCTGCCCTGGTGGTACGTCTTCCGGCTGGTGCATGCGCTCAATGCGGGTCCGACCGGTCCGGTGATCTTCGAATGCGTTGGCGTGCCGGGCATCATCGATCAGATCCTCACGGCCGCGCCGCCGCTTTCGCGCGTTGTCGTGGTCGGCGTATGCATGGAGACCGACCGATTCCAACCGGCGATGGCGATCAACAAGGAAATCGAACTTCGCTTCGCCTTCGGCTACGACCCGGGTGAATTCCGCGACACACTGCATATGATCGCCGACGGGAAGGTCGACCCTGCCCGCCTGATCACCGGCACCGTCGGGCTCGACGGTATCGATAATGCGTTCACCGCGCTGGCCGATCCGGAACAGCACGCGAAGATCCTGATCGACCCGGCCAGTACGGCGACGACGCCCTGACGCTCAGCCGAGGTGGCGGTCGCGGTCGGGCTGCCGGTCGAGCCACGAGGGCGCGGCGGTGTCCAGATAGCTGAGCGCGGGTTCACCGTGTTCGAGATAGGCGGCGTGGCCCTCCATCCGGGCACGGAAGGCCTGCCAGATGCGACGGGACGACTCGGGTCCGGCGAAGGTGTCCACGGTGTCGACGCGGACCCACTGCCAGCGGTCGAGTTCGCTCGCCCGCAGCTGGATGGCCGAGGCGTCGCCGAGCTCACCGCAGTCGAAGATGTAGCGGATTTTGTCACCCGCGGGTTTGCGCGCCCAGTCGTGCACGAGCAATCGGCACGGCGGGCGGTCCAGGCCGAGTTCCTCGCGGATCGCACGGCGACAGGCCGCTGCCGGTGATTCGCCAGGCGCGACAATGCCGCCCGGAATGTCCCAACCGTCCCGATCGACCGGATGGACAAGCAGCACCTCCTCGCCGCGCACGAATAAGGCTCCCGCGGCCAGTCTCACCTGGGCGAATGGTTTCGTGTCGCGGTCCGACATCACCTCACGACCTTCCTTCGCCGGGTCCGGAAATACGCGGGTTCGGCGGAGTTGCCGCCGTTCGGCCGCCCCTGCTGCGACGATGGGCACGGTCTCTCCACTTGTACACCAGCAGCGCACATACGTCCTCGAACAGCTCGAGAAGGTGGGCTAAGCATGGCCGAGAAGATCTTCGACATCGTGTGGGATGCGATCGATGACATCCGCGGCGACGTCGAGAATATGCGGCTGCGGTCGCAGTTGATATTCGAACTGACCGACCGGATCGCGGCCGAGGGTTGGTCCCCGGAGGTCGCCGCCGAGCACCTGGGCGTCACCGCCGCGCGGATCTCCGATCTGCTCGGCGGCCGAACGCAGCTGTTCAGCCTGGACGCGCTGGTCAATATGATCGCCGCGGCCGGACTGCGGGTGCAGGTGCTGATCACCTGAGCCTCAGCTGGCGGCGAGTACCTCATCGGCGATCTGGCGGTCCAATGTGACCCGGACCAGCGCCGCGGCCAGATCGGCGGTGTGGTTTTCCGGCGCGAGACCGGCCAAGCGGTCCGGATCTTTCGGAAGTCGGACGCGTTCGGCGCCGCGCAGCGCACGTTCGTCGAAATGCGGTCGAACCCAGGTCCATACGTCCTGGACTTCCCTCAGGAAGATATCGCTGCCGGTCGGGCCGATGCCCTTGAACTGTTGCAACAGTTCGGCGGCGCGGGACGGGTCGTGCTCGGCTTCATCGGCCAGTTTGCGCAGATCGCCGCCGTAGCGGTCCAGCACGCGCGACGCAGTGACGCCCAAGCGCGACGCCGTACTCTCGTCATAGCGTTTGTAATGGGCGCGGCCGAGAGCGTCGACGAGCTCTTGCCAGTCGGCGTCCGCGACCCGGCTCGGCGTGCGATATCCGCTGCTCACCAGCTCCTTGGTCGCCGCGACGGCGATATCGGCGGAGATCCGGGTGCTGAGCAGTTCGGCGAGCATGAGCAACTGGAATAGCGGTGCGGGTTTATCGGCCAACTTGATACCCGCCTCGGCCGCGTAGCCCGTGCCCGCCCGGTCCAGCAAAGCGTTCACCACATCTTTTTGAGTCATCGCATGCTCCTGGGTTCGGATATCCGGGGCGTACCCCCGGGTCGCGGGTCCACACCGGGGCTACGCCGCGTAATCCTTGGCGACGACTGTGCGGGCAACCTTCTGCGGCGCACCGCCGATCAGCCCCCGCCACGGCAGATACGGCAGCAGGCGGACATTGAGATTGCGCATGCGGATCATCGAATTGCTCGGCGGCGCATACCATTTGCCGACGCCCTCGGCGAAGTTCTGGCAGGCCCGCACCATCGGCAGGAAATCGCGAGGATCTACTGGCGGGCGCGCGCCGCTGCCTGTTCGAGAAGGGCTATACGCGCACCACCGTGCGGGATATTTCGAATGCCGCGGGCGGGGTCAGCATGGCCGCCACCGGCTACCACTTCGGCTCCAAGGAGGCGCTGCTCAATGCGGCACTGGCCGAAGCGAATCGGGAGTGGGGCGATGAGCTCGAACGGACACTGAGTGCGGCCGCCCCACCGAATTCGACTGCGCTGCAACGTTTCGAAGCGAACTGGACCGCAGTGCTCGACTCGATCGCGGACCATCGCGGACTCTGGTCGGCGACCTTCGACATCCTCGCCCAATCGGGTCAGGACGAGGCGACCCGCGAACAGTTGGCGGCAAGTCTCGACGAAGCTTCCCGTGGGTTGGCCCGGCTCTTCGAGGGCATCGATGAATCCGACACCAGAGGTGGGCGCACCATCGGGTCCTTTTACCAGGCGCTACTGACGGGACTTGCCGCCCAGGTGCTGATCGATCCGGACCACGCGCCGTCAGGAAAGGACCTGGCAGCCGCTTTACGCCGAATCACCAGCTGACCAGCCCACCACCACCTACAGGTTGCAGTAGGTCCTGTGGTCGGGCACCGACATCCCCGGGCCGCCGCCTCGATGAACCGAACCGCCATTCAACTCAGCTCGGTGCGGGACTATTCCGGCAGCAGGCTCAAAGTTCCTTCGGCGCTGCGAGCCGCGGTGAGGCAGGCGGTTGTCGTGAACTGGTCGGCCAAGGGGTGGCGGGCACGGGCTCGCCATTTGCGCACGGCGGCCATGGCCTCGGAGCGCTGGATGGCGGGATCGGTGCCGAAGGGCAGGCCGAGTCGCAGATGCGGCGCGACGCCGGAGCCGCCGATCAGGCGGTGTAGTTCGGCGAGATCCGCTGCGGGCAAGGCCAATTCATCGGTGCGTAGGCGACCGAGCAGACGGAGTTCGGCGAAACCGTGCACGTCGGCGAGCAGGGTGCGAACTCTGGGAAGCAGCTGGTCGGCGGGGGTGCCGGGGTATGCGGTGAGCACTCGCGCCAGCGCGGTGAGGGCCGAGTGAGCCTTGAGTTGATCGGCGCGCTGGCCGAATTGGACGTCGAGGACCGAGCGGAGTTCGTCCACGCCGCTGCGATTGGTCAATTCCGCTGCCAGCGCGGCGGAGTCGCGCACGCCGAGGCGGATCAGTGTGACCGCCATACGAATTCCGAAGAGGCCGAAACGTGCCGCGAGCTGGGCGCGGAGTTCGGGCGGTACCGGGAGTGGAATATCAGCGCGCGCGAAACGATCTGCCGAGAGCAAAGCGGCGCTCAACTCCTCGACCGGGACCCGGGCCAGCGCCTCGAAGGCGGTGAATTCCTGCTGACGCAGCGTCGCCGCGGCGAATGCGAGCAGACCGGCGACCGGAATTACCGCCTGACACAGTCCCGTTCGCTCCAACTCGGCAGCGAAACGTGTCGCGACATCGCGGGCGGAGTGCAGCGCATCGATCCGCCCCGCGCCGATCTCGTCGGCACGCGAAACCACACCGATAACGCCCAGCGGACCCGAAATGCCCTGCGCACCGGCGGTTCCGGCACCGACCTGTTCGAGGAAACGGACATCGGCATCATCGAGGCGACGCAGCAGATAGACCACGGCGTCCGCGCCCGGAATCGATACGGCCGCCGCGCCGCGCTCGCCGTCGGCATCACCGGGGGTGAGCAGTCGCGCGGTGCGCAGTGACACCTCCCGCGACAGCGACGATGTCCCCGGAGTGTCGATGATGGTGGTGTTCGCCAGCGCGGCGGCGGGCCACTCGACCTCGAGATGGTCGACCTCGCGCGGTCCCGGCGCATTCCAGTTCAGTCGCTCCAGATCGAAGGTGAGCCCGTGCGTCCCGCTGCCGCGGCGCACCACCACATTCGCCGTCGAGCCGTCCGGTGCATAAGCCGTCACGCTCGGGGTCGAGCCGTTGCGGTACCAGGTGACCACGCGCGTGCATTCGGTCGCGTCGGTCGGAGCGATGTCCTGACCGACCAGTGAGTTGAGCAGGGTCGACTTGCCCGCCTTCAGCGAACCCGCCAGCGCCACCCGCAGCGGTTGATCCAGGCGGCGGGCACAGTCGGCCAGCAGCGCACGCGGTCGCGGCTCGCGGGGAAATGCCTGTCTGGCCGCGGCGACCAGCTGATGCGCCTCGGCGACAATGCCGGGCGAGCGCCGAACATCATGCCGGGTCACGTCTCTTCTCACGGGGTTACCGTACCGGCGGCC
Source organism: Nocardia sp. NPDC050630 (assembly GCF_044457245.1). Taxonomy (NCBI): domain Bacteria; kingdom Bacillati; phylum Actinomycetota; class Actinomycetes; order Mycobacteriales; family Nocardiaceae; genus Nocardia; species Nocardia sp. NPDC050630. The sequence goes on from NZ_JBITGN010000002.1 coordinate 269,236, forward strand.
CCTTTCCGCGGCGCGGCGATGGCAGGTTGCATAGCATCGGCATAGCGTCGCAGCTCGGCGACCATGTGCAGCTGCCGATCGAGCACCGCACAGCGCTCGGTCCCGCGGGCCGTTTCCATATTCGCCGCCTCCTGCGCGGCCCGCAGCGAATCGTCGATGGAGCGCAGGCTGCGTTCGGCGACGCCGGTGTAATGATCGCGCAAAGCCCGATGGATGCGATGCAGTCGGTCCTTGGATTCCTTGCCCGCCTGGAACGCGACGTCATCGATGAAACGCCGGATGGCGACCTTGGCCTCATTGCGGCGCCGGGCCAGCCTGGCCTGCTTGTCATCGCGGAATGCCTTGCCGCCCACCAGGACACCGGCGCCGATGGAGATCGGGTTCAGCATCGCGAGCCCCGCGAAGGTGGTCGCGAGCCCGACCATCAACACACCGCCGTACGAGCCGCGCATGCCAACCAGGATTTTGCTGCCGAAGCTGATATCGGGCTCCAGATCGGCGAGGGTACCCCCACCGGCGCGGCTGTCCCCGGTGTGCAGGCCGGAGCTGACATCGGGCAGCTCGACCATGCCGAGTTCGGTGAAGTGCTCGGCGACCCGCTCGGCGAGTTCCACGGCGCGGGTATGCGTCCACAACAGATTGTCGCCGAGCGCGGTGTCGATATCGCCGGTGAGCCATTCGGCAATCCGGTCCCAATGGCGGCCCGGATCATGTTTATCGATCCATTCCTCACCCGTTCTGGCGATCTCGCGCAGGCGCTCACGCAGATCGTGATCGACATCGCCGGCCAGATCAGTGATGCCGTCGGAGAGCGTCAGCTGCCAGGCCGAGGTGCGCCGGTGCAGATCCTCGGCGCTGGTCTTCGCCAACTGCAGCTCGCGCACCGCCATCGCGCCCTGGCGGGGATCGCGCAGCGCGACCAGTTCACTGCCGAGCGCGAGGGCCAAATGCTCTGCCGCCGACTGGATGTCATGCGCGACCGCGACCAGCGTCGCGGCCTGGTCGCGCGCGACCACCTGTTCACGGAGGAACTGATACAACACACCGAAGCCCGATTCGACACCGAGTTGCTGGTCCTGCAGCAGCATCGCGTGCCTGCGCAGTACCGCGGAAACCGGGATGATCGGCACCTCGACTCGCGCTCGGCTCAAATGCCCTTGATCGGCCTCATGCACTTGACGCCAATGCGGATACAGATCGATCTTGGTGAGCAGCAGTGCGGTGGTCGGGCACAGTTCGCGGACCTGCCGGAGAAAGGCCAGTTCCGGCTCGGTGAGTTCGGTGGAGGCATCCGAAAGCACCAGGACCGCGTCAGCGGTCGCGACCAGGCCGAGTACGCCTGCCGCATAGCCACTTCCGTGGCCGCCGACGCCGGGGGTGTCCACCAGGACGATGCCGTCGGCGAGCAGCGGATTCGGGAGTTGGACGTCGATGCGCTGCACCCGGCGGCCGTGGGCCTGCGGAGTATGAACGGTGATCATGCCGATCTCATCGACCGGCACCGGAACTCGCGCCTCCTCGGTTCCACTCGGCCCGGCCAGCACCAGTTCGGCATACGGTTCTGGACTGTGGGAGAGCAAGGTGGGTACCGCGGTGGTCGCGTCATCGCCGACCGGACAGATCTCCAGATTCAACAGGGCATTGACGAAACAGCTCTTGCCTTGACCGAGGTGTCCGACGATGACGATGCGCCGCCGCGGATCGCGGACCCGGTCGGCCGCCATTTCCAGGCGACCGACCAGATCATTGCGACCCGCGGCGCGCGCCGCGGCGATGGTTTCACCCAATACCGTCAGCAGCGGTACCGCGGGCGGTTGAGCATTCACTGCCGGTGTCCCCATCGAACCTCTTTCGTACTCACAACTCTTAGTGCAGGAAGGCGTCGCCGCCGAGATCGCCGCCAGCATGTCCGGCCAGATCGGTACCCGCATGAGTATCGGTGAAGAGGCCGGAATCGCTGTGGCCGGTAACCGAGGTGTCCAGATGCGAACCGGCCGAACTGTCGAGTCCGGAACCGAAGGCATTCGAAACATCCAGCGACGACCAGGTATGCGCAGTGGACCCGACGGTCGAGGAGGCGCCGCCGGTCAGTGTGGAACCGGCGTGGCCGCCCAGATCCGCGGCGCCGCTGGTCTGTGCCGCGGCACCGGAGTGCGCCGTGGAGTCGACACTCGACGAGAGACCGAGGCCCGCATCCGTCGTGCTGGAAAGCCCTGTCGCCAAACCTGATCCGGCGTGCGCACCACTATCGATGCCACCGCCGAGACTGGTTTCCAGACCGCTACCGGCATGCACGCCGCTGCTGATTCCGCTGGAAAGACCGGTCTCCAGCCCCGTCCCCACATGCGTACCCGCGTCGACCGCACCCTGCGCTCCGGTAGACACACTGCCACCGAGACCGGTAGCCGCACCGACTCCGCTGGACAGCCCCGTCTCCAGACCGGTAGCCGCATGGCCCCCGGCATCAGCCGCACCGCTCACACCTGTTGACAGACCCACGCCGAGTTCAGAACCCGCGTGCGCACCAGCACCGACCGCGCCATTCACACCGGCACCGAGCTCCGAACCTGCATGCGCGCCAGCGCCAACCGCACCATTCACACCCGAGGACAGGCCCGCACCGAGCTCCGACCCCGCGTGCGCACCAGTGCCGACCGCGCCATTCAGGCCAGCACCGAGCTCCGAACCAGCGTGCGCACCAGCACCAATCGCACCGTTCAGTCCCGAGGACAGGCCCGCACCGAGACCGGCACCAGCCTGTGCACCCGTGCCGACCGCACCACTCAGACCGGACGCCAGGCTGCCACCCAGATCAGCACCCGCCTGTGCACCAGCGCCGAGGCCCGTGGACAGACTCCCACCGGCTTGTGTCCCGGCGCCGACGGCACCCCCCAGACCTGTGGACAAACCGCCACCCAGATCAGCCGCGCCACCGATAGCGCTGGAGAACCCGGAGGTAGCGTGCGTCCCAGCGTCACCCAGATCCGATCCGACCTGCGCACCGCCGTTGAGCGCACCACCCAGCGTGCTCGACAACCCGCCACCGAGGTCAGCACCCGCACCGAGCGCCGCACCGGTAGCCAAACTCGACTCCAGCCCCGACGTCACCTGAGCACCGGTACCGATCGCCGACGAAACCCCACTCGACACCCCGCCACTGGACACGCCACCACCGAGCCCAGCACCGGCGTCCAGCCCACCGCCCAGACCGGCCTCCAGCCCACCACCGAGCCCACTACCCGCATGCGCCCCCGCATCGAAAGCGCCCTCGATCCCGGAAGTCGCCTGCGCCCCAGCATCAACAGCACCGCTCAACCCTGTGGACAAACCACCCTCAACTCCCGCAGCCCCACCAATCCCAGTGGACACGTCCGCTTCCAGACCGCTCGTCGCCTGAGCACCTGCATCAACAGCACCACCGAGCCCCGTGGACAAACCGCCGCCCAGACCCGCGCCCGCCTGTGCACCAGCACCCGCCGCACCCTCCAGGCCAGTCGATAAAACGCCGCCCAGATCAGCACCGGCACCAGCCGCACCTTCGAGACCCGTCGACAAGGCGCCACCGAACTCAGAACCCAACTGCGCACCACCACCGATTCCGGTGGACAAGCCGGAGTCCAAACCACCGCCAGCATGCGCCCCAGCATCAACAGCACCACCAAGACCGGTGGACAAACCGCCACCCAGATCCGCGCCAGCCTGTGCACCAGCACCGGCTGCACCCTCCAGGCCGGTCGACAGACCGCCACCCAGATCCGCGCCAGCCTGTGCACCAGCACCGGCTGCACCCTCCAGACCGGTCGACAGACCGCCACCCAGATCCGCACCGGCCTGTGCACCAGCACCAGCCGCGCCCTCGAGCCCCGTCGACAGATTGCCACCGAACGCAGAACCCAGCTGCACACCACTATCGAACGCGCCACCAATGCCGGTGGACAGGCCGGATTCCAAGCCGCCGCCAGCCTGTGTGCCGGCACCAACAGCGCCACCCAGGCCTGTGGTCAAGCTGCCGCCCAGATCGGCGCCCGTCTGCGCACCGGCACCAACAGCACCGCCGAGGCCAGTGGACAGGCTGCCGCCCAGATCGGCGCCCGTCTGCGCACCGGCACCAACAGCACCGCCGAGGCCAGTGGACAGGCTGCCGCCCAGATCGGCGCCCAGCTCCGCGCCGCTGCCGACCGCGCCACTCACACCTGTGGACAGATCGGCACCCGCCTGGGTTCCGGCGTTCACCGCGCCGCCGAGACCCGTCGACAGATTGCCACCGAGTTCGGAACCCAGCTGCGCTCCACCACCGAGTGCGCCGCCGAGGCCGGTGGCGAGGCCCGCTTCGAGGCCGGATCCGGCCTGGGTACCAGCATCCACCGCACCACCGAGACCGGTGGACAGGCTGCCGCCGAGATCGGCACCCGCGTCGAGTGCTCCGCCGAAACCTGCCTCCAAGCCCGAAAGCGCTTGTGCACCTGTGCCGATCGTGCCGCCCAGTCCAGCGCCGAGATCCGCACCGACCTGACCACCGGCACCAACAGCACCACCTAGACCAGCCCCGAGACCTGTCGCGGCTTGTGCACCCGCGTCGACTACCCCACCGAGGCCAGCGCCGAGCTCGCCGCCTGCACCGACCGCGCCACCGAGCCCGGTCTCCAGACCCGCGCCGGCCTGGGTGCCTGCGTCAACGACGCCGCTGAGGCCGGTCGAAAGACCAGCGTCGAGCTCAGCGCCTGCTTGGGCACCGGCGCCAATGGCACCGCCGAGGCCAGTACCGAGGTCGGCTCCCAGTTGAGTGCCTGCTCCGATGACACCGCTCAGCCCGGCGCCGAGGTCGGCACCCCCGCCGAGAGTGCCACCGAGACCCGTCTCCAGGCCGGAAATCACCTGCGCACCGCCGTTCAGGCCCGCACCGAGAGCTCCCTCCAGACCCGTGCCGACCTGCGCTCCGGCACCAAGCGCGCCCTCCAAACCAGCGCCCAGATCCGCACCAGCCTCCGCACCCGCGCCAAGCGCACCACCCAGCGCGCCACCGAGACCGGTCACGGCCTGCACACCGGCGCCGATGGCGCCGCCGAGACCGGCGGTCAGATCCGCGCCCGCGCCGACAATGCTGCCCAGACCGGCGCCGAGATCGGCTCCGGCCTGCAGCCCGGCTCCGAGCGCGCCGTTGAGCCCGGCACCAAGGTCGAGCCCGGTACCAACACCGAGGCCGAGGTCCGCGCCGAGGTCGATATCGGTGCCCAGGTCCACGCCCGCGTCGGCGGCCGCACCGAGTCCGACCGCGGCGGCGGTATTGGCTCCGGCGGCGGCACTCGCATCCGCGGCCCCGGCACCACCGGCCGCCACAATCGCGGACAGCTGCGAGCCGCCCGCGATCAGGGCCGATTCGGCGACCATGGGGGCGACAGCGGCGATATCCTCCGGCGTAACGGCGGGCAAACCGGCAGCTGCCAGCGCCTGGCCGGGGTTGGCGCAATAACCCACCGCCGCCTCGTGGTCACGGAGCAGGTTGAGAATGAACTCCAGAATCGCGTTGGGTGTCATCGAAATCATCTCCTGGATGAGCGGACCCTCGCGATCCGCAGTCGTTGGAATGCTTTTCACGCTAGGGACGCCCGGCGTTACTTCGAAACGGGGCGCACCCCTACTACGCACCGCACGTTCCGGTTAGGGGCACCCGAACGGTTAGGGGAATTTCCCCGCAACTTCCCCGACTAAGTAACGGCTGACCCCCAGCAACCGACAGAAGTGGTGCGGCTGGCAGGTCAACTCCGCCTTCCTGTCCACACAACAGCGATTACCGGGCCACACAGTTTCGAACGGGGTTCTCGAATGACAGAGCGTCTGGCGCTCGGCATCACTGTCGGAGCGTCGAATTCGGTCGCCGTGGCGACCCCGGGGGACGGCAGCGACTATGACCGGGGCCACTCCGGCGACACCGTCATTACCCATCCGAGTGTGCTGCGCCTCGCCCCACATGCGGCGCCCGCATTCGGGAGCGGTGTCCGACCCACCGGCAGGCACTCGAGTGACGTAGTACTCGAGGGTTTCCTCGCCCGGGTCGGTGATCCGGTGGATATCCTCGCCGAGGACGGAACCGCCCACTCCGCAGCGGATCTCGTGGCCACCGCCGTCGGCTGTCTGATCGATGAGATCGGTGCCGCCGCGCATTCCATGGTCGCCTGCCATCCGGCGTGGTGGTCGCGACATACCGTCGATGTGCAGCGGGCCGCGCTGGATCGCGCGGGCCTGCGCGAGGTGACCTTGGTTCCGGAGCCGACCGCGTCGGTGCGCTGGTTGGAGGCCGCGCACGGCCCGCTCGTCGAAGGCACGGTTGTCGTATACGACCTGGGCGCGTCCGGCCTCACCGTCTCGGTGGTGCGCACCGGCGCGCAGGCCGCCGTGCTCGGTGCGCCATTGCGCACTACCGATGTCGCCGGCGCCGAATTCGATCTGTTGACCATGCGCTATGTCTTGGCTAATGCCTTACGTGGAAATGATTTCGATCCGTTCGATCCGGTGGTGGAACGGGAATTGTCGGCATTGCGCGATCGCTGCCGATATGCGAAAGAAGAGCTTTCCACAAATACCGCGACAGTTGTCCCGGTCCGTTTGAACCCGGCCGATCATGACGCCGAAAACATCCGACTCGTCCGCGACGAACTAGAGGACCTACTGCGCGGGCCTTTACTGACTTCGCTCGATCTCATCCGCGATGCGGTCCATCGCGCCGGCCTCGATATCGGCGATATCGGCCGGGTGCTGCTCACCGGCGGCGGTGGTGCGGTTCCGCTGGTGGCCGAGTTGATCTCCACCGAATTCGGACTCCCCGTGGTCGCGGCACCGCAGCCGCGGCTCACCAGCGCGCTCGGCGCCGCCGAACTCGCCGCGGACCTGTTGACGGTCACCGTGGATCGCACCCCGATGGCGGCCATGGGCAGCAACGCGCGAACCGAGGAACTGCCCACCGTGCCTCGGCCGGTCGAAAAGCCCGCCACCAGCGCGGTGGCCGGTGGTGGCGCTTCACGCGATGACACCTCGCCCAAAAAGACGCTGCCCAGCGCGAGCGAACGACGCCGCAGGCTCAGCGGCCGCCAGCGCGCCGCCATCATCGCGGGCGCGGCCCTGGTGCTCGGCGCACTCGCGACGGGCACCGTCGCAATCGGCGCGCAGTCCGGCCCGACCCCACCGACGAACTCCGATCCGACAACAACACCGGGTGGATCCGTCGTCGCGGCGACCAATGGCGGCACTTCCACCGGCTCGGTGACGACCTCCGCAAAGGATTCGCCCGTCGGCAGTCCGAATCCGAAACCAGCTTCGGGACAACAGGGTTTCGCCGCAACGAGCACCGTCGCTGGCACGAGTAGCCAACCTGCCGCAGGCGAGTCCACCGAAGGCCAGTCCACCCAGAGCCAACCGGCTCCCGCCCAACCGGCACCGGCCGCCGAGCCCTCGGCGCAAGCTCCGGCAACGCAAACCCAACCCGCGCCACAACCGCAGCCGGCCCCGCAGACGCAGACGCAGGTGCAGGTCCCGACCGTGCCGTCCCTGCCGACGAACACCTTGGGCGATGCGGTCGGCGACACCGTCGGCGGCGTCGTATCCGCACTTCCCAAGATCCCCGGAGGCAGATGATGGGTGATATCGCCTTCGACACGCTGCCCTGCGCACGCGAGATCTTCCGCGAATTGGACTCCGCGGACCGGGAACCGGTCGTCTATCTGATCAGGGGCCGCTCCGGTTCCGGCAAATCCACCCTCCTCTCGGTGATCCGGGCTCGCCTGCGCGCTCACGGCATCCCGTTCCGAGACGATCCCGTAATGCCCGAAGACCTTGCGGCGCAAGTGAATGGCGCGCATGCGGTGGCGAATGTCCCCCGCGCCGACGGGCGGCGCCTCAACTACGATGATGCGCTCACCGGCAACGGCGCGGCCCACGCCACGGGCGACGGACACGCGACCCGAACCGCCGAAAAACCCAAGATCATCCAGCGCTCCGATAACGGATCACATCCGATCCAGCGCACCGACGGCGCAGGCCCACGCATGCCGCGTCCGGCTCTGATCATCGACAATGCCCACACTCTGAGCCAATCCGACCTCGCACTGCTCTGCGCGACAATCGAATCCGGCCGCTTCACGGTCATTGTCGCAACCCAGCCGCGCCCGCACGATCCGCAGCTGCGCACACTCGCCGACACCGTCGCGCGCCGCGGACGGGTAGCCGATCTGCGCGCACTCGGCGTCTCCGATATCGCACCGTTCGCCCGCGAATTGGGCATGGCGGTGCCACGCCCGGTCGCCCAGCACATCCATCGCCAGACCGGTGGCAGCCGCGGTGGCGTGGTCGCCGCGCTGACCGCCGCCTGCTCGGCCCGACTCGATGCCGGAATCCGCACCGTCGACGACGCCGTCGCCGCCTGGGCCCGCGCCCTGCTGGACAATCTCGAACCGGATCTGCTGGAGACCCTGGTCGTCGCCACCACCGGCACCGGCCTGGACTCCACCGAACTCACCGAGGTGCTCGGCGTGGACACCGCCGTGGCCCAAGACCTGATCGATCGGGCCAGGGCGAGCGCGCTGGTAACCGATGCCGATTTGCTGCTGGAACCCGCGGTCGCACCGCTGCGCACCCTGCTCGGGGACCGCCGATTCGTGGCCGTGCAGCGTCGCCTGCTCAATGCGCGCCTGGATGCGGGTCTGCTGCGCGACCACACCGCGCTACTGCTCGCCGAATCCGGCGTCCGCGACCATCGCCTCGCCGAATTCCTCTGTGCCGCAGCTGAAAAGGCGGGGCGTGCGGCCGTACGTTACTACGCCGCCGCAGCAGCGGCCGGGGCGGATCCGGACGTCATCGCGCTGCGTTGGGCAGAGGCGGCCGCATGCACCGGTGACGGCGATACGGCCATGCGACTCGCCGAGCCGGTGCTGGCCCGTCCGGGTGTCACCAGCACGGAACTCGCTGCGGCCGTGCGGATCTGCGCGGCGGTGCTGACCCGCCGCGGTCTGGTCGGGCGCGCCGCTCAGCTGTATTCCTGGCTCGGCGCACATCGGGTCGGCGCGGATTGGGCGGTCGGCGCGACCATTCAGTATCTCGCCGGTGAGGTGGCCGCGGCCGCGCAGCTGTCCGAATCGGCCACGCAATGGCCGCCCACCGAAGCCAATGCGCACGCCCGGCTGATCGCGACCGCACTCGCGTGCACCATCGTCGAACACGAAACCGGCACCGCCGCAGCAGTATCCGCACTCATCCAGGCCGCGCAGGCCGATGCTGGCACCGATCGGTTCCTGCCGTGCACCGCGGTCTCCATCGCGACGCTGCTGTGCTTGAGCACCGGCGAACCCCGTCGCGCCGGTGAGGCGCTGCGCCGGGCCAGCACCAGCGGCCTGCGCTGCCATCAGTTGCAGGTGCTCACCGCTTGGGCCGCGATGCTCGGCGGCGATGAACAGGCCGCCGCGACCACCGTCGCCGCGCTGCACATGGATTCCCTGGATATCCGCGACCGCCTGCTCGCGCACGGTGTCGCGGTCGGTCTGGCCCGCCGCGGCGGTGACCACGCCGCACTCACCCGCGCCTGGCAGGCGGCCTATCCACTCTTCGACGATGTCGACGCCGACCTGCTCACCCTCTTGCCGATCGGCGAACTGTGGCTGGCGGGCATCCGACTGCGCGATGAGCGCCGCATCGCGCCGCTGGTCGATGCCTGCCTGGCACTGCTGCGGCGACTCGACCAGCCACCCGCCTGGGCCAATGCCTTCCACTGGTACGGCGTACAGGCCGCGATCGCTCACGAGAGTCCGGAGGAACTGATTCCGCACGCCCGGCTGCTCAAGGCCGCGGCCGAATCCGGTGACCGGCATGCCGCGATCCTCGCCGACGCGGGCCGCACCTGGGTGCTGGTGCTGCGCGGTCAGGTCGCCGCGGCTCCGGTGCAGGCAGCGGTGGCCGGACTCAGTGAAATCGGCCTGACCTGGGATGCCGCCCGGCTCGCGAGCGAGGCCGCGCTGAGCGCCGCCGATTCCGCGACCGCGACCGCCCTGCTGAAACTGGCCAGAACCGTGCGTGCCGACTCCCGTCCGCAGGAACCCGTGGTCCGTCCGAGCGCACCAGCCGCTGGCTCGGGTGACGGGCCGGCCGCGGCCCCGGAACCGGTCGCCGACGCGGCGATTCTCAGCGAACGTGAACGCGAGGTCGCCGAACTCGTCCTGCTCGGTCTGACGTATCGGGAAATCGGCGCTCGCCTGTACATTTCCGCCAAGACGGTGGAGCATCATGTCGCCCGTATACGACGCCGGATCGGTGCTCGTTCCCGTTCGGAGTTATTGTCGATGCTCCGCGCCATGGGACACGGCTCGCTGCTGGTGTGATCGGGGCGCGGCCCGATCCGTGACGCCGAAGCGAGGTATTGAGGATGGCCACTGGGGTGGGCCTGCGCATCGCCGAGGACAACTGCACAGCGGCCATCGTCACCGATAACGACGAACCGACGTTCGTCGTCCGCGAGTCGATCCTGCACATGTCCGATGACGGCGACACTGTGCTCGGCGGACCGGCCCCGGCCGGTCATACGCATTCGATCACCGGTTTCGCGTCCGCGGTCGGCGATCCGGCCGGTATCTCGGTCGACGACGGCGAGGCCTATCGGGCCGAGGATCTGGTCGCGACCGCACTGTTCTGCCTGATCAATCTGACCGCTGAACATCTCAACGGCGCCGCCGAGTTCTACGCGACCTACCCCGCGGGCTGGCCCTCGGAGTACGTGCTCTCGCTCCGCGACGCACTGGACTACCTGGGCCTGAAGTCGGTATTGCTGGTCAGCGAGGGCGACCTCCCCGGCAGCGCCACCGTCGCACCGGAATTGGCCTACGCCTACGACGCCGCGCGCGCGGCGCTGGCAGCGGTGCTGGCGACTCCGGCGGGCGTGACCCCGCCGGATCCGAGCAATGCCGAGAACTCGACCGTGGTCACCGACGTCATCCCGGCGGTGCCGACGCCCGAGGTGCAGCCGCAGGCCTATTCGGCGGCGATGCCGGTCGCGGCACCGCTGGTCGCGGCGACCGCGGTCGAGGCGACCACGGAGCCGCCCCCGCCCGCGAAGCCCAAGAAAGATCGCGGCACACCACTGCTGATCGCGGTCGCGGTCGGCGTCGGCCTGATACTCGGCGGCATCGGCATCGCCGTGCTGTTCCGTGATCCCGGCTCCACCCCAGTGCCGCCGGTGCGCGACGCCAAATCCGATCTGGTCTCGACGAGCCCGACCCCGCAGCCGCCGGTGAACCTACCGACCGTGCCGGAAACCACGCCGCCGCCGACCACCGAACCGCCGGTCGTCATCACCAGCAGCGAACCGGAGACCACCGAGCCGCCGACCACGACACCATCGACCACCCCGACTATGACGACACCGCCGACCACCACCCGGTCCAGCCGGACCACCACCACCCGCCCCGGCTTCCCCATGTTCACGCCTCCGACGTGGACGCAGTTGCCGTGGCAGCAGCCTTTTCCGTTCGAGATGGCACCTCGTCGCTGATTTCGTAGGGACCTACCCGGGTTTGTGCCTTAAAGTGATCGGCTGACCGGTGTAGAAGCTGGCACACCCCGTGCCGACGAAGGGACTTCATGCGCAAGTTGGTGGCGCGCAGCGCCGCGGTCAAGGCAGCCTCGATCGGATTGGCCGCGACCGTTTTCATCGCACCCCTGCTCGTCACCACCGCCGCTTCGGCCGAACCGACAGCACCCGGGCAGCTTTCCGCCGAGAACCTGCCGCCCGAACTCGTCGAGGCCATTTCCCGTGATCTGAAGATGACGCCCGCGGAGTACCTGGAACGCTCCGCCAAGGCCCAGGAGCTCAGCGAATACGCGGAATCGTTCCGCAGCGAGCGCCCCGATACCTACGCGGGCGCCTGGCTCGGCACCGACGGCAAGCCGGTCGTCGCGGTCACCTCGGTCGATGCCGCCAAGATCGCCGCGGCCGACGGATACCAGACCCATCTGGCCCCGATCTCGGCGAACAGCCTGGAGACCTCGCTGATGCAGCTGAATCAGTGGATCAACACGCTGCCCCAGGGCATCTCCCAGTCGATCAACTCCGTCGCGGTCGACTTCCTCAACAGCCAGTTGGTGCTGTCGGTCGCCAATACCCCGGTCGGCCACGCGCTGAACCTGCCGACCCTGATCGCCAACGTCAAGGTCATTCTCTCGCCCAATAGCGGCGGTCCGATCGAGCGCCGTCCGATGGGCGGCGACACCTACATCACCGCGCCGACCTCGCTGAAGGACACCTCGCTGCGCGGCGTCGATGTTTGCTCTTTCGGCTTCAACAGTGTGGACGCGGCGGGGAACGCGCTCAACATCAGCGCGGGCCACTGCGACCCGAACCTGGAAAAGGACGACCAGCACGCGGCGGTCTACCTGCCCAATATCAAGGACATTCCGAACAGCATCGAGCTCGGCAACTTCGTCAAGGCGCGCCTCGGCGGCCCGACCGCACTCGACTACTCCGTCATCAAACTCAACGAGCGCTCGGTCAACGCGGGCATGGACCAGCCTTCGGTGCGCGGCTCCAACGGCACCACGCTGACCATCACCGGTACCGCCGAGCCGGTCACCGGCGCGCCGGTCTGCAAGTCGGGCCAGTCCTCCACCTTCACCTGCGGGTTCGTGGTGGCCGATCGGGTCGAAACCCAGCTGTACACCGCCGAAGGTGTGAGCAAGACCGTGCGCGGCTTCGCCAGCTCGGCCTGCACGCTGGGCGGCGACAGTGGCGGTGCGATCGTCTCGGGCACGCTGGCCCTCGGCATCACCAGCGGTTCCAATGCGGCCGACGCGCCCGACTGCAATGAGGCCAATGTCGCCCTCGCGCAGTACGGCGGCACCGCGACGCTCGGCATTCCGATCCGGTCGATCCTGGCCGATATCGACGCATCGGCCGGCGGCGGCGTCGGCTCCGGTATCGCGCTGCGGACCCGTCCGAACGCCGGGTGAGAGGCCTTGTCGGACACCGTCTTTCCGACAAACCGGCGGCCGGTCGCTTAGTGGGCCGAACAACATCGCAACATAAGTAGGCATAACCGGCCGGACACTTTAAGGTATGGGCATGCTCCTGCCACGTATAGGTCAGTTCCGATCAGCTGCGCGACAGACCCGGGTCCGAAAATCAGTTATCGCCGCCTCGGCGGCGATTCTGCTGTTCGGCCCAACGGCGGCAGTAGCGAACGCACAACCGGACCAGCCGGCCCTGCCCGCCGACCTGATTGCCGCGGTCGCGCGCGATCTGAAGATCTCCCCCGAGGAGTACCTGCACCGCGCCGATCTGGCCCAGCAGCTCGCGGCCTTCGCCACCACGGCGCAGCGTCAGTTCCCGCAGGTCTTCGCGGGTTCGTGGCTCGATGACGGCGGCAAAGCCGTGGTTGCCCTTGCGCAGGGCCCTGGCGCCGATGAGGCCCGCCAGGCGGCCACGTCGGCCGGATTCGAGGTCCGCAATGTCGCCAAGAGCGAGGCTGCGCTGCGTGGGGAGAAGAGCGCCTTCGAGCGCTGGCTCGAGGGGCAGCCCGAGGCGGTCTCCGCCCTGGTGCGCGGTGTGGTGGTCGATCCCGTCAACAACAGCATCGCGGTGCGGGTCGAGCAGGCCGGTTTGCCGATGCCGAACTTCGTCGATCCATCGCGGGTCATCGTGACCGCGCCGCCGGTCGCCGGTGAGCAGTTGCAGACCACCCCGGTCGCGGGTGCCATGCAGACCGGTCCGCTGGCCGGTGGCGACGGCTTCGCCTCGATCGCGGGAAAGACGTCGCTGCGCTGCTCGCTGGGCTTCAACGGCACCGACCGGAACGGCAATGCCGTGAATATCACTGCGGGCCACTGCAATCCGGACATCGCGTCGGCGGGTTCGGGGAACGCGGCGGGCGTCTACGAGCTGGCCGGCGATCGGCCGGGGGCGCAGGTCGGCACGTTCCAGAAGTCGGTGCTCGGCTCCCAGGACTACTCGATCATCCGGATCAACGATCAGGCCAGGGACCGGTTCACCAACAACTTCGTGCGCCAGCCCGGCCAGCCGGTCGCGGTCGAGGGCGTTGCCGTTCCGGTGGTCGGCGCGCCGGTCTGCAAGTCCGGCGCGCGCACCGGCTTCAGCTGCGGCATCGTGAACGCGGTGGACCAGACCGTTCAGGTCGGCGACCGGGAGCTCACCCAGGCCTTCTCCGCGAACATCTGCGCACTGCCCGGTGACAGTGGCGGTGCGATCGTCACCGGCCGGTTGGCGCTCGGCATCTCCAGCGCGTCGTCGGTGGCCGACTTCCCGATCTGCGAGATCCCGAATCTGATCGGTGCCCTCACCGGCAATGCGCCGCAGCTGTTCGCGCAGCCGGTCAGTGTGGTTCTTTCGGACAATCCAGGGCTGAAGGTCAACAACTAGCCAGACCCCTGGAAAAGGCCGACAGCGGCGACGCTGTCGGCCTTTTTGTCGTCTCTGGACCCGAGCCACTGAACTTGCGTTGCCGAGCACGCGTAAATGCCCTGTGGGGCCCGGTGACATTCCGGCATCCTGGAATGCATGTGTTTGGTGTTGATCGGTTGGCGAGCGCATCCGGAGTATCGGTTGATCGTCGCGGCCAATCGCGACGAGTTCTACTCCCGCCCGACCGAGTCGATGCGATGGTGGTCCGAGGTGCCCGGACTGCTTGCCGGACGTGATCTCGGGGCGCTGCGCAAGGTCGCGGGCGATCCGCCGGGCACCTGGCTCGGGTTGACGCGGGAAGACAACGGCCGCAATCGATTCGCCACCGTAACCAATGTGCGCAATCCGAAAGACGAACGCGGCGACGCCCGTTCCCGCGGGGCGCTACTGATGGATTTCCTGCGCGACACCAGGCAGAACCGCGAACTGGCTGGTCCGGAAAAGTATGTGCTCGACGTCGCCGCCGCCCCCGACGACTACAACGGCTACAACGTGCTGGTCTCGGACCTGGAATCGCTGTGGTGGCATTCCAACCGCAGCGCGCTGCCGCCCCAGGAACTGACGCCGGGCTTTCACGGCGTATCCAACGGCAGGTTCATCACCTCGGCCGCCCCGGGCCCGGCGGCGGCATTCGAAGCGCCCCAACCCATTTGGCCCAAGGTACGCGGCGGTCTCACCGACCTGCGTGCGGTCGTCGAGTCGGATCCCGGCAATGTGGCGCGCTACTTCGAGGTGCTGGCCGATCGCACCGAGGCGCCCGATGAACTGTTGCCGCACACCGGAGTTCCGCTGCGGCGCGAGCGCACGCTCTCGGCCAGATTCGTCGCCAACGCACTGCACGGCACCAGAGCGAGCACGGTCCTGCTCGTGCGCGAGGACGGTTCGTTCGAGATGGCCGAGCGTTCCTTCGGGCGCTTCGGACGGCACAGGGGCGAGGAAACCTTCAGCGGCAGTTTGGATCTACGCGAACACCAGGCCTGAAACACAACCGGCCCGCTCCTGGTGGGAGCGGGCCGGTCGAGTTCGATCGAGATCAGTTCGGCTGCTGAGCCGGCACGGGCTGCTGAGCCGACGCGGGCTGCTGAGCCGGCACCGACTTCTCGGCGAACTTGGTGGTGCCGGGCGCCGCCTGCAGGGTGTTGACCAGGTCGATGCCCGCGAGGGTCAGGATCGGACCACCGACGGCGAGCGTGCCGAGGATGCCACCGATTCCCGCGCCCGCGATCGCGGCCGGAATGCAGCCGACACCGAGCAGTGGCAGGCCGAGGATGCAGCCGATGACACCACCGGCAACGACACCGATGGCGGTGCCGACGAATCCGCCGACCGCCGTGGCAATGCCGAACTGAGTGGAGAACTCGTTCATTGCCCGCTGGTCTTCATCCGGGGAGGCGATCGGCTTGGCGATAGCGTTGACCGTATTCGCCTTTTGCTCGACCTTGACGCTCTGGTCAGGGGTCAGTTCGAGGACCTTGCCGTCGTCCTTCACAACCGGCTTGACGTCGACCGGGGTCTGGTCGACATTGACGTCGAGCGGCACCGAGACGACGGTGTTGCCGAGCTCGTCCTTGACCGTGTAGAGGTCCGGTTCCTGCAATTCCTCGTCGGACTTCGTCAGCTCAAAGGTTCCCCCCTTGAGCGTGGCGACGACCGTCTTGTCCACGAGCTTGACGGAGTAGCTGATCGGTTGAGCGGCCGCGGGAGCGGGCTCGGCGTGAGCAACTCCGAATCCGATGGTCATCGCGCCGATTACCATCGTGGCAGCCGCGGTAGTGCTGCGGAGATTCATTCAGTTTCCAATCCATCATCAGGTTGTCCGCGCGCCGCTTCCGTACACGCGAGAGCGCTCATCAACCCGAGGTGGTCGGACCCCGGATTCTCCCCGAGCAGTGTGAAAGACAGGCGCAGCAAACAGAACGTGGTGAGCGTAATCGAACCGACATGTAGATGCGAGATCGGTTTTTCACATTGTGATCTCCGCGTGACTAAGCCTGTCCTTACCGCTGTGCGCGCAACTTGTCCTGTTTACGGTGGTTGTCGCCCCCACCGTCAGTCGGACCGCACGATCTTCGTGAGATCCCTCACAGGCCGAATCCGGGTCAAGCCCCAGGAAGATGGGGCAGTAGCCAACCGGCGATCGTACGATAGACAAGTAAGTTACCGGTGGGTAACTTACTTGCAGTTAGTATACGAGCCAACCGGGTGGCGCGACCGCCGCCCACGCTCGTGTTGCCTCAAAGAAAGGTCGCGACATGAATGCCCTGACAGTGACGCTGGGCACGATTGGTGTGGCGTTCAGCCTGTTGGGTTGGGCATCATTCGTCGGTGGCGTCGGCAAAATGACCCGCGCGATCATGATCGGCCAACCCGCGCCGGATCGTTGGCGACCATTCTTCCCGCGCTTCAAGACGATGGTCGTCGAATTCCTCGCCCACACCCGGATGAACAAGTTCCGCACGGTGGGCTGGGCGCACTGGCTGGTGATGATCGGCTTCCTCGGCGGTTTCATCCTGTACTTCGAGGCGTATGGGCAGACCTTCGATCCCGAATTCCACTGGCCGATCCTCGGCGGCTGGGGCATCTATCACTTGTGGGACGAGCTGCTCGGCATCGGCACCGTGATCGGCATCCTGGTGCTGATCGCCATTCGCCAGCTCAACCACCCGCGGATACCCGCGCGACTGTCGCGATTCAGCGGTTCACGGTTCGCTCCGGCCTATGTCATCGAGGCGATCGTCTTCCTCGAAGGCATCGGCATGGTCATGGTGAAGGCGGGCAAGATCGCCACCTACGGCCACTCCGAGGCGTGGACCGACTTCTTCACCATGCAGGTCGCCAAGCTGCTGCCCTCCAGCGTGGCGATGGTCGCCATCTTCGCCTTCATCAAGATGGTTTCGGGCAGCACCTTCCTGCTGCTGGTCGGTCGCAACATCAACTGGGGTGTGGCCTGGCACCGGTTCGCGGCCTTCTTCAATATCTACTTCAAGCGTGAGGACGACGGCGGCGTCGCGTTGGGCGCGGCGAAGCCGATGATGTCCGGGGGCAAGCCGGTCGATATGGAGACCGCCGACCCTGATGTCGACACCTTCGGCGCGGGCCGGGTCGAGGACTTCTCCTGGAAGGGCTGGCTGGACTTCACCACCTGCACCGAATGCGGCCGCTGCCAGTCGCAGTGCCCGGCCTGGAATACCGGTAAGCCATTGTCGCCCAAGCTGCTGATCATGTCGCTGCGTGACCACGGTGTGGCCAAGGCGCCGTATCTGCTGGCCGGTGGCCGCAAGGATATGAGCGGCGACGAGGTCGGCTTGGTCGACGGCGACGGCAAGCCCAACGAGGCGAAGCTGGCCAAGATCTCCGAACTGGCCAAGGCCGAGGCGGAGCGTCCGCTGGTCGGCGGCGAGGATGTCAACGGCATCATCGATCCCGAGGTGCTGTGGAGCTGCACCACCTGTGGTGCGTGCGTCGAGCAGTGCCCGGTCGATATCGAGCATGTCGATCACATCATCGATATGCGCCGCTACCAGGTGTTGATCGAGTCGGAGTTTCCCTCCGAGCTGGCCGGTTTGTTCAAGAACCTGGAGAACAAGGGCAACCCCTGGGGTCAGAACGCCAAGGACCGGCTGAACTGGATCAACGAACTCGACTTCCAGATCCCGGTATTCGGGCAGGACGCGGACTCCTTCGACGGATACGAGTACCTGTTCTGGGTCGGCTGTGCGGGTGCGTACGAGGATCGCGCCAAGCGCACCACCAAGGCCGTCGCGGAGCTGTTGGCCACCGCGGGCGTGAAGTTCATGGTGCTCGGCGCCGATGAGACCTGCACCGGCGACTCCGCGCGACGGGCCGGTAACGAATTCCTGTTCCAGCAGCTCGCGCAGCAGAACATCGAGCTGTTGAACTCGGTGTTCGATGGTGTCGAGCAGTCGCGCAAGAAGATCGTGGTCACCTGTGCCCACTGCTTCAACGCGCTGAACAATGAATACCCGCAGGTCGGAGGCGTCTACGAGGTGGTGCACCACACCCAGCTATTGAACCGGCTGGTGCGCACCAAGCAGCTGATCCCGGTCGCCTCGGTATCGCAGAATGTCACCTACCACGACCCGTGCTACCTGGGTCGGCACAACAAGGTCTACAACGCACCGCGTGAGTTGATGGAGGCTTCCGGCTCCACCCTGGTCGAAATGCCGCGGCACGGCGAACGTTCCATGTGCTGTGGCGCCGGTGGCGCGCGGATGTGGATGGAAGAGCAACTCGGTAAGCGCATCAATATCGATCGCGTCGACGAGGCGCTGTCCACCCTGAACGGTGGTAACGAACCATCCAAGATCGCGACCGGTTGCCCCTTCTGCCGGGTCATGCTCACCGATGGCGTCACCGCCCGCAAGGATGGCGGCGAGGTCGGCCAAGGCGTCGAGGTCGTCGATGTCGCGCAGTTGATGCTCGATGCGATCGATCGGGTGGACCCGTCGAAGCTCACCGAGAACCTGACCGTGGTGCAGGAACCGAAGCAGGCCCCCGAGCCGGAACCGGTTGTCGCCGAACCCGAACCGGTCCCCGCCGCCGAAGCACCCGCCGAACCGAAGGCGGCTCCGGCCGGTGGCGGTCTGGCGATGAAGGGCGGCAAGGCGCCCGGTGGTCTGGGTATGAGGGGTGCGGCCAAGGCGCCCGGTGGTGGTCTCGGTATGAAGGGGGCCGCGAAGGCACCCGGGGCCAAGGCAACTCCGGCTCCTGCCGAGGACACCGCGGCCGCTGCTCCAGCCGCGCCGGTCAAGGGTCTCGCGATGAAGGGCCCCGCGAAGGCACCGGGTAAGGGCCTCGGCGTGAAGGGTGGCGCGAAAGCGCCCGGAGCCAAGGCGACTCCCGATGCTGCCGCACCCGCCGCCGAGGCACCGGCCCCTGAGTCTGCCGCTGAGGCACCGGCCGCACCGCCGGTCAAGGGACTGGCCATGAAGGGCCCGGCGAAGGCACCCGGCAAGGGGCTCGCGATGAAGGGCGCGGCAAAGGCGCCCGGAGCCAAGGCACCGGAGGCGCCGGCCACGGCCGAAGCCACCCCGGCGACGGAAACCCCTGCCACCGAACCGGTCTCGACGCCCACCGAGACCAAGCCGTCCGTCCCCGCCAAAGGCCTGGCCATGAAGTCCGGCTTCAAGCGCCCCGGCCCCAAGGCCCCCGGCACGGCCACTCCGGCCCCATCGGCCCCCGCGGAACCGGCCTCCCCCACCCAGGAAGCCGCAACCGAACCCGCTGACGAACCGGACCAGCCCGCCAACGGCAACGGCGCCCCCGCCGCAACACCGCCACCCGCCAAGCCCGGCGGCCTCGGCTTCAAATCCGGTGCAAAGGCCCCCGGCCGCAAGAACTGACGGGATAAAGCTCGGCCCGGGTGTGCAGATCCACCCGGGCCGATCTCTATCTTGTGCAAGGCAGCACAGCGCCCGTCATTCGGTCTCTTTCGGATGTCCAGTCAGGCAACGTTCGAGCAGGACACGTCCTGCGGTTTTGCTTCCTTTCTCGGCGGGCTCGACGAAGTACCACAGGCGGCCACCATCGGTGAACTTGTACTGATATCGCTCGAAGGTCCGTCCCTGATAGTTGCCATAGCGCAACTCGCCCTTCAGCGAATAGAGCCGTGCCGACTGCACTTCCGGCGCACGAGTAAGTGTCTCCCACGCCTCGACCATGGCGTTACGTGCAGCCGCGAGGCAGTCGGTCCAACCCTTCTGGGCCTCGGTGGTAATGAAGACGATCTCGTACTCACTACGTTTGAGCGGCCGGGGCACCGCATCGCGCTGCTTGCTCATTGGCCACCGTCTGGGGCTGGGACCTCGACAGCCTCGTCGAGATAGTGCAGATCCGAACCATCAGCCCGGATCCTGGGATCCGCATGGGCAACCGCGGTGTCCCGCCAGGCTGCCAATGTCGTCGTCAAGCGATCCAGCCGACCGACGGCCAAGCCGCCGCGGGCGTTGTTCAGGAAGTCGGCAACGAATTCGGCGCGCTCCGATTCGGGGAGCAACTCGATCCAGGGAAAAGCGATCGTGAGCCGATTCACCAACCGCTCCAAGGTTTCGTCATCGAGCGCAATCGCCAGCAGCTGAGTAAGCGCGCCCAGGGTCTCCTCTTCCGCAGCCGAGGCAGCGGCATCGGACAACCGTACCGGCGGCGCAGACCGTCGAACGAGGATCACATCCCCGTTCTCCTCCATTGCCTCGATGACCCGGTTCGGATCGCGTAGAAATTCCGACCAGGTTGCTGTCACGCTCATGCGACCAGTATGTCAGAACTAGTTCTGATGTCGATGCGTTGTTCGATATAGACCGACAATCCCCATCGACTTGCCCTGGCTAAGACAACCAGTCATCCAGGAGTGGGAGTCGGTGGCTACTTTCCAGTGAAGAAGGGTGGGCGTTTGTAGGAAGACGAGGATGCCTTCGCGGAGGTCGGGACTGGAGAATTCGATGCCAGACTGCGATTCAGCGCTGGCGGGACGGGTAGAGATGAGCGAGTCGACCGCGGCGGTGCTGGCGCAGATCGTCCAGCCGCCCTCCCTACGGCCTCGTCAACGCCACATACCGAGCGAGGTGTTGGTCGCTGGAACCGAATTCGTATTCGATCGCGGTCAAGCGCTTGAAGTAGTGCCCGATCGCGAGCTCTTCGGTCATACCCATGGCACCGTGCAGCTGGACGGCATTCTGGCCGATGAAGCGCGCGGCCCGGCCGATGGTGACCTTCGCGGCCGAGACCGCTCGCGCCCGGTCCGCCGCTGGCGCACCCAAGGAGTAGACGGCCAGGTATACCGCGGCAATGGCCTGCTCGAGCTCGATGTACATATCGACCATGCGATGCTGGAGCACCTGGAAGCTGCCGATCGGCTGACCGAACTGCTGTCGCTGTTTGGTGTATTCGACAGTGTCCGCCAATACCTTTCGCATGCAGCCGACCGCCTCGGAGGCGATCGCCGCGATCGCTTCGTCCGCAGTGGCATCGATCGCGTCCCACGCCGCCCCCTCGGTGCCCAACAATCCATCGGCGGGCAATCGGAAGTCGGTGAAGGTGAAATCGGAGCCGACCCGGTCATCGATCGTCCGATACGAATGCACGTCGACACCCGCGGGCGGATCGGCGGCGTCGAATTCGGTGAGAAATAGCGAAATTCCGTCCTCAGCGCGCCGATCACCGCCGGTGCGTGCGGTAATGAGCAGATGCGTGGCCAGCGGCGCACTTGTCACGACGGTCTTGACGCCATCGAGCACCCACCCGTCGCCGTCGCGGCGCGCGGTTGTCGATACATCGTGCAGCGTCTGCCCCGAGCTCGGCTCCAGCGCGGCGAACGCGGTCCGCGCCGCACCGGAAACAATCTGTCGCAGTACCGAATCCGCGCGTTCGCCACCGAGACGATTCAGCAGACCAGCGCCGACAACCACGGTATCCACATACGGCTCGACGACCAGCGCACGACCGAGTTCCTCGGTGATGATCATCAACTCGACCGGACCACCGCCCATGCCGTCGACCCGCTCGGGCAAGGTCGCGCCGAGAATGTCCAGCTCCTCGGCGAATCCGCGCCAAATGCTCGGCTGCCACCCGGCATCGGATTTCGCCGCGCCTCGGCTTTTGTCCAATTCGTAACGGGCGCCGAGGTATCCGGCCACCGCGTCGCGGAGCAGTTCCTGCTCATCGGTGAAGGTGAAGTCCATCAGAGCCCCAATGCTGCCTTGGCGAGGATATTTCGCTGAATTTCGTTGCTGCCCGCATAGATCGAGCCCGCCCGGTCGTTGAAGTAGCGCAGCGGCGCGACGGCCTGCCAGTCCGCGCCGCTGCGATAGCCGTCTGCGGGCGGGGTGAATTCGGCGATCGGTCCGCCTGGCGCGGTGGCATGCGGCTGATAGACGCGCCCGCGTGAACCGGCTGCC
This sequence comes from Nocardia sp. NPDC050630, assembly GCF_044457245.1. Classification (NCBI taxonomy): domain Bacteria; kingdom Bacillati; phylum Actinomycetota; class Actinomycetes; order Mycobacteriales; family Nocardiaceae; genus Nocardia; species Nocardia sp. NPDC050630. The sequence goes on from NZ_JBITGN010000002.1 coordinate 291,598, forward strand.
TCCAGCGCCAATTCGGTGAGCCGCTGACTCAATTCGGTGGCCAGGATCTTGAGCATCGAGGAGGCCGGACCCGGATTCTTACCCTGCGCCATCGCCGAAAGCATGCGGTACTCCAGGATTTCCAGCACCTCGGTGCGAATTCGAGCCTCGGCGAGCTTCGCCGCGAATGCCGCGTCATCGATGAGCGGATTGCCGTCGGGGCCGGTCTGCCCGGCCGCCGCGGTGGCCACATCCTGGGCCATGACCTGCAGCATCGGGGCGGCCGCACCGCCGCGCTCGTGCACGAGCAGATATTTCGCGACGGTCCAGCCGTCATCGATGCGACCGAGCACATTGACCTTCGGCACCCGGACGTTATCGAAGAAGACCTGGTTCTGCACCTGTTCACCGGAGGTCATCACCAGCGGGCGGATCTCGATGCCCGGCGTGGTCATATCGATCAGCAGGAAAGTTATGCCCTGCTGCTTCTTCCCCTCGCGCGAGGTCCGGACCAGGCAGAAGATCCAATTCGCCTCGGTGGCGTGGGTGGTCCAGATCTTGCTGCCGGTGCAGACGAAATCGGCGCCGTCGTCGACGGCCGTCATGCTCAGCGCGGCCAGGTCCGAACCGGCCTCCGGTTCCGAATAGCCCTGGCAGAAGAAGATTTCCCCGGTCAGGATGCGCGGCAGATAGAAGGCTTTCTGCTCCGGCGTACCGAATGCGATGATCGCGGGCGCGACCATCCTGATGCCCATCGGCGAGAGCGAGGGCGCACCGGCCAGCGTCGATTCGCGATGGAAAATGTAGTGCTGGGTGAGAGTCCAATCACAACCGCCGTGCTCCACCGGCCAGGCCGGTGCGGCCCAGCCGCGCTCGTGCAGTATGTGCTGCCACCGCATGCTCGCCTCGTGATCCGGGTACACGCTCGTCGCCAAGCGTCCGGCCCGCCGCAGCTGCGGTGTCAGCTTCTCGTCGAGAAATGCGCGAACCTCGTCGCGAAAGGCCAGATCGGCCGCTGACCAGTCGTAATCCATCTGACCTCCCGGAGGGATCCGCGTCTATTGCATCGGGTCGTCCTGCGGCCCGATGAGACGCAATGTACGTCTGTCCCAGCCGGAAAATCAAACTGATGCCACCTGCCTGCACTTGCGGGCGCTAGCAGTCTTCGAAGAAGGCCTTGACGTACCCGACGGACTGGTAGACGTAGTCGTAGGCCCACCTGACGACCGAAAGATGCGGCCGCGGGTCCACCATCAGCACCTCGCCGTCCCAGCATTTCCCGAGGATGTAGCGGGCCCGCGAAATATGCGGTGTGAAGGTGATGACGATGACTCGACGCCAACCTTGCGCGGCGGCGAGTTCGGCGAGTTCCCGACCTTCGCCGCGCGTGGTGCGCGGCGAAGGATCGAAGCAGGTGACCTCAAAGCTGTAGCGGCTGTGGCAGATTCGATTCACCAGCGCGCTGTTCTCATATGGGTCGGACAACAGCACCCGGGGCGCGTACCCCTCGCTGGCCAGCCGCAGTGCCAACTTCTCGCGCCCATCGTGCGCACCGCCGAGCACCACAATCGCATCGGCTTTCATGGGCACGTCCACCTGCGGGCGGACATAAACCGGCCACAGACCAGAGATCAACACCACTACCGCAACGCCGAGTACCAGCCAGGCGCTGCGTACCCGAATGCTGCGCCGGCGTCGCACAGGATCGATCGTAACCGGGTCGTCACCGGAGTGATTTGCGCAGGTCAGCAATGGTATCCGCAATTCATGTCGCCACCTGTACATCTGCTGTTGCGCAGAGCCTTGCCTTGCTGACGTGGGGCGGCCATCGGCGAGACCTATCAATCGATCATGCGATGCACAGTCTTCGGAACCGGGTACCTCGGGGCCACGCACGCGGCGTGCATGGCCGAACTCGGACACGATGTGATCGGCGTGGATATCGATCCGGGCAAGGTCGCGAAGCTGTCCGATGGCGTGGTGCCGTTCTACGAACCCGGGCTCGAGGAGGTAGTGCGCCGGAATCTGGATGCCGGTCGGCTGCGGTTCACCACCTCGTACACCGAGGCGGCCGATCATGCCCAGGTGCATTTCCTCGGGGTCGGGACACCGCAGAAGAAGGGCGAATACGCCGCGGACTTGAAATATGTGCACGCCGTGGTCGATACGCTCGCACCACTGCTGCAGCGACCGTCGGTAATCGTCGGAAAGTCGACGGTGCCGGTCGGCACCGCAGCGGCATTGGGTGCGCGGGTTCGCTCGCTCACCGATGCCGAGGTCGAGGTGGCCTGGAATCCGGAGTTCCTACGTGAGGGTTTCGCGGTGAAGGACACGCTGCGCCCGGATCGACTCGTGCTCGGTGTGGATCGCGAACGCGAAAGCACGGCCTGGGTCGAGGAATTGGTTCGCGAGATCTACGCCGACCTGATCGCGGCCGAGGTGCCGTTCCTGCTGACCGACTTGGCCACCGCCGAATTGGTCAAGGTCTCCGCGAATGCCTTTCTGGCGACCAAGATTTCCTTCATCAATGCCGTGTCCGAGGTCTGCGAGGCGACCGGCGCCGATGTGACCATGCTGGCCGACGCACTCGGCTACGACGCGCGCATCGGTCGTCGATTCCTCAATGCCGGACTGGGTTTCGGCGGCGGCTGCCTACCCAAGGACATCCGCGCGTTCATGGCGCGCTCCGGCGAACTCGGCGCCGATCACGCGGTTGCCTTCCTGCGCGAGGTCGACAACATCAATATGCGCCGCCGCACCAAGATGGTCGATATGGCCGCGCGGGCCTGCGGCGGATCGCTGCTCGGCGCCAATGTGGCGGTGCTGGGTGCGGCCTTCAAACCCGAATCCGACGATGTGCGTGACTCGCCCGCGCTGAATGTGGCCGGGATGATCCAGTTGCACGGCGCGGTGGTGACGGTGTACGACCCGAAGGCGGCGGAGAATTCGCGACGGGTCTTCCCCACCTTGAATTACGCGACCTCGGTAACCGAGGCCTGCGATCGCGCCGATGTGGTGTTGGTACTGACCGAGTGGGACGAATTCGTCGCATTGCGTCCGCAAGACCTCGATCCGGTGGTTCGCAAACGATCGATCATCGACGGCCGGAACTGTCTCAATCGTGCCATCTGGAGAGACGCCGGATGGGTGTACGCCGGACTCGGTACACCGTAGAGTTGCCTGCGACGCGGGGGCGACGCCGGAACGATCAGATCCTGCCTTCGGGTCTGTCGTACGTCGACGGTAGGGTCCCGAGAGCGGGCCGATCCACCGGCGGGCGGCGCAAGCTCGCATGTCGTGATGTGTGAAACGGGATGGGCAGCTGATGAGTTCGGTTCTGGGAGTTTCGGTGGGGGCCGGCGCCGTCCGAATGGCGCGACCACACACCGCGAGCCCCCACGGCCCCATCGCCCCGCATTCCTTCGATCTGCAGACCATTCCGGTCGTCGAACACCAGGTGGAGGAGCTGGCCGCCGAGGCGATCGGCGTGACGCTGGAATCCATGCCGGGTATCGCGGCCACCGCGATCGCCTACCGCAGTGAGCAGCATGCCAAGGCGCTGCGCGCGGCCATGGCGCGTCAGCAGCTGACCAATTACGAACTGGTGCCCGAAATTGTCGCGGCGGTGGAATTCGCGCAGGCCACCGGAGACATTCGCGGTATCTCCTCACTCGTCGTGTACGACCTCGGCAGCTCCGGTCTCACGGTCAGCGTCGTCGACACCCAGACCCGTGAGATCCGTCACAGCGAACGCACCAGCGATATCAGCGGTGACTACCTGGATTCGCTGATCCGTGAACAGCAGATCGCCTCGGGCCGGATCGCACATCCGCCGGATTCGGCGGGCCTGGCCGCGCTGGACGCGCTGTGCCGCGAGGCCAAGGAGCAACTGTCTTCGAATACCGCGGTGGCGCTGCCGAGCGAACAGGGTCTGGTGCTGCTGGCCCAGGAGAATTTCGAAGCCCTGATCATGCTGGCGATCGAATCGTCGGCGCGGATGGCGCGCGATGTCATCGTGCGCTCGGATCGCCCGGTGCACGGTGTGCTCGCGATCGGCGGTTGTGCGCGAATTCCGCTGATCGCCAAGGTGCTCGAACGCTGGATGGGTGTGCCGGTCATCGTGCCCGACAGCCCGGAGACGGTGGTCACCCGCGGTGCCGCGCTGATGGCACGTCCGGTGCGCACCGTCGTGCAGACTCCGCAACAGCGCGCGCCCGCCGCGGATGCGCTGCTCGATGACGATGAGCTCTCGCCCGCCTGGCTGTCCGCACCGCCAACGCGGCGCCGCGGCAAGCGGGAAATCAATGGCGCAGTGCTGACCGTCAGCGCGCTAGTCGTCGTGGCGGCGATCGGACTCGGACTCGGTTACGGTCCACAGGTTCTCACGCGCGATTCGCAGAGCAGTGACCGCCCAACCTCGGTCTCCCCGACCAGCCCGCCGCGCACTACCACCCTGGACCCGCAGATCGCGGTCGCCCCGGCCAACACCACCGAGTCCAGCGAGTCCGTGGCAGCCCCGCCACCGTACCGTGCGACGACCACGGATCCGCCTTCGCCCACGCCAGGCCCGAATACCATTGTCGTGCCAGGACTTCCGCCGATCGTGGTGCCGACGATTCCGCCCGTGATCCTCCCCTTCCCGCCACCCGCGCCACGCTGAACCGGTCAGGCTCACTCCAGGCATTATCCGGCGGCAGTTACCGAGGGGCGGGACCCTCATCGCCCCAGGTGCTCTCGTATCCGCGCGGATCCGGACGGCGGTAGCCGCGCGGGTCGGTGTCGTAGTCGGGCTCGTATTCCCGGGGATCGGGGCTGCGGTAGCCGTGATCGCGGTCGTATGCACGGGGATTCGCCACTTGATCGTTTCCGGAGACCTGCCTGTTCGAGCCGGTGCCCGGCTGCTCGTCCCAGGATTGATCCGAGATCCGCCGCCGTCCGGTATCTCTCGTATCGGTGGCGACGCCGCCGCTGGACGGCTTGGACGGACGTGACGGACCGCCGGAGCGCCGGGAAGATGCGGACGACTCGGACTTCGCATGCCGTGAGTGCCGGGACGGGGCAACGCGTTCGGGCTTGTGGCCGAAGGGACGGGCGAGCATTACGGCGATCGCCGTGGTCAACGGGACCGAAAGCGCCAGCGCGATACCACCGACGCAGGAGCGAGCGATTTCGATGGCGACCGCGTCACCGGTCAGCACGTCGCGGATGGAACGGCCCGCGACGCTGAACAGCAGCAGCAAGGGAAGCGCGCCGCCGGCGTAGGCCAGCACCAGGGTGTAGACCGTACTCGCGATGTGGTCCCGACCGACGCGCATGGCGGCGGCGAAAACCTCACGACGCGAGGCGGATTCGTCGATGGCGGCAAGTTCGAAGGCGGCCGAGGCTTGGGTGATGGTGACGTCGTTGAGCACACCGAGTGAACCGATAATGAAGCCAGCCAACAGTAGACCGGTAATGCTGACGTGCTGAATGTAGGTGGCGACGTTGGTGTTCTGTTCCTCGGACAGCCCGGTCAGATGGGTGATCTCGATGGCGATCCAGGACAGCACCGCCGCGACGATCATCGAGGTCAGCGTGCCGAGCAGCGCCGAACTGGTGCGCAGATTCACACCGTGCGCGAGATACAGCACCGCATACAGGATCATCGCACCCGCGACCAGCGCTACCGGAATCGCGGGCTTACCGTCCAATAGCGCGGGCAGCATGAACAGGACCAGCACCGCGAAGGCGAAGATCAACCCGAGCAGCGCCCGCAACCCGCGCCAGCGCGCCACCACGATCACCACGACGACGAAGGCCAGCACGATCAGGGTCAGCGGGAGCCCGCGCGAGTAGTCCTCGAACGAGTACAGCGGCATCCCGCTCGGATCGGTCTGCCGCACGATGCGGATGTGATCACCGGCGTGCAAATCGGGTTGTCCTGGGCCGGGCGCGATTTCGAACAGGGTGTGATTGCCCTTGTGCGGACCGGAATCAATGCTGATCAGACTGCGCTGACAGGTATATCCGGCAGCACGCGGCTGCTCGGGTTTATCGATGAACACCTTGCCGATCGAACTGCTGCCGCAGGCGCCGATGTCCTGCATCACCACGGTTCCGGCCTCGGTCTGCACCGCGCCACCGCCCGCATTCTGCATCGGCAGCGGGATATCGATGTGCTGGCTGCTCGGCCACAGCACGATCGCGGCGATTACGACGACGACACCGATCGCGGCGAGCAACCCGACGACAACGCGGGCCGCGGTCGCGCCGATCGCGATGGGGCCGGAATGGTCGTGGTGATGGTGATGATCACTCATGGCTCACCGGACTCCTACCTTTTCGTCTGTAGTCCAGGGTGCGAGCTTAAAGGATTTCATTTTCAAGATCGGATCCACGACCGACAGCGACTGTCAGGCAGTCGTCAAAAGATTCCGAATGGAAAATCGGGAGGGGGCGGCGGAGAGCAGGGGGATGTCTCCGCCGCCCGCAGGTCGGCGCCCAGGGGGGTAGGCAGCCTAACCCGAGGTCAGGTTGTCCAGGGGGGGTAGACAACTTGACCGGGCACTCGAAGTGCCAAGAGACACTGTACACAAAAAGTCTCGTTTAGCGCTAGCTAGTAACTAAAACTCCTAAATATCCGTACGCGGGGTATGTTTCGGCCCCAGAAGCAGGGCGATCCGGTAGCCCAGCGCACGCTGGCGCGGGAGACCGGACCGACCAGCCCGCTACTGCCGGTAACTCGACAGGAAGTTCCCGAAGCGCTCGATGGCAACCGCGAGATCCCGCGCCCACGGCAGCGTGACGATCCGCAGATGATCATGATTCGGCCAATTGAACCCGGTGCCCTGCACCATCAGGATCTTCTCCTGCAGCAGCAGATCCAGGATCAGCTTCGCATCGTCGCGGATTTCATAGACGTTCGGATCCAACTTCGGGAACGCGTAGAGCGCACCCTTCGGCTTCACACAGGAAACGCCCGGAATCATATTCAGCCGCTCCCACGCGACATCACGCTGCTCGAGTAGTCGCCCACCCGGCAGGATCAGATCCTCGATGCTCTGATGACCGCCGAGCGCCACCTGAATCGCATGCTGCGCAGGCACATTCGGGCAAAGCCTAGTCGAGGCCAGCAGATCGATACCCTCGAGGAAACCAGCCGCATGCTCCTTGGGTCCGGTGATCGCCAACCAGCCGGAACGGTAGCCCGCGACCCGGTAGGCCTTGGAGAGTCCGTTGAAAGTCAGACAGAGCAGATCGGGCGCCAGCGTCGCCAGCGAAATGTGCTTGGCATCGTCGTAGAGGATCTTGTCGTAGATCTCATCGGCGAGCAGCAGCAGCTGATGCTTGCGCGCGAGATCGACCAGTTGCTGCAGCACCTCGGTGGAGTACACCGCGCCGGTCGGGTTGTTCGGATTGATCACCAACAGCGCCTTGGTCTTATCGGTGATCTTGGATTCGATATCGGCGATATCGGGCTGCCAGCCGTTGGATTCGTCACACAGGTAATGCACCGGAGTGCCCCCGGCCAGGCTGGTCATGGCGGTCCACAGCGGATAGTCCGGCGCCGGAATCAGCACCTCGTCACCGTTATCGAGCAGCGCCTGCATGGTGATGGTGATCAGCTCGGAGACGCCGTTGCCCAGGTAGACATCGTCGACATCGAGTTCAGGAAAGCCCGGGACCAGCTCATATCGGGTCACGATGGCGCGCCGGGCCGAGAGAATGCCCTTGGATTCGGAGTAGCCCTGGGCATACGGCAGCGCGGCAATGATGTCGCGCATGATCACATCGGGCGCCTCGAATCCGAAGGGCGCGGGATTGCCGATATTCAACTTGAGGATGCGATGCCCCTCCGCCTCCAGCCGTGCCGCATGCGCGCCCACCGGTCCACGAATTTCGTAGAGGACGTTCTGCAGCTTCGTGGATTGCTCCAGCACGCGCGGCGGATGGTGCGGTAGATGGCTAGGACTCACCCTGCCTATGGTGCCATCTGTATTTTTGGCCGCGCGGGCGCGGCGTGTTCGCGGCCCCCTGGTGTCTCGCGTCCGAGCCGTCGAGACTCGCGCCTGCGGCGCATGCGCTTCGACGGCTCGGACGCGAGACGGGCCGCGAACGGTCGCTCGTAAGACTCGCTCCGTTGGGGTCGGTAGTGGCGGGACGTTCGGCACCCGATGCACGCATGCCGGAAGGTCGAGTCCCGCGCCTGCGGGCGCACGCGCTTCGACCACTCGAACACCAGACGCACCACCAACTCCTCACTCGCAAAACTCTCCGTAGTGGTTGGTGGTGGCAGGGCATTCAGCACTTGTTGCACGCATGCGGCAACGGCGAGCCCCGCGCCCGCAGCGCATCCGCGTCAACGACTCGAACGCCAGACCCGCCACGAACTCCTCACTCGTAAAACTCGCTCCGTCAGGGCTGAGAGCGCACGGAAGTGGCCTGATGTCGACTGGTGGGCCGAATCAAGACGAGGACTTGCCCGGCGGGATGCCTTTGGCCGCAGTGGATTCGCAGAACTCTTCGATTTTCTCATCGAGTAAGCGCGCCTCGACGGCGTCGCGGAACTGGGGTCCGGCGATCCGATGCCGCAGGCCGATGAGCCGTTCCTCGAGTTGGGCGATTCGCTTGTCCTCGGCAAGGCCCAGCACCGGAAGCAGGGCGGCGGACGCACCGTCGAGACTGCCGTTGATCAGATGCGCTGCGGCGCTGTCGACCCGGGCCATCGCCTCGGTGCCATAGGAGCGCCGCTCGGACGGCCCGTTCGCATACAACTCGATGGCCTGCTGCGTCGCGGCCAATGCGGGTTCGGCCTGACCGAGATGGATATAGGTCGCGCCCGCGTAGTAGTGGGCCTTGGCCTCGTTGAAGCCGAAGACGCCGCCGACCTCGTCGTGCAGTGAGTCGGTGTCGGCCGTCTCGCGGGCATCATCGGCGGCCCGAATGCAGCGATCGGCATCGGTGTCACTGCCCAACCGGGACCAGATCCTGGCCTCGATATTCAATAGTCGCACCTTGGCAGTGGCCGATTCGGCGAACTCCTGCCCGCTCTGCGCCAGTAGCACTCCCCGGCGCGGCCGATCCGACCAGTATTCGATCAGCGCGTGCATGCCGCGGGTCCAGGCGCGCAACCCGTTGTGACCACACAATTCCGAATAGGCCCATGCCGCTCTGATCTGCTCGCCGGCGGCATCGAGATAGCCGAGGTCGGTGCTCGCATTGGCGAGCAATCCCGACAGCGTGCCCGCCAGCAGATACAGGTGGCTGGTATCGGCGGGACGCTGATGGCCCTCCAACAGCCGGTAGACCCGGCGTCGCACCCGCAGCATCTCCACCATCATCGGTACCGGCGGGATGTGCACATAGTCGTTCGCGATGCGCGTGACATCGGCATCGAGCTGTTCCAAGGTGGTGGCACCAACATTGGTGCTCTCGGCCCGGCCGGCGTGCTCGCTCGCCTCATGGGCAGCCGCCATAATCAGATCCCTCTCCGAAATCGCCGCTAACGCATCACCTCTCATCGCACCGGCGTCTATGAGAGCCAAAAGGTCCGCGTCACTGGAATAGTTGGCGCGGGCCGATGCCTCGACCCGCCTGTCGAATCCGGGCGCGGTCGGTCGATCGAATACGGGTTGATCGATCATGGCCGCGAACCGTGCCCGCACAACATCGTCGGACCTGGCCAGGGAGGTATCGAGGGCGGCTTGATTGACCGGACGCGGATGGACCCGCGCACCGCCGGCCTCCCACTTCGATACGAGGCGCTCGTGCACTCCCAGATGAGCCGCGAACTCCCGGATACTCATCCGCCTGGCATCGCGAAGGGCTCGGGCTTCCTTACCTGACCATTGCCGGACCACGATGTCACCCCTTCCGAGCGAACTCCTTCTCAGAGTACGAGCGGTTTGTGAGTGCGGCCACAGGCAAAAGCATTCCGCTATCGGCGGTGTGAGCGACGGGTCCCGGAGGCGGTAGCGAAGCGTGACCACGTAGGGCACCGAAAAACGCCGCAAATCCGATACCGAGGCAGCGGAAAGGCAGTGGAAGGCGGGCGGGTGGGCAATTCCCGAATCGCCGTCCGGCACAGGACCCTTGGATTCGAGGAGGCAAGGAGTTGGCCGTGAATGTGGAGAAACTCAGAACAGTCGACGATTGGGTGGCCTACTACCGGCGCGAGTTCGGTTTGCCGGTCGCCGAGCGCGGCGGGTTCGTGATGCTACCCATCACCGGCCGGGTCTGCGTGGTCCATCTACCGACGGCTCGGGCCGAAAAGGTCAGGGCCGCATTGGAAAAGCAGGGGACGAGGGGTCCCATGCTGGCCAGGCAGATCCGCTGGAGCTTCCTCGCCGAGCCGGACAGTCGGCCGGGCGCACAAATATTGGAGGTGCTGAACCGTCTGGATATAGGCATTCCGGCCATCGGCAGTGCCGTGATGTTGCCGACCGGGCTCGGACGGTGGACCCGGGAAGGGTGCTTCTGGGTCAACCCACCGAGTCTCGGCGACACGCTCCCACCGTTATCCGTCATCATCACGACGGCACTCGCGGTGGGGGCGGGTGGCGGGGACTGAATGCGTCGTCGGTCCCCGCCGCCGCTCGGCGCCGGGCCTACCGAGTCCGCCCCTCTTAATGGCAGTCGACAGGGGCGGACTCGGTCGGGTGTTCGCAAGCCGGTTCCACACGCGAATGGCAGTGAAAGGGCACCGGAGTCGCGTGCCGGCGCCGGTAACCCGTACGCAGGCGCAAGCTTCGAGCGAGACGAGGAAGATCGTTCGGATCAGCGCCGCGTGCGGGTTGCTGCCGTCAATGCCCGCCGCTGGTCGCAACCGCCGAAACCCGCGCTGCCGCCGAGTAATCGACTAGTGGCGGAGCTTCCATCGAGCCGAGTCGAATGGTGGTACTGCCCACTGTCCGGAACGGTCTATCGACTCGGCTCGACGCCGGATGGTGGCCTCGGAGACCGACTTCGAGACAGGGCCTAGGTGGGCAGCGGGAAGTTCAAGTAAGACCGCGACGGCGTCGGTCCGCGCTGGCCCTGGTACTTCGAGCCTGCGCTGGTGCTGCCATAGGGGTTCTCGGCCGGACTGGTCAGGCGCAATAGACACAGCTGCCCGATCTTCATACCCGGCCACAGGGTGATCGGCAGATTCGCCACATTCGACAGTTCCAGCGTGATGTGGCCACTGAAGCCCGGATCGATGAAGCCCGCCGTCGAATGGGTCAGCAGGCCGAGCCGTCCGAGACTGGACTTACCCTCCAACCTACCGGCCAGATCGTCCGGCAACGTGCACACCTCCAATGTGGAGCCGAGCACGAATTCGCCGGGATGCAGTACGAACGGCTCGCCCTCGTCCGGCTCGACCAGACTGGTCAGCTCATCCTGACGTTGCGCGGGATCGATATGGGTGTAGCGACTGTTGTCGAAGACCCGGAACAACCCATCCAGGCGCACATCGATACTCGACGGCTGGATCAGGTTTTCCAGCAGCGGCTCGACGCCGAGACGCCCAGCGGCGATCTCCGCACGGATGTCACGATCGGAAAGCAGCACGCCGACGAGCGTAGCGCCTGCTCGATCCCGCTCCTCAGCCGCCATTCGGGCACGAGTTCGGCCGCATGCGCGGCGATAGATTCGCCGAGGTCGGGTATTGCGCAACCATGACAGCAGTCGACACTTCGGCGCCCGTTCTGCCTCGACCGCGCGGGGAACTCTCCGCGGGGATCATCGAGACGTTGCGCGGAGATATCGGTCGTTCCGTCCCATCCATGATCGATGCGGACCCGTACGGCGAGGATCTGCAACTGGCTCTGCAGCTGTGTTACGAGCTGCATTACCAGGGTTTCGACGGGGTCGATCCGGGGTGGGAATGGAATCCGCGGTTATTGGAATTGCGGGCCGCATGTGAAAAACGGTTCCTCGACGCGCTGCTGCGGGACGTGCCGGGCGGCGTCGACTTGGACGCCGAGCTGGCGCAGTTGGTCACCGAGCCCACCGAACCGACCGACATCGGCGCGCACCTGCGCGAGGCCGGTGAATGGTGGCAGATGCGTGAGTATTTCGTGCATCGATCGATCTACCACCACAAGGAGGCCGATCCGTATGCGTGGGTGATCCCCAGACTGCGCGGTCAGGCCAAGGCGTCGCTGGTCGCGGTGGAGTTCGACGAATTCGGCGGCGGACGCGGCGAGCGTGTGCACGCACAGCTCTATGCGGACCTGATGGCCGCGGCCGGGCTCGAGTCCGGCTACCTGTACTACCTCGATGTGGTGCCCGCGCCGATGCTGGCGGTGGTCAACATGATGTCGCTATTCGGGCTGCACCGGCACTTGCGCGGTGCGCTGGTCGGGCATTTCGCAACCGTTGAGACAACCTCGCCGCCGGGGGCGGCGCGGATGGTCGAAGCCCTGCGCAGACTCGATGCGGCGCCGGAGTGCGTACGGTTCTACGCCGAACATGTGGAGGCGGACGCGGTCCACGAACAGGTCATGCGACGCGGTGTGATCGGCGACCTGATCACTCGACAACCCGAGCTGACCTCGTCGATCGTCCTCGGCATCCAGGCCACCAACCTGCTCGAAGATCGCTTCGCCGATCATGTTCTGGCCCAGAACTGGGCATCCGGGCGCAGTTCACTGCGCAGTCCGGGGCTCGTCGCGCCCGATTCGATACCAGCGGACCGATTGCGCAGCACTATTCGGGTTAATCGGCGAATGTGATGTTGATTCGCCCGCCGGGCGTTTATCGCCCGCAAGCAGATACCTGGTTGCTCGCCCGTGCCATGCGGGATGCGCCGGTGCCGCCCGGTGGGCGCGCACTGGATGCCTGCACCGGAACGGGTGTACTCGCGATCCATGCGGCACTGGCCGGAGCCGCGTCGGTCACCGCCGTGGATATCTCCCGGGCGGCGGTCGCCACGGCCTGGCTCAACAGCCGCATCCGCGGCATCGGCGTGGAGGTCGTGCGTGGCGATGTCGCCACCGCACTTGGCGATCGTCGATTCGATGTGGTGGTCGCCAACCCGCCCTATGTACCGAGTGCTCACCCGGGTCGGGGGCGCACGCGCGCTTGGGACGCCGGACACCACGGACGTGTCGTATTGAACCAGTTGTGCCACCGGTTGCCGGCACTGTTGGCACACAACGGTATCGGCCTGATCGTGCATTCCACGGTCTGCGATCCGGATCGAACCCTGACCCAATTGCGCGGCGGTGGACTGAAAGCGGCGATCGTCGCCCGGGCCATCCTGCCGTTCGGGCCGGTTATGCGCCGCAGAGCTGCCTGGCTCGAGGCGACCGGTCTGATCGGTCCACGACAACGACATGAAGAGCTGGTGGTGATCCGTGCCGACCGAATCTGATCCGGTGCGCAGACTGTCCTTCACCGCCGATGGACCTCTCTTGGTGGAGGGCCCCGTCGAGTTGGTGACGGCCGACGGGCGGACCCTGCATTGCGACCGTTTCCAGGTGGCCATCTGCCTGTGCCGTCGCTCGAAGAATTACCCGCTGTGCGACACCAGCCACCGCAAACACCGCCGCGACTGAACCGCACAGCTTGCCGGAAAAGAAAGGCCCCGACCGCAAATATGCTGGTCAGGGCCCTTTTGAGCCGATGACGGGAATCGAACCCGCGCTGTCTGCTTGGGAAGCAGAAGTTCTACCATTGAACTACATCGGCAGTGCGCTGTGCGCGTCCGCGACTTTATCAGACCAGACACTGAGCCGGTCAACTTCCTTGCTCGAGCCGCTGAGTGTCGAAGTGAGGCAACGGCTTCAGCGGGTCACGCCCCGAACCCAGGAGTCCGGGGCGCATAAACTTGGCCAACCCGCTATTTCGCGCGACATTCGGTGAAGATCCTGGTGTTGGCCGCGCGTGCCTTGTCGGCATCGGACTGGCTCATGCCGAAGTTATTGGCGTCGGCGGCCTTGGCGTCGTATTCGTCGCTGATCATCTTGCGCAGGCCCTCCTGCGAAATACCTTGGTCCACATAGAGCTTCGCGGCGCAGTCGGCCAGGCTCTTGTCCTTGAGTCCCTTGTCCTGGAGCGACTTGGAGAGGTCGGCTTGGGTTACCGCGGGCTGGTCCGAGCCCTTGTCGTTACCGCACGCCGCCAGTATCGGCAGCGCGACGAGCGCTGCGGCGATCAGGAAGGTCCGCACCTGATTCCTCTTCTCGATTCAGTTCGAATACACGGCCACCGCGGTGGCGCCGCAACGATAATGCCGTACGGCGCCGCGCGGTAGCGCAGCGATCGACTTCCCAGCCGGGAAGTGGGTTACAGGTCCATGGCCGCGCGCAATGCGGTATCCAACCGATCCAGCGCATCGGCTTCCATCTCATCGATGGGCTCGGCCAACCATCCGCGATAGATGCGACCGATATTCCCGGCATGTACCCACCCGTGCCGTTCGACGGGCACAGCCAGAATGTCCTGCGGATCCTCGTCGAGGACCTCGGCGGCGATCAGCCACTGCCTCGGTGATTCATTGATGCCGTCGCTGCTGATGAGCACGACGGTACGGCGCCGCGGCGAACCGTGTGGGTGATAGATCCACAGTTCACCCCTGCGCACGCATCGCCTCCTCGGCGGCGGCCAGCTCCGCCTCGTCCGTCGTGGCCAGGGCCGTCACATCGGGTATCGGGCCGACGCCGGTCCGCACGGCTTCGCGACGCGCTGCCTTCGATATCCACGCCGACGGCGACATCCCAGCGCGGGCCGCCGCCTGTTCGGCGAAGGCCCAGGATGCCTCGTCCAGCGAGAGGGTGACCTTACGCGTTGCCATACCATTTATCGTACCGGCGTTTCGGTCGACTGCCAGCGGAAATCCGGCCGGAGGTGGTGGCCGGAAATCTCGGTCCAACGGGTGCGAACCGCTGTACGGTCACAGCTATGACTACGTTGAACCATCACCGGGTTGGCGCGGGGGAACCGCTGGTCATGGTGCACGGCGTAGGTAGCCGCTGGCAGGTGTGGGAGCCGATCATCGACACCCTCGCCGAATCCTTCGACGTCATCGCCGTCGATCTGCCCGGCTTCGCGGGGTCGGCGCCGATCGAGCACACCACCGTCGACACCCTCACCGAAGCGCTCACCGACTTCCTCAGCGAACAGGGCATCGAGCGCCCGCATCTGGCGGGCAATTCGATGGGCGGACTCATCTGCCTGAACCTCGGCGCACGGGGTGCGGCCCGCTCGGTCACGGCATTTTCGCCGATCGGATTCTGGGACACCCCCGGCCGCGTGTGGTGCCAACAATCACTCGGCAAATCCCGCCAGCTCGCGCGGGTGCTGCGCCGATGGCTGCCCGACGTGCTCGGCACCGCCGCGGGTCGCACCGTATTCCTGTCATTGATCTTCGGCAAGCCATGGGCGATCGATCCACAGGTGGCCATCGACACCGCCAGCGATGCGGCCGACGCGCCCGGTTTCGAGCCCGCCCTTACCTCCTTCACCGATGCGAAATTGCACGAAATCGGGGCACTGGCCGACATTCCGGTCACCATCGCTTGGGGCAACCGGGACATTCTGCTGACCTACGCCACCCAGAGCAGGAAGGCTCGCGCCGTGCTGCCGAACGCCCGCCACGTCACGCTGCACGGCAGCGGCCACACGCCGTTCTTCGATGATCCGGCCGGATGCGCGCGGGTTCTGCTCGACACCATCAGCCCACGTCACTGATCGGTCGGGTCAAGGTTGTCGGATCCGCCTCGCCGAGCAGGATCCGCACCGCGTTTCCCCAGCGGTGTCGCAGGATTCGATTGCGGTCCAGATCGCCGGTGAGCAGCACACGCATGGCGAGACCGGTCATGATCTCGATGGTGAATTCGGTAATGGTTGGCACGCGCGGGTCCTCCGGGAATTCCTGACGGAAGATATCGCGAATGCTGTTGTGCATCAGGTCGAATAGTCGATGCTCCAGCGGCAGAAAGGCCGCGAGCAGTTCGGGATCGGTGCGCGCGCCGACCCACATCTCCAGCGCCGCCCAGAATGACGGTCCGGTGAACATGTGCATGGTCAGCTCGACCGCGGTTTCGAGGCGATCCGCACCGACCGGAATTGCCTCGAATTCCCTTGTCAGCTGGGCGAATCGGCGTTCGGCCAGATGTTCGACGGCACCGGCGAGCAGATCGGCCTTGGTCGGGAAGTGATGTTGCAGCGTGCCGCGGGGCACCCCGGCACGCTTCTGCACTCCGAGGGTGGTGGTACCGGCGTAGCCGACCTCGACCAGACTCTCCACCGCCGCGTCCAGGAGCCGCGTGCGCATGCGCGAGCGCCGCTGCACTTGCGTCTCCCGGACGCGTTCGGGCATCGGATCAGCGCCCCTGCCACTGGGGTTCGCGCTTCTGCGCGAATGCGAGCGCACCTTCGGCGGCATCCTTGGAGAACAGCGCGGGCAGCGCGATTTCGCCTTGTTTGGCGAAGCTCTCGGCGACGGACCAGTCCGGCGATTCATCGATGATTCGCTTACTCGCCGCCACCGAAAGCGGTGCGGCCGCGACGATCTCGGCTGCCAATGCCAATGCGGCGTCGAGCGCCGCACCGGGTTCGGTGACCCGGTTGACCAGTCCGAGCTGGTAGAGCCGTTCGGCATCGATGCGGCCACCGGTGAGCGCCAGCTCTGCGGCGATGGGACGCGGCAACCGCTGGGTCAGCCGCAGTACACCACCGCCCGCGGCGACCAGACCGCGCTTGACCTCCGGAATACCGAACTGGGCATTATTCGCGGCGACAATGAGATCACCGGAGAGTGCGAGTTCGAAACCACCGGCCAATGCGAAACCTTCCACGGCCGAAATCATCGGTTTGGTAGGCGGTTTCGCGGCAATGCCCAGCGGACCCCGGTTGCGTGTTATCGGCATCTCACCCTTGGATGCCGCGACGAGATCCATTCCAGCACTGAAGGTTCCACCCGCGCCGGTGAGCACGAGCACGCGCGCGTCAGCATCGGCCTCGAACTCGTCGATCGCCGCCTCGATGGCCTGCGCGGTGGCCAAATTGATGGCATTGCGGGCTTCCGGGCGATTGACGGTCAATAGCGTTATCGCATCGCGCTTTTCGACCAGGACCAAGTCATGCCGATCCGTCTCCCGGTCGCCACCACTCACGGACTCGCTGTGCGACGCTGCGTTCATTTGACAGTCCTCTCGGTGAGCAAAGTGAGCTTATCGGCGGCGATCACATCGGCCTGCGCGCCGATCGGGTCGCCGTCGGTGAACGCCGCGACGGTTTCTGAATCGGACGCCCGAACCAGTATGCGGGCACCGGTCGGAGTCAACGCGCTGATCACCACGGCCTCGGGTTCGTCGGCGTGTTCGGGCGCGGTGCCCTTGCGATAGGCGATCGTGTAGGCCTCGACGATGGCCGGCCCCGTGTAGCCGGGTGCCGTATCACGCCGTGCCACAGGCACTTCCGGGGCGGCGGCATGGAAGAGCCGCGCGGGTGGGCGCGCGGAGTAGACGCCGAGGGCGTGCTTGGTGATGTACCAGCCGAGTGCGCTCGCCAGGCCGTAGGCCGACGGATCATCGCGCAGCCGACCGGCCAGCGTCGCGATCGAATGAGTCGCGTAGTTGTTGCCCGGCCCGCCCGCGAAGGTGAGTCCGCCGGTGACCGACAGTGGCCGTGCCGGATCGTCGATCGGCAGCTCGAGCGCCTCGGCCGCGACCTGCACCGCGACCGGGAAGCACGAATACAGGTCGATATGCGCGACATCGTCGATGCCGATACCCGCGCCGGACAATGCCGCCCGACCAGCCGCCGCGATGGCCGGTGACCTGGACATATCCGCACGTTCGGAGACGAACCACCCGTCGGTGGCGCTGGCCCCGCCATGCGGAAAGACCCAGTGGTCCCTCGGCACGCCCGCCGCATCGGCCGCCGCCGCACTGCACAGGATCAGTCCCGCCCCCTGATCCACGGACAGGTTCGCGACGAGCAGCTTCGGATAAGGCGAGGAGACCATGCGATTCGCGCGCGTCGGCGTCACCAGATCTTCGATCGACTGTTCAGCGGGCTGCCATGCATACGGGTTCCGGGCCGCCACCGCCGAGAGCCGCGACCACAGTCCCCCGATCCGCTCACGATGCGCGGCCTCGCTCAGGCCCAGTCGTGCGCGCAGCGCGGTCTCCATCAACGCATAGAAATAGATCGGCCCCCACAGTCCCGCCGCCGTCTCCATTTCGGTGTTGGGGCCACGTTCGGTGCCGATGAGCTCGGTCGGTCGCACATCCTCGTCCTGCTCGGGCCAATCGAGTGCGCCGCCGGTGCGGGTGGCCGCATTCCAGGATGCGACCGACTCGGCACCGGTGATCAGCGCGATCTCGCAGCGCCCGTCGACGATGGCCTGCGCGACGGTATTGACCAGGCGCTGCGGCGCATCACCGCCGAATCGCGCGGATTGCCACGTTCGCTTCGGCGCGGCGCCCAGTCCTGCCGCGACCAACGCGCCGAGATCCGGATAGGGCCTGCTGACCGAGGCCGCGGCCGCGATCAGATCCGCCGAGCGCAATAGCCGATCCCCGGTACCGCTGTCGGCGCCCGCGCGGCGCAGCGATTCGGTGGCGAGTTCGACCGGTCCGGGCAGCCCGGGCTCGCCGGTGCGGTGCACAATCTGGCCGACGCCGACAAGTACCGGTGTGCGCGGATCCAATCCGGGTGGCAGCATGGTTCCTCCGCTCTTTACCGTCAGTGTTGACGGTAACTTGCGTTCGATTAGAACAAAGCACATGCACAAAGGGCAATGGCCCTCGAACTGACTCGCGGGTAATATCCGGGAATGGCCTCGAATATCGCGCTACGGTTTGTTGACGACCGCGCTTACGTCACCCTGGACCGGCCGGACAAGCACAATGGCCTGACCATCGAGATGCTGCGCGATCTCGTCACGACCGCGCATACCGTCGCCGAGCACAAGCAGGTCCGCGCGGTCATCCTGGCCGGCAACGGCCCGAGTTTCAGCAGCGGCCTCGACCTCGCGGGAGCCAGCCGCGATCCGCTCGCCGTCATCCGCGGCTTCATCCCGCTGCCCTGGCGCGGCACCAATACCTTTCAGGAGGCCTGCTGGGCCTGGCGTCGACTCTCGGTGCCGGTGATCGCAGCGGTACACGGCCACTGCTACGGCGGCGGGCTACAGCTCGCACTGGCCGCCGACGTCCGCTTCGCCAGCCCCGACGCGGAATTCTCGGTAATGGAAGCCAAGTACGGTCTGGTCCCGGATATGACCGGCGCGGCGACGCTGTCCCGGCTGATCGGCGTCGACAAGGCACTGCAGCTGACCATGACCGCCGATATCGTGGACGCCGCATACGCCGAGCGCATCGGCCTGGTCACCGAGGTGACCCCGGACCCGGTCGCGGCGGCGGAAAAGCTCGCCGATCGCATCGCGATCCGCTCTCCGCAGGCCGTCGCGGGAGCCAAACAACTCTTCGATCGCTCCTGGCATGCCTCGGCTCGGCGCACCTTCGCCATCGAGCGGGCCACCCAACTGCCATTGATTGTGCGGCAGGCCATATCCCGTAGCCGCTGATAACAATTCAGGTAGCGCAACGCTTACAAGTTTCCAGACGAATCACACAAGCCACCAATTTCCCGGTTTCGCTGTTAGCATCTTGAACGATTCGCCAGCCAGCCGAAATGTGACACGACACACGGTGTGGGGGCCTGCGTATCGTGCCACTTCGGCCATAACCGGAGGGCTTTGAGATTGCACAAAACCGCGTCCGCCTTGCTCTCGGCACTGGCAGGAGCTTCGGCATTGCTCCTCATAGCGACTACCCCAGCCACGGCAAACCCCAATGCGATCAACCCGATCCCGGTGCTGAACGGCACCAATGGATTACCGAATCTGGTCGGCCGAACCAGGGCGGTATTCCAGGTCACCGGGATGGCGAGCCCGAACAATACCCAGGCCTATAACGTGCTCGGCACCGATCTGGGCATCATGTGGGATAACGGCGACGGCGAGATGCTGACCGCATTCGGTGATACCGCCGGACTCGGCTTCCCGAATCTGCTCGCGGGCAGCACCTGGGCGTGGCGCAGCAATATTCTCGTACGCAGCCACACCCACGATCCGTCCAACGGCATCTACTTCGACAGCGTCGTGCGCGATATCTTCGGCCAGGCCCGCGATCTGATTCCGAGCCCGAAGATTCCATTCATCGAGATCAGCCGGATCCCCACCGCTGGCATTTCGGTCGGCGGCGCGCAGTACATGAGTCTGATGTCGGTGCAGAGCTGGGACGATGTCGGCCGGTGGACCACGAATTTCTCCGGACTCGCCGTCTCCGGCGATAACGGTGAGACCTGGGCCGAGCTACCCGAGACCCGGCGGCCGAATGAAGGCGGTAATGCCAACTTCCAGATGAACGCGTTCGTCAAGGACGGCGGTTACGTCTACGAATACGGCACCCAGTCCGGGCGCAACCGGGCGGCGTATGTCGCGCGGGTCAGGGAAGCCGATATCGCGAATCTAGGCGAGTACGAGTACTGGGACGGCGAGCACTGGAGCAAGAAGGGCGACGTCAATGCCGCGGCGCCGATCATGGGTGGCGTCGGCGAGATGTCGGTGATGTACAACGCGTATCTGGGGCAGTTCATCTCGCTCACCACCGATCCCTTCAACTCGGTGGTCATGCGGCGGGCCAGCTCACCCGTGGGTCCATGGAGCGATCCCGAGGTGCTGATCGACACCCGCGAGCTCCCGGCCGCGTACGCTCCGTCGATCTTTCCGTACCAAACCGGACGCGACCTGTACTTCGTCACCACGGTGCACACCCAGTACAACGTGGTCTTAATGCGCACTACCCTCTAGTCCCTTCCGCAACGGCACGTGGCCACGGTCATGTGCCGTTGCCAGTTTTCCGCCGACTTGACCTCAATGGGGCTTCAGGTATGAGGCTGGGTACGTTGCGTCGTCGAGCTTCGGGAGAGACCATGGGCAGCACCCTCGCATCCAGCGAATCGAATAGCGGCACTTCGGGTTTGCGCGAATGGTTGCGCGCGCGTGCACAGCCGATTTTCGATACGCATTCGAATAGCATCGGATCCGATATCGCGGCGTTAGCCGAGCGGCTGGGATCGGCCACCGTGGTCGGGTTGGGTGAGTCGACCCGATTCTCTCGACAGACCTTCGGACTGCGTGAGCGGGTATTCCGGGTGCTTGTCGAACAATACGGTTTCCGCACGCTCGCGGTGCAGGACAGTGCGCGTTCGGGTGAGCGACTCGATGCCTATGTGCGGACCGGCGTGGGTGATCCCGAATCGGCGCTCGCGGATGCGTGGCGGCCGACCCGAACCGCCGAAATGGCGGCGGCACTGGCGTGGATTCGCGAATTCAATCGGAAACACCCGAACGATCCCGTGCGAATTCTCGGCGTCGAGCCGCCGCGGGCGGAATCGTCGGATTACGACGTGGTGCTGGATTACGTTCGACAGTATGCACCGGATCGTTTGGCCGCCATCGAATCCCATCTCGTCCCGATACGCACCGCGCATCAGATCGATGAACATGTGCAGCGCCATCAAGGAATTCACCCCGGCCGCCCCTTCATCGAGGATGCACGCGATGCCTTGGCATTATTCGAAAAGCTCCCGGTGACAACAGAATCCGAGAATGCACTGGCGCATCTGCGGCTCATCGTCGATTTCCACGAGAAGAGCGTCGCCGGACAGGGTGGTTTCGCACGCGACGAGCGCCCCGCCGCACAGCGGGTCATCGAATGGCAGCGCGATACCGGCGCGAAAATCGCGTACTGGGACGGCATAGCCCACACCGCGGCCCTACCTCTCGGTGACGGCCCGGCGGAGAACTCCGAATTCCGCGGTACTGGTAGCTATTTGCGCGAACATTTCGGTGCGCGGTACGTCTCGGTGGCCATCGGATTCCATCACGGCGATCTCGGTATGGCGATGGCACCGGAACCGCTGTCGGACCTGGTCGACGCGACGCTCGGCATGGTGGACCTGCCCGCCTTCTATATCGACTTGCACAGCGACGCACCGAAATCGGCGCAACAGTGGCTGCACGAACCGGCAAAACTCCGCACGATCAGCGGCATCTACGATCCAGCCAAGGACGCGACCGCCCACACCACCGTGCGATCCCTCGTGGACGCTTACGACGTACTCGTCCACATCCGCGAGACCTCACCGGTGCACTGGTTGCCCCAAGCGAGTTCTTAGCGCCCGGCCGACCACCCACGATCATCCCGGCGGACACAGCGGATGGTTTCGCGACCGTCGCGGAGCACGGCGGTCGCGAGCACCCGGCCCTTGCGCGGTGCACGGCCATCGCGTAATGCACGGCAGCGCGTCCGCGGCGCACGGCCGTCGCAGGAGTACGGGCGCACGGCGCAAAGGCGCGGTATGGGCAAATACACTCGCGCGTATGGACGCGACCGAATGGGATATGCGGTATGCGCAGAGTGAGCTGGTCTGGGGTGCACCGCCGAATAGCACCGTCGTGGAGCATGTCTACGGGCTGGAGCGGGTCACGCCGTTAGTGCCGGATACTCCCGACGGCGAGCCGCCCGCACTGCCGCGTGCCCTCGATCTCGCCTGCGGTGAAGGTCGCAATGCGCTGTGGTTGGCCACGCACGGCTGGCAGGTGCACGCCGTCGACTATTCACAGGTGGGCATCGATAAGGGCCGTACCATCGCGAGTCGGCTTTCCCGCTCGGTCCGCCATCGGATCAATTGGCAGTGTGCCGATGTCACCGATCTGGATGCCGCGGGCATCACCGGCCCGTACGAACTCGTGCTGATGGTCTTCCTGCACCTGCCCGCCGAACAACGTCGCCCGCTGGTGCGCCGACTCGCCGATCTGCTCGTCCCCGAGGGCACCCTACTGATCCTGGGCCACGACACCACCAATCTCACCGAGGGCTTCGGTGGCCCGAAGGACCCCTCGGTTCTGTTCACCCCCGACGACATCATCGCCGACCTCGGCCCCGACCCCCACCGCATCCGCGTCCGCGTAGCCGACCGCATCTACCGCCCCACCGAGGAACGCGACGCCATCGACGCCCTGGTCATCGCCACCAAACCGCCGGCAGACCCGCCTGCCGTCGAGTCCGAAACCCCTATCGAGCAGCCACGCGAAACCTGACGACGCCCCGATAATTCGGCTCACCGACCTTTGGTCATCCGCAGGCCGCGGCCACCCCGCCAACCTGACCGGGATCGGCTCCGCGCAGCGAGAACCGATCTCAGCAACCTATTGCCCTCGGTTATGGCGATTGCCCTCGGTTATGGCGATCGCCGCGGCGGCGGTGCACAGAACCGCGGTCCAGGCGAGGGTCGAGGTGTGGTCGGCAAGCCAGGAGCCTGCGGGGCGAGCCCGAGCGCCGAGCTGTGCCGAGGGCGAGCCGCACCGCCTGCCGATCAGCCGTATTCACCGGTCCGCGAGCAGAATCGCCACCAACTCATCAGGGGCATCACGCATGAGGTTGTGCTTGCTGTCGACTGCATGCGTGCGCCACTGTGGATCATCGCGAAGCCGCTCATAGAAGCTGGTGAACGGAGATTCACCGTCCCAGCTAGCCGCGTATACGTATTCCCGGCGCCGGAATCGGGTGAGGTCGCCGGTGAGCTGAACCGACTGCAGCAGCGAGGCCAGCGGGTGTCCGGTGGCGCGCGGATCGAAGAAAGGCAGCGGCGGCACCGCATAACCGGTCTTCGCCACGTCCAGGTACCACTGCCGCTCCTGTTCGGAGACCAGCCGCCACATGGAGTCATCGTGGCGCGGCACCACGGCATCGAGGTAGACCAGCGAATCGATCCGCTCGGGTACCCGGTCGGCCGCCCCGGTGATCACCATCCCGCCATAGCTGTGACCGACCAGCACCGCGTCCTCGATATCCTCGGCCACCAATAGCCGCACCACATCCTGGACATGCGTCTCGAGGTTCACCGATGCGGTCAGCAGATGGCTGCGCTCGGCGAGTCCGGTGAGGGTCAGCGGGTAGACCCGATGACCAGGCCGGCGCAACTGGTCGGTGATCGATTCGTAGCACCAGCCACCGTGGCACATGCCTGGGATAAGAACGTAGGTTGCCAATTCACACTCCGGTTCCCTTCGCCGGGTCGATCGGTGGGCACGTGCGGCACCGGCATATCGACTCGAGCCTCTTCCAGCGAAGTCGACGCGCAATCAGAAGTCCAACAGATCGTTCTTCTCATAGCGAGAAGTTCTCGTTATATAGCGAGGTAACGAACGCGCGACCAGGAAGAGGCTATGCACTCCACCGCGCCAGCCAAGGTGTGACCGTCTCGGCGATGATGTCGAACCCGGAGCGGAAAGAGTGGGCCTGACCTGGGATAATCCGAACTTCGGCGGCATCGGCCGAATCGGGCACACCGAACGGGTCATTGGCACCGTTGATCACGACGACCTCGATCTCGCCCGGAGCCAACAGTTCCTCGCGACGCGTCTTCTCCGGCTTACCCGGAGGATGCAGCGGGAACGACAGCGCGAGCACACCGCGCGCATCGGCGGCAATGGCGGTGCGGCAGGCCACTCGCGCCCCATTGCTGCGCCCACCCGAAATGAGCGGGACCTTCTTCACCCGCTTGCGCAGGGCGGCGACGATCTCGAGCCAAGCCTCGTCCTGCTTCACCGCGGAGCCGGGTGCGCGTCGTCCGGCGACCCGATACGGCTGCACCACCCGCGCGACCGCGCCGCCCAGTTCGTAGGCGCGATCGCGCACGGTGAGCAGGTCTTTCGCGTCGACACCGCCGCCGGATCCGTGCGTGAGCAGCAGTAGGAACGCCGCCTTGCGCGGTTTGTCGAGCTCGATCTCCGCGGGGCCCGCGCTCGTCTCGATTCGCACATCTTCACGGTAGTCGGCGCCAGCTATCCAGAGACGCCCAGCCAGTCGGACGCTCAACACGCGTCGGCAAACCCGGCTCGGCCTTCTACTACGCGAGCCGTAGACGAACGGCAACGCATTCGAGTGTTTTTCACATCACATTTGCCCGCTCGAGCCTTTGCGGCCCCATTACCGACCGGTAATATGGCGAATAAGTTACCCGCGAGTAGCATGCGGCTGATCCTTCGAGCGACCTGCAAGCAGTCGCTACGGAGGCAGGCACGGCTACCCGATGGATGGACAACGGGCGGGAACGGCGAGCAACCGACCGCACCAACTCAATGGAGAGTGAGTAACAGAAATGGGCCACTACAAGAGCAACGTCCGCGACCTGGAGTTCAACCTCTTCGAGGTACTCGGCCTCGGCACCATCCTCGACAGCGACGCCTACGGCGATCTCGACACCCAGACCGTCAAGGAGATGCTCAACGAGGTGCGTCGCCTGGCCGAGGGTCCGCTGGCCGATTCGTTCGTCGACGGTGACCGCAACCCGCCGACCTTCGATCCCGAGACCCACACGGTCACTCTCCCCGAATCGTTCAAGAAGTCCTACCGCGCGCTGGAAGACGCGGGCTGGGCCAAGGTCGCCGTCCGCGAGGAGCTGGGTGGCCTCGGCGCCCCGAGCGCTGTCTCCTGGGCGCTGGGCGAGATGATCCTCGGCGCCAACCCGCCGGCTCAGATGTACGCCGCCGGTGCGGGTTTCGCACAGGTGTTCTACAACAACGGCACCGATGAGCAGAAGAAGTGGGCGCAGATCATCGCCGATCGCAACTGGGGCGCCACCATGGTGCTGACCGAGCCGGATGCCGGTTCCGATGTCGGCGCAGGCCGCACCAAGGCGATCAAGCAGGAGGACGGCTCCTGGCACATCGAGGGCGTCAAGCGATTCATCACCTCTGGCGACTCCGACGACCTGTTCGAGAACATCATGCACTTGGTGCTGGCCCGTCCCGAGGGTGCCGGTCCGGGCACCAAGGGTCTGTCGCTGTTCTACGTGCCGAAGTGGCACTTCGACTTCGAAACCCAGACCCTTGGCGACCGCAACGGTGTCTTCGTCACCAATGTCGAGCACAAGATGGGCATCAAGGTCTCGGCCACCTGTGAGGTCACCTTCGGTGGCCACGGCGTGCCCGCCAAGGGCTGGCTGGTCGGCGAGGTGCACAACGGCATCGCGCAGATGTTCGACGTGATCGAGAACGCGCGCATGATGGTCGGCACCAAGGCCATCGCGACGTTGTCGACCGGTTATCTGAACGCACTGGACTACGCCAAGCAGCGCGTCCAGGGTGCGGATCTGACCCAGATGACCGATAAGGCCGCCCCCCGCGTCACCATCACCCACCACCCGGACGTGCGCCGCAGCCTGGCCATGCAGAAGGCCTACGCCGAGGGTCTGCGCGCCATCTACCTCTACACCGCCGCACACCAGGACGCCGATATCGCCGAGCTGGTCTCCGGTGCCGATAAGGATGTGGCCTTCCGCGTCAACGATCTGCTGCTGCCGATCGTCAAGGGTGTCGGTTCCGAGCGGGCCTACCAGTACCTGACCGAATCGCTGCAGACCTTCGGTGGCTCCGGCTTCCTGCAGGACTACCCGATCGAGCAGTACATCCGCGACGCGAAGATCGACTCGCTCTACGAGGGCACCACCGCGATCCAGGCGCAGGACTTCTTCTTCCGCAAGATCGCCCGTGACCGCGGCGTCGCGCTGGCCCACGTGGCCGGCCAGGTGCAAAAGTTCATCGAGTCCGAGGCGGGCAACGGTCGGCTGAAGGCCGAGCGCAAGTTGCTCGCCACCGCGCTCGAGGATGTGCAGGCCATGGCCGCCACCCTGACCGGGCACCTGATGGGCGCCCAGGAGCAGCCGAGCGAGCTGTACAAGGTCGGTCTCGGTTCGGTGCGCTTCCTGCTCGCCGTCGGTGACCTGCTCATCGGTTGGCAGCTGCTGCGGCAGGCCGACGTCGCCATCAAGGCCCTCGACAACGGCGCGACCGGTACCGATGAGGCGTTCTACAAGGGCAAGGTCGGCGTCGCGCAGTTCTTCGCACGCAATGTGCTGCCGGAGCTGACCGCGACCCGCGCCATCCTGTCCAACCTGGACAACGACATCATGGAGCTGGACGAAGCGGCGTTCTGATCCAATAGATTTCGCACATGGCGGCCCCGGAATATCCGGGGCCGCTGTTGTTATTCGGTGCCGTGCGCCATCTCTCGGGCGGGCTCGGCGAGCTGTATCGTCGCATGTTGCGGATCTTCGGCCAGCACAACGGCATTGCCGCCCAGCCGTTTCGCCCGATACATCGCGTCGTCGGCGCACCGCAACAGCAATCGCGGCCGTCCGTCGTCGGTCCCGCCCTCCCATACCGCTACTCCCACACTGACCGTGACGGTGACGGGTATGCCGGACGCCTGTGCCACGGCAAGGCGCAACCGCTCGCCCAGATCCAGCGCGGCCGCGCGATCCAACTGATCGACCACCGCGAACTCCTCCCCGCCGGTGCGGGCGACCACGGCATCGGGATCGGCCACGGCGCGCAACCGCTCGGCCGTCGAGACCAACACCTCGTCACCGATGATGTGGCCGAAGGTGTCGTTGACCGACTTGAAATGGTCGAGGTCGAGAGTGATGACGCACAGTTGTTGCTGGTACCGGGAGCGGTGCAGGTAGTAGTCGAGTCCGCGGCGATTCAGCAGTGTGGTCAACGGGTCGGAGAGCACATCGATGCGCAGTACCCAATAGCAGAATTGCAGCGCGGGCAGCACGACCACAATGGCCGCGACCATGATCAGGACCATCGCACCGGCCAGCGCTAGATCACTGCTCTGCGCATCGACCACCAGCAATATGGCCAGCGCACTCACCGTGAGCAGCGACCATCCGGCGTGCACGGCGAGCGCCTTTGGACTGTGGAAGAACGTGATGTAGGCACCGGTGACCACGAGCAGCATCGCGCTCAGTGCGCCGTACACCCGATCGCTGTCCACCAGGCACGATGCCGTGATCGCGAGATCGGCCCAGATCAACATGGCCAGTGAGGTGATGGCACGTGGCCATGGGAAAAACCACCAGCGGATCGTCCAGACCGCGGCGGTCGCACCGGCCGCCGCGAAGATAGTTCGGCCCGCCGTGCCGCTCGGACCGGCGGGCGACATCCAGATCAGGATGTTGATCACGAGCATCAACGCACCACCCGCACCGATGATCGCCTGGATCAGGCGCAGCCCGGAATGGGATTCGAGAGTACGCACGAACCAGCGATAGTGCGCCGGATCGCGCCACCAACTACGAAGTATCGCGCGACTGTCACCCATGGAGCCACCGCCTAGCGTTCACGAAATCCTGCTGGATGTACCGAACAGCTTTGCCATTTCGAGCGGCTGTTAAGCCAGCGGTGACAGGTCAGTACCTGCCCGAGCCCCGTCTCCTGATCCTCCCAGTGTAGCGATCGTCACATGTCGCTCTCCAGCCCGCAGGACCCGGACAGAGATCACGAAACCGGGCACAATGACCGGGCAGACTGCGCGCTAGAAGGGATCGTCCGGATGAACCGATCGCTGTCCGCAATCACCAGAGCCGGTGTACTCGCCGCCGCACTCTCGGTCGCGCTGGCCGGACCGGCCGCCGCGGACTCGAATTTCGTGCTTCCCATCCCCGGCATCAACCCCATTCCCGGCCTCAACGGACAGCCACGCGGCCTGCCGCGCTTACCCGGATCGACCCAGGCGGTCTATCAGATGACCGGGATGGACAGCCCCAATCGCACCCAGAACGTCAATGTGCTCGGCACCGACCTCGGCGTCATGTGGGACGACGGCAACGGCCGGATGATCACCGCCTTCGGCGACAGCGCGGGCCTCGGCTTCCCCAATCTGCTCGTCGGCAGCGCCTTCGCATGGAGCAGCCAGGTGCTTTTCCATAGCTCGACCAAGGATCCCTCGCACGGGATCTCCTTCGAGAGCGCCGTGACCAATCCGCTGCCCAGCCCGAAGATTCCGGGCATCGAGATCAGTCTCATTCCGACAGCGGGCATTTCGGTCGGCGGGGTGCAGTACATGAGCCTGATGTCGGTACGCGAATGGGGTGAGCACGGCAAGTGGACGACCAACTTCTCCACTCTCGCCGCCTCCGGTGACGGCGGGCGGACCTGGGCACCGCTGACAACCACCCGGCGCGCGAATGTGGACGGACACCAGAACTTTCAGCAGAACGCCTTCTTGAAAGATGACGGTTACGTCTATCGCTACGGCACCCCGGCCGGTCGGCTGAATCCTGGATTCGTCTCGCGGGCAAAGGAATCCGATATAGCCGATCTCGATCGCTACGAATACTGGGACGGCACGGAGTGGAAACCCGAGGCCAAGGACGCCACACCGATCGTCGGTGATGTCAGTGAGCTGTCGGTCATGTGGAACGAACATCTCGGCAAATTCATCATGCTCACCACCGATTCCACGAATTCGGTGGTGCTGCGCACCGCATCGGCGCCGGAGGGACCGTGGAGCGAATCGGAGGTGCTCGTCGACGGCACCGCGCTGCCGAGCGCCTACGCGCCGATGATCTTCCCGTATCAGACCGGCAGTGATCTGTACTTCTTGCTGTCGGTGTGGAACCAGTACAACGTCGTGCTGATGCGAACCCCGCTGTAGGAGTCGACTACTCGCATTTCACGACAGGTACCGGGTCGTACTTCACCGTCCGCGTGGTGCGTGAGATCTGCCGACCGCTTTTGCGATCGGTGATGACTCGCGTATCGGAGATTGTGAACCCCGGTGCGCCTTCAGTGGCGATGCAGTCCTTGCCCTTGGGGAGTTTGACCTCGGTCGGCTCGGTCGGCTTGGTCTTCTCGCCGGTGATGGATTCGACATTGACGGTCTTGGTGCCCCAGAGGCGGACCGTGACTTCCGAGTCGGTGGTCGACGTTTCGATGTAGACACCGGATTGGCTGTTATTGCGGAATTTGAGGTCGATGACACCGTCGAAGACGGTGGCCTCGCGTGCCGCCGGATAGCGGGAAATGTAGTAGCTGTGCTCGGTGTGACCGGCATCCTCCATACCCGCGAAATAGGCGGCGTTGTAGAGGGTGGTCGCGAACTGGCTGATACCGCCGCCGACCGCGGTGCTCGGACGGCCGTGGTCGATGATGCCGGATTCGACGTAGCCCTCGGCAATGCCGCGTGGTCCGGTGAAGTCGTTGAGCGAGAAGGTTTCTCCCGGTTTGACGATGGCGCCGTTCACCTTCTTGGCGACCACGCGGATATTCACACCGGACGGTCCGCTGAAGCCGCTAGTGGTGAATTGGCCCATCACCTCGGTGACGCCGAGTGCATTGGCGGCCTCGGTGGTTAGCTTGGGATCGACCTTGTCGTAAACGGCCTGGGCGGTGCGCTCCTGCGGTGCGACGATGAGATTCGGCAACTGCTCGAATGTCTTGGCCCAATTGATCTTGTCGCCGATCACGGCCGGAACCACCGACGCGGTCGCCCCGGTCACGGCGAAGGTCGCATCCTTGGCCTCGACCTCGGACGGCGCGAGTTGCGGACCCAGCACCCCGAGAGCGACATCTTGTTTGAAGGTCGCGGCCAGACCACCCTGACCATCGGGGGCGAACGACAGTATGGACGCGATCTGCTCCGGCTCGAGCTTGCCGGTCGCATTGTTCTTGCCAGCGAACACAATCGGCGCACTCACCGCCGGCTCGGCGATGGTGTGCAAGGCCTGCTCGACCGCCTCCGCGCGCACGGCAACGGGCGCGGCCGTCTCCGGAAGATCGAGCAGCGCACCGAGATACCAGTTTTCGATGAGCGCGGTGCGCGCGGCTGGGACATCGAGGATGCGGCCGGGTACCGGTGGCACGGCGACCGGGCGGGCGCCGTCGAAGGCGATGGTGCCCTCGACCGTCGGGCGGTCGTGTACGCGCAGGGCGGTGAGCTGGGCGTCGAGTGCATTGTCGTCCACGGTGCTCGCGACCGGCACCGTATGCGTGACGAACAGCGAGGTCAGTCGGGTGATCGGATTGAGCGGTTGGCCGCCGATGCGGGCCATCGTGGCATCCCAATCCGCCCCAAGGCCAGCGGTTCGAGGAGTGATCCTTGTCTGCACGTCGCCGATCCGCAGCGGCAGTTCCTGGTCGATGCGCGGATCCACCGCGGTACGCAGCTGGGCGGCCGCGTCGGCGGTGTCCTTGCCGCCGATATCGATTCCGGCGACCACGACGCCGCGCGGTACGTGACCGGAGGAAAGTACAAGGTCGGCAACGTAAGCCAGTCCGCACACCGCGATCAGTGCGCCGATGCCGATACCGATGCGTTTGGCGATGGGCGATCTCAGCCCGCTCGGTCTGGATGGCTTTTCGGGTCCGCGACGCCGCTCGCCGGTGGGTGCGGGTGTCTCGGCTGGTTTCGGCCGTCGAGATGTCCGCAGCGGCTCGGTGGGCATGGAATCCCCGGCCCACTCAGATGACTGGTCTCCCGACGGAGTCGGAGTCTGCGCAGCCGCTTGCGGCTGTACTGCTGACTCATGCCGCACCGCCGCCTGGTAGCGCCTCGACTGCTCGGCCGTCCGAGGCCTTGGCGGCTGGGGCGGCTGATCCGCGCCCGGATCCTGCTCAGCAACAGTGCGCGGCCGCGGGGGCTGCTGCGGTGCGGCGGAGCGCGCCGAGTCGAGGAGCTGCCGTAGTCCGACCTGGCCGCCTTCGTGTCGACCTTGCCGCCCGGTACTCGATTCGCTCGTCACGAACCGTCCTCCCCGCTCGATTGTCAGGAGCCCGCACGGTGCGAGCCCCGCCAACGATAATCGTCTGCACCGACATCGTCAGAACAGCACGGTCGACCAGCGAATCCCGCGCAACGGACCGCGCCACACATGGAAGGGCCCCGCGTAGTTGCCGGGTCGGGGGTCTGGCAACTACGCGGAGCCATCCCGTTTATCGCTGCGTCGCACCGCGCGTTACACACGCGCGGGACAATCGGATGTGAACTCCTGCCACCGGGGCTCCACACGCGACGAGGAGATGGATGGAATGCAGCTGGGAATGATCGGCCTAGGTCGGATGGGCGGCAATATCGTGCGCCGGATCGTCAAGGACGGGCACACCGCCGTCGGCTACGAACGCAGACCCAAGACCATCGACACGCTTGTCGCCGAACTGGGCAGCGATGGTTTCCAGGGCTCCACCGATCTGAAGGACTTCGTGTCCAGACTGGCGACCCCGCGCGTGGTCTGGGTGATGATCCCGGCAGCGGTGACCGGTCAGGTGATCGACCAGGTCGCCGAGCTGCTCGAACCCGGCGATATCATCATCGACGGCGGCAACAGCCGCTACCACGACGACATCGCGCGCGCCGCGGTACTGCGGCCCAGGGGCATCCACTATGTGGATATCGGCACCTCGGGCGGGGTATTCGGACTCGACCGCGGCTTCTGTCTGATGATCGGCGGCGAGGCCGAGGCGGTCGCGCATCTGGACCCGCTGCTGAAGTCCATCGCCCCCGGGGTCGAGGCGGCAGAGCGGACGCCGGGCCGCACCGGCGAGCCGTCGCCCGCCGAACATGGCTATCTGCACTGCGGACCGGCCGGTGCGGGCCATTTCGTGAAGATGGTGCACAACGGCATCGAATACGGCGCGATGGCCGCCTACGCCGAGGGCCTGAATATCCTGCACAAGGCCAATATCGGCGCGACACACGATGCCGTGGCCTCCGCCGAGGAAACGCCGCTCGAACATCCGGAGTGGTACCGATACGACATCGACGTGCCCGAGGTGACCGAGGTGTGGCGGCGTGGTTCGGTGGTCGCCTCGTGGTTGCTGGACCTCACCGCGAGCGAGCTCTACGCCGATCCGACCCTGGCATCCTTCGACGGTCGGGTATCGGACTCCGGTGAGGGCCGCTGGACCCTCGACGCCGCGATCGATACCGGCGTCCCCGCGCCGGTGCTCGCGGCGGCACTATTCGCGCGGTTCTCCTCACGTGGCGAGGCGCTCTATGCGGACAAGATGCTCTCGGCCATGCGCAAGGCCTTCGGCGGTCACATCGAGCTGCCCCCGAAGTAGGACTATCCGCCCCCGCGACCAGCCTGATCGGATTCGCCGCCGCCCGTGGGAGTTCGGTGCGCTGACGCCCGGGGCGGAAGTCGTTACCGTGAGAGATATGGAGTACGCGACGTCTTCCTTCTCCGAGAACCTGCGCCGATATGCCCCGGAACTCCTGCCCGGCAGCGATTTCGGCAATGCGGCGGTGCGTGGGCACGACATTGCGCCGCATGGCACCACGATCGTGGCCGTCGCCTACCGCGGCGGGGTGCTGCTCGCCGGTGACCGGCGCGGCACCATGGGAAATCTGCTGGCCAGCCGGGATATGGAGAAGGTGTTCATCACCGATACCTACTCGGCTGCGGGCTTCGCGGGCACCGTCGGCATGGCCATCGAGATGATCAGGTTGTTCGCGGTCGAGCTCGAACACTACGAGAAGATCGAGGGCGTCGGGCTGACCTTCGAGGGCAAGGCCAACAAGCTGTCGAAGATGGTGCGCGACAATCTGCCTGCCGCACTGCAGGATATGGCGGTTGTCCCGGTACTGGTCGGCTACGACCTGAGCGCCACCGACCCGGAGAAGGTCGGGCGGATCTTCTCCTACGATGTCGTCGGCGGTCGCAGCGAGGAGCGCTTCGGCTACACCGCGGTTGGTTCCGGTTCGCTGTTCGCGAAGTCCTCGTTGAAGAAAACCTACAGCCGCGGCATCGACGAGGATCAGGCGCTGCGCATCACCGTCGAATCACTCTTCGATGCCGCCGAGGACGACACCGCCACCGGCGGCCCGGATCTCACCCGCGGCATCTATCCGACCGTGGTCGTCATCAATTCCGAAGGCGCAGTCGAGGTTCCGGAGGATCGGATCGCGCAGATCTCGCGCGAACTCCTCGAAGACCGCACCGCAGCGGCACGCGACTGAAGGCCAGCAGGGTGGTATTCGCTCGAGAAACGACCGAATACCACCACTGCCCAATCCAGAGATCAGCCTTCTCGAAGGCGACAACTGATCTCGTCAGCACATGGGTAACTCACCGGGTACGGGCTAACCCAGCCACCGTCTACCTGCCAGCCGCCAACGCTACCGTCGTGGCTGTTGAGCCAGGCGCCTGAATATTCGGGGAGGCGGGGGAGCGGCGGGGGAGCTCAGCGCTCCAGGATCGCGACGACGCCCTGACCGCCCGCGGCACAGATGGAGATCAGCGCGCGGCCGGATCCCTTCTCCGCCAACATCTTCGCCGTGGACGCCACGATGCGGCCACCGGTCGCGGCGAACGGGTGCCCCGCGGCGAGCGAGGACCCGTTGACGTTCAGCTTGCCGCGATCGATCGAACCGAGCGCGCCGTCCAGGCCCAGACGCTCCTTGCAGTACTGATCCGACTCCCACGCCTGCAGGGTGGCCAGCACCACCGAGGCGAAGGCCTCGTGGATCTCGTAGTAGTCGAAATCCTGCAGGGTCAGGCCGTTTCGGGCGAGCAGGCGCGGCACCGCGTAGGTCGGCGCCATCAGCAGGCCATCGGGACCATGGATGTAGTCGACCGCGGCGACCTCGGAATCGACCAGATGCGCGAGCACCGGCAGATTGTGCTCGGTGGCCCATTCCTCGCTGGACAGCAGCACCGCGGAGGCGCCGTCGGTGAGCGGGGTGGAATTACCCGCGGTCATGGTGGCATCGCCCAATGTGGTGCCGAAGACCGGCTTCAGGGTGGCCAGCTTCTCGATGGTCGAACCGGGACGCAAATTGTCGTCGCGGGTCAGGCCGAGGAAGGGGGTGATCAGATCGTCGAAGAAACCGCGGTCGTATGCGGCGGCCATATTCTTGTGCGACAGGTAGGCCAATTCGTCCTGGGCCTCGCGCGCGATACCGAATTCCTTGGCGGTAATGGCGGCGTGCTCACCCATGGACAGACCGGTGCGCGGTTCGGCATTGCGCGGGATTTCGATGCCGAGCATGGCCGGACGCAGCTGACCGACCAGCTTGAGGCGGTCCTTATTGCTCTTGGCGCGGTTGGCGTCGAGCATCCACTCGCGCATGGACTCGCTGACCCCGATCGGAGCATCGCTGGTGGTGTCGGTGCCACCGCCGAC
The DNA here is from genome assembly GCF_044457245.1 of Nocardia sp. NPDC050630. Classification (NCBI taxonomy): domain Bacteria; kingdom Bacillati; phylum Actinomycetota; class Actinomycetes; order Mycobacteriales; family Nocardiaceae; genus Nocardia; species Nocardia sp. NPDC050630. The sequence continues at coordinate 326,534 of NZ_JBITGN010000002.1, forward strand.
ACCGGCATCGATGCGACCGGCGGCGATCGCGTCACCGACGGTGACGATCGCCTGCAGGCCGGTGCCGCAGGCCAATTGCAGGTCGTGGGCCGGGGTGTAGGGGCTGAGCTTGCTGCCGAGCACGCTCTCGCGGACCATGCCGTGCTCGCCGACGCGCTTGAGCACCGCACCGCCGACGACCATGCCGAGACGTTCGCCCTGCAGACCGAACCGACTCACCAGACCGTCCAGTGCGGCGGTGAACATGTCCTGGTTGGAGGCGTGGGCATAGGCCTTATCGGAGCGGGCGAACGGAATCCGGTTACCGCCCACGATCGCAACCGGGCGTGGGCCCTTCTTCGCCGTGCTCTTCGCTGAACGGGCTTTGGTTGTCACTCGAGTCTCCAAGGTCTCGTCGGGTGCCCGGTGGGCCGTTCGACACGGACGTGTCCGCGCAGATCGGCGCCCCGTCGCGGTTGGTTTACTTTAAACTTACTCTGGAGTAAGTTTGTTGTCGACACCGTACCCCGCAAGTGTGCGTAATTCGCGCCGGGGCATCTAGTACGCGAGCAGACCATTCGGCAACGCAGCGGGCCGAACCACGACATACGAGACACAGAAAAGGGAGAAACAGTGGCAGCAAGCAAGAGCAAGGGTGCTCCCAACCTCTACGGTTCGTTCGTACACTCCGCTCCCGGCCAGTTCCTGGCGAGCAAGCTGGGCCTGCCGCAGCCGGAACACCTGCGCCGTTACCAGGCCGGTGAGCCGCCGCTGCCCGGTCCAGTGCTACTCGGCGGAAAGGGCCGCGTCGTCGAACCGGTGCGCACCCTGCTTTCGGACTACACCTTCGCCGACGCGCCCGCCTCGGGCCAGAAGTACGGCGCGCTGGTATTCGACGCGACCGGTATCGGCACGGTCGAGGATCTGTCGCAGCTGTTCGAATTCTTCCAGCCCGCCATGCGCAGCGTCGCGGCATCCGGCCGCATCGTTGTCATCGGCACCACTCCCGAGCTGGCTTCGGGCGTGGACGAGCAGATCGCCCAGCGCGCGCTCGAGGGCTTCACCCGCAGCGTCGCCAAGGAGCTGTTGCGCGGCGCCACCGCCCAGCTGGTCTACCTGCACCCGCAGGCCTCCGCCACCGCGTCCGGTCTGGAATCCACACTGCGCTTCCTGCTTTCGGCCAAGTCGGCATTCGTCGACGGCCAGGTCATCCGGGTGGGTGCGGCCGACGCGGTGGCCCCGGCCGCCTGGGATAAGCCGCTCGACGGCAAGGTCGCCGTGGTCACCGGCGCCGCGCGCGGTATCGGCGCGACCATCGCCGAGGTTTTCGCCCGCGACGGCGCGACCGTGATCGTCGCCGATATCCCCGCGGCCGGTGAGGCCCTTTCGGCCACCGCCAACAAGGTCGGCGGCACCGCGCTCGCACTCGATGTGACCGCACCCGACGCCGCCGAGAAGTTGGCCGAATTCGCCACCGAGCGCTTCGGCGGCATCGATATCGTCGTGCACAATGCCGGTATCACCCGCGACAAGTTGCTCGCGAATATGGATGAGGGCCGTTGGAATTCGGTCATCAATGTGAATCTCGCCGCACCGCACCGCATTACCGAGGGCCTGGTGGCGCGTGGTGCGCTGAAGGAGGGCGGCCGGGTGATCGACGTGTCCTCCATCGCGGGCATCGCGGGTAACCGCGGCCAGACCAACTACGGCGCATCCAAGGCCGGTGTCATCGGCATGGTCGATGCCGAGGCGCCCAAGCTGGCCGAGAAGGGCATCACCATCAACGCCGTCGCGCCCGGTTTCATCGAAACCGCCATGACCGCGGCCATTCCGCTGGCCACCCGCGAGGCAGGTCGACTGATGAGCTCGCTGCTGCAGGGCGGCCAGACCATCGACGTCGCCGAGACCATCGCCTACTTCGCCAGCCCGGCGTCGAATGCGGTGACCGGCAATGTGGTTCGGGTCTGCGGTCAGAGCCTGATCGGAGCATGATGACCGAAACCATCACGCTCACCGAACCGCCCAAGAACAGCAGCCTTTTCGTCAAGGCCGCGCTCGGTGCGGTCCCGGTGCCGCTGGTCTCGGCGCGCAAATCGACACTGCCCGACCGCGTGGTACGGCTGGCGGGCCTGCGCGTGGATCCGGATCATCTGGCCGCGTACTGCCGGGCGACCGGACTGCGGTTCGGCGACTCACTGCCGCTGACCTACCCGTTCATCCTCAGCTTCCCGCTGGCGATGCAACTCGTTGTGGCACGTGACTTTCCGTTCGTCGCGGTGGGTGCGGTGCACGCGCAGAATCTGATCGAGCGCAGTCGCGAAATCTCGGTGAGCGAACCGCTGGACTTCACCACGCATATCGAGAACCTGCGCGAGCACCCGAAGGGGCTGCTGGTGGATGCGATCACCGAGGTGAACGTCGGCCGGGAGTTGGTGTGGCGTCAGGTCACCACATTCCTGCACCAGCAGCGCACCTCGCTCTCGGGTGAGCCGAAGGGTGAGCCGAAGCCGGAAGAGGTTCCGCCGCCGCCGATGCGCACCGTTCGGGTGGATCAGAAGACGATCACCCGCTATGCGGCCGCCTCCGGTGACCACAACCCGATCCACACCTCGGCATTGGGCGCCAAGGCATTCGGCTTCCCGAAGGCGATCGCGCACGGCATGTGGTCGGCCGCGAACATCCTCTCCAATGTCGAGGGGCGGATTCCCGAAAAGACCAGCTACGCGGTCAAATTCGGTAAGCCGATTCTGCTGCCGTCCACCGTGAATGTGTACGCCGACCAGGTCGACGGTGGTTGGGATCTGGCGCTATTGCACCCGAAGAAGGGGTATCCGCATCTGACGGCCACCCTGCGCTGATTTCCGTCGAAGCCGCACCCTCGACCGGGGTGCGGCTTCGCTGTTTCCGGACTGCGGCGCATGAGCCTGCCTCCCGCGCACGGAATCGCCGGGTCAATTCGTAGGCACCACGACAACACGGGCGGGCTCAGCAGTCGCAGCCGCAACCATCGCAGCAGCAGCCGTCACAATCGCAGCAGTTGCAGCAATCACCGCAGTCACAGCAGTCGCCGCAGTCGCAGTTCTTGATCCAGGCGTCCTTGCGCTTGCCGCTGCACGGGTTGGTGTGGTCGGCGCAGCAGGCGTAGCCGGTGCAGTAGACACCGAGGACCAATGCCAGGGCCTCGCCGATGCCGGGGCGACGCGGCGGCTTCTCGAATCCCGTTCCCGGCGGCATCGGGTACTGCATTGACGCGGTGTGCCGAGCTGTACTGCAGGCGTGGGCGGTCGCACCGACGCCGCGGCCGACTCTGCGCACAAGGGAGTGCAGCGGGTCGAGCAGCATCCAGCGGATGGTGGGGACCTGGTCCAGCTCCACCTGCGCGACCGCCTTGCGCAGGTGCGAATCCGATTGCCGCAGTATGTCGTAGGCCTGGGGCATGGTGGTTCCGGTGGCCGCGAGCGGGTTGAAGCGGCCGCGGGTTCGGTCGGCGTCGAAGTCCTCGACGGCGTCGGCGAGATGTGCGATCCGTCCGAAATGCCTGCCCGCTTCACGCAAAGCGGCGATGTTTTCCGGCCGGTCGGCCAGAACAGCGGTGTGCGCGAAGAATTCCGCCGCGCACATCTGAGTTGGTGCGGTCAGGTCATCGAGAGAGACTATGCCAGACGCATTTTCCGATGTTTTGCGCGTACTGCCGACCAATGCGCGCCCAGTCGATTCGGCCGATCCGGCGGGGTTCGCGTCGACACCGCCGAAGGCACGCGATGGGGTGGCGATCGATTCGGCACTCCCGAAATCGCTCGGTCGAGCGGGGGAAGCATCGACAGCACTTGGCTCGTGCAATCGGGCGGTCGATTCGGCGGCAGCTGAGGGTTGCGTGCTCGCCGAGGCGAGAGCTTCCAACCGGGCCTGCGAATTTATCGCGGCGACAAGCGGTTCCACATCGAAACCGATCAGGGCGGCCTGCGATCGTGCGCGGTCGGCCCAGCGGCTCGATACCTTCGTCATCGGACGCCGGGTGAGTACGGAACTGTCACCATCGTCGACGTGATCGCGAATCTTGGCCGATCCCAGCAATAGTGACGCGGTGGCGGCCAGCAGCACGCCCGGCGAATCCGCACTGGCCACCTCCGCGCGACGCATCCCCCGCAGCGCGCAGGGCCCCGCCGTGGTCCGCCCCACCGGGCCCGACATCTGCGCCTCGGTCAACACGCTCAAGACGATCGCATCGGTATTGGTCGCCGCCCGCGCCAATTGCCCGTGCCCATCCCGCAGCCCCAAACACAGCCCACACATATGTGTACGCCAGGTGTTCGCATCGATCCCGTACTTCTCGGCCCCATGCGAACACGGCCGCAACATCCCGAACAATTCCACCCCGTTCCCCGACCAATGTGCCGGTCCACTCTCTAGATCTCCCGCACTCTGGCACCCCGTCAACCCGCCCGCAAGCCAGACCTACCCCGCAGCACACTAGCTCGCCGCCACGCGACCGCCCGCCGCGTACGAATTCGCCCGCGACGCAGGAATTACCGCGCCAACACGCGCGCAACAGAACACTCGACGCGCGGCGCGAAGCTGACCACCACGAGCCGGACGCGGCGGCGGACATGAGTTCCTGCGGCACACTAATCACCGCGCGAACACCTGCACCATAGAACGCTCGACCCAGGACACCGAACTGACCACCGCAAGCCGGACCCATCAGCAGACCACGAGCTTGCCTGCGGCACAACCATCACCCGCACCACAAACTCTCGACGCGCGAGGCAAAGCCGACCACCCAAGCCAGTGCCGTCGGTGGACATGAGTTTGCCTGCGCCCCACGAATCACGGCGCAACACCCGCCACAAACACGCGCCGCACGACACCGAACTGACCACCGCAAGCCGGATGCGTCGGCGAACATGAGTTTGCCTGCGCCCCACGAATCACGGCGCAACACCCGCCACAAACACGCGCCGCACGACACCGAACTGACCACCGCAAGCCGGACGCGTCGGCGGACATGAGTTTGCCCGCGCACGAGTTGCGCGTGAACACGCACGGGAGGCCGTTTGATGCGCGGCATCGAGCCGACGGCCGCGGCGGGTGCTACTCCGCCTTCTTGCGGCCCGCCAGGCCGCGCCAGGCGAGATCGTCGAGGAGGTCGACTGCCTCGGAGACTTCGATGCGGCCGCTGGCTACACGGTCGGCAATGGCCTCGCCCGCGCCGATGACGGCTACCGCGACGACGTCGAAGTTGGTACCGGGGTCGGCATGCTTGGCGCTGGATTCGAGGAGTTTGGCGGTCAGTTCGATGACGCGTTCGCGAGCGTTTTCGATTTCCGAGGCGAAGGCCTGCTGGCCGATCGCCTGGCGGTAGAGCACCTGCCAGGAGTTGCGGTTGCGGTCGACGAATCCGAGGAAACCCTCGAGCGCCGTGCGGACCTGTTCGTGCGGGGACAGTTGCGGATTGCCCGCCGGAGCTACCGATTCGATGAAGCGCAGTCCCTCGCGCTGGATGCAGGCGCGGAACAATTCATCTTTGGAGCCGTAGTAGAGGTACAGCATGGGCTTGGAGATTTTCGCCTCGGCGGCGATGGCGTCCATCGAGGTGTCGTGGAACCCCTTACGCGAGAACACCTCGACCGCGGCGTCGAGCATCTGCTGCTCACGAACCGCCCGAGGAAGTCGCTTCGTTCCGCCCGCCATCACTCTCCTACCGCATGGTCGATCTCTTATATTACTCCAAGGTAAGTTCGGCGGGTTGGATTGCGTGTTCGTAAGTTCGGCGAACTATCGGCACTCGGCTCCCATCCTTCGGATCGCAATGTCCTTGGATTCGCGGGCGCAGCTGTTCAGCTGTCCAGCAGAGGAATACTACGGGTGTCCGGCGACAAGGCGGCTGTACAACATAAGACAGCCGCCAGCGACGGCTCGCAGGTCACTCGAAAAGCCAGCGGTCAGCAGGACGGCAGCGCACCCTTGAAGCGAGCCATCCGCAGCACCGATGCGTCGACCCGGTCGGCGGGCAGGCGTCCACTCGATACCGCCTGCTCGAGACGATCCAGCACCCGCGGCACCGCATCGGTGGTGATCCACAGGGCATTGTCGGCGCCTGCGACCAGTGCCGCCTCGACCGCGTCCTCGATACTCATCCGGCTGGTGATCGCGGCCATGCCGCCGAGGTCGTCGGTGAAGATCGGTCCCTGGAACGGGGACGCGCCGTAACCGGTGCCATCGCGCAGCAGCGCCATGGCCTGCGGGCTGATGCTGGCGGGCACATCGGAAGTGGTCAGGCCGGGTACGTCGAGGTGGCCGACCATCACGGCGGCGCCGGAGTCGACCAGATTGCGGAACGGCAGGAGGTCGACGCTCTGCAGCTGCGTCAGCGGCGGCGTGCGCACGGCACCGGTATGCGAATCGCCCGATCCGGAGCCGTGGCCCGGGAAGTGCTTCATCACCGTGCCGACGCCGATCTCGTTCATGGCACGGATATAGGCGTCGGCGAATTCGGTGACCACCGCGGGATCGTCGGAGAAGGACCGGTCACCGATAACGGAGTCATCGGGCTGGCTGCTCACATCGACATCCGGCGCGAAGTCCACCGTGACACCCAGATCCTTCAGCGCCCGACCGCGGGTCACGGTGGCGTCGTGGAACTGCTCGGCGGTCATGGTCTGGGCCGTTACCCGGGCCGACGGGGCCGGACCGATCAGATCCTTGACCCGGGAGACCCGGCCGCCTTCCTCATCGATGGTGACCATCAGCGGCACCTTGGCGACAGAGGCGACCTGTTTGATCAAGCCATCGGCCAGCAACGACTTATCGGTCCAGCCGCCGACGAAAATGCCGCCGACCTGCGAATTGCGCACCACATTCGTGGCGTCGTCGGCACCGGTGACCCCGACGGTCAGCAGTTGCCCCAGTTTCTCGCGCAGGGTGAGTTTCGCTAGGTAATCGGCCCCGCAGTCGCCTTTGACGGTGGTGGTGGCGGGAGCCGCGGAAACGGTCGTCGCGGCGGGAGTCGCGGCTTTCGACGGCGCGGGGCCGGAGTCACCGTTCGAGCACGCCGTCGCGACGGCGGCCAGGATTGCGAGCAGGACGAGAGGCGTCTTCCGCATGAGAGTCAACGGTAATCGCCGCGCCGCGACCGGTCCGACTCAGGTATGGCTAGTAGCCAGGCGCTGCGTCCGGCGGGCGAGCTCGGAGATTCTGCTGCCGTCGTGGCCGAAGACCGCGCTGTGCAGTTCGTCGTGGAACGGGTCGGTCCAGTGGGTCGGGATGCCACGGTCACCGACGCGGATTCCGGCCACCGACCCCGCGGTGGCGCCGTTGGAGTCGGTATCGCATCCGCCCTGCACGGTGAGCGCGATGGTGCTGGTGAAATCGCCTGCACCCCAGAGTAATCCGGCAGTGACGAGGCAGGCGTTCGGAATGGCGTGCACCCAGTTGTAGTGGTCGTGGCGGCGATGGATGGCTGCGAGGGCCTGCTCCCATGGCATCCCGCTGTCATGGTCGGTGATCACTTCGGCAACCGCGACGTGCAACCTCGAACGTTCCGGAACGCATTGCTGGGCAACCGAAAGCGCATCCGAAATATCGCCGGCGGTGAACGCCGCGGCCACCAGTGCTGCCGCCCACATCGCCGCATACACGCCGTTGCCGATATGGGAAAGCCCAGCATCGCGGGCGGCGAGTTCTGCGGCACGTACTGGATTACCCGGGTTGACGTACCCGTAGATATCCGCGCGAATCATCGCACCTATCCACTCACGGTACGGATTTCGATACCTGGCCACTTGTGGCGGTTTCCGACCAGCGATCAGATTCCGGTAGGCGACCCGCTCCGCGGTGTAGGTCTGCAAAAATGGCAGATGTGCCAACCAGGCATCCGCGACATCGGATTGTGTGAAATTCGTTCCGCACGTTTCCAATAGATGCAATCCCAGCACGGTGTAATCGACATCGTCATCGCGCGGAGCGCCGTCGATTCGGCCCTTCGCCGATACCGGCCAAGTCGGATTCAACGGATATTCCGGTGATGGTGGCGATAATGCGGGCACATAGTCGGTCAGCGGATAGGCACAGGCCTGCTCGAGATAGGCGCGGATTCGCGCGGGCGTCCAGACGAATCCATTTTCCAGCGGCTTACCGAGCGTGCAGCCGACACAGCGTCCGAGCCAGCCGCCGTGGATACGCTCGAACAGCTCGGGTATCCGCGCGACCGGCCGCATTGCCGACCGCGGTGCCGCGGTTTCGGATTCGTCGAAACTCCAGTCGGGGTCGCGTTCGGTACTTTCGAGTCGATCGAAAACCGCCCAACATTCCGCCGGTTCGGCATGATCGGCGGCAACCAACGCGCGCACCTCGGACTCGAACTCGGCTACCGGATAGCCCGATTCGAGCCGCTGCAGCCATTCATAGAACAGCAGCGTTCGCGGCTCGATCTCGTGCCTGCCGAAGAACACCAGTTCGTTCGCATCGGGCATATCCGCTCCTGGTCCGTGTCGCCAGTCGGTTTTCGCTGTTCAATTCTTCCCGCAGCAGAATATCCGCGCGCGGCAATACCTCGGAACGGGGTTGTCCGGAGTAATCTTGTGGCGTAGCCATATGACTCCCAACTGGAGGTCATCGTGCCGTGCGATCTCATGCTCATTGCCTATGACGGTTCCGAAAATGCCAAGCGGGCCATCGAATACGCCGGTCGGTTCCTCGCCGCCAACAGAGCGGTGGTGCTCACCGCCTGGGAACCGATGGTGCGCCAGGCCGCTCGGCTGTCCGGACTCTCCGGTGTGATGCAGCCGGAATGGGTGCCCGACGAGGAGATCGAGGACATCGCCTATGTCGACGCCCGCAATACCAATATCGAGGGCGTCCGCCTGGCCAAACTCGCCGGTCTGAACGCCGAGGCACGCACGGCGGAATGCACGTCGACGATCTGGAACGCCATTGTCGAAACCGCCGACGACCTGGACGTCGACATCATCGTGGCAGGTACGCGCGGCGCCACCGGTATTCGAGCGCTGATGCACAGCAGCGTCGCCGACGCCGTACTCAAGCATTGCCACCGTCCGGTGCTGATGGTGCCGCCGGGTAGGGAACCGCGTCGCTGAGATTTGGGTCGCTCGGGTGGCCCTGCTCCTGGTTTGCGGGGTTAGGGTCGAGGGATCATGAACGGTTTCTTGCTCGCTCAGCCCCGTGGGGTGATCCGCGCGTCGGGAACCCGGGTCGCCTTCGACGAGGCGGCGCGGGCGGTGGCGGCACTGCGCGACGGGACCGCCGAGCTGATCGTCGGGGCCCTGCCGTTCGATCCCCGGAATTCGGCCGCGCTGTGCGTTCCTGAGCAGGCGCAACGCACGGTCGGGCCGTGGCGGCCCGCAGCACTTCCTGACCTGCCCGCCGTTCGGGTCATTACCGAAATACCGAGTCCGGCAGAGCATGTCGCGCGGGTGACGAAATTGGTCGAGCAGCTGAACGATCCGGCGCAGCCGTTGCACAAGGTCGTGGCCGCTCGATCGGTGCTGGCCGAGGCCGAGGCCGCGCTGGAACCGGAGTTGGTGGCGGGACATCTGCTGACCAGACATCCGCATGCGAATGTTTTCGCGGTCGACCTGACGGCGGCGGGTCGACCGGGTGCGACACTGGTCGGCGCCACGCCGGAGGTACTTGTCGCACGGCACGGCACGACCGTCACGTTGCATCCGCTAGCGGGGACACTGCCGCGCCTCGCCGACCCGGACGCCGATGCCGCGCAGGCGCGAGAGTTATTGGCCAGCACCAAGAATCGCGATGAGCATGCGTTCGTCATCGACTGGATTCGAGAGGTGCTCGCGCCGCTCTGCGCGGAACTCACCATTCCGGACAGTCCGCAGCTGATCAATACCCATGAGGTCTGGCATCTGGCCACCCCGATCACCGGCCGTCTGCGCGATCCCGCGACGACCGCGCTCGATCTGGCGATCCGACTGCACCCGACCCCCGCGGTATGTGGCACACCGAACGATCTCGCGCTCGACACGATCGCGCACATAGAAGAGGAGCGCGGCTTCTACGGCGGCGCGGTCGGCTGGTGCGATGCGTACGGCGACGGCGAATGGGTCGTCGCGATTCGCAGCGCGGAAATCGCCGCCGACGGCCGCTCGATCCGCGCTTTCGCGGGCGGGGGCATTGTGGCGGCTTCGGATCCGCAGGCCGAGTTGGACGAGACCACCGCCAAGCTGCGCACCTTGCTCGGCAGTTTGCACTGCGCCATTCCGAGCTGACCAACCGCCGACCCGCCATTCGGTTCCGCTATCGGTGGCCTGAACGTAGGTTATCGAGCGCGGCCCTGCTAGGTTGGCCCAGAATGTGCCTGCATCGATGTATTGGAGTGCCGCGATGAAGTTTGCTGTCCCTGGTGTTGCGAGTGCGGTCGCCGGCGCCGTGTTGGGCGCGATCGCGGTGTTCGTCATCACGATGGCAGTGCAGCAGAACACGCGGCCCGATATCGAACGCAGCGACTCCACCTCTTCGCTACTCAACAACGTTGAGTACGGCAGCCGCTGATCGTCCGCGGCGCGAGCGACAGGCCCGTAGGCGCCAGCCTGCGTAACCACGGAGGGCCGGTGAGCGCCGCAGATTCCATACCGCCCTCCGGTTCATCCGCCGATTCGTTCGGTTCCTCCGGCGTGGTGCGTCCGCATGACAGCGCCCCGCTGGGGCGCGGCTGGTTCGTCGGGACCGTGCTCGCGGCGTTCCTGCTCACCTTTCTCCAAGCGCCCGGTCTGACGGTCGCGGACACCAAATACGACCTGGCACAGAATCCGCTGGGCTTCCTCGAACGCGCCGCCCATCTGTGGAGCAGTCAGGCCCCGATGGGGCAGGTGCAGAACCAAGCCTACGGATACTTCTTTCCGCACGGTGCCTTCTTCTCGGCGGGACATGTGCTCGGCCTGCCCGCGTGGGTGACGCAGCGAATCTGGTGGGCGTTGCTGCTGCTCGCCGGGTTCTGGGGCATTGTGCGGCTGTGCGAAACGGTCGGCATCGGCTCGCGCGGGTCGCGGATCGTGGCGGCGGCCGCATTCGCACTGTCACCTCGGGTGCTGACCACGCTCGGTTCGATCTCCTCGGAAACGCTGCCGATGGTGCTCGCACCGTGGGTGCTGATCGCGCCCGCCGCACTGGGCACCGCCTACCGAAAGCAGCGCAGTGGTGCGGCCTCGCCCGCAGGTAGTGCACTGGCATTGGCTTTGATGGGTGCGGTGAACGCGGTGGCGACGGTCGCCGCATTTCTGCCCGCCGCGCTGTGGTGGGCGTCGTATCGGCCGAACCGGCGGTGGTGGCGGTTCACCCTGGCCTGGATTCCGCTGCTGGTGCTGGCCACATTCTGGTGGGCGGTGCCGTTGCTGTTGCTCGGCAAGGTGAGTCCGCCGTTCCTGGACTACATCGAATCCTCGGGGGTGACCACGCAGTGGGCCTCCCTCGGTGAAGTGCTGCGCGGCACCGACAGTTGGACGCCGTTCGTCTCGCCCGAGCGGATCGCGGGCGCGGTGCTGGTGACCCAGCCCGCCGCGGTGCTGGCCACTGGACTGCTCGCGGCGGCGGGTATGGCCGGATTGGCAATGCGGTCCATGCCCTATCGCGGGCGGCTCGCACTGATCCTGCTGGTCGGACTGGTCGGGATCTGTGCCGGATTCGACGGCGAATTGAGCGGGCCGTTCGCGGATTCGGTCCGGGTGTTCCTGGATGCCGGGGGCGCGCCGCTACGCAACGTGCACAAACTGGAACCGCTGATCCGAATCCCTTTGGTACTCGGCATGGCCCATCTGTTGAGCAGGGTGCCCCTGCCCGGGTCCGTCCCCATGCCGGTGTGGCGCAATGCCTTCGCACATCCCGAACGCGATAAGTCGGTAGCCGTCGCCGCCTTGATCCTCACCGCGCTCGCGCTATCCACCTCATTGGCCTGGACCGGCAAGCTCGCACCGCGCGGCGCCTACGACGAGGTGCCCAGGTACTGGAAGCAGACGGCGCAATGGCTGTCCCACAATGCCGCTGACACCCGAGCGCTGGTTGTGCCCGGCGCGCCCTTCGGCAGTCAGGTGTGGGGGCTCACCCGCGACGAACCGCTGCAGGCGCTGGCGAATACGCCGTGGGCGATCCGGGATGCGGTGCCCCTGAATCCGCCGGGGACCATCCGGGCCATGGATTCGGTGCAGCGGTTGATCGCCGACGGTAGACCGTCGACCGGCTTGGCCGTGACGCTGGCGGAACAGGGCATCGGAATTCTGGTGTTGCGCAACGATCTCGATCCGGAGACGTCGCGTTCGACCCGCCCGATGCTGGCACATCAGGCGATCGAAGGGTCGCCCGGACTGCACAAGGTGGCCGAATTCGGCAACCCGATCGAGACTGTCAGACCCGATGGTCTGGTCGCCGACGGTGATCTGCGGCCCGTGTATCCGGCGGTCGAGATATATCGCGTCGAGGCGAGTCGCGTGGGCACTCCGATCGAAATTCACAGCGGCACAGGAGCGCCGACAGCATTTCCCGGTGCTTATACGATGCCCATGACCTCCGTCGGAACGGTTCAGGGCGGCCCCGAAGTGCTCGAACGGATGCGCCGTGATTCCATCACCGCGCCCTCACTTCTCGCATCCGATGCGGCGGCGGCTGGACTGCCGATCGGGCCGTTGACCGTGACGGATACGCCGATGGACCGCGAGGCCGACTTCGGTCGGGTGGACAATCACAATTCGGCACTGCGTGCGCCCGACGATGCGCGCCGCACGCACAACCTGGTGCCCGACTATCCGGTTCCCGGGGCGGAATTGGTGCGCGGTGAATGGTCGGGGGCGACGGTCACCGCATCGAGTTCGTCCGCCGATGCCACACAGTTGGGTGGATCCGCGCCCGGCAGTTCGACCGCGGCGGTTGTCGATGGCGATGCATCGACCGCGTGGATCAGCAATGGCGCCGAACACTCACTGGGACAATGGCTTCGGCTCGATCTAGACCATCCGATCAGTTCCGGGCTACTACAGTTGACCACCAGCGCGGCCGCGATCGGCGATCCGGTGAAATGGGTCGAGGTGCGGACCGCGAACGGGAGCGTGTCCGCGCGAATCCCAGAACCTGGTATGCCGGTATCGATTTCGCTGCCAGCGGGCAAGACGAACTGGCTCACCATCACCGCCATTCGCACCGAGGATGGCACGCGTGGTGGGCAATTCGGGATCAGCGAGCTGACTTTGGACGACTACACCGACCGCAGTGCGCCGGTGCGGGTCGATATCCGGCATCGGACCGTACTGCCGCCCACCCCGCCGGGCGCGCAGCTGCGGGCTTGGGATCTCGGGCAGGAATTTCCCGGTCGCAGTGCGTGTTTCGATGCACCCGATCGGGTGCGGTGCAGTAAGGGACTCGCGCTGGCACCCGAGGAACCCGGCACATTCGAACGCACGCTGTCGGTGCCGGAAGCGATGAGTGTGACGCCGCTTTTGACGGTGCGGACTCGGCAGGGGCCGGCGCTCGAGGCGCTGCTCACCGACCACACGCATCCCGTTGCCCGGGGTAAGGCCGATGTCGGTGACCTGCGCGGATCCGCCTTCGCGGCGACCGACGGGGATCCGCGGACGAGTTGGACCGCGCCGGAGGATTCGGTGCGAAATCTGGCGGGCGGCAAACCGACGCTAACGCTGGAATTGCCCGAGCCCGCGCTGGTGACGGGTCTGGACGTGACGCCGTCGCTCGGCGGGCTGCCCGCCGCACCCACATCGGTGGCGGTGAACCTCGGCAACGGCCCACAGGTCCGCGAAGTCGAACCCGACGAATCGACCCGAATCTCATTGCAGCCCACCGTGACCGACCGCATCGAACTGAGCATCCAGACCTGGAAGCCGGTACTCGACCGCACCGCTCTCGGTTTCGCCCAGGCACAGCCGCCCGGTATCGCCGAAGTTTCGGTGCTCGGCCCCGATTACCCCGCGCCCGCCCCAGGGGATCGACCGATCACCGTCCCGTGTGCGCAGGGGCCGACGATCGCGCTGGGTGGACGTTTCGTGCATACGTCCGTCACCGCGACCGCTGATGAACTACGCGCTGGTGCACCGGTTCCCGCACGCGTGTGCGCGGATTCGGAACTTCCTCCCGAGCTGGCCGACACCGGGAATTCCCGCCTCGGTACAGCCGAGCCCGCAGGCGCGACCGGCGCCATCGCTAATGGCGCAAGTGCGGCTGGCACACCGGATGCACCTGGCGCCCGCCTCGAATCCACCGACGCGATCGCGGTGGCAGCAGGGCGCGCGGACGTGACGGTCGCACCGACAGATCTGTTCTTCGTCGACCGACTTCGCTTGAACCGCACTGATTTCGCCCCCGCGGCTGCGCCCACGACGACATCGGGACAGCTGCTAGTCCTGCCGCTCAGCACCAATGTCGGCTGGCAGGCGCGCACCGCCGACGGCAAAGAACTCGAGCCGGTCGTGGTCAACGGCTGGCAGCAAGGCTGGCTGCTGCCGGACAACTACTCGGCCGGATCGAATCCCATCACCGTCTCATTCCCCATCGACCGCTGGTACCGCCTCGGCATCTTCGGCGGGCTCCTTCTCCTCATTCCCTTGGCCCTACTCGCCATCCCCCGCCCAGCCCGTGCCCGCCGAATTCCACTCATGCTCACGCGAAGCGGCGGTTTCGACGCCATCGCGCCGGTTGACGCGGCAGACTCACCCTCGACAACCTGGGGCATCCGCATTCTCGGCGCATTCGGAATCACCGCTGTCGCAACGGTTATCGCCGGACCGGTCGGCACCGCCCTCACGGTGGCCGCTCTCGCGGCGAACCGATTCGCCGCACGGGTGACATCGAAAGTCCTCGCGGCCATTGCAGGTCTCGGTACCGTGGCGGCCGCGGCCGCCCTGTCCACCGGACCATGGCGCGCCGCGAACGGATATATGGGCGGCTCGCTGTGGGTCCAACTACCCGCTCTGATCGCCGTGATCGCCGTTGGCGTTGCCGCGCTACCCCCGCGACGCCAGCCCGAGAGCTGACGCTCAGTTCACTTCGGCCCGCCGGGCGGTTTTGGCACGATCCCGGTCCCGCGCGAACCGGCGCGCCGGTTCCTCGATCAGGGCATAGCTGGCCGCGGCGATCGGCAGGGTGATCGCGATCGTCAGGATGAGCACCTTCCCGAAATTGCCGCCGAACGGCAGGATTCCGAAGATCGGGAATACCACCGAAAGCACCGCGAGATGCCAGAGGAAGATGCCGTAGGACCAGCGGCCGATCATCGCGGCGAGCCCGGATTCCAGCCAGCGATGCGGACGAGCGCCGGGCGGGCGCAACACCAGCGGGGCGAGCAACGCGAAACCGATGATCGCGCCGAAACCCATCTTGGCCGCGTACTGCCATGGCTCGGCCCGCGTCAGTCCGGCGGGGCCGCCCAGGTCGGTGGCGGACATCAGGAAGGCGACCAGCGCGATACCCCACATCACGGGCTGATTGGCGAGCATGCGAAGCCGCCGTGATAGCTGATCGCTATTTTCGACGAGCTCGGCGAGCAACATGCCGCCGGCGAACCATGGCAGATAGCCGGGCAGCCAATTGTCGGCATGAATGGCGTCGGGAGTCGGCACCGGAATGAAGTTCCAGGCCAGACTCACCACCGCGAGGGCGAGGATCGCCGGAATGCGCCAGCGGGCGGCATCGCCACGCAGCCGCACCGCCGCGAATGCCAGCAGGGGCAGCACAACGTAGAAGGCCACCTCGACGGACAGACTCCACATCTGGGTGAGTCCGTCGGTGAGCGTGAGCGGCACGAAGACCTGCGTCAACGCCAGATTCGATACCCATACCCGCAGGCCAGCGGTATCGGCCGCACTCGGTACCAGGATCAGCACCGCCGCCACCACGGCCCAATACGCGGGCAGAATGCGCGCCGCCCGATGCCGCAGGTAATAGCCGACCGACGGCGCGGCCCCGAGTCCGCGCGCCAACTGGGCGTGCGGACGCCACAGCAGGAAACCCGACAGCGCGAAGAACACCGCGACCGCCATATCGAACCGTTCCCAAATCCGCCCGAGCACAGGCGTGCTCGCTGCGCCGGTCTGGAATGCGACGTGGGTCAGCAGCACACCGAGTGCGGCCATGCCACGCATACCTTCCAAGGCGGGCACGAAACCGCGTGCGCGCGTGAGTACGACGGTGGCCGGCGCGGGTAGGGTGGCGGTCATCGAACTCCAGTCTGCAGGCCCTTTCGAGCGACCTGCAAGCACTCGCTACGGATATCTCCTACCAGCTGGTAACTCAACGTTTCAGATTTCGCGCTAGACTCGGGCGATTTCTGGGTCGAATCCGGCCTCGGCACCGCATGGTACGACATCGGGCTGTTAGTGTCGGGGCTCACGAGTGCCGCGGTGCGCCCGCAGTGCTCGCCGTACAGACCTGTGTTCTACGACGAGGAGAGTTTGCATGGCACTGAGTGCCGGAACCAGAAGGACGGTGGCCTGCCTGCTCGTGGGTCTGGGCGCGTTGTTGATCGTCGCCGCGGTGATGATCCCGACCTACACTGTCAGCAAACTGGCGAAAACTCCCCTCGATCTCGAGATCACTACGATCGCGACGAACCAGCCGGGCGAGGACAGCCTGGTCCTGGACTCCAAGTCGCTCACCGCACCGGAGGGCGCGGCCAAGATCGACACCAACGTGCCGCTGATCTCGCAGCGGTTCCTCACCGTCGAGGAGCCCTCCGACGCCACCGAGATGACCGTACAGGCCGGTCAGACCCTGCGTCGTATCGATAAGCAGGGCGACACCGGCCTGCTCACCGCGACCGTCGACCGGGTCACCATCGACCGCAAATCCGGCGAGCCGGTGGCCAAGGACCCCAACGGCTCCATTGCCGTCACGGTGAACAAGGACCTGCAGAGCATCGCCGACCCGGTCCAGCACATCGGTCTGCAGTACCGCTTCCCGATCGGCACCGAGAAGAAGACCTACCCCTACTTCGATATCAACGCGCGTAAGACTTACGACGCCACGTTCGTCGAAGAGTCCGAGATCAACGACATGAAGGTCTACCACTTCCAGATGTCGGTGCCGGTGACCAACTTGTGGGACGTGATCCAGTCGCCGTCCAACAAGCTGAGCCTGCCTGGTTCGAAGTGGGGCCTCGAGGGTGACGACCCGGTCACCATGACCCGCTTCTACACCAACACCCGCGACCTGTGGGTCGAGCCGAAGACCGGCACCGTGGTCAAGGGCGGGGAGCAACTCAACCTGTACTACGCGCGCAGCGGCGACCACCCGGACGTCACCGCGCTGAAGTCGCACCTCGTCTTCGACGAGAACACCATCGAATCGCAGATCTCGGTAGCCAAGGAGAACATCGACAAGCTGTCGCTGTACGGCCGGATCATGCCGATCGTCTTGGGCGTGCTCGGTATCGCCGCCGTGGTCGCCGGTGTGTTCCTGGGTATCCGTGGCGAGTCCGCTCCGGTCGGTGCGGGTCGGCGTGGGCCGGGTCGTCGTGGAGATGATGCTCCCACCGAGCAGATCAGGATCCAGAAGAATCTCTGATAGTTAGTCCGACGACTCGGCTCCCCGGCGTTATGTCGGGGAGCCGAGTTCGTTTCGGCCTAAGTTAAGGCGTGGCCGAATCGAGCGGGTACGCGACGGGGTGCGACGGCTGATACAGCAGCATTACTCCCGCGCCGGGAATCTCCATATCTATGCAGCGCCCGAAACTCCGCTCGGCGATCTCACCCACGAATCGCGCCCCGCGTCCGCCCAATTCCGCCATCGTCTGCTCGATGTCATCGCACATCAACGAAATCTCATGACGCGGTGGCCCATCCGCGGGATGCACGCCGAGCTCACTCGGCCCGGTCCCGAATATGAGCCAGCCCTCGTGGGCGTCGACATTCGGCCAGCGGAGAACGTCACGGAAGAAGGCGCGGGCAGCGTCTGGATCCTGCGCATAAACCAGCGTGTGCACAGCGGTGATCATGCTGGTGATGCTAGGTGAGCGGGCGGCTCAGCGACGGGAGTTCTGTCGGCACGCCGGAGTCGGTCGTGCCGTGATCAGCCGGATACGCCCGGCTCGGCGGTCCCGGAGCGGTCGGCGGTGCGCAATACGATCACCGCCACGAACATGGTAGTAGCGGCCGCGACACCGACAGCGGTGGTGATCATCGTCGGTACCGAGCGAGCGAAGCAGGTCATGAGGACCACCTCGATCGCCAGGCCGAGCCAGGTCACCGCGGCAAGGGCGGTGCGGTCCACCGCGATCGCCGAAAGCAGTGCACCCTGCAGAACCGCGAGTAGGGCTCCTTGCAGGGCGAACAACCACAGCAAGCCTTCGATCGGCGCGTAATCCTGTCCCGCGAACAATGGCGCGACCGGTGCCGCCAGGGCAGCGCCCACTACCGCGATGATTCCGATGCCCGACAGCACAGCCAGTGCATCCCGGATCGCGCGCGCCGAATGCGTCGGCTGTGCCATTCGCGGATACAGCACGACTCCCACGGCCTGCGGCAGCCAAAACGCGATCTTCGCCGCGATCGCCCCCAGCGCGTACCGGCTGGCATCGGCCTCGTCCAAAACTACTCGCGCAACGATCAAATCCGCCGACGACAATGCCATCAACGCCGCCTGCACCTGCGCCGCCCGCAACACCGGTAACACTCCGACCGAACGCACACTCTGTGCGGCCCGGCCCGATGTCCCGCGAGTTCGCCGTCCTGCCGCGCTCCCATCGGCCGCACCACCGAGCCACGGTTGCTCAGCCGCGGGCTCTGCCGCGTTTTCGCACCGAGATCGCGCGGCCTCGTCCTCGAAAACATCGCGTTCCTGAGCTGGCGGCCGCTCGCCGCTGGGCCGATCGTCATCTCGAGTTCCTGCTCCGCCCTCAGTTGCAGGCGTAGGTCCTTCCACCGTGAATCCGGGCATCGCTCCCGCGGCGGCCGCGCCACCTGGCGGGCCTTCGGGGGTAACGTCCGGCGACCGTTGCGTCGCGGGGGCGCGAACGCGTGATGCGGGTGAGCCTGCGGTGGAGCGGGCGAATGCGGCGGCGACCACGACTCCTATGGCGGCGGCCCACAATGCGGGAGCCGTCCCCCCACCCGCCGCGAGCACCACCAACGCCGGGACCACGCGCGCGACTCCGGCCGCGCCAAGGACTATGGCCAAAGCTCGGAAGCGTCTGCTGCCCTGCAGGATTCCCTGTTCACCGGATAGCAGGACCAGCGCGGGGGCCGCGCCGAGGGCGGCCGCACTGGCGAGTACACCCACGCTCAGTACTGCCGTCACCACCGGTACCAGCACCGCGGCGACTATCGCGACGATCACCGCACACCGCCACTGCAACCCGCGCAGCGCCGCGACATCCGCACCGCGCACCCGTTCCCTGGCCACCACATTCTGCAACGCCAGTGCGGGTACCGCGCACAACAGCTGCACCGCGAGCAGGCTCGCGAATTCGCTGTATCCGGTGACTCCCAGCCAACGGCTGGCCAGCATCTGCAGCAGATATCCCGCCACATTGGCCGTCATCGCCCCGGCCGTGACCAATGTCAGATCCGCCACGGCGGGGAGACGACGGAGGGCAGGCACGCGGCAATCGTCCCACCCCAGCACCCCACGCCCCACAAGCGCCCACTTTCGAGATCGGCGTCACTATTTAGATTACACGACATATATGTCGTGTAATCTAAATACATGACCGAACCAACTCTCGTCCTTGTTCCCTGCTTCTCCGGCGCCCCATGGAATATCGAGCAACTCACGCCACTGGCTGCCCACCCCATGCGCACGATGCGCCTCCCCGAAGCCGTCGTGGATATGGAGGCCTATGCCGATGCCGTGGCCGAAGTGGTCGCGGATCTGAAGGAGTTCGTGCTGATCGGCGATTCCTTCGGCGCGAATATCGCGTTGGCGCTGGCCGTCCGCCACCCGCGCGGGCTGAAAGGCCTGGTGCTGTCGGGCGGATTCGCGGCCAATCCGATCTCTTCACCAGTCCTCAAAACCGCGATGCGCGCCATGGGACGGATGCGCGGAGCGCTCTACCGTCAGGTGGCCCTGCGCGCTCACGCGCACAATCTGGCCTCGCCGCATGATCACGAGGGGCAGATTCCGTGGAGCAAGGCCGACAGCCGGAAGCTGTTCCTGGACAACACCCCCGCCCAATCCTTCGGGGCCCGGGCGATCGCGGCGCTGAACGCCGACTACACAGGCAAACTCGGGCAGGTGGCCGTGCCCACGCTCATCCTTACTCCTTCGCATGACATCTTGATCGGCGAAGCGGCAGCGACGGTGCTACGTGAGGGCATCCCCGACGCCAGGGAAGTCATCCTGGAGCGCACCGGCCACATGTTCCGCTTCTCCCACCCACACACCTACGCGAACGCCATCGCCCGGTTCCTCCGGGACAAGGAGCTCAGCAGCCAATGAACCGCGTCAGCCCGTTACACGACATCTAAAGTGGTAGTCATGACGTCCACCCGCTCGTTCGACGGCGCTCGACAGGTGCGAACACGTGCGGCCGGCTGAGGAACTGCGCTATCTCATCCTCGCCATTCAGCGGGAGGGAAACCGAAAACTGTCGTCGGAGTTACGTCCATTAGGACTGACTCCATCCCAAGCCGAGGTCCTGCGCGTACTTGCCGACCATCAGCCGCTGACTTTGGCCGGGCTCGGCGACCTGCTGGTTTGTGAGACCGGTGGCAGCCCGAGCCGACTCGTCGACCGACTCGTCGCTATGGACCTGATCAATAAGCAGACCGGCTCCACCGACCGACGCCAGATCACCCTGGGCCTCACACCCGCCGGACGCCACCTCGCCGCGGAGGTGGCGCGGATAGAGGAGCGCTTGTACGGCGCGATCGACACGGCGACCACGGGGCAATCCGTCGACGCGACGCTGCAACTGTTGCGCGGCTTCGGCGCCGACTTTCCCGCAGTGCGGGCGGTCGAACGTCGTGCGGCTCTGCGAGAGCGGCATTGAGGTCAGGGTGATGTCCGGTAGCAGGCGCTCGGTACCGGAAGGTGGTGGTTTGCTCGTCGGTACGTAAGGTGCACAGGCGTGAGTGGCAGCGGCCTGACTCGACGCAACCGGTGGGCAAGCTTCGTCCCCGCCGGTTATAGCGGATCGCTGGCGGTGCTGATCGCTGGGCCATTGTTGGCGCCGGGCTACCTGCTTTTGCGAGATGCGGTGAGCACACCCCGGTCGTATATGACGGACTCCGCGCTCGGACTCGGCGACGCCGCTCCGCGAGCGGTTCCACAGGATGCGATGCTGGCCACGCTGTCGCCGATCGTCGACGGTGGGCTGATCGTCAAAACGATTCTGCTCGTGGCGCTGTGGGCTGCCGGGTATGGAGCGGCGGTGCTGGCCAGGGAACTGCTTCAAGTATCGACCGGGCCGCAATTGGTCGCCGTTACCGTCGCGCTCTGGAACCCATACGTGGCCGAACGCGTGCTCCAAGGGCATTGGAGCCTGCTGACCGGATACGCGGCACTGCCGTGGACCGCACTGGCCGCCTATCGAATTCGCATCCGGGGGCGATGGGTAAGCGGCTCCGACGCGGGGGCACGCGGGGGCGCGGTCGGTGCCTGGGGTGCCCTGGCCGGGTGTTTTGCGGCGGCGGGGCTGACGCCGACCGGCGCTCTGCTGGCGGGCGGCACCGCGGTGGTGCTGGTCGGGCGTCGGAGTGTGCTCGGGACGCTGGTTCTACTATCGGCGGCGTCCGCTCCCTGGTTGGCGGCGGCCGCTTTGTCGGGTGCCGGGACCGCGTCCTCGGACCCCGCCGGAATCGCCGCCTTCGCAGCCCGCGCCGAACCCGCCCTCGGCACACTCGGCTCCCTGGTCGGACTGGGAGGAATCTGGAACGCCGACTCGGTTCCCGCCTCCCGCACCACCCCACTCGCCCTGATCGCCACCGCCCTACTCCTGATCGTTGTAGTCATTGGTCTCCGCACCACCGCCGGGATCAAGACGAGCACCAACGGCCATGCCAACGCTCAGTCCACACCCCCGACCAGCACCGCACGCGTCGATGAGTCCGACACCGGCACCGCGACAAACCCGTCGAAGCATCCCGAGATCGGAAAAATCACGGTCGCGACCAGCGGAGACAAGGCGGCACGCGCTGGCGACCGCATCGATCGTGAGAGCTTGCGAGTTCGTCGCGGGCTGCTGATACTGGCGGCTTTCGCCGTCGTGCTGCCTGCACTGGGGGCGACGTCGTGGGGTATGAGCGGTTTGGAGTGGCTTGTTGCTCATGTGCCGGGGGCGGGGTTGTTGCGGGATACGCAAAAGTATGTGGCGCTTGCCATGCCCGCGTATGCGCTGTGCGCCGCTGCTGGGTGTCGAGCGGTCGCCATGCGCTTCGCGGCGAATAGCGCCGCGACGAAGAAGCCTGCCCGCTCGCCCGGGATGGCATTGACCGCAATGGTATTCATCGCACTGCTGGTGCTGCCGCTGTTCGATATGGCTTGGGGCGTCGATGGGGCGCTGAAACCGGTGCATTATCCGGTCGGCTGGCAGCGGGTTGCTGAGCGGATCGACGGGCCTGGGGATGTCGCGGTGTTGCCCGGCGGGATGTTTCGGAAGTTTCCGTACAGCGGCAAGGTGGCGGTGTTGGATCCGGCGCCGCGGATGCTGCCGCGCGATGTGCTGCAAACCGGTGAGCTCCCGGTGCACGGGCGCACCGTTGCCGGTGAGGGCGCCAGGGCGCGGGAGGTCGAAACCGCACTGTTGCACGGTGATTCGGCGCGACGGTTGGCTCAGCTCGGAGTCGGCTGGGTGCTCGTCGAACGCACCACTCCCGGACCGCTCGGCGAGTCGAAAACAACACTCGCCCAACTGGACTCGGTCTACACCGACGACCAACTGGCGTTGTATCGAGTCCCCGAAACAACAGATAAAGGTGCACACTCCGCGTACCGTGCGATCGCCTACGTCGCCCATATCCTTTGGGCCGCCCTTTTAGTCGGCGGCCTGCTACTAGCAGCCATATTGCGCCCACCACGTGAAAACGGTTGATGGTGTTCATACCTGAGCTTCACCACGCAAATCCAAACGCTATCTCACACAAGCCACAGGGCCTGTTACGCGATACTCCCCGCGCATGCGACTGTCGGACCGGATCCGACACGTACCACGCGCCGACTCCCCACCGGTCACGACAGCGCAACAGCACGTAAGGATCACCGATAAATCAGTCACCGGACCGCGGCCGGGCTAGAGCTGACCGCACCACGCCGCCTCCCAGAGCGGATGCACAGGCCTCGACATCGCAACGCTGCACCGCCACCGACGAATTCGTCGCCCGATAGCAGGCCTCAACCGTCGCCCGATAGCAGGCCTCAACCGATCAGGGCCCAGGCGGGATCAGCCCCGAAGTGTGCTCACCACGAGCCGCTGCTTCGAGCACCGCGTACACACCGTTCCCGGTCTGCTCCCAAGAGAATTCACGCGCACGGGCACGGGCCTTCTCACCCATGACAGCGCGCGCTTCGGTGTCATCGATGAGCTCACCGACGGACTCGCAGAGCTGGCTCACATCGTCGACGAGTACCCCGGTCACACCGTCGACAATGGAATCGGTGAGGCCGCGCGAACTGCGGTAACCGATCGTCGGTACCCCGTGTTGCGCCGCCTCGATCACCGCCAGGCCCCAGCCCTCCTTGCGCGACGGCAGCACGTGCACCCAAGCGCGCGCAAGCAATTCGTGTTTGCGCCGCTCGTCGACGTGGCCGTGGAAGGTGACCGCATCGGCGATGCCGAGGGCGCGGGCGTCGGCCTTCAGGTTGTCCGCCCACCAGCCGTCACCGACCACATCGAGCCGCAAGCCGGGAATCCGACTCCGTAGTCGGGCGACAACGGCCAATGCGTCTTCGATCTGCTTGTGCGGCACCAGTCGCGAGAGCACCACGATGCGCGGCTCTTCGGTGCGTGTCTCGGCGCAGCCGGTCGGTGCGTCCGCAGGAACGGGTTCAGCGCCATTGCGGACCACCGCGATACGGGAACCGTCCACGCCCAGCGTGGCCAGTTCCTCCGCCGATGGCAGCGAAACGGTCAGATATTGGTTGTGCCGATGCACCCGGGGCGAGAGTCGCGATTCGATCCACCAGCCGATCCGCCCGACGAACCGTCCGGCGACCGGCCACTGTTCCCGATGCCCGTGGTGTACCAGCACCACCGACGGCGCCTTCGTCGCCGCACCCGCGAAGAACGGGATCCCGTTCTGCGTATCGATCACCGCATCGGGCCGCACACTCCGCAACGGACCGAGGCCGAGCCGTCCGAGTGCGATCGCGGCCAGCGCCCGCGGATAGACAGAGAAGCGCCCGCCCGCCCGGCTGATATCGATGCCGTCGATACGCTCCCGCTTCGCCGCGCCCGGATAGCGCGCGGTGCGCAGGGTGACCTTGACACCCCGCGCGGCGAGCTGCGCACCGACCTGTTCCAGGTACCGTTCGCTGCCGCCGCCCTGCGGGTGCCCGGTGTCACGCCAGCACAGCAGGAGGACTTCGCGCACGGTGGAGCTTCTCTCGGTCAGCAGGGTCACGGATATCGCCGTACACCCTAACCCGCACCACCAACCGGCCCGTCCGCACCGCGCGGGAATTCCCACCCCAGGCGGGCGGGACCGCGGCGCATTGCCCGCACTATGCGAGACTCTGCGCCGTGCCGACTGCTGAAACCGAGCCAGCCGAGGCCGTGGCGGCGCGGGCCGCACGGCGCGGAGGAGCCATGTTCCGGTTCGCGCGGCGGGCGACCTTGCGCCGGTCGCTGCGGCTGCTCGGCAGTTTCCGGTTCGAGCAGACCGATCCCGCATTGTTCTACGGCGGTCTGGCCGCCGACAGTGCGACGATGATCGGCGATTTCTACACAGATGTCACCGGACACGGCCTCGATGGCGCGACCATCCTGGATGTCGGCGGCGGCCCCGGCTACTTCGCGGACGAATTCGTCAAGACCGGTGCACGCTACATTCCCGTCGAGCCCGACCCATCGGAGATGCATGCCGCCGGACTCTCGGTGACCGGTGCGGTCCGCGGGTCCGGTATGGCACTGCCGTTCCGTGACAATGCGGTCGACATCTGCTTCTCCTCGAATGTTGCCGAGCACGTGCCGCAGCCGTGGGTCATGGCCGACGAAATGGTGCGCGTGACCCGTCCGGGTGGCTTGATCGTGCTGTCGTACACGGTGTGGCACGGCCCCTTCGGTGGCCACGAAACGGGACCGTGGCACTACCTCGGCGGCGAGTACGCCGCGCGCCGATACCGTCGCAAGACCGGCCGGGAACCGAAGAACCGCTTCGGCAAATCACTGTTCGCGGTCGGCGCCGCCGACGGATTGAGTTGGGCGGCAAGCACTTCCGCGGATGTGCGCATCGTTTTCCCCCGCTACCACCCACGCTGGGCTTGGTGGGTGGTTCGCGTACCCGTATTGCGAGAGTTACTGGTGAGCAATCTGGTGGTAGTGGCCACCAAGCCGTAGCGCTACTTCTCCAGCCAGCCCCGGCGCCAGCTCCTGCGCCCGCATGCGTTGAGCGTGGCCGCCCATGGCGATTCCTGAATGGCCAGACCAACCGTCTCGAGGGTGGTTAGGCCGACCTGATCAGCCAGCATCCCGACCATGGCGACCGCCTCGGCGGCCTGCATCGCCGCCGTAGCCTGCTCGATGGTCAGCGTCCGGCCCGGTAGGAAGGAAACCACCCACCCACCTGCGCCGACGCTTTTAGCTTGATGCTCGGTCTGGTCGCTGGTCATCAACGACCGGCCGATCACTTGCACCGCCATGGCTCTGACTCCCAATTGCGTAATCGGTTCATGAATCGAGCGAGCTGATCAGTAGCTACAGCATGACCGGTGCAGCAAGAGAACGCAATAGTGCGTTCTCTGAAAAGCGAACCGACAGGTCGGAATTCGCGCTGTTCGGAAGGGTGGCGGTGCGAAAAACTGGAACACGTTACAGACAATCGGGCCACAAAACTGTAACGTGTTCTCATGCATTACGACAGCCTGTTCATCGGCGGCCGCTGGACCGCGCCCGCCGCCACCGAGCGCCTCCAGGTCATCTCGCCCGCGACGGTCGAGCCGGTGGGCAGTGTCCCGGTGGTCGGTCGCGCCGATGTCGACGCCGCCGTCGCCGCCGCCCGGCACGCCTTCGACAACGGTCCATGGCCATCCACACCGCCCGCGGAGCGCGCCCAGGTATTGACGCGCGCCGCCCGTCTGATCGAGGAGCGTTCGGCCGATCTGCTGGCCACGCTCACCGCCGAAATGGGCGCACCGCAGATGATCGCCATGACGCTCAACCAGATTCCGGCGGTGGCCGCGCTCGACGCGTACGCCGGACTGGGCGAATCCTTCCCCTGGAACGAGACCCGCACCGGCTTGTTCGGCACCGCGCGGGTCTCGCGGGAGCCGCGCGGGGTGGTCGCGGCCGTCACGGCATGGAATGTCCCGCTGTTCCTCGCGGCCAATAAGCTCGCGCCCGCATTGCTCGCCGGATGCACGGTGGTGCTCAAGCCCGCACCGCTGACTCCGTTGACCGCCAATAAGATCGGGGAAATCTTCACCGAGGCGGGCCTGCCCGAGGGCGTGCTGTCGATTCTGCCCGCCGAGGCGGATGCGGCGGAGTATCTGGTCTCGCATCCGGGCGTCGACAAGGTCACCTTCACCGGCAGCACCGCGGTCGGCCGCAAGATCGGCGCGATCGCGACCGGACAGCTCAAGAGCGTGTCGCTCGAGCTCGGCGGCAAATCGGCGGCAATCCTGTTGCCGGATATGGATATCGCCAACATTCCGGTGCTCGCGTTCTCCGGCCTGATGAATAGCGGACAGGGTTGCGTCGCGCAGACCCGCATTCTCGCGCCGCGCAGCCGCTACGACGAGATACTGGACGCGCTGGTCGAGCACGTGAAGACGCTGAAGACCGGTGATCCCACCGATCCGGCGACGACCTTCGGCCCCCTGATCTCCGAACGTCAGCGCGACCGTGTCGAGGGCTATATCGCCAAGGGCGAGGAAGAGGGCGCGCGGCTGGTGCTCGGCGGCGGTCGCCCGGCGGATCTGGACCGCGGCTGGTTCGTCGAGCCGACCATCTTCGCCGATGTCGACAACAAGTCGACGATCGCGCAGGAGGAGATCTTCGGCCCGGTCCTGTCGGTCATCCCATACGAGACCGAGGACGAAGCGGTGGCCATCGCGAATGATTCGGTATACGGCCTGGCCGGGTCGGTCTGGACCGCGGATATCGAGCACGGCGCGGAAATCGCGGCCCGGGTGCGCACCGGAACCTACGCGATCAATTGGTATGCGTTCGACCCGAGTTCGCCGTTCGGCGGGTACAAGAACTCCGGCCTCGGCCGAGAGAACGGACCGGAGGGTCTGGACGCATTCTGCGAGCAGAAGTCCCTGCTCATGCCGATGGGGTGGACAGGGTAGTCAAGCCCCCGACATAACCACCCGGACTACCGGCTGACGGTCCGGTGCGTCGACGATGCTCGGCGCACCGGCGTCGACGATTTCGACTTGCCAACCAGATGGCAGCGCCTCTTGCAAACGTCCGGCAGCGCGCCGCAGCGGGGTGCTCGCGGTCACCGGGTCGGTACCGGTGACCTGTGACGCCAACCGGCCGATTTCCAGATCGGTCATGCTCCAACCACCTCTCATGCGTCGATCTCATTGCTGGCCGCTGGTACGCGGATTCGCCGGTCGAAGGGAAGTAGTTCAGTCGATCCAAGTCATACAGTTAATAGTTGGCGATCGAAACGTTCGGTCATGGGGACGGAGAACACATAAGCCCCCGTGGGGCATGTCATGCCGCAATACGAACCATGTCCGGGCAAATCAACGGTAGCGCACCGGCAGCTGCGGATCCGGCAATCCGAGAACATCCGCCGATCAATACCGCACGGTACGCTCAGGCGCCGACAAGATCCGCTAGCGGCGCAGCGACCGGCGATAACCCGCGGGCGTCGTCCCGGTAGCGGCGCGCAAATGCACCCGCAGCGCGGTGACGCTGCCGAATCCGGACTGTGCCGCAACAACTTCGACGGGCAGTTCGGTGGTTTCCAGCAACTCTCTGGCACGCATCGTGCGCTGTGCCTCCAACCAGCGCCGCGGCGTCGTGCCCACCTCGGCTTTGAATCGACGGATGAAGGTGCGCTCGCTCATCAGCGCATGTCCAGCAAGCGCTGAAACATCCGGTGCCGCGGCCGGATTCGCCGCCGCCCAGGCCATGGTCGCGGCTAAGACCCCAGGGAAGTCATTGCCGCCAAGAGCATCCGGAATGTATTGCGCCTGACCACCCTCCCGGTGCGGTGGTGTCACATTCCAGCGGGCCAGCTCGGCCGCCACACCCGCGCCCAGTTCACGACGCACGATATGCAGACACAGATCCATTCCCGCGGACAATCCCGCCGAGGTGAGCACATCGCCGTCGTCCACATATAGTGCGGCGGGATCGAGCTTGACCGATGGGAACAGCGCAGCGAATTCATCGCAATACGCCCAATGGGTGGTGGCGGGCCGCCCGTCCAGGAGTCCGGCCCGCGCCAGGACGAATGCGCCGACGCAAATGCTCACCATGGTCGCGCCCCGCGCCGATGCGGACCGGAGCGCGTCGAGTACCTCGTAAGCCGGCGGCAATGTGGGCAGGGCGATGCCCGGAACCACCACTATGTCGGCGCTCGTCAGTGCCTCTAGCCCCTCATCGACCCGGAGGTCGAAACCATTCGGCGTCCACACCGACCCCGGCCGCATACCGCAGGTCCGCATCTCGAACCCCACCGGCTCCCCGGTCTTGCCCGGACCGTGGCGAAATGCCTGCACCGCACAAGCCAGGTCATAGGTCATGACGCCGTCCAGCGCCAGCGCGACTACCTGCTTCACACCTGCGAGTCTGGCACGTATCCGAGCATCACCGGAATCCCTGCCACCCAACTGAGCATGCTGATCAGATGCCCGCCCCTTGGCCTGAACCACAGTCTCGGGCTAGCGCGCACCCTGTGTCGGTAGCCGAAGGCTATACGACGCCTTTGCTGGGACAGCACTGGCGAGCTTCCTCCCGGATTCATCGCGGCATAGGTGGAGCGTTTCAATGGGGCGGCTCTATGTTGTGGGGCCGATCCGCTGGCGGTCGTGGCGGCGCTGGGCGGACATGACTTCGGCTGTGTGCTCACGGATCCAACCGAGGAACTGATGCAGCGACTCGGTAAGCCCTCGGCCGAGTTCGGTGAGTTCGTAGCTGACCCGCGGCGGCGTGGTGGGTTCGACGGTGCGAGTGATCAACCCGTCGCGCCCGAGTGTGCGCAATGTCTGCGACAGCATCTTCTCGCTGATGCCACCGATTTTGGTGTGCAGCTGCGAGAACCGTTGTGGCCCATCGGTCAACGCGGTGAGGATCAGCATGCCCCAGCGGCTCGTGATGTGGTCGAGCACCTCGCGCGCCGGACACTCGCTGTTGAATGCGTCACTCATGCCCTGCCAGGTAGTGGGCTGGACCTGCGAACCTACCGCCATTTCTGGAGCTTACCTGAAGGTATGTCCTTACCACTGGTAAGCCTTCGGCCTACGCTGCCGCCATGGTCACAGTCGTTTTCGGAGCTAGCGGCAATGTCGGTCGCCATGTGGTGGCGGGTCTGATTTCGAGAGGGGAACAAGTTCGCTCCACGAGCCGCGAACCCAGCACCGCGGGTTTCCCGCCGGGGACGGAGGTCGTCGCGGCCGATCTAGAGCAGCCCGAAACGCTGCCCGCCGCACTCGAAGGCGCGCAGCACGTATTCCTCTACGCCAAGCCCGAGGGAATCGACGGTTTCGTGGCGGCTGCCGAGGCCGCCGGGGTACGGCACGTGGTGTTCCTGTCGTCGGGCGCCGTGCTGCAGAGCAATGCGTCGGACAATCCAATTGCCTTGATGCACAGCGTCATCGAGGCCGCCATCGAGAAATCCGGTCTGGCATGGACCTTCATCCGCCCCGGGATGTTCGCCACGAACGCATTGTGGTGGTGGCAGCATTCCATCCGTGACGAGG
Source organism: Nocardia sp. NPDC050630 (assembly GCF_044457245.1). NCBI lineage: Bacteria > Bacillati > Actinomycetota > Actinomycetes > Mycobacteriales > Nocardiaceae > Nocardia > Nocardia sp. NPDC050630. Next base: position 356,513 of record NZ_JBITGN010000002.1, read on the forward strand.
GTGTCGTCCGGCTGCCGTATCCCGATGCCCGCACCGCACCCATCCATGAGAAGGATTTGGCGGCACTCGCGGTCACCGCGCTGACCGAACCCGGTCATGAAGGCCGGGCCTACACCGTTTGGGGCCCCGAGTCACTGACGCTGCGCGAGCAAGTACAGCAGATCGGCGCAGCCATCGATCGCGAAATCGCCTTCGAGCTCATTTCCGAGGAGCAGGCCCGCGTTGAGTTGGGCAAGAGCATGCCCGAGATCGGCGTGGAGGCCGTCCTCGCCGGATGGAAGGCGGGAGTAACCAACCCACCCCAGGTATCCACCATCATCGAAGACATCACCCACCGCCCCGCCCACACCTTCACCCAGTGGGCACAAGATCACGCCCCCGACTTCCGCTGACCGATCAAGATCAGATGGAAATGGTGGCGGAGGCTTCTAGCTTGGGCTCGAGGGGTGATCGGCTGCGGCTTGGGTGGCTGCTGGTCTGGCCTGCCCATCGCTCTGCGGCCTGCTCGCCGACCTCCCTGACCTGGTGTAGGGGAGTGCTGTCGCAGATCCAATGACTATCGCGCAGAAGGTATATGTTCTGCGCGATGGTCGCTGCTTGTGCGCGAGGCTCATAGGGTGTGCGAGACGGCCGGGCGGGTTACTTGGTGCGCCCTGGCGTCCGCGGCTCCAGCGTGCGCTCACTGGTCTGGTCTGGGTGCGGCGCCTGTCTGGTCCGGTCCGCCTTGGCTCGCTGTAGTTGTTTGCGCCGCGCTTGTTTTCGCACGCCCGCGCATGGATTGCTCGGCGAATTGGTGCGCGGCGCGCCAAAGCGTGCGTGACACCGAATCAGCGGGGTCCGCTGGTGTGGCCTGGGTGTTGGTTGTCTGCTGCAACAGCACCGTCGGGTGATCGAAGGGGTTGTTGGCTGGAGTCGTCGGGTCCGAACCGGGTGGTGGTGCGCCGGTTCTGGGAATTGGTCGGCGCGGAGTATGGACCGCCGTTTCCACGTGATCACCTGTCCATTGCGAACTTTTGGCTGGGTGGGAGCCAGATTGGCGGGAATCCGAGGGTTAGTGGCATTTGTGTCACTGGTTAGTAGGAAGCTGGGGGGCTTCACTGAGAGCGAGACGTGTTCGAGGAGAAGGAGATCGGCGTGGGTGCGCCTGTGGGGATGGATTGGGAATGGGCGAGGCGTACCGGTGGGGCGCTTTCCAGTAGTCAGCGGAGGCAGCTGACTGCCAAGCTCGTTGCGGGCGTGCCCCGGCTCGTTGCCGGGCAGGCCGCGTTGGCACTGGGGAGAAGCGGGAGCGGGCGACTGGATTTCGCGGAACTCCGACTGCCCGATTCGAAGCTGGCCGAGGCCGCCGAAGAGGAAGCACGGGAATGCCTTTCGGTGCACGTGTTGGAGCACTCGTATCGGAGCTATTTCTTCGGGCGCGCGCTCGCTGAATTCGACGGCACGAAATACGACGACGAGTTGGCCTACGTCTCCTGCCTGCTACACGATTTGCAGCTCGAACATCCCACGCCCGGAAGGTGTTTCGCGGTTGCCGGGGCGGAGCGCGCCGTCGGATTCGTCCTCGGCGCAGGTGCGACACCGGAGCAGGCGGAGACGGTCGGCGCCGCGATCGCCGCGCATCTCACCATCGGGGTCGCCGATACGGTCGACGATCTCGGCTTGGTATCCGCCGGTGCGGCCGTGGACGTGTTCGGAGCTCGAATGTCCGATCTCGATCCGAGCTGGGTCGAGGAACTGCTGCGCCGCCATCCGCGACACAACTTCAAAAAGCACATGACGGAAGCGCTGACGAACGAGGCGTCCGCGGTGCCGGACGGACGCACTCGATGGCTCATGCGCACCGCGGGCTTCCGTCAACTGATCGGCCGCGCCCCCTTCGCCGAATAGACCTCCGCCACAAACGAAACCGCCCGCACCATCGTGAAAGATGGTGCGAGCGGTGCCACGAGTTCGCCACTACTCGGCCCCCACGGACCGAGTCCCACGAGCGACCGTTCGCCGCAGAGCGACCAAAGCGCATGTGCCGAAGTCCGCGAGTTTCACCACAACTCGGCCACTACGCAGCCGGACTTACCAGCGACCCGCTCACAGCCCGACTCACGGCCGAACCGCCGAAGCGCACACGACGAAGCCCACAAGTTTCACCACAACTCAGCCACTACGCAGCCGGACTTACCAGCGACCCGCTCACAGCCCGACTCACGGCCGAACCGCCGAAGCGCACACGACGAAGCCCACAAGTTTCACCACA
>NZ_JBITGN010000002.1:358861-433769 GCF_044457245.1 Nocardia sp. NPDC050630
CGAGCCTTACCAACGACCCGCTCGCGGCCCGTATCACGGCCGAGCGACCGAAGCACATACGACGAAGTCCGCTAGTTTCACCACAACTCAGCCACTACGCAGCGAGCCTTACCAACGACCCGCTCGCGGCCCGTATCACGGCCGAGCGACCGAAGCACATACGACGAAGTCCGCTAGTTTCACCACAACTCAGCCACCACGGAGCGAGTCTTACGAGCGACCGTTCGCGGCCCGTCTCGCATCCGAGTGGCCGAAGCGCATGCGCCGAAGGCGCGAGTCTCGGCCGCTCGGATGCGAGACACTAGGGGGCCGCGAACACGCAGCGCCGCAGGCGCTGCAATTAAACAGAGCCCAAGCGCTCCTTCAGCGCCTCGAACTCGTCGCGCACGCCCGAAGGCAGCTTGTCGCCGACGAACTCGAACCACTCCTCGATGAGCGGGATCTCCTTGCGCCATTCGTCGGCATCCACGGCGAGTGCCTCGTCGACATCGGCGGGGTTGACATTCAGACCGTCGAGGTCCAACTGGCCAGCGGTGGGCACATTGCCGATCGCGGTCGGCTCGGCCTGCGCCGAACCCTCGATGCGGCCGACGATCCACTCCAGCACGCGGGAGTTCTCACCGAATCCGGGCCACAGGAACCGGCCGTCGTCACCGCGACGGAACCAGTTGACGTAGAAGATCTTCGGCAGCTTGTTCGCATCGGCGTTCTTGCCGACATTGATCCAGTGGTTCAGGTAGTCACCGACGTGGTAGCCGATGAACGGCAGCATCGCCATCGGGTCGCGGCGCACGGTGCCGACCTTGCCCTCGGCGGCGGCGGTTTGCTCCGACGACAGGGTCGCGCCCATGAAGACGCCGTGCTGCCAGTCGAAGGATTCGGTCACCAACGGGACCGTGGTCTTGCGGCGGCCGCCGAACAGAATGGCCGAGATCGGCACACCCTGCGGGTCGTCCCATTCGGGAGCCAGGATCGGGCACTGCGACATCGGCGTGCAGTAGCGCGAGTTCGGGTGCGCGGCAAGGGTTTCGGTCTCCCGCAGGTACCAGTCGTTACCCTTCCAGTCGATCAGGTGATCGGGCTCGCCCTCCAGGCCCTCCCACCAGACGTCATTGTGGTCGGTCAGCGCGACGTTGGTGTAGACGGTGTTGCCCGCCTCCATTGTGGCCATGGCGTTCGGGTTGGAGCTGTAGTTCGTGCCCGGTGCGACACCGAAGAAGCCGTATTCGGGGTTCACCGCATAGAGGCGGCCGTCCTTGCCGAAACGCATCCAGGCGATGTCATCGCCGAGGGTCTCCGCGCGCCAGCCGGGAACCGTCGGCTGGATCATCGCGAGGTTGGTCTTACCGCAGGCGCTCGGGAAGGCCGCGGCGATGTAGTACGCCTTGTTCTCAGGGGAGATCAGCTTGAGGATCAGCATGTGCTCGGCCAGCCAGCCCTCGTCGTGGGCCATTGCCGAGGCGATGCGTAGGGAGTAGCACTTCTTGCCGAGCAGCGCGTTGCCGCCGTAGCCGGAGCCGTAGCTCCAGATCTCGCGGTCCTCGGGGAAGTGGGTGATGTACTTGGTGTCGTTGCACGGCCACGGCACATCGGCCTCACCCTCGGCCAGCGGCGCGCCGACGGAGTGCAGTGCCTTCACGAACGGCTTGTCGGTGCCGAGCTTCTCCAGCGCGGCGGCGCCCATGCGGGTCATCACGCGCATCGAGACCACGACGTACTCGGAGTCGGTGATCTCCACGCCCAGCTTGGGGTCCTCGGCACCGAGCGGGCCCATGCAGAACGGCACCACGTACATGGTGCGGCCCTTCATCGAGCCTCGGTACAGCTCGGTCATGGTGGCGCGCATCTCGTTGGGGTCGACCCAGTTGTTGGTCGGGCCCGCGTCGGCCTCGGTCTTCGAACAGATGTAGGTGCGGGATTCGACACGCGCAACATCGGAGGGGTCGGAGAGGGCGAGGAAGGAGTTCGGCTTCTTGTGCTCGTTGAGCTTCTTGAAGGTGCCCGCAGCAACGAGTTGGGTGGTCAGCCGATCCCACTCTTCGTCGGAACCGTCCGCCCAGACCACTCGCTCTGGCTGGGTGAGCTCTGCGACGTCCTGTACCCAGGCGAGTAGTTCGCTGTGCTCGGTCGGCTGCTTGCCGTCGGAATCGCGAAGACCAGGAATGGTCGCTGAGGTCATGAAAACTCTCCTGAGATGGGCGGTTCACGGTGTAGCCGCCTGGGCTGACCATTTCGAGCGACCTGCGAGCAGTCGCTACGGCAAGGCCCATGACCAGCGCGAACACACCGAGCGCCACCGTTGGCGGGAAGGCACCCGCTACGACCAGTCGAAAGCGCGTCATGGCTGCACCGCGTACAAGGACGAAGCGGACGCCCAGGTTCCTGCTTAAGAGGTTAACGCGATGTGACGACCAGTACGGAATCGGGTTCCTGCAGGAGTACCCACTAAGTTACCTAATCAAAAGAACTGCGATACCAATCGAGGATGGCGATATCGCGTTCGCAGGCGGCCAGCTGTCCTGGTTGCTCGGCCGCGGCGCGGCGCAGTCTGGCCTCCAATTCGGCCACCTGACGGTCGATTTCGACGATTCGCTCGGTGCTCGCGCGCATGACGCGCTCCGATAGCGCGGTCTCCGATTCCACCAGTGCGGTGGCGACCCGCTGCTCCAACTGGGCCTTCACATTCACCAGCGCGTCCGCTACCCATTGACGGAGGTGCGCGCGGTCGGCGACCTGGCCGCGGGCGCGCACCACCCAAGCCGCCGCACCCGCTCCGAGCAGCAGCGTCACCGGTACGGTCGCGAAATCGAGGGCCTGCACAAGCGAGAACGGGGCGACCAGTAGGCGGCCGATGCCAACGCCGGCGGAGGCGCCGAGCGCGATCATGAGGTGATCTTCGACACCCCGATGTCTCGGCTCCGGATCCGGGCCGACACGCGGGGCCGGATCGCGCCAACGCGGTGGCGTGTCGCGGTCGTGTTCCGGCACTGCGCCGACGCGATCGGTGAGCTCGGACAGCCGGTGGTCGATGGTTCCGTCCACGGCATTGGTCAGCTCGTTGACGGCCTGCTGTAACCGTTCGGGATAGCCACCGAATTCGGCGCGGCGCAGCCGGTCGAGTTCACCCCTGGCCGCAGCGTGCAATGCGCGCACCCTGGCCCCGACCTCGGTCATCAGATCCACCCTTGCCAGATGCAATTGGCTGCGCAGGGTGGACATGGCGGTGGCGCGGCCGCCGTCGCGGCCGGCGAGCAGTACGGCGCGTTCTTCGCGCCACTTGATCGGTTCCGCGCCGGAACGCAGCACCGCGACCTGTTCGGCGACCCGTCGGCGGGTATCGGTCAGCACGCGCGTGGTGACGGCGGCGACCCGGTCATCGGATTCGGCGCTGGCCGTGGCCGCCGCGAGTTCGGCATGCAGTGCACCGAGACCGGACCGATCGATGAGGCCCGCATCTCCGGCCGACCGGCCCGCCACCGCGAGCCGCGCCGATACCGGCACGATCTCCAGGTCGTCGATGCCCTGCGCGGCGAGCAGGTCGAGATTGTGCGCCTGCACCGCACGCCAATCCTGGTAGGCGTGGATGCCGTTCATGGCGAGCAGGATCCTGGTTCCGTCGGCGCGCAGGCGCTGCACCACATGCAGGGCGTCCGCGCCGAGGGCACTACCCGCGTCCAACAGCATGAGCGCGACCGCCGACGGCGCATTACCCGAGGGCGAGGTGGTCTCCACCACGGCGCTCGCATCGGGCACCGGATCCGAAAGCGGGATGCGCGGCTCGAACCGAGCCAACTCGGTGCGCAACAGGCTCGTATTGGCGTCATCGGGCCCGATCAAAGTGACCGCCGACGCCACTCCCGTCCCCCGCACCGCCCGCAGGAGTGCCATCCCCTGCGGATTCCACCGCGCGATGACCGCCTCGATCTCCGGAGTCAGCGACCGCGGCTCGACAGTCGACGCCGGATCTTGTCCGGAGGCTGACGGATCCGTGCGTACGGAATCCGGTTGTTCAGAGTCCGGCACTGCTCATCCGTTCCCATAGCCGGATGTACCCGTTGTGGACGCGGAGGGCGGCGCGGCGAGCGGCGGGGGACATATCGCTGGAGACAACGGCGCGCCAGCGGTCGGCGCGGGCGAGGGCGTCGTCGGCATCGGACGGGGCGGGTGCGCGGTATCCGGCGGCCAAATGGGCGACCTCCGGATAGGCGAGGCCTGCGCAGAGGCCGAGCCAGCGGGCGTCATCGCCGAAGAGGTAGTCCTCCAGCATGTCCCGGGTCTTCGCGCCGTCGGCGGGCACGGCGCGGGCCGCGAGGCGGGTCAGTTCGTCGAGGAGTTCGCCGCCGCGCAGAGCGCAGACCTGTTCGTAACGGCGGTGCAGTAGGCGGTGCAGTGGATCAATACCGCTCGCCGCGTGCATGATCTGCAGCAGTGCGTGCGGACCGAGTTCCGGGTCCCGGCGCAGCGCGGACAGCGCGCAGGTCAGGCCGTACAGATCCCAGCGCTGCAGCAGTTCTTCGCGCTCGGCGACATCGGGTCCCGCCGATGCCGCGACGAACAGGTCGGGCGAGAGCGTGAGCGCCGGATCCGCGGTCTCGGCCAGGCGGCGCAGCGTGACCATATCGGCCTCGCTCACCGCACCCGCCCTGGTCCGCACCGCAAGCGAGGCGACCACCGGCAGCGTGACGGTGCCCAAGCGACCGCTGTACTGCTCGGCGGCGACGACCGCATCACCCCATCTCGACCCGATCGCATCGGCCTTGTTCAAGACCGCGACCGTTCGCTCCGGCGGCAATTCCGACAGAATCCGCCGGTCCGCGGGCTGCGGCGCGCCGGAGAGGACGTAGACGATGATGTCGGCGTCGAGTTCAGGATCGGCCACGCCCGGTTCGTCGATCGGCGCCGTCTCCACCGCCGACATCAACGCCAGCGCATGCAGCACCGTGGTCCGTCCGGTATGCGCGCGCCCGGTCACCTGAATGCGCGGCGGCCGACGCCACCGTGCGATAGCAGTCCCTACCTGGCCCACGATCCGCGGATCCGCACCCGAGCGCAGCGCCGCGAGCAGATGGTCGAGTTGGTCCAGTTCCCGTGCGGGTCCGCCCGGTCGGATCCGGGGCCCGTCGGATTCGGTGGCTGTCGGCAAAGCTGCACACCCCCTTTTCGGTGCGTCATTCTTGCAGACATACCGCGCCGACGGGCCGCTGGCGACGGCCTGCCGGTCGCTGGAAAGGGTCAGCTGCCGCTGAAGTATTTGTTCGCGGTCCGCACCGCCCAGTTCGGCGCGTATTTCGCGGCGGCCGCCAGTACTTTTGCCTGCGTGCCGATTTCATAGTGCACGCGCGGCAGCCGTCCGCGCTTGTGGGTCGCATCCCAAATCCCTTGTGCGACATCCTCGGCGCTCAGACGCACGCCGAGCGACTTCATCGTGCCGGTCGCCATCCCGTCCACCATGGCGGTGGACACGAACAGCGGCCACACCGCGATCACTCGGATATCGTGGCGCCCCCACTCGAGATCCAGTGCCTCGGTGAGGCTTTTGACCGCGGACTTGGTCGCGCCGTAGCTGGCGAGTTCCGGCTGACCGTAGATTGCCGATGCCGAGCACAGATTCACCACCTGAGCTCCGGGCGTATCGCGCAGATAGCTGAACGCCGCATGCGTACCCGCTATCACCCCGCCGAGATTGACATCGATGATCGTTTGGTGCGTGGCCAGCTCGATCGATTCGAACGGACCAGCGCGCAGAATGCCAGCATTGTTGATGAGGATGTCGAGCCGGTTCTCGTCACCGTTGAACTCCGCCAGACGCTCGGTCCAGTGAGTGTCGTTCGTCACATCCAACACCCCAGTGCGTACACTGCCGTCGGTGGCGTGGATGTCGGCCGCGAGCCTGGTCAGCCCCACCTCATCAATATCGTATGCACCGACGTGATACCCCTGTGCAGCGAAAAGTAGGGCCGTGGCCCGGCCGATACCCGCCGCCGCACCGGTGATGAACACAGTCGGTCTACTCATGGGCGCAGTCTAGTGCGGGGGCACGTCCTCTACCTCGGGGTTCCCACAGATGCGATGGTCACTTAATCTGGCGGGATGGTCGGCACCATAGTCGGTGCGCAACTTCGCTTTTCGAAGGCGGCAAGCCGACCAGGCGGAATGCGTTCCGCTGGTCTCGATGAGGAGGTTGCCGTGACCGTCGATGTCATCGGTGCTGAGCCGGATGCGTCCGGCGCTAGGAAGCCGCTGCTACCCAGTAGCGATCCCTTCCTCCGACCACCCAAAGGCTTCGCGGCTCGTCCGGCCGGGACCATCCTGCGCAGCCGTCGCGTCGAGCTCGCACTGTTCGGTGTTGTGCCGCAGCAGGTCTCGGCCTGGCAGCTGCTCTACCGCAGCTGCGATATGCACGGTATGCCGGAGGCGGCGGTCACCACGGTGCTCCTGCCGCTCGACGCAGATCCGGACGAGGACCGTCCGCTGCTGGCCTTCCAGACCGCCATGGACGCGGTCACCGAGCGATGTTCCCCCTCTTATGCACTGCGTCGCGGTTCGCACGCACTCGGCTCGGTCACCCAACTCGAATGGATGCTGGTGGCCAACGCACTGCGCCGGGGTTGGGCGGTGAGCATTGCCGACCACGAGGGCCCGCACGGTAATTTCGGCGCGCCACGCGAGCCCGGTTACCGCGGACTCGACGGAATCCGCGCGGCGCTGCGCTTCGCGCCGCTGGGTCTGCATCCCGATACCCGGATCGCGGTCTGGGGTTATTCCGGTGGCGGCATGGCCAGTTCGTGGTTGGTCGAGATGGCCCCGACCTACGCACCGGAGCTCGATATCGTCGGCGCTGTGCTCGGCGCACCGGTCGGCGATCCCGGCCAGGTCTTCACCCGCCTCAACGGCGGGCACTACGCCGGATTGCCCGCGATCGTGGTCGCCGCGCTGCGCAGGCTCTATCCGGCACTGGCCGCGGTCTTCGACAGCGAATGCGATGCCGAGGGACACCGGCTCATCGCACGCGCCGAACGGTCCACACCGGTCGCGGCGGTGCTCGGGCTCATCAATAGAGATGTCGGCCACCATCTGAGCCGACCGCTGGCCGAGGTGCTCGCCGCACCCGAAATGCAGGCCATGCTCGATGAGCTGCGCCTCGGTCACTCCACGCCGACCTGCCCGCTGCTGGTGGTGCAGCCGGTACACGACCAGATCATCCATATGGACGGCGTCGACGGCCAGGTCGAGCGGTATCGCCGCGGCGGCGCCCAGGTCACCTATGTGCGCGACCGGCTCAGCGAGCATTTCTCGCTACTTCCGCTGGCCACCCCCATCAGCCTGGACTGGCTCAGCGATCGGCTCGCCGGAAAACCGGTGCACGATGTCGGCGACAGCACGGTGTGGTCGGTCGCCGCCTCGCCGACCGGCGTGCGCGGGCTGTGGGAAATGCTCGGCACCGCGGTCAAGGTGGCGCTGGGCAAGCCGCTGCGTCAAGAGACCGAGCCCGAGACTCGAATCCCCCGCGTACGCGCCGCATAACCGTTCGTCTCGGATGCCCGCAAGCGATCCGCTACGACCGCTTGCTGCCCGCATCCTGCGATGCTGGACAATGGAGCGCGTGAACGACGCCGCGAACCACACTGCCGAGTCAGTTCCCGGACCGCCGTCCACAGCTGCGGCTCCGGCGGACCGGGGATCCCGAAAAGGCTCGGGCTCACGCCTGTACCCCCGAGTGACGAGCTTCCGCTCGCGCCGGGGCGCACTCACCGCGACCCAGCAGCAATCCTGGGATCGCACCTGGCCGAAGATCGGCCGCGACGTGGCCGACGAGCCACTCGACGCCGCCGCCTGGTTCGGCCGCGACGCCCCGCTCGTCATCGAGATCGGTTGTGGGACAGGAACCGCCACTGCCGCGATGGCGCAGGCGGAACCGCATCTGAATCTCATCGGCATCGAGGTCTATCAGCCCGGTCTCGCACAACTGGTGCAACGCATAGAGCGCGAGCGGATCGACAACATTCGGCTGCTGCGCGGGGATGCCGTCGATGTGTTGGAAAACATGATTGCTGAACAGTCGCTCACGGGCGTGCGGGTCTTCTTTCCCGACCCTTGGCCGAAGGCGCGACACCACAAGCGGCGACTATTGCAGCCCGCGACATTCGCATTGATCGCCGATCGCCTGCGCCCCGGTGGTGTATTGCATGTCGCGACCGACCACGCCGATTACGCGGAATTCATCGCCGAAGTCGGCGCGGCAGAACCGCAGCTCATCGGCCTGAACGAGACCACGGGCGGGGTCAGCGCCGAACATCGCGACAGCGCGCCGATCGGGTTCGAAAGGCCTGTCACCAAATTCGAAGGCAAGGCACATCGCGCCGGAAGCGCCATCAACGAGTTCATATGGGGGAAGATCGGATGATGAGTGTCGGTGAGATGGCCCACGAGGTCGTGGATGTTGCCGGGGAGGTGCACGGAACCGGATCCGAGGTGATCGGCGCGGTTACGCCGGATGTGCGTCGAGTGCTATTGGTCTGGGATGCCCCGAATCTCGATATGGGCCTCGGCGCGATCCTCGGCGGCCGCCCGACCGCCGCCTATCGACCGCGCTTCGACGCACTGGGCCGCTGGCTGCTCGCGCGCACCGCCGAATTATCGGTCGGCAGCGTGACCCGGGTCGAACCGGAAGCGACCGTCTTCACCAATATCGCGCCCGGCACCGCCGATGTGGTGCGGCCCTGGGTGGAGGCGCTGCGCAATGTCGGCTACGCGGTATTCGCCAAGCCCAAGATCGATGAGGACTCCGATGTCGACGCGGATATGCTCGCGCACATCGAGCTACGCAGTCGCGGCGCAGGGCTGGCTGGCATCATGGTCGCCTCCGCCGATGGCCAGGCATTCCGCGAACCGCTCGAACGATTGGCCGCCAACGGAATCCCCGCTCAGATACTCGGCTTCCGTGAGCATGCGAGTTGGGCCGTAACATCCGATACCCTCGAGTTCGTAGATCTCGAGGACATCCCGGGCGTGTTCCGTGAACCACTGCCCAGGGTCAGCCTCGACTCACTGCCCGACGAGGGTGCCTGGCTGCAGCCGTTCCGGCCGCTGTCGGCGCTGCTCACCTCTCGCCCTGCCCAAGGAGTCGCTTAGTGTTCACACGCTGGGGCGATCTGGTCTATCGGCTGCGTTTCGCCGTCATCGGCATTGTCGCGGCCGCACTCTTGGCACTCGGCGGCTACGGCCTCGGCTTGGAAGACCATCTCAGCTCCAGCGGGTGGGATGACCCGACATCGCAATCGGCCAAGGCGGCCAAGCTGTCCGACGAGGCGTTCGGACGTGATCACAACAGCGATGTGATCGTGCTCTACACCGCGCCGGACGGTAAGACGATCGATGATCCCGAATTCCGGCAGAAGATCGTCGACAGCCTCAACGGGCTGCCGCGCGAACATCCGGATGAGATCGCCAAGATCAACGGCGCCTACTGGCAGACCGAAACCGGTCCGGCGTCACCGTTGACGTTCGGCTCGAAGGATAAGAAGTACACCTTCGCCTCCATCGCCATCCAGGGCAATAACGACACCGATATGGTGCGCAACTTCCGGAAGGTGAAGGATGTCTTCGCAATTCCGGGTATCGATGTGCAGGTTGCGGGTCTGCAAGCGGTGGCGGGCACGCTGAACGACACGATGGCCGCCGATCAGAAGCGGATGGAGATCCTGGCCATCCCTGCGGTCGCGGTGCTGCTGTTCTTCATCTTCGGCGGTGTGGTCGCGGCGGCGCTGCCGCTGATCGTCGGTGGTCTCACGGTGATCGGCGCGTGGGGCATCGTGCGGTTCGCGACCGAGTTCACCGAGGTCAACTCGTTTGTGTCGCCGGTCGTTTCGATGATCGGCCTCGGTCTGGCCATCGACTACGGCCTGTTCATCGTGAGTCGGTTCCGCGAGGAACTGGCCGAGGGCTACGACAAGCGCGCGGCGGTGCGCCGTTCGGTGATGACCGCAGGGCGCACCGTGGTGTTCTCCGCGACCATGATCATCGCCAGCCTCGGCGGCATGCTGCTGTTCCCGCAGGGCTTCCTGAAATCGATCGCCTACGGCTCCATCGCGACCGTTTCGCTGGCCGCGCTGACCGCTATCACCATCCTGCCCGCGATGCTCAGCATCCTCGGGGCGCGGGTGGATATGCTCGGGTTCAAGCGATTCCGCAAGACCAAGACCGCCGAGGAAGTCGAGAACGGCTTCTGGGGCAAGTCGACCCGCTGGGTGATGCAGCATCCGCTCAAGATCGCGATCCCGATCTGCATCCTGTTGCTGCTGTTGATCATTCCGGTCAAGAATCTGGCCTTCGGTGGCATCAACGAGCGGTACCTGCCGCCGGATAACGCGACCCGCCTCGCCCAGGCGAAGTTCGACTCGATCTTCCCGCTACGCAAGTCCGATCCGATCCAGCTCATATTCGTCTCCGCCAACAGCAGTGACGTCGGCAAGCTGTGGGCCGCGGCCAAGCAGGCACCCGGCTTGAACGGCACTTTCGACGTACCTGCCCAGTCCAATACAAACAAGGAAGTCTTCCGCACCAGCGCGACGCTCGCGGATTCGGAGAATGCGGATCCGACCATCGACTACCTGCGCTCCCTGGAAATTCCGGACGACGTGCAGATGTACGTCGGCGGACAGCCCGCGATCCAGAAGGACAGCATCGACGCGCTGCTGCACCGGATGCCGCTGATGATCGCGCTGGTGCTGTTCGTCACTACGCTGCTGATGTTCCTCACCTTCGGCTCACTGGTGCTACCGATCAAGGCCGCGTTGATGAGCGCGCTCGGATTGGGTTCCACGCTCGGTATTTTGACGTGGATCTTCATCGACGGACACGGCGCGAGCCTGTTGAATTTCACGCCACAGCCGATCATGTCGCCGGTATTGGTGCTGATCATCGCGGTTATCTACGGTCTTTCGACCGACTACGAGGTATTCCTGTTGTCGCGCATGGTCGAAGCGCGCACGATGGGTGCTTCCACGACCGAGGCGGTGCGTATCGGCACCGCGCAGACCGGGCGCATCATCACCGCCGCCGCGCTCATCCTGCTCGTGGTGACCGGCGCATTCGCGTTCTCCGATCTGGTCATGATGCAGTATCTGGCCTACGGCATGATCGCGGCGCTGTTCATCGACGCCACGATTCTGCGCATGCTGCTCGTCCCGGCCACCATGAAGCTGCTCGGCGACGACTGCTGGTGGGCGCCGGCGTGGATGAAGAAGGTGCAGCAGAAGGTCGGGCTGGGCGAACCGATTCTGGACGATGAGCGTCCCGGCGGGGGCGAGGTCGTCGACCTGGTCAAGACCACGCCGATTACCGACCCGGTGACGATGCAGATGCCCGCGCTCACCGATAACGCCACCACTCGAACGCGGTCACCGCGGCGGCAGCGCACGGTCGAGGAGATCGAGGCGGGGGCGCCGACCCAGCATTTCGCGAAGATTCCGGCCGATCCGCCGGCGCCGCCGCGGCCGGTCGCGCCGCATGATCCGACTCGACCGCGCGCGAATCCGCCGTTGCATACGCCGCCGCCCGGACCGCCTGCCGCGCCATCCGGGCCTGCTTCGCCCGGGCGGGGAGCGTCCGGACCACCGGCGCCAGGTTTGCCGTCCGCGCAAGGCGCGCCATTCGCCCCGTCGAGACCGCTGGGCCCGTCGACACCGCCCGCACCGCTCGGCCCGTCGATACCGCCGGCGCCACTTGGCCCGTCGGCACCACTCGGCCCGTCTGTGCCGCCCGCACCCGAGCCCATTCGGCCGCGGCCGGTTCCGACGATTTCGGGGGCGTCCGAGCCGACTCGTCCGATTCCGCCCACAGGCACGCCAACGCCTCCCCCGCCGCCGGTTCAGCCGACGCCGATCCCGGCTGCGGACCATCCGACCCACCACGCGGCACCCCCGCGTCCCGGCGCGTCGAATGATGATGCGCCGGACGAGAACCGCAGCAGCATCGAAAACTGGATGGCCGAGTTGAGGTCCAACCGTCGCCGCATCGGCCAGCCCGACGAAGGTCGCCACCACAGCGCGGACGGGCGGACGGTCAGTGTGAACGAGTTGCTGCGGCGGCGGGACCGCGAGTAACGCCTTATGCGGCTGCGGCTTTCGTTTCAGCACTTTCCGAGAGCAGGGTTGGCGTCGCATTTCTCGTCGCGGATGTCGTAGGTCGTGGCGCATTCATTCTGTGGAACGACTAGGCCTTGTGCGGCGAAGAGACCCGCGACGTGCGTGGTCCGCTGGGCCGTGGCGTGGGCTCGACCACGCCAGTCCTGCTCGTGGAATCCTGGACGCGACGGCACAAGAGGTGCGCGGGAAACCGCGTTCGTTGAGCCAGCGTTGGTGGCGTCGCCAGGTGGTGCCCGTCAGGGCCGGTCCACAGGGTTCGCGATAGGAACTCCTCCGGCTCGCACTTCGGCGAAAGTGCGGGCGTAGCGGGTGCCTGTCACCAGCAGGAGGATGCCGACTACCAGGAAGGCTGTTACCCGCACCAGGCCGTCGAGGGTGGCGAGGTCGAAGAGGAACAGTTTGGCCAGTGCGGCTGCGGTGACGAGGAGTCCGGAGCCGAGGGCCAGTTTGGCGACGGCGGCCGAGCGCGACAGATTGCGCAGGCCGAACAACAGTGCGGCGGTGGCAGCGGCCATCCACAGAATCGTGGCGGCGCTGTGGCCGACGATGAAGCCGTCGGCGCTGCCTGTCGCGACGCCGATCGAGACCGCGGCGGCGGTTACGGCATACAGGCCCGCAATGCTCGCGACGACGAACAGCGTCGATTCGTCGGTTCCGCCCTTGGTCATACCGGGGAGTCTCCTGGCGCACCAGATGCCCACGGCGATGACCGCGAGCGCGAGGACGGCACCCAGTGCGGTCGCGATACCCAAGCGCGGGTGCGCAAGCCGTTGTGTCGCAAGTACTTCCGGAGTCACGGTGGTGAAGTACGATACCGAGCCGGCCAGCGTGAACGCCGCGCCGATGGCGGCGGTGATGCGGGAGCGCCGCTGTCCGGCCAGACCCAGATAGCAGAGCGCAGCCAGGAACAGGGCGATCGGCAGGGTCTGCACTCGCGTCACACCGACGCATGCTTCGAGCAGCGCGAATGAGCCTGCGATCATGGCGACAAAGGCGATCGAACCCGGAATGCGCACCAGCTCACGCAGTTTCGGCAAGGTGTGCAGCGATGCCACGGCCAGTAGCACCGCCGCACCGACCGCCGCGACCAAGGTCGCCGCATGCCGCTCGAACATCGCGGGTGCGGCCAAGAGCGCAACCATGGACAGTGCGGAAGTCAAGGCGGCGACGATATCGTCGGATCGCCTGCGCACCACCAGAAAACCGCCGACCAATCCGATCGCGGCAATCGCCACCGCGGCCGTGAGCAGCCAATACACCCGGCTTTGCGCCGCATCATCAACGACGGCAATGGTAATCGCGAGCAACGTCGCCAATATCGCGGGCACAGTGCGCACCACATGCAAGAACGGCCAATCGCGAATCAATTGCACCGGCACGCATGTCAACTGCAACACGATCAGGAATGCGAGCAACACCAATTCCGAAGTGACGAACGGCGACAACAACGCCGCCCCCGCAACAACGAGCACCGCGAGCGGCTGCGACTGCCACCGCATCGCGAGCCCGACCCCACCTGCCGCAACACCTGATGCCACCGCGAGCCCGACAACCGGATGCAGCCAGTCGTAGATCGCAGTAACCGCAACCACGTCCAGATAAGCCCCGGCAATACCGGTGGCGGCCAAGGAAATTCCGCCGACGCGACCACCGGCCCGCCCGAACACCTTGGCTCCCGCCCCGACCAGTGCTGCCGAGAAGACCGCCCCCGCGACCACTCTCGGCACCGGCCCGAAGAACCCAGCCTGCGCCGCAAGCACCAAAAGCATCACCACCCCGATCAGAGTCACCCCCACCCCGGCGACCGCCAGCACCCGACTGATCATCCCCTCCTGCTGCCACCACGGCGTCTTCGCCGCACCCCACCCCGGCGGCCGCGGCGGCATACCTGGCGCAGCCGCCCCACCAGCCGCCCGCGGCGGCACAAACCCGCCTCCCACGCCGGAAGGTCCCACTACCCCAGCGGGCACCGCAGCCCATCCGGACATGCCAATACCGCCCGACTGTCCATACCCAGGCACCGGCCGCGCCCACCCCGAAGGCGCAACCGGTGGCATCGGAATCCGCCCCACCCAACCAGGAACGGGTGCCGACTGCATCGCACCCGCCCCGGGCACAGTGGAACCACCAGAGATCACTGCGGTTTTCGGAGCCATCGGTGTATTCGCGGCTCCCGACTGTGACGTCCGACCAGCCGCCGACTCCCCCGTGGCCGTCGATGCGGCCGCCGCGTCCGTGGTATGCCCAGCGCCACCGGTCGTCTCGACTGAGGGAGCTTGTGGCCATACGGTCTGGCCACCGACCACTCCCGGGGCTCCGGCCCCGACCTCACCGCTGCCGCCGGGTGGCACCGGCCCCAGCGGATACTCCCCGCGAACCGCGAATCCGGTCGAATCCTTCGAAACCCGCTCTGCCGCAGCCAAATCCGTGACTACCTGTGCCCGCAACAGATCCAAATCCCGACCGAGGATGCCCATCTGCCTGCCCAGCGCAGTGAACTCCCCGGACAACCGCGAAATCAGCGCGGGATCGATAGACGTAGTCATATCCCCAATGCTGATTTCCCGAGCGCGCCGGAACATGAGTAGAAACCACTGGTACTCATCCGGGATCTACTCGAATTCCAGCCGCGCGGCCAGCTCTTCCGCAGCGCTATACCGGCGGCCACTGCGCCGGAACCACTCTCAGCCGCTGCTCCGACCAGACGTAGTCGTGAAACACGACTGATCGCTGGGTCACCCGGCCCGTTAACCCCCGCCCGGACGTGGCGGGGCGGGGGTCGGCGCTGATTACAGGGTGTGGGAGCGCATGTTAGTGACCTGGTAGACCGCATTGATCACCGCGGAGCGCGGTGGCATGCGCAGGACGCCGGGGGTTGGTTCGCCTGCCCAGTGCCAGCCGAGTGGGGAGTCGGTGGTGGGGAGCAGGACGTGACGGCCAGGGGGGATGACGGTCACGTAGTGGCCGGCCAGGCAGCGGCGCACGCTGATCTCGACCGGGACGGCCGGGCTCGGCGGTGCGACGAGGAAGGTCCAGGTGCGTTCGCCAGGTTCGGCGACCACCGGGGCCGTGTAGGTCCGGTCCAGGGCGGCCAGGACTTTGCGGCCCAGATCCGGTGGCATCACCAGGGCGCCGAGGATGGAGCCGGTGGTGATCATCGGGCGACCGGCCAGCAGCTGGACCGGCAGTCCGTACCGATGTCGCAGCATATGCGCGATTTCGTGGGGCGAGTGACAGCGCTCGAACATGGCCTACGCCTCCCCTCGTCCACAGACCGGGCAGTTCCCTCTGCGTAGCGGACCGTGCTGTTCGCGCACGCGCTGTGTGCGGCGCGCGAATCGACTAGTCTGGACACCCGGCTCGCGCGCGCGGTCGGCGCGGAGAGCTCGCACGGTGGTTTTCGGCATGATATTCATTGCCGCCGCCCTTTGCATTCTCAAAGTTGCAGAAAGACAAAGGTATTCCAACCAAGCGGGAACGAGTCGTACGTAATGTCCCACTTCTAGTGAGCGCGATCACTTAACGTCGTACGCTGAAACAAGGATGTAACAAAGGACTTGGCTAAATGGACGATTCGTCGATCGGCGTGCGGATACGACAGTTCCGCGGCAAGGCGCTCACCCAGCGCCAACTCGCCGACCAAGCCGGTGTCAGCGTTGACCTGGTGCGCAAACTGGAACAGGGTGGCCGCCAGACCGCCTCGATCGCCAGTCTGCAAAAACTCGCGCGCGCATTGGATGTCGACATCTCCGACCTGGTGGGCAAGCGACACGGCATCCCCTCCGGCAATCCCGATGCCGGTATCGTCGCGATCCGGCGCGCACTGACCCCGGTCGACGATCTGCTCGGTGAGATACCGGATGAGGATGCGATCGGCCTCGACGAGGGCAGTCGCGCAGTCGATTACGCGTGGGGCGCCTACTGGACCGGCCACTACGAATTGCTCACCTCGATCCTGCCGACCGGGCTCATCCAGCTGCGGGCAACCGTGCACGCCGCCCGCAACGGCGCGGTCGCATCCGCGAATGAACTACTCGCCCGGATGTATTGGGTCACCGGATGTACCCTGGTTCATCTCGGGCAGACCGATCCGGCGTTCTTCGCGATCCGCCAGGCACTTGCCGCCGCCGAGCTCGGCAACGATCCGCTGCTGCTGGCCACCATTCGCGGCTCGGTCGCCTGGCAGCTGCTGGTGCAGGGCCGTTATGAGGAGTCGCGCAAGGTGGCGCTGCGTGCGGCGGCGAATCTGGAGCCCGAGGGTGAGCCGACCCCGGCGCATCTGTCCGCGTACGGATCGCTGATTTTGCAGGGCGCTACCGCGGCCGGTCGATCGCAGGACGTTCCCGAGGCCCTGTCGCTTGTCCAAGCGGCGAGCGAGGTCGCGCTGCGCATCGGCGCCGACCGGCACGACTACGAAACCTATTTCGGCCCTTCACAAGTAGTTATGCAGACGGTCGATGTGAATATCAGCTCCGAACGCTATCCGGAGGCACTGACCGCCGCACGGGACATGCCAGCGAATTGCGGTCTGCCCCAGGCCTCGCGGGCTCGCCACCTCACCGATACGGCCGTCGCCCTGACGCGCACCGGCCAGCACAAGCGCGCTCTCGCCGCCCTGCTCGACGCCGAACGCGTCGGCGGCGCCGATTGGCTCAAATACCAGTCCCTGCCACGGCACATCGTCTCCGAACTACTGGACCATGACCGCCGAGTTCCCTTGCGAACCTTCGCTCGCCGCATCGGCGTCAACACCTGATCCGATCGGCGGTCCGAAATATGCTGACTACCAGGTGACTTCGGGCAGTTCGATATCGATCGGGAAAGGACGATCGACCTGCACCCGGGTCCGGTGCACGCCCGTCGGCGCGTATCCGCCCTCGGGTAACAGCTCGAACGTGTAGATCACGATCGCGTTCTCTTCATTCTCCACGCGCCAGAAGCATTTGATGCCCGCTTCGGCATACTGCGCGGGACGAAGCACTCGGTCCTTGGTTTTCGTTCCGGGAGAGACGACCTCGATGGCGAGGTGAACATCCGAGGGCTGGAATGCCAGTGAATCGGCCGACGTCACCCCACGAGAAACCACTAGAAGATCGGGCTCGGGGACCGTATTACCCAGATCGATGCCTTGCTCGGTGGCGACAACAAAAACTCGCGGAGCAACACCAGACAACGCCAACCACAAGATCTTGATGACCTGGTTGTGCCACAAAGTGGATGGCGCCATCATGACGACCTCACCATCCAGCAGCTCGAACCGAGCATCAACGACCTCCATCAGGCGGGGCAGATCACGTGCAGTGAAGCCGCCCTGTGGGGGCGTCGGCACACGCACCAAATGGGCCCGGATGGGCTCGTCCATGTGCTGTGCGGCAGTCATATCAACGAGGCTACCTCCCGCCGGGTGGCTGCGACCACGCAATTGTGCACACGATCAACCCCCCATCAGCTTGCGCCACTGGGCGCGCAAAGAGTGTTTGGCGGTAATCGAGCCGAAACGGATTCGACCTTGCACGACCATGTGTAGGGGGCCGAGGGGTGGGCCGGTGCGGACCTTGTTGTTGACGCTGGAGCCGATGAGGTCGACGGCGTTGAGGTCGACGGTGGCCTCGGCGGGGACGATCAGGGTGAGTGAGCTGAGATAGTCGTCGACGTGCACCTCGACAACTTGGGTGGACATGATCGCCTCGGTGAAATCGAGCGTGACGCCGGAGAGCCAGTTGTTCAGATGCAGGGCCGGTGCTACCTGCCATGGACCACGGCGATTGACGCCGGAAAGGCGGCTGCGGATCACATTCCCCGGGGTGACCTGTGTCGGCACCGAGGGCGGCGGTGAGATCCGCTTCGTGAAGGCGGGCGAAGCGTTCACGAAGGTCGAGGGCGGTGCCGCGGGCTGACCGATGAGCCGCACGCCGGGCAGGTCGACAAGTACGGCATTGAGTTCGCCACGCGTCTTGGCGGCCAGCGCGGTGTCCATTCGCTCGGTGAACTCCCCGAGGGAGAGCATGCCGAGCCCGACAGCGCGCTGCAGCAGTTGACCGACATGTTCGCGCTCGGCATCGGAAACGCGCAACTCACGATCGCCGACCGTGTCACCGGAGCCGACACCGTTGGATACCGATTCGGGGCCACCCATGAATCCGAGATTACCGAGCCCAACCCATCCGACACATCAGGGCAATCCCCGATTCCCTGCTCCGCTGCGCCCCGATCCCGCCGATTTCGGGGCGCATCCCAGACCGTTTCCCTCGCACCACCTGGTGTATCGGCGAGCGAGGTGACACATCACTGGAGCCGCCGGGCATCCCGGTCCACCACAAGCCGCCTCGTTCCAGCATCGGGCATCCCGTGCCACACCGGGCACGGCCAATGACTCCCACGCGCCACCCGCGACGTGTTCGGGTCCTCATACAGGATGATCGGGCGGCAGTCGGCGCCTCGAGATGCCGAAATCGTCAGGCATCTACTCGAGAACTGTTGCTCACCTACTCGAGACCCTGCTCAATCGCATAGCGGGTCAGTTCAACCCGGTTGGCCAACTGCAACTTCCGCAAAGTCGCCTGCACGTGGTTCTCCACTGTTCGATGGCTCAGCCCGAGACGCGACGCAATCTGTTTGGCGGATAATCCTTTCGCCACCATGCGCAGCACCTCGGTCTCCCGGTCGGTGAGTGCGGGCCGATGCGGTTCATCCGGCTCGACTGGTGCGGTCGCAATCCGTCGATACTCACCGAGCACCAGCCCTGCCAGCCCCGGCGTAAATACCGGTTGCCCAGCGGCGGTCGCGCGCACAGCCTCGATCAACTCGCTAGCCGACGCACTCTTCACCAAATAACCCGAAGCCCCCGCCTTGATCGCATCGAGCACATCATCGCGCTCCGCCGATGCCGATAACACCAGCACCCGACTCTCCGGAGACACCCGCAGCACCTCCGCAGTCGCCTGCGCTCCATTTCCGTCGGGCAACTGCATATCCATCAACACCACCGCAGGCCGTACCGCCGCCGCCCGCCGTGTAGCCGACCCCACCCCGTCCGCCGTCGCGGCAACCACGAATCCCGCCTCGGCCAGATCGCGGGACACTCCATCACGCCACATGGGATGGTCGTCCACTACCATCACCGAAATCGCCTCGGCTGCTTCATCACTGGTCACAGGGCCCTCCTCCGTGCTCGCGCTGGTGGGCGGCCAGGGGCACCCGAAACTCCCACTCCGTACCGAAGCCAACTCCCCCGGCCTCCTCCGTCAGCAACACCGCGGTTCCCCCCAATGTCTCGATGCGACCGACGATGGATCGCGAAACCCCCATGCGCCCCTCGGCTTCCGCCTCTTCCAATCGTCCCGGCGCGATTCCGACGCCGTCATCGCGCACACTGACGATCAGCTCATCGCCGGTATCCTCCAGCAGCACATAAGCTTTGGCATCCCGCCCGGCATGCAGCGCGACGTTGGACAGCGCATTCGCCACCGCCGCCGCAATCTCCCTCGCCATCCACCGCCCGACCCGCACCGGCTCACCCGGCGTCGAAACGAAGACCGACGGCGTCGCATGCACGGTAAGCAGCGGCCGCAGGTCGACATCCGCACCACCGGTGTCACCGTGCCGGCCCTGTTCGGAGAGCAAAACCCGCAGCGCCACTTCCTGTTCCGCCGCCCGCTGCGCCAATTCGTCGGTGGCGCCGCCGATCTCGTTGCCGCGCCGCTTGATATAGCTGAGCACCTGCAGCACACCGTCATGCACCTCACGAGCCAGGCGCTCCCGCTCCTGGGCCGCCGCGGTCAATCGAACGGCCCGTTCCAGCTGCCCCTGCGCCCGACGCGCGGTATCGGCCGCGAGTCCGAGGGCCAGCCCGATGGAGACGAGCACCGGCGCGGTCGCATCGGCCCACACATCTTGACCCCACTGCTCGCGCACCGTCACGATCACCGCCGCTATCAGCAGTCCGGAGAGCACACCGGCGAGCGGCCCACGCAGAATCGCGGCGGACACAACGGCATTGGCGACCCATAGCGTGGTCGGCAGTGTCTGATGCTCGTGATACCAGCCGTAATCGGCGACCAACCGCGTCGTGGCGATCAGCGCGATCACCACCGCGTGATCCCCGATCACCACCCACGACCGCACCCGCGCCACGTCGGGAAAATGCCACTGCGACAACATGAATGCCGAAGCACCCGACCATACCGCCATCACCGCGATCAGTACCCAGCTCAGCTGTTGATTCCGGTAGTGCTGCACCGCGGCGATCTGCTGACCGACCGCATAGAGCAGCGTGACCAGCCGCAATGCCTGCACCGCACGCCACAGTGGCGCGGTCGCCGCATCGGCCGCGCTCAGCTCGGCTGCTTTGAGTTCAGTCGGCCCCGGCCGAGTCATCCGACCGGTCCTTTCGGATCATCTCTCTGGTCAGGGTCGCATCCACATCGAACCGGCCGGGCTCAGGTTCATCCGGCTCCACCGCGAATCGACCCCCGTCGCCGGTATGCAGTTCCTCGAAAGCCTCCTCCGGACTTTCCGAAAGCAACGACCGAATCGCGGTATTCATTACCGCGACGAACGGCACCGCCAACAGACCGCCCGCGATGCCGCCGAGCACAATGCCCGCGGCTATGGCCAGCACCACCGCGAGCGGGTGGATGCTCACCGCCCGCCCGAGCAGCAATGGTTGCAGCACATGGCTTTCCAGCTGCATCACCGCGATGATGATGCCGAGCACGATCACCGCGGTCACCCAGCCCTTGGTCACCAATGCGATGAATACCGCGATGGTCCCCGCGAGGAACGCACCGACAATCGGGATGAACGCGCTGATGAATACCAGCGATGCCAACGGCAATGCCAGCGGCACCCCGAGAATGGCCAGCCCGGCACCGATACCGATGGCGTCGACGAGCGCCACCACCACGGTCGCGCGGACGAATCCGACCAGTGTACCGAAGCCGAGTTGCCCTGCGGTGCGCACTTTTTCCCGATGCGGGGTCGGCACGATCCTGGTCACGAAGTGCCAGATCTGGTCGCCGCCGTACAGGAAGAAAATGAGAATGAACAGGGTCAGGAACGCGCCGGTGAGAACGTGCCCGATCACCGTCGCGGTGGTCAATGCCCCGCTGGTGAGACTGTCCTGATTCTCCCTGATCGTCTTGACGATCGTATCGCCCGCACTGCGGATCTGCTCATCGCTCAGATGCGGCGGACCGTTGATCAGCCAGTCCTGGATTTGGTGAATGCTGTGGGTGATTTCGTCGGACAGCTGCGGCACGCCCTCGATGAACTGCTCGACGACGAAGGTCATGATCCCCGCGACCACCCCGAGTGATCCGACCAGCGCGACGAAAACCCCCACCGACCTCGGCAACCCCAGTCGCTGCAGCCAATCCACCAGCGGCGCCAGCAATGCGGCGGCCAGCAGGCCGATGGCGAGCGGAATCACCACCGTCGCCAATTTCTGCACCACCATCGAGAACGCGATCAGTGCGGCGAACATCACCAGCAGCCGCCACGCCCACTCGGCGGAAACCCGGACGAACGGGTGTACAGAATCAGCAGCCGACCGCGCAGCAGTGGCTTTCCCGAGAGCACTTACCTTCTGGTCGGTCACCTCCGCGAGCCTAATGGCCGCAGAGCGCCGCGAACATGCTCGATCGAGCTGAACGCTAGATTGGTCATCGTGTCAGCGCCCCTGGAAGCGGTCAAACAGACCATGCGAACGCGCTGGCCGCTGTACCTGACATCGATGCTGTTGGCCAATGCCTTCGGCGCGGTCCTGGTGTGGGCGTTCATCCAATATGGGCTCCCGGTTCCCGAGGGTGAGGCGGCCGGTGCGCGACGCACCGGCTTGCTGATTCCCGGTCTGGTTTTCACCACCGGTGGTTTGCTGAGCCTGGCCGCTTCGGCGCTCATGCTGCGTCCGGTGATGCGATGGCAGATGCGTGGTGGGCCGCCGAGCCACCAAGAACAGATGGCCGCACTGCACGCACCGCTGCGCCAGGCTTTCCTGCATCTGGTGCTGTGGCTGGTCGGCGGCGCCATTCTTGCGGCGACCATCATCGTGGACGCGCCGGAGCTGGCGGGGGCGGTCATCGTCACCGAATGTATGGCCGCGACGATCGTCTTCGGTTTCACCTATATGCTCGGCGAGCGGATTCTGCGCCCGGTCGCCGCACAGGCCCTCACCGAGGGCTCGTTCGACCACACGCTGACCCCAGGCGTCGGCACCAGGATGGGGATGACCTGGGGTATGGGCACCTTCGCGCCCACCATCGCCATCGTGCTGCTGTGCGTCACCCAGATCTCCTCGGATGTGAAGTTCTCCGCGCAGTCGCTGGCCATTTCGATTCTGCTGCTGTGCGGCGTGGTGATCATGCAGGCGCTGGCGCTGTCGATGCTGACCGGGTCCAGCATCTCCGACCCGATCCGCCAGCTCAGCCAGGCCATCGACCGGGTGCAGGAGGGCGCCCGCGACGTGCAGGTGGAGGTGTTCGACGGCAGCGAGATCGGACTGCTGCAGGTCGGCTTCAACCGCATGATGGAAGAGGCCGCCAAGCGCCGCCAGCTGCAGGAACTCTTCGGCCAGCATGTCGGCGAGGAGGTGGCGCAGCGGGCACTCGACTACGGGACCGAACTCGGCGGCGAGACCCGATTCGTTGCCGTGTTGTTCGTCGATATGGTCGGCTCCACCGCAACCGCCGCGGAGCGACCGCCGACCGAGGTGGTCAGCCTGCTCAACGAGTTCTTCCGGATCGTGGTCGACGTCATCGATCGACACCACGGCTTCGTCAATAAGTTCGTCGGCGATGCCGCGCTGGCGATTTTCGGCGCACCGCTGGACCGCCCGGACGCGCCGACCGCGGCCCTGGCCGCCGCCCGCGAACTGCGCGAAGCCCTGCGCGAGGTGCCCGGACTCGATATCGGTATCGGAGTCTCGGCGGGCCTGGCTGTCGCCGGAAATATCGGCGCCGCAAACCGTTTCGAATACACCGTGATCGGCGATCCGGTGAACGAGGCGTCACGCCTGACCGAACTCGCCAAGGATCAACCCGGCCGCGTGCTCGCCTCGGGCAGCGCGCTGTATTTCGCCGACGAAAGTGAGCAGGACTTTTGGCTGACGGGCGAGGAAGTCCAGCTGCGCGGGCGACGCCGAAAGACCAGGTTGGCCTGGCCGAAGGATGGGGCCACGGTGCGAGCTGGATTTTTCGAGCGACCCGCAAGCAGTCACTAGCGGTCGGGACCGGAGGAGGCAGCGTGCGTAACCACCGAAGGCCGCGCCAATTAATACTGGCTCCGCAGGTCGATGCATACCGCGGCACAGCTGGGTCGTTAGGCTGACCGGGTGACGGGCAACGGGGAACTAGCCGGCGATCCTGCGCCGCAGCCGTCCGACGACCCCGATAGATCGCCGAAACGTGGTCGCCGGAGCAAATTCTGGTGGCTCAAATGGGTCGCAGGCATCGCCCTGCTGGCATTGTTGATCGGCGAGGGCTACTACCTCTGGCCACGGTTGCACGATTCCTGGAATAAGCTCACCGAAATTCACTGGGGCTGGGTCGCGGCCTGTATCTGGATGCAGGCACTGTCGATGAGCGGATTCAGCCGGGTTCAGAAACAACTGCTGCATGCCGGCGGCGTCGAGGTGCGTCAGCACAAATCCGTCGCCGTGGTGTACGGCGCCACCGCCATGTCGGTGACGCTGCCTGCCGGACAGGTGTTCTCCACCGCCTTCACCTACCGCCAAACCCGCCGATGGGGTGCGAATCCGATCGTCGCCTCCTGGCAGTTGGTGATGTCCGGGGTGATCGCGACCGCTGGACTCGCACTGCTCGGTGTCGGTGGTGCGCTGCTGGTCGGCGACCAGGTCGGGCCGTTCAAACTCATATTGTCGTTGGCCGGTGTGGTCGCGCTGGTGTGGGCGGGCAACCACCTTTCGAAGAATCGCGGCGCGCTGGAGGCCGTGCTGCGCCGCGGTCTCGCACTGCTCAACCGGATCCGCAAACGCCCCGTCAAGCAGGGCATGAACAAGATCGCCGATATGCTCTCGCAGCTGGAGTCGGTGGATCTCGGCAAGCGCGACGGAGCCATGGTCGCGGGGTGGGCTCTGGTGCACCGCTTCGCCGATGTGGCCAGTCTGGGAGCCGCTTGCTACGCGGTCGGTGCTGATCCGAAGCTGGCCGGGCTGCTGATCGCCTTCACCGCGGGTAAGGCCGTCGGCTCGATCCCGTTCGCGCCCGGCGGCATCGTCTACGTCGACGCGACGCTCATCTACGGCCTCACCGCCGGTGCGGCCCTGCCCGCCTCCCAGGCCGTCGCCGCCGCCTTCGTCTACCGCCTGGTGAGCTTCGTCCTGGTCGCGATCATCGGCTGGATCGTCATGGCCTTCCTCTTCCGCACCCCGCAGGCCGACGATGCCGAATTCGAGAAGGAATTCGAACAGCGCCGGTTGTGACATGGCCCCTTGGTGTCTCGAGTCCGAGCCGTCGAGACTCGCGCCTTCGTCGCATGCGCTTCGATAACTCGAATGCGAGACAGACCGCCAACGGTCACTCGTACGGCTCGCTCCGCTGTGGTCGAGTAGGCGCCCTCGTGTCCCAGCGACGGATGCGGACAGTACTACGCTGGCCGCGTGAGAAAACTGGTGCCGTTGGTGGTGGACGCACTGCTGGTGATCCTGTTCTGCGCGATCGGGCGGCGCAGCCATGAGGAGGCGGTACTCACCGGACTGCTGAAGACGGTGTGGCCGTTCGCGATCGGACTCGCGGTCGGTTGGGTCGTCGCGGTGGTCGTGGCCAGCCGGGTAAAGGAGCAGGCTGCGCAATTCGACGGAACCACCGTGTGGTCGACCGGAGTTCTGGTCTGGCTCGGCACACTCTGCGGCGGCATGGTGCTGCGCGTGATCAGCGGTCAGGGCACGGCATTCAGTTTCATCATGGTCGCGGCATGTGTGCTCGCCCTGTTCCTGCTCGGCTGGCGCGCGGCCGTGCGGGCCATCAATTGATCACGGTTCCGGATGGGCCAGCGATTGGAACAACCTGGCTGCCATCCGCGCGGTCGCATCGCCGCTGTCGGCGTCGTTGATGTGGATCGCCAGCGCCAGATCCCCCGCATTCGCGATGAGCCATGCGTCATTGCCCGCGGTGGCCATGAATCCGATGACATCGCGGTACGGCCGCAGTGGCGCGAATTCCGGTCGGGCCGCGCCGTCGCGCAACATCGCACGCAGCCGCTCGGTGAGTTGGGGAGACATCTCGGGGACCTGCGCGTCCGTGGTACTCGGGTGTCCGGCCTCGATCATCGGCGGCGGCACCTGCCCGCGCGCGATGGCGGCCGCTGCGATCGCCATGCCGAATGGGCTGGCCAGCACCGCATCCGTACCACCGCCCTGGCGTACCTGCTCGGCACTGCGCCCCGCGACCGCGACCCGGCCGGTCACCTCGTCCAATCCCGGCACCTTGTAATCGACGCCGACGCCCAGATTCGGCGCGGCTTCGGCCGCATCCTGCACCGAGACGTCCTGCGGTGCCTTGTTCTTCGATACCGCGGCGACATTGCGGAATAGATCGATATTGGTGCCGACCGGATAGAGCCCGGTGAACGCTACCGGACCGTGCTCGCTGGCCTGGGTATTCTGCGCGACCGCCACGACCGAACCGCTGGAGGGCTGGATCGCCACGATCGAGGCGGGCGTCGCGACGCTCACCACCGCGTCCTCGGCGGCGCGCTGCAGGCGCTGATCCATGGTGGCCGCGATATCCGGGCCGGGCGGTCCCTGGTAACCGGCGATCTGGCCGACGAAACGTCCGTCCTGTTCGAAAATCTGCACACCCCAACCGGAGTGCTGGTCCTGGCTGTCCTGCCATACCTTCTGTAGCGCGTCCAACATCGGCGACCAGGTCCTGCGGTCGGCGGAGATCAGCCGCGGCTGCTTTTCCATGACCACGCCGGGCACCCGAGCCAACGCCGATTCCAGAATCGCGAAATCGGGTTCGCGCAGAGTGACCGCGGTGATCGGCTTGCCCTGCGCGGTGGATAGCTGCTGCATCAGCGACGGTCCGGTGATCAGCGGCGCGACCGGTTCGATGGCCTTGGCCAGCGCATTGGTCGAGGCCACCGGATCGGTCGTTTTGGCGGGATCGAGTTTGATCACGTTGATGACCTGCTCGGTCATCAACGCGTCGCCGACGATGTCCTTGACCCGCGGCGGCGGGGTCGGCGTGGTGCGCACGAGCCGGACCGTGCGGTTGTGGTCGAGTTGCGGCATGACGACGGCGGGATCCCAGGAGATGCGCCAGCCGATCGCCAACTTCCGCACATTGCCCTGCAGGCTGTATTTCCAGGTCTTGTTCTCGCCGAAGTTCCAGGCGACATCCATGCTGAACAGGCCCGCCTCGCGGTCCAGGTCGATGAATTGGGTTTTCTGGTAGTCGACCTTGCCCGGCTGCAATCCGGCGAACATTTGTTTCAGCGTTGCGGACGCGGCCGTGGGATAAGAGGTGAGCTCCGAGGCCTTGGCGTAGTTCTGCTCATCGAGCAGTTGGGTGAAGCGATCGACGACATACTCGGCTTCATTGCGCTTCGCATCCGAACCACACGCACCGATTGCGATAGCCAGCGCCACCACCCCCGAGAGTGCGATTGCGCCCCGGACGCGACGGCGGCGGGATCCCCACACATCCATGTCGCCCACTCTTTACTCTTGTCACTCCAGTAACAAGACCACCGTACCTGAAATTAGCTGCCCACCGTGCCGCGCCGGACGGAGGCTACCCATGCTCAGTATCTCCGATCGTGCCCGAAACCCGCGCTTCGGTAGGTCGATCATGGACGTTCTCCGGTCCCGTTGCGACATCCGGCGCCGCAACCGTACCGGTCGGAACACGAACTTGTCAGAAAACGGCCCTCGTCGGCGTTTCGGCGTACCGCATCCGTGTTTCGATCGCGCAGGGCCTCGTTCACCAGCACACACCTTTATCTGGCGTACCCGCACGCCCGTTGACCGAAACCGTTCGCACAGAGCGGAACCACGACTGCGTCTTGCGACGTAATCTTGTAATCAATGAAATATAGGCACCACAGTAAGTAGGTGAATCCCAATGAGGCATGAGCATCGCGGACGGGGCTTCGGGCGACCGGGCGGCTGGCAGCAAGCCGATCTACCGGATCCCGCGGACGCTCCGGACTGGTTCGCTGGACGATTGCCGAGCGACTGGTTCGCCGGGCCGCCCATCATCGAAATCGACCGGGACGAGATCGTGGTTATCGGTGAGCTCCCGGCCCCGGTATCGGAAAAATCGGAAAAAGACGCCCCCGCCGAGGAGGTCCCCGCCGCGACGAAAGAGGGCGCCGTCGCCCGCTTCCGCGAGACCACCAGGCCGGCCCGTATGCAGATCGCGAACGAGGCCCAGCGCCGCTACGGACGCAGTGTCGCCTGGGGCGTCTCGGTGGACGGCGAACGAATAATGTTCACCCACTTGGCGGTTCCGGTAATGACGCGGTTGCGGCAGCCGGAGCGCAAGGTGCTCGACACGCTCGTCGATTCCGGTGTGGCGCGCTCGCGCGCGGATGCGCTGGCGTGGACGGTCAAGTTGGCGGGCAAGCATGCCGAGGCCTGGCTCGAGGAGTTGCGCACCGCCATGCGGAAGGTGGACGACCTGCGATCGGAAGGTCCGCAGGGGCTCTGAACACGCGAGCTAGGGTCTAAGCCATGTCGACACCTGGCCCGATCCTGGTTCTCAACGGCCCGAACCTCAATATGCTCGGCACCCGCCAGCCGGAGGTCTACGGGTCGGCCACGCTCGACGATGTCGTCGCATTGTGCCGACAGACCGCCGCCCGGTACGGCCGCGAGATCGACGCGTTCCAGTCGAATTCCGAAGGAGCGCTCATCGATCGGATCCACCGGGCGCGCGGCGTCGAATCGGGCATTGTCATCAATCCCGGTGGGCTCACGCACACTTCGGTCGCGCTGCGTGATGCGCTGGTGATTCCGGAACTCCCGGTCGTGGAGGTGCACATCAGCAATGTGCATGCGCGCGAGGAGTTCCGGCATCACTCCTACATCTCCCCCATCGCCACCGCGGTGGTGGCCGGGATGGGGATTCACGGCTATGCCGCGGCCATCGAATTCCTTATCCACCGCTAACGACTGCTCGCGGGTCGCTCGAAAGGATCGGA
Source organism: Nocardia sp. NPDC050630 (assembly GCF_044457245.1). Classification (NCBI taxonomy): domain Bacteria; kingdom Bacillati; phylum Actinomycetota; class Actinomycetes; order Mycobacteriales; family Nocardiaceae; genus Nocardia; species Nocardia sp. NPDC050630. The sequence goes on from NZ_JBITGN010000002.1 coordinate 387,172, forward strand.
TCGGCTTGTCGCATCAGGCGAGTCGGAAGACCGGGAAGCCCGGGGCAATCTCGGCCAGCTCGGCGTCGGTGGCGTCCTTGGTGACACCCTCGAAGAATTTGCCGACCTCCCAGCCCCACTTCTGCAGGTAGAGGCGCAGCAGCGGCACCTTGTCGGCATCAGCCACTTCGGTCGCGGTGAATGCCTCGACCTTGCGACCCAGCCGCAGTTCACCATTGCCCGCGACACGCAGGTTCCGCACCCACTGGGTATGGCCGCGCGGCGCGACCAGGTAGCGCGTGCCATCGGCATCGGTCATCAAATTGACCATGGTGGTGCGCCACTCGCCACTCTTACGTCCGCGCACAGCCAACAGCCGCGACCCCATAACGCTGATACCGAGGCGAGGCAGCCAGTTGGCAATCTTGTTCATGATCGGGTCCATGCCGGCGGGGCCGAGGTAGCGGGTGCTGGCGTTCATTTCCTACTCCTTTGTGAGCACTGCTCTCTGTTGAGATCAGTGTTCCACGCCGACTCACTTCACGTCAAGAGCACTGCTCTCTATTCTTTTTGACACCCACTAACGCCTGCTCACAACCTGTGATGTCGCGATCAATCGACGCGGCCGCTCGCGAGCCGATCTCGTCCCGCCCGGATGCCGAACGCTGGGAGGTCTACACCGTGCTGGCCTACCGCGAAATCTTCCGCACCGCACCGCACCGCCGGGTCTTGGCCCACAAACCGCCGATTCCGCCAGGACGGCGGAAATCACCGCGCAACGTGCGCCCTTCGGAACCACCACCGAGAATGTGGGGATGACATCCGCGCCCCGGGTGGTGCTCGCCCCGGACAAATTCAAGGGCTCGCTGACCGCACCCGAGGTCGCGGCCGCCTTGGCCGCAGGCATCACGTGCGCCCGTCCGGATGCGGAGATCCGGCAGGTGCCGGTCGCCGACGGCGGTGAAGGAACCGTCGACTCATTCGTGGCCGCGGGCTGGGAACGGATCGAGGTCGATGCGCCCGGGCCGACCGGCGTAGCGGACACCGCCCCCTATGCGGTGCACGGAACCACGGCCGTGATCGAATTGGCGGCAGCGGTCGGACTGACGAAACTTCCAGGGGGACAACCCGATCCGCTCGGAGCGCACACCTATGGGCTTGGTGTCGTCATCGCCCATGCGCTGGATCGAGGGGTAACCGATATCGTCCTGGGCTTGGGCGGCAGCGCCTCCACCGACGGTGGGGCGGGCATGCTGCAGGCGCTCGGCGCGCGAATCCTCGATGTCGACGGCACTGAATTATCCACAGGCGGAGCGACTTTGGCGCGTGCCGCGCGATTGGACCGCACCGGATTGCATCCGCGGATCGCGACGGCGAACTTCACCCTGGCCTGCGATGTCGACAACCCGCTGCTCGGCACGACCGGCGCGGTCGCGATGTATGCGCCGCAGAAGGGTGCGACGCCGTCGGACCTATCGATTCTCGAAGCAGCACTGACGAATTGGGCCGCCGTAGTCGCACCGGAATTCACGCAGACCCCCGGCGCGGGCGCGGCGGGCGGCACCGGATTCGGCGCGCTAGCGGTGCTCGGCGCGCAGGTTCGCAGCGGCATCGAGGTCGTGCTCGATCTCCTTGATTTCCCGAGACTTCTCGACGGAGCCACCCTGGTCGTCACCGGCGAGGGGGCCCTCGATACCCAGAGCCTGTACGGCAAGGCCCCGGTCGGCGTCTGCGAGGTCGCGCGCAAGGCGGGCGTCCCGGTGGTGGCGGCTGTCGGCCGAACGCAGTTGACGCTCGAGGAGATACGGACGGCGGGCTTCACCGCCTGCTACGCGCTGGCCGATCTGGAGCCCGACCCCGCCCGCTCCATCGCCGATGCGGCACGGTTGCTCATTCATATCGGGGAGCGAATAGCTACCGACAACCTGCGAAATTGACCTGCGCGAGCACTCGGCCTCGCGCCCAACTACATCGGGTTTCGGCCACGCACGTTCTCGCCCAGGAATTCGTGCGCGGCGCGGGCAATGGTTCGCGCCGCTGTCCCTCGGCATCAGCCCGCCGCGGCGAGCAGATTGCCGAGCAACTCGTCGCGGTGCTTATCGCCCCAGGCTTCGAGCGGGCGCAGGGCGATTTCGAGTTCTTCGCCGAGCGGCGTGAGCGAGTATTCGACGCGCGGAGGGACTTCGGGGAAAACCTCGCGGTGCACCACGCCGCTGGCCTCCAGATGACGCAGATTCTCCGCGAGCACCTTCTCGCTGACGCCGGTGAGCAGCTTGCGGATCCGACCGAAACGCTGCGGACCCGCAGCGAGCACCCACATCAGGTGCAGTTTCCATTTGCCGCCGACGACGTCGATCGCCACCGACATGCCGCATACATCGTGATCCGCGTCACTACTCATGCCCACCGCACTCCTTCTGAGCTGAATTCGAACCTCGAGGTAAGCAACCACACCTGAACGTTCGGTCTTCCCCACGCTACCTGCGACAACGACCATGGGTATCTGACCGCAGCGACAGTTCGCAGGTCGCTCGAAAGGGTCAGTCGACCAGCAATCGCAACGAGAATCGAAGGGACACAACATGTCCGAGCAGACCACCGCTGGCTCCGTTTCCATCGTCGGCCTGGGTCCGATGGGCCGGGCCATGGTCCGGGCCTTCCTGGATGCCGGTATCGAGGTGACGGTCTGGAATCGCAGCACCGAAAAGGTCGACGCGATGGTCGAACTCGGCGCGAAGCGAGCCGCCACGGTCGCCGAGGCGCTGGACGCGAATGCGGTGACCGTGCTCAGCCTCACCCACTACGCCGCCATGTACGACGTATTGGGCCAGGCCACCGACCATTTGCCGGACAAGGTGATCGTGAATCTGTCCTCGGATTCACCGGAGAAGGCACGCAAGGGTGCCGAGTGGGTGCGCTCGCACGGTGCGGAATTCATTTCCGGCGGCGTCATGTCCGCGGGCGACAATATCGCCCATCCGGCCTCGTTCATCTTCTACAGCGGTCCGAAAGAGGTCTTCGACGCGCACGCCGAACTTCTGCGTCCGCTGAGTCCACAGGAATACCTCGGTGTGGATGACGGTCTCGCCCAGATCTTCTACCAGGCCGGTTTGATCATTTTCCATCCCTGGATGCTCGCCTTCGATCAGGCGCTCGCGGTGATCGAGAAGTCCGGTCACAGCATCGATCAGTTCGTGCCCTTCGCGCTGCGTGCGGCCGGCGCGTACCCGTATTTCATCGAGGATTTCGCAGCTGCCGCGAAGGTGGGCGGCTGGGGCACGCTGGCCAGTCTGAAGATGATGGATGCCGGGGCGCAGCACATCATCGATGCCAGTGAGGAGGTCGGCGTCGACGCGACCCTGTCGCACGCGGTACAGGGCCTGTGGCGGCGCGCGATCGCGGCCAGTGAGGAGGCGGGCCAGCCGGTTCCGGTGTATCAGTTGTTCGCCAAGCGGTAAGTCTCAGTCCCCTGCGGCACGCGCCGAATCGACGGAGCCGAGGCGCGGGAATGGGATGGTCGAGAAGATCACCTCCACCGCGACCTCGAAATACGCCGCGATCCGCAATGCGAGATGCAGGCTCGGGCTGTATTCGCCGCGTTCGAGGTAACCGATCGTCTGATAATGCACGCCGAGCGCTTCGGCAAGCTCCCGCCGGGAGATACCGCGCTCGGCCCGCAACATGGCGATGCGGTTGTAAATGACCTCAGTAGGCACGCTGTATCGCCTTCTCGCGGCGCGCCGCCACGTTCGACCCGGACTCGCGACGTGCCATCCTACGCAGCACGATCGGTGCGAGCAGCAGCCCGGCCACCGCCCAGACACCGAGCACGGCAACCGTTTCCCAATGCCGCCAGGAATGGCCGAGTTCGATGGCGACCGCATCGCCCGGCAGCATCGCCGAGCGCATGCCGAGCCCGACCCAGTAGACCGGAAATACCTGCGCGATGCCCTGCAGCCAGCCCGGCATCGAGGTGATCGGGTAGAAAATGCCGGAGATCGCGACGATGCCCATGATCGGCAGCGAGAGGAAGCCGATATTGCGCGGGTTGCTGAACAGTGATCCGAGCACCGCACCGGCCGGCATCGTCGCGAGCATGCCGAGTGCGACGACGCCGATCAGGCCCAGCCAGGAACCGACGCTGCCCATTGCCGTGCCGTCGACCAGGAACAGCCCCGGAATCAGCACGATCACGAAAGGGATGATCACCCAGCCCGCGGTCGTGACGATCTTGCCGATCAGATAGCCGACCATGCCGTTCGGAGTCGCCTTGGCGCGCAACAGGGTTCCGTCTTCGCGTTCCAGGGTCAGCATCTGGGCAATGCCGAACATGCCGTTGAAGGCGACGAGCATGCCGAGAATGCTCGGCAGAGCCAGCGAACCGAGGGCGAAGCCACTCGTCTCGAAGGTCGCATCGCGCATGAAGAACAGCACGACGACCATGACGACCGGCCAGAAGAGCATCCCCCACAGATCCTGCACATTGGTGAGCGATTGCCGTATTTCGATCAGACCGCGCCGGGCTCCGGCCCGCACGGCGGCATCGATCGGATTCATCGCGCGACCTCCTCCAGTGAATGGACCTCGGTTTCGAGGCGACCGGACTCGTATTGCCGCACCAGCGCCATATACGTGTCCTCCAGTGAAGCGCGGCGCACTTCGAGCTCGCCGATCTCGTCGCCGTGCTGCTTGAACAGTTCGTAGACGAACTCGGTCGACTCGGCGGTGGTGTGCACGAACCGTTGTCCATCGTGGGTCCAACGGATTTCGGCCTCGCCCGCGATACGGCGCGACAGTTCGTCGGCCGAGCCGTCGGCGATGATTCGCCCACCCGCCAGGATCATGATCCGGTCGGCGAGCTTCTCGGCCTCGTCGAGATCGTGGGTGGTGAGCAGGATGGTGGTCCGGTCGTCGGCGAGGTGATGGACCAGATCATGGAATTCGCGGCGGGCCTGTGGGTCGAAGCCCGCGGTCGGTTCGTCGAGGAACAGCAGTTCGGGGCGGCCGACGATGCCGATCGCGACATCCATGCGACGACGTTGCCCGCCCGAAAGCGATCCGATCTTGCTGTTCGCCTGCTCGGTGAGTCCGACGGCGGCAATGAGTTCGTCTGTGTCCCAGGGCCTGCGGATCCTATCCGTGCCGTACGGCGCGTAATAGGAGCCTAGGTGTGAAAGTAGCTCGTGCACACGCCATTTGGCGTGGTCGCGCCACGATTGCAGGACGACGCCCAGTCGCGCCCGCCAGGCTTCGTTGCCGTGCGCCGGATCCACGCCGAGTACCTCGACGCGCCCTGCGGAACGCATGCGGAAACCTTCCAGAATTTCGATGGTGGTGGTTTTGCCCGCACCATTCGGGCCGAGGAGCACCAGCACTTCGCCCGGCCGGGCTTGAAACGTCACGTCGTGCAGGACGTCGGTCGTGCCGTAGCGCATCCGCAATTTCTCGACGTCGAGCGCGACGCCGTCACCCAAGGTCATCTCATCCTCCCGTTGTGAGATCGGGATGACTCATAGCATATCTACTACATCTCGCCATGACAATGCTATTTCTTGGCTGCACCCTCGTTGACATGCATCCAAATGGCTGCCTAAGGTAGAAATACGCAGCCGGGCGGCTGCATATATCGAAGAAGGTGATATGGACGAGGTGTTCCGAGCGCTGGCCGATCCGAGCCGCAGAAGACTGCTCGACAGCCTCAACGCGCGCAACGGCCAGACCCTGCGCGAACTGTGCGCCGAACTGGATATGGCCCGTCAATCGGTGAGCAAGCACCTCGCGATCCTGGAGGCCGCCAACTTGATCACCACGTGCCGTAGCGGCCGCGAAAAACTGCACTACCTCAATGCCGAGCCCATCAACGCCATCGCCGAGCGGTGGATCACCCGCTACCACCGCGCCCGCGTCCACACGCTGGCCGACCTCAAACATGCATTGGAGGCAAAAACCGTGAGCGAGAACGCATTCGTCTACACCACCTACATCAAGACGACGCCGGAGCGGCTCTGGCAGGCCCTGACCGACCCGGCCTTCACCAACCGCTACTGGGGCGCCAGCTTCGACACCGATTGGCGGCCCGGCTCGGAAATGGTGTGGCACCAACGCGATTGGACCAGCAAGGACCCGGAACAGGTTGTCCTGGAGTCGGATCCGTACACCCGGCTCTCCTACAGTTGGCACACCTTCGACCCCGCCTTCGCCACCACCTTCGACATGAACCCGGAAGACGTGGCGGCCTGGGCCCGCGAGCCCCGCTCGAAGGTCACCTTCGAACTCGAACCCGAGGGCGAAACCGTGAAACTGACCGTCATCCACGACGGCTTCGAACCCGGCAGTGCCGTCCTGGCCGGAATCAGCGGCGGTTGGCCGAGCATCTTGTCGAGCCTCAAGACCTTGCTGGAGACCGGCGAAGCCCTGCCGTCACCGCTGGCGTAGCTCTAGTTGGATCGCTGAAATGCCCGAACACCGCCGGGGACTCAGCGTGATTGTCGCCTGAGGCGCACCTACCTGAGGGACCTGCGGAGCTCATCACCATGTCTACCGCAACGGTGCCTGCTCGGCGTGGTCGATGGTGACCTGACCGGTGCGCAAATAGGTCATCACGGCGTCGTCGACGGCGGTGTTGCCGCGCCCGAATGCGCCGTGGTCGCCGCCCTCGACCGTGATCAGTGATCCGCCGAGCGCCGATGCCATGGCCGGTCCGCCCGCGTAGGCGGTCAGCGCATCCCAGCGGCTCTGCAGCAGCAGGGGCCGGGTGTGCAAACCCATTCCGGTGATCGGGACCGGCTTGGTCACCGGTTTCCAACTGCCGCATGCGGTTCCGGAGCGAACCAGATCGGCGCGGGCGTCCATGGCATTGCCGCCGGTGGCGATGGTGGCGATGGCCGAGCCGATCAGTTCGGAACGGCCGGGCACATTGTTCTCATTGCAGGTGATGGCGGAGAAGACGAAGCGGCCGGTGGGATCGGTGCTGGTCGCGCCCTCGATGGCGAGCAGCTGGCGGACATTCTTCGGATCGATATTGGCCTCGGCCATCGCCCTGGCGAAGATCGGCCAGAAGGTGCGGGTGTAGGTGGCAACCGCGGTCGCACCGACCAGCGGCACCTGTGCCGACCCGCCGCCGGTGACCAGCAGGCGCACCAGATTCTGCACCTTGCCCGCCTGTTCCACACTGTCGTTGAAACCATCGCGGGCGATTTCGGCGAACGGTTCGGGCAGCGCGCCGGGCAGGTCGGCGACGCTCGCGGGTGGCGGAGTCAGGTTGGCGTACCAGCCGCCGCCTTGGTCGGCGACCAGCCGCACCCAGTTCTGGTAAACCTGCAGCGCGGTATCACCGAGTCCGTAGTCGCCGTTGTGTTCGGCGATCCAGGCGAACAGATCGTCGAGGCGCTGCTTGCCCGCGACCTGCTGTTGCGCGAATTCCTCGGTCCACACCCAATCGGGATTGACGTTGGAGTCCAACACCATTCGATCCACCCGGCTCGGGAACAACGACGCGTACACCGCGCCGAGATAGGTGCCGTAGGAGGTCCCGAGATAACTGATCCGATCCACACCGAGCGCGGCGCGCACCTCATCCAGATCGCGCGCGGTGCTCTCGGTGGTGATGGTGTCTAGGTAGCCGGGCTGCGCCGCATCGCAGGCCTTCTCGAGAACGTCGCGATTACCGCCGCCCAGCGACACTTTCTCGCCCTCAGCGGATTTCGATGCCGCACTCGGCGTTCGAGAATCGCATTGCAGCGGCGTGGCCCAGCGCAGTCCGCGCGGCTGCACCGCGACCCGGTCGTAATGCTCGTTGAGCTCGGCGGGCATCGCATCGATCCGACGGGCCCAGTAGTCGAGGGCATCCGCGCCGGGTCCGCCCGGGTTCGCGACGATGACGCCGCGACGCTCCCCTGCCGCGGCGATCCGGCTGACGGTGAGTTCGATGCGCGCACCTCGAGGGTCGGCGTAATTCATCGGGACTGAGACCACCGCGCACTGCACACCACGCCCCTCGGTCACCGACGCGTCCGGGCAGGCGCCGAAGGATGCCGCGGGTGCGGCCTCGGCCCAACCCGTCACGATCGAGCCGCTGATCAGGCTCGCGGTCGCGAGCGTGACAAGTGCTCGCGGAAAACCTGGCGTCCTCGTCATTTTTCGTACCTCCGCCGGGCCCATCGCGGTATTCGACGCGACCATGAGCATTCTGGTCAGCCGGGGACGCGCGGACAAGTCGAGGCGCGATTGGTATTGCGGTGCACAACGATCCGCGCCCACCGGAGTAGCGTCGAGCCATGTCGACTGAGGTCCGCAATAACTACGCGCTGGAACGCTTCGAGATCTACGTCGACGGTGCCATCGCTGGCTACGCCGAATATCAGGACACCGGCGCCGAACGCGCCTTCGTCAATACCGAAATCGACCAGAGGCACGAAGGCCGGGGATGCGGCCGGGTGCTGGTGCACGCGGCATTGAACGACTCACGTCAGGAGGGTTTCGGCATTCTGCCGATGTGCCCGATGGTGCGTCACGTCGTCGAGTCGCGGCCGGAGTACATCGCGATGGTTCCGCAGTGGGCGCGCGAGAAGCTCGGCCTGCCGCTGTAGGTCAGTACGCGGCGACGGCTCCGTCGAGCGCCTGCTGTAGGTCGGTGCGTACCAGTCGGGCTATTTCCGCGGGTTTGGTCGGCAACTCGGTGATCGGCGCCCCGAAATAGAAGCTGGCCGCCTTGGCCTCCTCCTTGGTGACCGGCACGCTCGCATCGAGTCGCGGCCCATAGCTCAAACCCATGCTGACCAGAACCGGCTTCGCCCCCAGCTTCATCGCGCGGAATGCGATGTGCCCGATCCCGCTGCCTACCGGCTGCACCTCGGTGTGGTCGACCTCGTTGCAGGTGCCCTCCGGGAAAACCGCGATGCCGTCACCGTCGGCCAGCCGCTGCGCGCAGATATCCATCATCCGCTGCCCCGCCGCATTCACTGCCCGCAGGCCGTGGTCCTTACCGCGGAATACCGGGATCCCGCCCATCATGTCGATCTTGCGGCGCTGATCGGGCTCGAGGAAGAGCTCGTCTTTGGCCAGCACCCGGACTCGCCCGATCACCGAACGCAATTCGCTGCGCCAGGCCGCGGCGGCAACGGTGTACGGGTCGGATTCGGAGAGGTGATTGAGCGCGACAAGCAATGGCCTGCCCTGGCGAATCACCTGGTGCAGCAGCTTTCGTGCACCGTCGGCGTAGGTGACGCGCGGATGGTATCGACGCCCGAGAATGGCGTAGGCACCCCAAGCCGTGAGCCTGTTCTGCCGGTGGTCTCGATAGAAGTCGTACACAGTTTCAGCGTTGTCGAGCAGGACCTCGGGCCGTTCCATGGCCATACCCTAACCGGTCTGTTTTCGGCGTGTCGGGGTCCCATTCGCGCTCGGCTCGGGAATCCGCCACGCCGCTTGACCGACGAACCGCCCGCGCCAGTGCGATGATGTCGGAGTGGCACGCGGAGATGACCCGGACGATCGGAAGACTCGCGGCGGACACGGTGACCGCAGGCGACGCGACTTCCGGCAGGGCGAGCAGGTGGTTCGCGCAGGCACCCTGTTGGTGTCGGCGACTGAACTGGTCGAGCCGACCTTCCGGCGCACCGTCGTATACATCATCGAACACAACGAGGCAGGCAGCCTCGGCGTCGTACTCAACCGCCCGAGCGATACCGCGGTGCACGACGTGCTTCCGCGCTGGTCCGAGGCGGCCGCACCGCCGCGCACGCTCTTCATCGGCGGACCGGTCAAGCGGGACGCAGCGCTGTGTCTCGGCACCATCAGGGTCGGCGCGTCGATCACGGGCGTTCGTGGACTGCGTCGCATCGATGGCCGCGTGGTGCTCGTCGATCTCGACGCGGACCCGGACCAGATCACCCCGCGGATCGAGGGACTGCGGATCTTCGCGGGCTATGCGGGCTGGACTTTCGGCCAACTCGAAGGCGAACTGCAGAACAACGATTGGATCGTGCTGTCGGCGTTGCCCTCGGATCCGATCAGCACCGGCCGCCCCGACCTGTGGGCCCACGTACTCCGCCGCCAGCCACTGCCCCTATCCCTGCTCGCCACGCACCCGATCGAACTAGAACGCAATTGACGTGTCGGCGCGCATTGAACCTTTTAGCCCTCCTGACTCGTGGGATGAGCGGGAGGTGACTAATGCCCGACGAACAAGCCGAGCTCATGCGGGTTCTGTATCAGGAACATGCTTCGGTGCTATGGCGGTACACGCTCGGTTTGGTCCGCGATCCAGGTCGGGCCGAGGACATCGTGCAAGAGACGTTGTTGCGGGCGTGGCAGCGCCCGAACGTGCTCGATCAATCGACGACATCGGCACGGGCGTGGCTGTTCACGGTCGCGCGCAATCTCGCCGTGGATGAGCACCGTAGCGCCCGCAATCGGCGCGAATTCCGCACCGACAATCCGCCGGAACAGGCCGCACCGGATCAGTCCGATCGAGCCCTGGACGGCTGGCTGGTCGCGGACGCGTTGAGCAGACTCAGCGGCGACCATCGCGAGGTGATCGTGCGTGCCTACTATCGAGGCCTTTCCACCCACCAGATCGCCGAGGAACTAGCTATCCCGGCGGGCACGGTGAAATCTCGCATGCACTACGGCATGCGGGCGCTACGGCTGGCATTACAGGAGATGGGGGTGACGAATCAATGACGGACATCGCCGACGACTACTCGACGTGGGATGCACCGTACATTCTCGGCTCCCTGTCCCGCGCCGAACGGCGGGAGTACGAAGAGCATCTGGCGGGCTGCCCGGTTTGCCGGGCGGCGGTAGCCGATCTCGCCGGACTCCCGGGTCTGCTCTCCATGGTCGATCCCGACACCGCGTTCGCCATGATCGAGCCGCCGGAAAAGACTGCGGGCGAGGCGGATCCCCCCGCTCAGCTGCTGCCCCGACTCGCGGACGCGGCCGAGAGGCGCAGGCGGCGTAGTCGGTGGGCGACCGTAGGTGCCGCGATCGCGGGGGCCGCCGCGGCGGTGGCCATCGCGGTTCCGGTGGTCACCGCGGTCACCGCGGTGGATAGGCCGAGCCCCGAGCAGGTTGTGGCCGAACGCAGTATGGAACCGATCACACCGAATCCGGTGACCGCGAGTTTCAAGGTCCTCCAGGCCGATGGCAAGACCCGGATCGTGATGACCTGCAGCTATGGGCCGAGCGACCAGAAGTACGACTGGGACCTCGACCTGTACGTCATCGGCACCGACGGCAGCCAGGCCAAACTCGACCGGTGGCCCGCCGGACCCGGCACCGAGCTGACGATCGACCGGACCATCGCCAAGACGCCGGATCAGATCCAGGCGGTGCAGATCCGCAAGGCGTCGACGGGCGAGACGCTGCTGTCCGGCACGGTCTGACCTGCCTCGATCCCCCGCCGAACTCGGCGGGGGATCGTCGTCGGTGGTTCAGCGCTTGGCTTGCTTGCGGAAGACCGACATCGACCAGAAGTAGCCGACCAGCCCGAGTCCGACGCACCAGGCAATCGAGATGATGCCGTTATTGCCGATCTCGGTGCCCATGAGCAGGCCGCGGATGGTTTCGGTGAGCGGGGTGAACGGCTGGTACTCGGCGAACTGACGCATGCCGACCGGCATGGTGTCGGTGCTGACCAGGCCGCTGCCGAGGAACGGCAGCATGATCAGCGGGAAGGGCATATTGCTCGCGCTCTCCGGGCTCGACGCGACCAGTCCCATTCCGACCGCGAGCCAGGTGAGTGCGAAGACGAGCATGGCGAGCAGTCCGAATGCGGCGATCCACTCGACGACATTCGCCGACGGCCGGAACCCGACGAGCACCGCGACACCGACCATGGCCGCGATGCCGAGCAGGGCCTGGATCAATGCGCCGATCACATGTCCGGCGAGTATCGATGACTGCGAAATCGCCATGGTGCGGAAGCGATTCACAATGCCCTTGGTGGTGTCGGTGCAGACCGAGACCGCCACACCCGCGGTCATATACGCCGGGATCATCAGCAGCATGCCAGGGGTCAGGTAGTCGATATAGTTACCGCCGGACGACTTCTCCAGTGCGCCACCGAAAACGAAGTTGAAGGTGAGCAGCAGGATGATCGGCATCAGGATGATGCTGAACGTCATGCTCGGATACCGCTTCGCGTGCAGCATGCTGCGCCGCAACATCGTCTTCGAGTCGGTGAGCGCATATGTCATCGAGCTCATCGCACGGTCTCCTTTTCGGCGGTGGGATGTCCGGTGAGGGTGAGGAATACGTCGTCGAGGGTGGGGGTGTGCACCGAAAGTCCGGCGACCTCGATCTGCTCGTGGTCGAGCCGGTCGAGCACCGCGCGCAACGATTTGACGCCGCCATCGCTGGGGACCGCGAGGGTGAATTCCTCCTCGGCCGCGTCATCGACAACCCGCGCCTCGGGCCCCAATGCCGTCGCGGCGGCAGCGAGTCCGAGCTGATCGGCGAATTCCAGTCGAATATGTCCGCCGGGTATCCGCCGCTTCAATTCGGCGGCCGTGCCCTCGGCGACGATCCGGCCGTGGTCGAGCACCGCGATCCGGTCGGCCAGTTGATCGGCCTCCTCGAGGTACTGGGTGGTGAGGAAGACGGTCACGCTGTAGTCGTCGACCAGCGTGCGGATCATTTCCCAGATCGCCCGCCTACTGCGCGGATCCAGCCCGGTGGTCGGCTCGTCCAGGAAGATGATGCGCGGATCGCCGACCAGCGTCATGGCCAGATCCAGCCGCCGCACCATGCCGCCGGAATAGGTGGCCGCGGTCTTGTCACCGGCCTCGACCAGGTCGAAACGCTCCAGCAGCTCGGCCGCGAGGCGCTTGCTCTCGCGACGCGGCAGATGATGCAGATCGCCCATCAGGACGAGGTTTTCGCGACCGGTCAGCAATTCGTCGACTGCGGAGAACTGGCCGGTGACGCCGATCGCGGTGCGCACGGCATCGGGTTCGGTGACCAGATCACGGCCGTCCACGCGGACCTCACCCGCATCGGGGCGCAGCAGCGTGGTGAGGATCTGCACGGTGGTGGTCTTGCCGGCACCGTTCGGGCCGAGCAGGGAATAGATCGTGCCCTCCTGGACCGTGATGTCGATGCCGTCGAGCACCGTGTGCTCACCGAACGATTTACGCACGCCCTGCGCCGAAATGGCGGGCGTGCGATGACCATTGGTCATGGCCTTCCTTTCCAGAATTTTTCATAAAAGAATGCGAATGGCAGCATGAGTTACCCGCACCGCGCCCATAGTCCGGTGCGGCATTATCGAAGGTGGTATTCGGTTGGTATCGAGTTCGGCTAGATGTCGAGTTCCTCGACCGGCGGGCGGTCGGCGATCTGAGCCACCCGCTCATAGAGCTTGTCCGGAATCTTCCCCTTCAGTTCGCCGAGCGAATCGACGATCTCGAAAATGAAGTCGCCCCAGTCCTGGTCACCGACGCCGAGCATGCGCCGCCAGTTCGTCAGATCCTTGACCCAGTTGGTGCTCTGCGGGTATTCGTCCCAGTTCGAGTACTGGGCGTGCATGACGAATTTGCCCTTCCGACTGCGATACACCCGGACGTGTTCCATGCGCTCTTCGTTCACGTCGCGGTGCTCGCCGAGCAGCGCGCCGGAGAAGCGAACCTGGCGCACACCGTTGTGGCCGACCCGCAGCACCACCTCGTCGTAGCCCTCCAGCCTGCCCTCTTCCAGCTCGATGAACCGCCGCAGCGCGGTGGTCACCGCCCCCGAAAGATTGCCGCCGACCAGCTCCTGCGCACGCTGGAACAGAGGCAGATCGTCATCGGCAACGTAGATCGTCTTGTTGGGCATGAACTCACTATACGTAGATGTATACGTACACGCAAGCTGTGTCTGCTCACAAGAATCTCCCGAGCGCGTTGTGCGCGAAGTACATCGTGCGCGAGGTATTGAACCGTTGAGCAGTCCAACTCGTAGTTCACGTGTACGCGATGTGTGATCGCGCCCGTGCTTCGCCTCAGGCGCACGGCCGGTCACTGCGAGAGGAGAACCGATGCCGAGCAGAGTCGTAGATTATCTGGTTCGAGCGGTTTCGACCCTGGGGGTACGGCACATCTTCGGTGTCGACGGCGCGAATATCGAGGATCTATACGACGCGCTCTTCGATGCGCCCGACGACGTCGCGGGCATCGTCGCCAAGCACGAATTTTCGGCCGCGACCATGGCCGACGGCTATGCCCGCTCGACCGGCGGACTCGGTGTCGTCGCCGCCACCTCCGGCGGGGGCGCGATGAATCTCGTTGCCGGGCTCGCCGAATCGTTCTCGTCCCGAGTGCCGGTCTTGGCGCTGGTCGGGCAGCCGCCGACCGCGCAGGAGGGCAATGGCGCATTCCAGGACTCCAGTGGGCTCGCGGGCACCATCGATGCGGCACGGATGTTCGGCGAGATCACCCAGTACTGCGCACGGGTGGACAGCGCCGCTGATCTACCCGACAAGTTGTCCAGGGCGGTCGACGCCGCCCGACGCGGCGGACCAGCGGTCCTGCTACTGCCGAAGGACGTGCAGCAGAGCGATATCGGTGATGTCCCACCATTCCGATCGGCCCCACAGCCGCATCGACGCGATGAGAGCGGCCTGGCCCGGCTACGCGCGGCGCTGACCGCGGCTCGCACGGTCGGCAAGATCGTGATCATCGCGGGCGACCAGGTCGCGCGCGACGATGCCCGCGCCGAACTCGCTCGGCTGGCACGCACATTGGATGCGTCGGTAGGTGTCGCCCCGGATGCCAAGGACACCTACGACAATGCCGATCCTGCCTTCTGCGGTGTGGCCGGGAGCATGGGACATCCCGAGCTGTCGGCGGCACTGCGCTCGGCCACGCTGTGCCTGATCGTCGGCACACCGATGCCGATTACCGCGCGCACCGGGTTGGACGAACTGTTGGCCGACCGCACCGTCGCGCATATCGGTGTCGCCGCGCCGCATCTGTCCGCGGTCCACACCACCAGTACGGATCTCGCGCGGGATCTCGCCGAACTCGCGGATGACCTCGCCGACGGCGTCGAAGACTCGAGTCATCCGTATCCTCCGCACGAACTGACACCTTTGCGGGTGCCCGAGTCGACCGGTCCGGGCCTGCGTTATCGCGAATTGGTCGAGACGATCGAGGCGTTATTGCCCGAGGGCACCGATGTTTTCGCCGATGCGGGCAATACCGGGGCCGCGGTGGTGCACCATTTGCGAGTGCCGCGCGGCGGGCGATTCGTGGTCGCGCTCGGCATGGGTGGGATGGGCTATGCGTTCGGCGCCGCAATAGGTTCGGCGTTCGCACGGCATCGCGGACCATCCGGAATCAGACACACGATCGTCGTCGCGGGTGACGGCGCTTTCTACATGCACGGCATGGAATTGCACACCGCGATCGAACATCAGCTGCCGGTCGTCTTCATTGTGCTCAACAACAACGCACACGCCATGTGCGTCACGCGCGAACAGCTCTATTACCGAGACCGCTACAGCTTCAACCGGTTTCGGCCGAGCAACCTGGGCGCGGGCATCGATGCCATGTTCCCTGAACTGTCCGCCTACTCCGTCCGTACTACCGCAGAGCTGGCCATCGCACTGGGGCGATGCGTCGAATCCGACGGGCCGGCGTTCATCTCGATCGACGTCGACCCCGACGAAGTTCCACCCTTCATCCCGTTTCTCGCGACATTGGAGAACAAGCAGTGACCACAAGCGGCCTCCCTGCCCTCAGCGACATTCCGGAAGACGTAGTCCCCGGTGTGCTGCGGATCGAGAACTCCGATAAGGACGCAACCACACCGATCATCATGGACATGCTGCGATCGGTGTATCCGCACGACCAGATCTTCGGCGAATTCTGTCCGGTACAGGCATATATCGCCGCGCCGCCGGATGAGGTGTGGGAATACCTGGCCGATACCCGCAGCCTGGAGGAGTGGACTTACAGTCTGCGCGGGTTCGTCGAGACCGAGGAACCGGGTCTGTGGCTGGCCTGGGACCGGCTGGGCCCGGGGACCAAGATTTTCACCCGCACCGTCGCGCACCGCGAGAGTATGACCGTCGACTACCACTGCGCCTGGGATCAGAGTCAGCACCTGTGGATGATCTACCTGCTGCGGGTGATCGATGCCCAGGTGGTGTTCAACAAGCCGGGTTCGGTGGTGCTGTGGGTGAACTGCCGTCACCCGTTCTACGACGAAAACCCCTATCCCGAAACGGCTCCCGAGAAGCGGCCGGTGTGGGTGGGCGACTTCTGGGAGATGTTCTCCGCCGGGCACCAGCTGGAAATGGATAACCTCAAGGCGATCTGCGAATACCGTGCGGCAAACGGTCTTCCGATCAAACCCGACTGGATGAAGTGAGGCCGCACCATGAACTTCTTCAATCCGGAAGCCCCTGGACTGCCGACAGTCAGCCTTGTCGATGTGGCGAGCTATCTGCCGGGTGAACCGGTCGGCACCGAGTACTTCACCCAGTACAGCCGATCCGACCGGATGGCCAAGAACGTCATGTTCCGCTCGCCCAAGGCGCGCCACCATGTGGCCAGGGACGAGACCGCGGTGGATATGGTCGAGCGCGCCGTCGCGCCGCTGATCGAACGCCATGGCGCACAGACGATCACCGACATCGATGTGCTGATCACACACACCCAGCTGCCGGACAATCCGGTGATGGGCTGCGGACCCGAGGTGGCCCGTCGCCTCGGGATGAAACCCGGCTTCGTCTACGACGTGCACAATGGCGGCTGTGCGGCCTTCGTGCACATGATGGCCATGGCCAGGATGGTCCTGCAAACCACCGACGCCCGCACCGCGCTCATCGCGGCCACCCAGAACTGCGCGGGCCCGGTGTTCACCCAGACCGAAATCCGCAAGCTCGCCCAGGCCCCGGTACCCGGTGACGCCTGCGGTGTCGGACTGCTCGTCAAGGATGATTCCGCGCCGATCCTGGATATCGAATGCCGCACCTATCCCGAATTCGCCGGGGATATGGAGTTCTCGACCAATGGCGAGCGCAAGTATTGGGAGCCGGGCGAGGGCGAGGGCTGCGTCAGCTTCACCGAATCGAAGATCACCAAGGTGTTCGCACGCGGCAATCGGCTGGTGCCGGAGGTGGCATTGGCGGTGTGCGATCGGATCGGGGTGAAGGGCCGCGATATCGACACCTTCGTCACCAATCAGCCGAACCGGCTGTTCCTGCGCAACTGGCACGACGCACTGGAATTGCCGCCGGAGCGGCACCCGGACACCTTCGACCAGTGCGGAAATCTGTTCGCCGCGGGCATTCCGGTCACACTAGATACCGAGAATCGGGCGGGTCGGCTGCACAACGGCTCGGTGGTGCTGTTGTCGGCATTCGCGCACGCCGGTGATTTCGCCGGTGCCGCGGCCGTGCGCTGGGGTGCGGCCGGATGAGCATGCGGGTGGCCGATGAATCTCGGCCCTCGCAACAGCACCGAAGTCAGCGGACGCAGGCGCGGTTCGATCTCAGCCTGAGCGAAAATCCGTTTCCGCCATTGCCTTCGGTACTCGTCGCGGTGAACAGCGTACTGGCGCAGGCCAATCGCTATCCGGAATTCCTGCCGCGTCGGCTGCCGAGGTTGATCGCGGGGCGCGTCGGGGTGCATTCGGATCAGGTGGTCGTCGGTTCCGGTGCGACCGGGGTGGCCATGCAGATCATCCGGGCACTGACCAAGCCTGGCGATGGAATCGTCTACGGGGCACCGACTTTCGACGGTTATCCGATCATGGCGGAGATGGCCGATCTCGAGGTCGTCCCGGTGCCGCTGGATGCCGCGGGCAATCAGGATCTCTGGGCGATGACGAAGGCCATCGACCGGCGGACCGGTTTGGTGGTGGTCTGCCGTCCGCACAATCCGACCGGCACCATGATCGCGGCCAGCGAGCTGAAGGCGTTCCTGTGCTCGGTGCCGCGGCGGGTTCCGGTCATCCTGGACGAGGCGTATGCCGAATTCCTCGGCCCCACCGATCAGGTCGACACCATCGCGCTGCTGAATCGGCACCCGAACCTGCTGGTCCTGCGCACTTTTTCGAAGGCATACGGACTGGCTGGACTGCGCATCGGCTACACCTTCGGGCGCAGCGAGTTGGTCAGCCGCGTCCGCAGACTGCAACTGCCATTCGGAGTGAGTTCGGCGGCGGTGGCCGCGGTCGCCGCGTCCTACGCCGCCGAACCCGAATTGGCCGCGCGCATTTTGCGCATCACCACCGCGCGAGAGACCCTGCGCAGTGCGTTGCTACGCCGACACATCGCCGTGCCCCGCAGCTACGCCAACTTCCTGTACCTGCCGGGCCCCGGCGTAGCAACGGCGCTGCGCCGAGCCGGCATCGCGGCCAAGGCTTACCCCGATGGCAGCGCCCGCATCGCCGTCGGAGACGCCGACGCAGACAACGCGGTCCTGAAGGCACTGGAATCACTGCGCTAGGTGGGGTTGGAGCGGCGGCGTTCGCGGAACCTGTTCCGATGCGTCGTCGCCCCGCCCGATGCCTGAAGCATCCAGTTATGGCGATGAACTCGCGATTCGAAGACGACCGAAAGCTCAGCGCGGAAGTGTTCGAGGTGATGCCGGCCCGCACCACCGAACGACACGCCGAATTGCTGGACCGGCTCGATTGATCCGATACCTGCCGGTCCACGAACTTCTCGGGCTCGCGGTGGTTCGATGAGATGGTCATGCGGTGGCGGGAGTTTCAGGTGAATGCGGCACCAGCGCACGGGACCGCGAGTCGCGTGCTGTTCCGATTCACGCTGGGTCGGCGCGAGGTCGTTGTTCGCCAGACTGTCATCGAGCCCGGTGGGACCAGCGGCTGGCACTACCACGACGGCACGCTCTTCGTTCTGGTTGCCCGGGGCACCCTCGACCACCCCGGTGGCGACTGTGACCCGGTCACCTACCGGCGCGGTCGAATCTTCCGGGAGCCCAGCGGCCCGTCCTATCCCCATGTGGCCCGCAATCTCGGGACGACACCGGTGACCCTGTTCGTGCTGTACCTGAACCCGGTCGGCAGCCCGCTGTCACGTCACATAGACCCACCCACGTGTGCGACGGCTAGCCGCTTCCCGACGTAGCAGCGGCGTTCCCAGGACCGGTACGGTATCGGCCGCGCCGACGCCCAAGCCGTGGTATCTGACAGGTATCATGCAGGTTATGGCGATGACCTTGCGACTCGATGATGACGACGACCGCATGCTGACCGAGGAAGCCGCGCGCACCGGCCGCTCCAAGCAAGAGATCGCGAAGGAAGCGATACATCTGCATCTCACCGCGAATCAGGAAGTGTTCGAGGCGATGCTGGCCCGCACCATGAACCGGCACGCCGAATTGCTGGAACGGCTCGCGTGATCCGATATCTGACGGTCCACGAACTCCTACTGATCGCGCGGGCCGTGAACCGCGGTACCGATGCGATTCGGGATTACGGATTGCTCGCCTCTGCCGCCGCACGTCCGTCCACCACGGTGTTCGGCGTCGATCCGTATCCGGAATTGTTCGAAAAGGCCGCGGCATTGCTGCATTCGCTTGCTCGCAATCATGCCCTGATCGACGGCAACAAACGCACCGCGTTCCTGGCGGCGGCCCTCATGCTCGAACGTAACGGAGTCATGCTGGCTGCCCTCCCGGACGAACAGGAGCCGATCATGATCGCCGTCGCAGTCGGGGACATGGACGTGCCCGACATCGCCGAGCACCTCCGGAAATGGGCCGAATAGCGACGCACACGACGTCGCGACGGAGTCTGGTCGCGACCGCGTGTCAGTTGGTCGGGGCGCAGGCGTCGCGCAACGAGCACGCACCGCAGGAAGAACCGCAGCCGCCGATCTCTTGGGCGGGAACCAACGACTCGACCGCGCGAGCTGCGGCATTCGCGCCCGCGCCGAGGGTGAACAGCGCCACGGTGGCTGTCACCACCGCCACGATCAAAGCCGGGAAGCCGCCTGCGGCGAGGGCGACGAGACCGCCCGCGAAGAGCAGTGCGCCCGCGGCCACGGAGGTGGGAGCGGCGACGCGGTTGGCGATGCGGAAGGTTTCCTCGTCGTGCAGTGCCGCCTCGGTATGCACCCCGACGAATCGGTTGCGTGGCAGCCGCCCGGTCAGTCCGAGCACGCCGGTTGCGATGGCGACCATGGCCAGCACGAACAGGGCGAGAGCGACGACGAACACGCAACGAGGCTAGCGCACCGCCGCGACGCCGAATCCAGCCCGGCCCGATTTTCGGTGCATGAGCCCGGACGTTCTACCCTGATAGGCACATCTTGACGGGGATCGGCGAGAAAAAGAAGGCAGGACCGTGGCGGACACTCGTGCAACCGAAAGCGATGTACCGGAGCACAGGTACAGCGCTGGTCTCGCCGGCCGCATCGAGCGCCGGTGGCAGCGGACCTGGGATGAGCGCGGCACCTTCCACGCGCCGAACCCGGTTGGCCCGCTCGCGGGTGCGACCCCGGCGGACAAGTTGTTCGTCCAGGACATGTTCCCGTACCCGTCCGGCGCGGGTCTGCACGTCGGGCATCCGCTGGGCTACATCGCCACCGACGTCTTCGCGCGCTATCACCGGATGCACGGCCGCAATGTGCTGCACGCGCTCGGCTATGACGCATTCGGTCTGCCCGCCGAACAATACGCGGTGCAGACCGGCGCGCATCCGCGCCAGACCACTGAATCGAATATCGCCACCATGCAGCGTCAGCTGGACCGGTTGGGCCTCGGCCACGACCGTCGGCGCTCGTTCGCGACCACCGATCCGGAGTACTACAAGTGGACGCAGTGGATCTTCTTGCGCATTTACAACGCTTGGTACGACCAGGATTGCGAACGCGCCCGCCCGATCGCGCAACTGCGGGCACAGTTCGATTCGGGTGAGCGCCCGACGCCCGACGGCCGCGCTTGGCAGGATCTGACCGCGGCCGAACGCGCCGAGGTGCTGGACTCGTATCGCCTTGTGTACCAAACCGATTCGGTGGTCAACTGGTGTCCGGGTCTGGGCACGGTGCTGTCCAATGAAGAGGTCACCGCCGACGGTCGCAGTGAGCGCGGCAACTTCCCGGTCTTCCGGAAGCGGCTGTGGCAGTGGATGATGCGCATCACCGCCTACTCCGACCGGCTGGTCGACGATCTGGACCGTCTGGACTGGCCGGAAAACGTCAAGGCCATGCAGCGCAACTGGATCGGACGATCCCGCGGCGCACAGGTGAAATTCGACGCCGACGGTCAGCGGATCGAGGTCTTCACGACCCGGCCGGACACGCTGTTCGGCTCCACGTATGTGGTGCTGGCTCCCGAGCACGAGCTGGTAGACCGGCTGACCGCGGATGCCTGGCCCACGGGCGTCGATCCACGCTGGACCTTCGAGGACGCCGGTGACCCTCGGGAAGCCGTTGCCGGATACCGCAAGGCGATCGCGGCCAAATCGGATCTGGAACGTCAGGAGAACAAGGAGAAGTCCGGCGTCTTCTTGGGCTCCTATGCGACGAACCCGGTGAACGGTGCGCAGGTGCCGATCTTCATCGCCGACTACGTGTTGGCCGGTTACGGCACCGGCGCGATCATGGCGGTGCCCGGACATGACCAACGCGACTGGGAATTCGCCTCGGTCTTCGGTTTGCCGATCGTGGAAGTCATTTCCGGCGGGGATATTTCGGTTGCGGCCTACACCGGTGACGGCGCGCTGGTGAACTCCGATTATCTGAACGGGCTGTCCGTCGAGGAGGCCAAGGCCACGGTGATCGCCCGGCTGGAGGCCGACGGCCACGGCACGGGCACGGTCCAGTACAAGCTGCGCGACTGGCTGTTCGCCCGCCAGCGCTACTGGGGTGAGCCGTTCCCGATCGTCTACGACGAGGACGGCGCACCGCACGCACTGCCGGAATCCATGCTGCCGGTCGAACTTCCGGAGCTGGACGATTTCGCACCGGTCACCTTCGATCCGAACGACGCCGACTCCGAACCGTCACCCCCGCTGGCCAAGGCCACCGACTGGGTGAATGTCGAACTGGATCTGGGCGACGGACCCAAGCAGTACCGCCGCGATACCAACGTCATGCCGAACTGGGCGGGCAGCTCCTGGTACCAGCTGCGGTATGCGGACCCGACGAATGCGGACGCGTTCTGCGCCAAGGAGAACGAGCAGTACTGGCTGGGACCGCGCACCGCGGAGCACGGCGTGCACGATCCAGGCGGCGTCGATCTGTACGTCGGTGGTGTCGAACATGCGGTGCTGCACCTGCTGTACTCGCGGTTCTGGCAGAAGGTGCTGTTCGATCTCGGTGATGTGAGCAGTTCCGAGCCGTACCGTCGCCTGTTCAACCAGGGCTACATCCAGGCGCACGCCTACACCGACGCGCGCGGTGCGTATCTGCCCGCCGCCGAGATCATCGAGCGCGACGGCAAGCACTACTTCCCCGATCCCACGACCGGCATCGAGATCGAGGCGTTCCAGGAGTACGGCAAGATCGGCAAGTCGCTGAAGAACGCCATCTCGCCGGACGAGATGTGCGATATGTACGGCGCCGACACCTTCCGCTTCTACGAAATGTCGATGGGTCCGCTGGATACCTCGCGGCCGTGGGCGACCAAGGATGTCGTCGGCGCGCACCGGTTCCTGCAGCGAGTGTGGCGACTGGTCGTCGATGAGGAATCCGGCACGATCCGGGTCACCGATGCGGCGCCGTCGCAGGAGACGCTGCGTCTGCTGCACAAGACGATCGCGGGTGTGGACGACGATTACGCCGCACTGCGCGATAACACCGCGGGCGCCAAGCTGATCGAACTGACCAACCATCTGACCAAGAGCTACCCCGCCGGTGCGCCGCGCGAGGTGGTGGAGCCGCTGGTGCTGATGCTGGCGCCGATGGCACCGCATATCGCCGAGGAACTGTGGGAACGGTTGGGGCACAAGGAATCCCTGGCGCACGGCCCGTTCCCGGTGGCGGATCCGGCACTGCTGGTCGATGAGTCGGTGGAGTACCCGATTCAGGTGAACGGCAAGGTGCGCAGCAGAATTCAGGTGCCCGCCGACGCCGATAACGCGACCATCGAGGCAACCGCGCTGGCCGATGAAAAGATCGCCGCCGCGCTCGCCGGAAATCCGCCGCGCAAGCTGATCGTAGTGCCGGGACGACTCGTCAACATCGTCGCCTAACGCACCTCCCGCGCACGGATTCGCACGCCGCGCACCTCATCGCGCGCCACGCACCGATTCGCCGGGTTATTTCGTTTGTGGCGGACGAAGTCGTGCGCGGCGGCACGGCCGTGGGCGTGGGCGATGATGATTGGCTGCGGGTAGTAGCTATACCGCGATCATTCGGACGCGGTTACCACACAGCCGCCGCATGTCGTCGATATCGGATGTCACCATGGCGACCGGACCGGGTTGGCGCAGGGCCATTTCGGCGACAGTCGCATCTATGGCGTACTTGCGGCCGTGCAGTCCCGCCTGGTTCAGGAGTTCGGCGGCCGCCGCCGCGACGGCCTGGTCCACCGGTCAGAACGGCCGCAGCATGATCTCGGTCGGATGGCCGTCGCGCGGTGTGTCGATGGCCGAGCGCACGGTTCCCGCGACCGTCTCCGGGCTGAGGAATTCCTGCGCGCGATACTCGCGACCCTCACCGGCGATGATCTCGCGCTGCATATCGGTATCGATGCGGCCGGGATGGATCGAGGTGACCCGCAGTGTCGGCTCTTCCAACCGCAGCGCGTCACCGAATGCGCGCAAACCGAACTTGCTCGCCGCATAGGAGGCCCAACCCGCATTCGCCCGCAATCCGGCACCCGAATTGATCAGCACCACATGCCCGTTGGCCGCACGCAGCGCAGGCAGCAGCAGTCTGGTCAGTTCTGCTACAGCAATTACGTTGGCTTCCAAAGTATTTCGCCACTGCTGCACCGAGGAATCGGCGATCGAACCAAGGTCGGCGATACCGGCGTTGTGTACCAATACATCGAGGCGCTGAATCGATGAAACCGCTTCCGCCACTGCGGAATAGTCGGTCAACTCGACCGGCCATCCGGTGGCTCCGGGCAGTTCGCCTAATATCGCGCGCAGCGCCTCGGCCGAGCGGGCGCCGAGCAACAGATCGTGGGTCGATGCCAGTTCGCGAGCGATCGCGGCGCCGAGCCCCCGGCTGGCGCCGGTGATCAGCGCGGTCGGCTTCGGTGTGCTGGTCACGGCGGAGGTCATGGGAGTCACCGTATCGGCCGCCGAAACGGGCCGTAGCGACACCCGCGCGCGCGGCGATGGATGCATAAAGCGAATAAATGGAATTCACGGACGGGGCATGCAGAGTGAGATCCGGCGCACAACAGCTGGCCACCAGGGCGCACCAGGACGAGACACGAGTCACTGAGCGGGCGTACTTGCGAGTGTCATCGCAAAATAGGGGGATGGCACACCCGGGTTTCACCCCAACACAGCTCGCGGCACGCGCCGCCTACCTGCTACGGGGAAATGATCTGGGCACCATGACCAGTGCCGCGCCCCGGCTATATCCGCACATGTGGAGTTGGGACGCCGCCTTCGTCGCGGTGGGTCTCGCCCCGTTGAGCGTCGAGCGCGCGGTCATCGAACTGGACACCTTGCTTTCGGCGCAGTGGAAGAACGGGATGATCCCGCACATCGTCTTCGCCAATGGTGTGGACGGTTACTTTCCCGGCCCGGCCCGCTGGGAGTGCAAGAGGCTGGCCGCCAATGCCCCCGACGGTCCGGACACCTCCGGAATCACCCAGCCTCCGGTGCACGCTATCGCGGTGCAGCGCATCCTCGACCATTCCCGCCGCCACGGTCGCAGCACCAGGGCGGTGGCCGAGGAGTTCCTGAATCGGCGCTGGCCGGATCTGGTGCGCTGGCATCGCTGGCTGGCCCATGCCCGCGATCCCAAGGAGAGCGGACGGATCACGCTGTATCACGGCTGGGAATCCGGGATGGACAACTCGCCGCGCTGGGATCGAGCCTATGCGAATGTGGTGCCCGGCGACCTGCCGCCGTATGAGCGTGAGGATCTGCTGGTCGTCTCCGATCCCTCGCAGCGGCCGAGCGATCGCGAATACGACCGCTACCTGTGGCTGGTCGAGCAGATGCGCCGCGCCGGATACGACGATTACCAGCTCGCATCGACCATGAGCTTCGCGGTGGAGGATGTCTTCGTCACGGCCATCTTCGCGCTCGCGTGTGAGGTTCTCGCCAATATCGGCGAGGAGTACAAGCAGCCCCATGCCGACGTCCGCGAACTGTATTCGTGGGCGGAGCGCTTCCGCGCGGGAGTGGTCGCGACCACCGATGCCCGCACTGGTGCGGCCAGGGATTTCGACGTGCGGCTCGAGCGCTGGATCAATACCGAAACCCTCTCGATGTTCGCTCCACTGCTGTGCGGCGGCCTGCCCCGCGATACCGAACGCAGCCTGTTGCGCCTGTTCGAGGGCCCGCGCTTCTGTGGCCACCCGGATCTGCGCTATGCCCTGCCGCCGTCCACCTCGCCGGTCTCCAAGGACTTCCGCTCCCGCGAATACTGGCGGGGCCCGGTCTGGCCGGTGATGAGCTGGCTGTTCTCCTGGGTCTTCGCCCGCCGTGGCTGGGCCGAACGCTCCTTCATGCTGCGCGCCGAAGGTCTGCGCCAAGCCAGCGACGGCAGCTTCGCCGAATACTACGAACCCTTCACCGGCGAACCCCTGGGCAGCATGCAGCAGTCCTGGACCGCCGCCTCGGTCTTGGACTGGCTCGGCTGACGCATCCCGCTGATATGGGCACCAAGCCGAACAACGGGTGAATAGTGCGCAACTGTCACAGATGTAACTCTGGTCACATTGCATAGTTATCGCTATCGTCGAAAAGCATGGATAGCACTCGTTGGAGATCCACTCGCGCTGTGGCGTTGTCCGCGATAACGGCGGGCAGCATCCTGATGGCTACCTCGGCGGGCACTTCGGTGGCCGAGCCGAGCGGGCCCGACGTGTCGTCGTGGCAGCATGTCGACGGCCGGTTCATCGACTGGTTCGCAGTACGTGCGGCAGGTCACGCTTTCGCCATGGTGAAGGCGACGGAGGGCGTGAATTACATCAATCCCTATTTCGTGCCGGACAGCCTGCTGATGCGGGCGGCGGGGGTCGCGCGTGGGACGTATCACTACGCACGACCGAACCTGCCGCCCGAGCCGCAGGCGGCGCTGTACGCGACGGTCGTGCTCGGACAGAACGGGCCGCTGGATCTGCCGCCGGTGCTGGATCTGGAGAATGCGGGCGGACTCGATCCGGCCAGGCTGATCGACTGGACGCATCGGTATCTGAATACCGTGCGGGCACTGACCGGACGGGTGCCGATCATCTACACCTATCCGAATTTCTGGAAGACGGCCATGGCGAATACGAATGAATTCACCAGATATCCGCTCTGGATCGCCGACTATCGCGGCAACGAACAACCCGAAGTACCCGGCGGCTGGCCGACCTGGACGTTCTGGCAGACCACCGACAGCGGCCGCATTCCCGGTATCGCGGGCGGCACCGATGTCAACCTGTACAGCGGCGCCCAAGGTGATTTCGCGCGCTACGCCAATATGGGCTGAACAGCACGAAACCGCTACTCCCTGCAGGTTCGAGTAGCGGTTTCGTGTACTGCGCGGAGGGATCGACTAGGTGCCGATTCGCCCGCCGCCCTTCTTCCACACCGAGACAACGGCGGGCCTGGGCAGACTAGCGCCACCATCGGGCCAATGCGAGGCGGGCTTTTCCGCGGTCGCGTCATCGCGCTCGCCCGGATGCTGGACGCACACGGTGACCCGCTGCTCCGATACGGTCGGACCACAGGTCTCCGCACCGAACGGGACGGTGAGGAACTGTTTGGTCGCACCGCGATGCGGCCCGTCGAGCACCACTGAGAACAGTCCGTCATTGGCGCCGTTGGCGCGTGAGGCATCGGTGGAGATCCACAGATTGCCGTAATCGTCGAAGGCAAGATTATCCGGTGCCGCGATCGGGCTGACCTTGGCCTTGTCGAAACCGGCGAAGTAGGTGTCGGTGGTCTTCGGATCACCGCACAGCATGAGGATATTCCAGGTGAATGTGGTGCCCGCATGATCGTCGTCGAGTTCGAGCACCTGCCCGAATTTATTGATATTGCGGGGATTCGCCTCGTCGATGGCGGGCTTGCCCGGCGCGCCGCGCTGCTCGTTGTAGGTCAGCGCGACATAGACCTTGCCGGACTTGGGATTCGCCTCGAAATCCTCGGGGCGGTCCATCTTGGTAGCGCCGACCTTATCGGCGGCCAACCGGGTGAATACCGAAACCTCTTCGGCGGTGAAGCCGTCCACCTTCGAGGTGGCCTTGCCGTCTTCACCGGTGACCAGCAGCGGAATCCATTGGCCGGTACCGGTGAAGCCCTTATCCGAGGGCACTGTGCCATTGCCGTCGATCTTGTCGGGGTGATCGCCGGTGAATTTCGCGACGTACAGCGTGCCCGCGTCCAGAATCGTCAGGTTGTGCCGCATGCTCGCCTGGCCGTTGCCGGACTGCACCTTTCGCGACGAGACGAACTTGTACATGTAGTCGAAGCGCTCGTCATCACCCATATAGGTGACGACGGTGCCGTCCTCGGCGACATGAATGGTCGCCGCCTCGTGCTTGAACCGGCCGAGCGCGGTGTGCTTGATCGGCGCGGCCGAGGCATCCCACGGATTCACCTCGATGACCCAGCCGAATCGGTTGGCCTCATTGGGTTCCTTCGCCAGATCGAAGCGCGCCTCGTGCCGCTCCCATTTGCGCTCGGAAGCACCGTTCGGAAAGCCGTAGCGCTTGAGTCTCGCCTTGGTGGCCTCGTCGGTGACCTTATCGCCGTTGGCGAAGTACTGGTTGATGTTTTCTTCACCGGAAAGCACTGTGCCCCATGGGGTGAGGCCGCCCGAGCAGTTGTTCAGGGTGCCGAGCACCTTGGCACCGGACGAGTCGGCGCTCGTCTTCAGGAAGGCGCTGCCTGCGGCGGGACCGGTGACCTTGAATTCGGTGGTGCCGGTAATGCGACGGTTGTACTTGCCGAATTCCGGTGTCAGCTTGCCGGTTCCGGATTCGCCCTTGACCTGAACCACCGAAAGACCGTGCGCGGCAATGGCGGTCTGGTAATGCTCGAGTGCGGGCTCTTCCTTGTTGTAGCCCTTGAACATCTGCGGTTCGGTGGTGTACTCGTGATTCACCACCAGCAGGTAGGTATTCGCCTGGCCTTCGATGGGCAGGATCGCGGCGAAGTCGTTGTTGAAGCCGAACTGCTTGGCCTGCGCGGCCGCGGACTGGGCGTTCGCGTCGAACTCAGGCGCGTCGGCGAATAGCGGATCACCCCAGCGGATCACGACATTGTGTTCGTAACCCACCGGAATGACCAGTGCGTCATCGGAGTTCGCCGCGACCGGTTCGAAGTTGGTGCCCACCGGCACACCGTCGACCAGGGAGCCGCCCGCCGCCAATTCGACCTTGTCGTCATCACCACAGGCTGCGAGCGCACCGGCCGCGCCGACCGCGACCACGACCCCCGCACCGCCCTTCAACATGCCACGCCGCGTCAGTGCGGCACGCACCATATCGCCGAAGTATTCGTTCTCGGAGGTGTTCGGCACCTCGTGGAAGCAGGCGTTACCGCATTTGTACTGACAGGTGATGGCTGAGCGCTTCGGCTGGCCGTCCCGCTTCACGAACAGGGCGAGGGGCTTCGATGTCACGACGAACTCCTGACTTTTGCTGACGGGCGCACGCTAAGCCGCTCAGGCAATCCGCAGGAGACAGTCAGATGAACGTCCGACCAATTAGGCCACCCTCATATGCGAAACGACTGGAAAGCGCGCCTCCGCTATCCGCGTACTGACCGGGCATTACCCGCTTTTACCTGGTTAAATAGCCGTCATTTCGCCCTAGTCGCATATCGCGCTACTCATGCGCAACTCTCCTTCCAGGAGGAGTATCGGTACTAGCGACATGAGTGCCGATTCAGGAGTAGTGCGATGTCCTTATCCAGAGGAAGATCCCAGCTCACCCCGCAGGCGCTGGACTATCTCGATTCGATTCTCGCGGGCGCGGTGGACGAGGCCCGCGCCGTACTCGTCGACCACGACGGCACGGGTGAACCGGGCGACGGTGGCTGCAACAGGTGTACCCATCCCACCTGTGTCGGCTTCATCCCAGGCGGCGGCGGGCTCTGCAAGCGCCCCACCTGCCAGCACAGCTTCTTCAGCCACCGCGTCTTCTGACGCACAAACAAACGTCGCTCCCGTTCTTATGAACGAGAGCAACATTGGGTACCGGGGCTACGCATTGACTTGCAGTGCGATCACGACCTCTTGTTCGTTGTCCGGCAGATAGTGGACCTGGATGATGCGACCGACCTGCACCTGGGCCACGCTGGCGGGTGGCAGGAATTTGTCCACACTTGTGGTGAAAGTCGTTCCATCGGGCCGGGTCACCACCAGGCCGAGCTCGATCTTGGAATACCCGTTGCGAATTTCGCCTGGCACCGACAGCGATCGCACGACGGCCTGCGCGGTAATGCCGCGCGCCGCGATATGGAGTTTCGCCTTGGTGGTGAAGCCCTTTCGGATCATGGATTCGTTCATGGCGCGCTGAGCTGCCGACATATCGCCGGACCGATCGACCTCGACCTTGTCGGTGCGATCCGGCAGATAACGCACGGGCAGCACGACACCGGGCTGCAACAGGGCGAGTTCGGTGAGCGGAACGATCATTTTGGCGTGCGAGTCGAAGATCTTGCCGT
The DNA here is from genome assembly GCF_044457245.1 of Nocardia sp. NPDC050630. Classification (NCBI taxonomy): domain Bacteria; kingdom Bacillati; phylum Actinomycetota; class Actinomycetes; order Mycobacteriales; family Nocardiaceae; genus Nocardia; species Nocardia sp. NPDC050630. Next base: position 416,905 of record NZ_JBITGN010000002.1, read on the forward strand.
CGACGCCCTCGACGCTGAAGTCGATGCGGATCTGCGGCTGGTCATTGACGGTCAGACCGGTCTGCCGGAAGGACTTGATGGTGCCGATGCCGACCAGACCATCGCGGAAGGCCGAGCTGTTATTGCCGGTGAAGGCGGCCAGGATGCCCTCGCCGGTGAAGGCGAAGACGATCGGGACGATGGTCAGGGCGATGATCGGCAGCGCCATCTGCGGTCCGACCCAGGCGAGCGTGCCGTCGTCGAAGGGGCCGTAGCTGGTGTAGGTGAGGCCGTGCCAGAGGTAGTAGCCGATGGAGAGGACGAGGAAGGCGGCGGCGAGCGAGCGGGCGATGTTTTTCATGGTTTTCCCTTGTGTATGCGGAAGTTCGGCCCGCTCACGCCCCACATCGAAGGGGCGTGAGCGGGAATGGTCATGCTGGTGCGGGTCAGCCGCCGACCACGGTCGAGCAGGCGAAGGTGATGTCGAATTTCGAGCTCTTCGGGCTCGCGGTCGGATTGGTGAGGTCGGGTGCGCCGACGCCTTCACCGGTGACCTTGTAGGTGTTGCCGTCCTTGACGACCTTGGCCGAACCGCCGGGCATACCGTTGCCGAAGCCGAGGGCGTAGGGCAGGCCGTTCGCGCCGCCCTTGCTGCCCGCGACCGCGACGGCTTGGACGTTGTCGGTGCCGGTGATCGAGGCGCTCACGCTCAGGGTGCCGTAGGTGGCGTTACCGGTGTCGCTCAGCGCGAGAGCGAGGGTGTCACCCTGCTTGGCGCAGGTGGTCTCGAACTTGCCGTCGAGCGCCTTGCCGTCGACCGAGGCGCTGGACTTGCCCGATGCCGGCGCCGTGGCGGCCGAGGTGCCCGGCTTGGCCGAGGTGGTCGACGAGCTGCCCGAGTCGTCGCTGCATCCGGTGACGAAGAGGGCCAGAACGGCGGCCGAGGCGGTGAGAGCGGCGGCGGAGATGCGGACCGGCTTGCTGTTCATGATCTGTTCCTTTTGCTTCGCTCGGCTCCGGTGTTGGGCCGATACGAGAAAGGTAGGAATCGAACGCGCCCTACCGATCCCAGGTTTTTCGCAGTCTGAAACACGTGAAGTTCCGTTAACCTGGTCGAATGCGACGGCCGCGCGCGATGGTGCTGGACGAGGTTTGGCGCCGACTCGATGGCGTCGAACCGCTCAGTGGGCCCCATGGTGGTCCGCTGCGACGGACCGTGAAGCTCATCCTGGATCCGCTGGTCATCCGCCCTGTGCAGAATCCACTGTGCGCGGGCCCGATCCTCACCGCCGACGGTGCGGTTCTGCTCGCCACCCGCATCCATGCCGCCGCCGATGTGCTCCGCGCGACAGCGGCGTGGTTTTCGCTGCTGAAACAGGTCCGGCGGGCGCTGCGGATCACCGAGGGCAATCCGCAGGATTTGTATTTCCAGCGTGCCTTCGAACTCGCCACCACATCGGGTATGCCGGATCCGGACCGGGACCGAGCCAGCGCCGAGGCGACACTGCGCGAGGTCCACGAATTCGCGGCCGGACGGACGACGCAAGCGCTCAAGGAGTACATCACCGCAGGTGCGCGGACCGCCGAACTCGGGTCGTTGATCGATATCGCATGGAGGCGGCGTCCGGTGGGCGCATCGACCGGCGAGCACGCCGAACTGTTCGCGGCGCTGCTCGATGCAGCCGCGGCTCGCGACGGTCGCGGCGCCGAGGGGCAGCAGACATTCGATCGGCTGATCGCCGGCCACGCCGGGACGCATGGGGGAATCCGACTATGGGGCACCAGTTTCGAGCCGACCGCACATCAGCTCGGACTCACCGCGGTCCCTGTTCCGCAGCCACCGGCGCTCGGCAGGTCGGCCTCGAAGGCAAGTCTCGGCCTACCGTTCGATCGCACCATCTACGAGCGCGTATTCACCGTGCTCCAGGCGTCGAGTGAACGGGCCGAACTGCCGCCCATTCCGGAATTGGTGACCTCTGAGATCGCCCGAAGTTGTTCGCCCTGGGCACTTTTGGATGAATCACTGCGAGTCGCCGCGACGGCGGGGGCCGCGCTCGCGCTCGGGTTGCGGCCGATCGCGTTGCACGGCGCGCAGTCGGCGGCGACCGAAACGGCGGCGCATCGGGTGATCAATAGTCGCTGGCAGCGCGAGGCTTACGTCCTGCAGGCGCGGCGGCTCGCGCTGCGCGCCGATATCGAAATGCCGACTGGCCCATTGGCCGCGATCGCGAACGACCTGCGCACGCCGTGGCGGCCCTATCTGCGGCGGCTGTGGGTTCGCCTGCACGGACGCGATGTCAGGGAGTTCGGCGTCTACGAGCCGGATGAGCTGTGGGATCTGCTCGATGGTGTGGCGCGCTCGGTCATGCTGGACCATCGCATGCGGGTCAAACAGGCGTTGAGTGTGAGTTCCCTGGTCACCGAGCCGGACCCGGCGGAATCGAGGGCGAGCTGATGAGCGCGACCGTGCGGATCGGACCGGCCGGAGGTGGGATCTGGATCGTCGCGCCCGACGGGGCGCCGACGGTGTTGGACGACGGCGCAGCGATAGATGTGATGGTGCTGGAGGTGGTCGGTGGTCACCTGTCCTGGAGTCTTCTTGCCGGACAGAGGATTCCGGCCGCGGTGATCGATGATGTCGAACTCGCCCAGGATTGGTTGTGGGCGGTGTACGGCGAGCGGATTGCCGTTGCCATCGCCGACTCCGAGAGCGGCGAAACCGAATTCACCGACGTGGCCGAACCCGCAGTGCCAGATCTGGTGGCCGCGGCTTGGCGGCTCGGGTTCGCGTATTGGGCCGCGCGATGGTGGCCCGCATCGACGATCGATGGCATCACCGCGCTCGACGATCGGCTGCTGGACCAGGAGATCACGACACTGCGCGCGGAGTGCGAACCGCTCATCGGCGATGATGCGCCAGCACCGGACGATGAGCCGATTTCGACCGATATCGCCGCCGATGACGAAATACCCGCCCACGCAGAAGATTACGCGCTAGCGGCCGGTGGCGCCCCGCACCGTCCTGCCGGGGCGCTTTCGCTCGGACGCGGCACCGTCGGATGGGATTGGCGACGGTGCCCACCCGGTCTCATCGATGCGTCCGAGCGTGCGGTGTCCTGGGAATCGACACGGGATTCGGGAACCACGACGGTCCGCGTGACCGCCGTGGCCGCGCCCCAATTGTCTTCGGCAGCACCGGCACACCTGCACCCGCGGGCATTGGTCACCACACCGGCCGGCACCGCCGAGGCCGAGTTGGATCTGGTCGGCGATCTGTGGACCGGCGCGACCATCACCACATCGGATTCCGTTTCGGCGGTGGATGTCTATGTGCCGGGTGTCGGTGCGCCCGGCGCACCCGAGTTGGGTGGTCCCGAGATCCGGCAACAGATACGTGAGCTCGCGGCCACACGACTGCGCCGGGCCACTGCCGCCGACGATGCCGTCGATGCGCCCCTGCTCGCCGAAATCGCGGCCGCCGCCTCGGATTCGGACTTCTGATGTTCGCCGATGACGGTCGCGAGCGACTTGCCGAAGGAGCGGCCGCCTATCAGCGCGGCGATGTCGTCGAGGCGAGACGGCTGTTCGAGGAAATCGCCCGGACGAGCACCGACGGACTGCGGGTCAGTGCGCTGGTCAATGCCGCCAGCATGAGCGATGAACTCGGCGATCATGCCGGGGCGATCGTCATGTTCCGCGAGGCGCTCGCACAAATGCCCGCGGACGCGATCGAAAAGCGGCCCGCCGCACTGATCAACCTGTCCCAGGCGTTGCAGCACGTAGGCGATCTCGATGGTGCACAGCAGGCGCTGGAACAGGCGCGGGCGCTACTCACCGAACACAATGACGAGAGCATGCAGCGCGTGGCCTGCCTGCTATCGCTGACCGCGGTGGCATTTCATCGCCAGAGCTGGGCCTACGCCATCGAACTCGCCACCGAATCATTGGATGCGGCAGTGCGTTTCGCGCCGCACCTGGCCGGACATCCGCTCTCGACGCTCGGCGGTATCTACTTCGAGACCGGACGGCGCGAACTCGCCGTCGACTTCATGGGCCAAGCCCTGGCGGCCTTCGATGCCGCCGGCGATCGCAATGCCGTCGCCGAGACGCAACAGAATCTGGCCGTCATGTACATCAGGTTGGATCGGTTCAACGAGGCGGAGCAACCGCTACGGTCCAGCCAGGAGTACTTCGAGCGCGCTGAACTCGGGTATCGGGCGGGCGTCGGGCTCAAGACCATGGGATTTCTCGCCGAGGGCAGTGGCGATATCACTGCGGCACATCAACTCTACCGCCGCAGCCTCGACTATTTCCAGGATACCGGTGCGGTGCTCGATGCCGCCGATGTACGAGTGCGCCTGGCGACCCTGGCGTACTCGAACGGGCATTACGACGAGGGTGAAGCCCTCATCGGCGAAGCGTTCGGCGCCTATGCCGAGCGCGGTCTCGGATTGCACTGTGCCCACATCGATTTCTGGCACGCGGCGCTGTTGGAGCCGGTCATCGAGGCGGCCGAAGCGCCGGATGCCGCGCTATTGGGGCGGGCGGTCGAACTCGCGGTGGCGTCGGCGCTGGCCATCGATGCCGTGCGATACACCCTGCCCAATGGCCATCAACGCGAGAAATGGAATCGCCAGATCGCCGATCCGGCAATGCGGATGGCCTTTCGGTTCGCCTATCTGTCGGGCAATGCTCCGCTGATCGTGGATCTCATCGAAACACAGTGCGCGGGTACGACATTGGATATCGCCCGATCCACGGTCGCTGCGCCTCCGCGACTACCGCTCGAACTATTCGATCCACCAGTGGAGGTGGCGCAACCGACGGTGCAGGTCGGGACCGGGCCGCAGAGTGGGTCGGCACCACAGCTGGGTACGGCGCTGGCCTGGGTCGCCGCGAGCGTCGGACTGCCGGTGGTACCGCCGCCTCGGGTGGCCGTCGCGCCGGACGGACATATCGCATTAGCGGCGTTTATCGAGGCCGCCGAGCGGCGGTATGGACATCCGGTGCGCGATAGCCGGGTGCTGCCCGCATGACCACATCGGAACAACCGACCGTCATTGTGCGGATGGCGGATGCCGGGGATCTGTACATGTCGTGGCGCTGGTCACGCAATGAATACGCCCAGGGCGCGAGCATGCTGCCCGGGGACGCGATCACCGAGGCGGTCGAGCAGTTCGCGCAGGCGCTGCCGAATCCGTCGGTGCCCGGCGGACTCGAACACGCCATGAGCACCGGCGCATTCGCCTCGTATGACGAGGAATATCTTGTCGCGCAGTCGCTTTCGCGCGCGCTCCTGCCTTATGGCCTCGCCACACAGTTGTACGACCTGCACGTACGCGGTGTGCGCCCACATATTCGGCTGCAACCCTCGCCCCGAGTAGCTCAGATCCCCTGGGAGATCATCGCTCCCGATCCCGAGCTGCGCCTGGTGGATATCGCCGATGTCAGCCTGCTCGCTCCGGCCAGCATTGTGCATGGTCCGGACCGCTCGGCACGCGCTTGGTCCGAGACGAGTTCCCTGCCAGTGGTGGCGGTACTGGACCCACGCGTTCCCGGCTTCCGCGCGGACTCCGCACTCGGGTCCGTCCTCGGCCGGATGGACCAGAAAGCCCCACTGGCTCAGCGGGTTGCCTCGTATTCCAACCAAGGCAGACTACTGCCCGCCGTCGATGATCCGATCGACGCATTCCGCCGCACGGATATCGATCGAAGCTGGTTGAGCGAAGCGCTGCGCGGGGGCGCCAGCCGCCTGACCTACGTTGGGCATGTAACCGCGGCCGCCCCCGAATCCGGCCAAAGCGAAGCATCCGAACTACATCTCGCCTGTGATTCCGACTCCATCGGCTTCGCCACCCCCACCCGAGCCCACCGTCCCCTTTCGGCCAAGGACCTACTGCTGGGCACCCACACCCTCACCACGGAACCCGTTGCCGGACCCCAACTCTGGCCCATTCCGAGTCGAGTCGCCCTGATCGCCTGCGAAAGCGGCGGCGATATGCGCTTCAGTGAGGCACTCGGTCTGGTCGCCGCCATGATCAACGGCGGCGCCGAACTGGTCACCGCCAGCCGCTGGCCCCTCCCGACCGACCTGGCCTTCCAACGCCTGGCCGGTGCACCCCCCGACGCCCGCCCGCTCCAAGACGCCATCTGCGCCATCGACGCCGCCCATGAGCACCCCGACCCGGTAGCCGCCCTCGCCACCTGGCAGCGATCTCGCCTGACCGCCTGGCGCACCACTCACGCCATCGAACACTCCCCCCTCCTCTGGTCCGCCTTCGCCACCGTCCGCACCTGACCGGCTGCCGGTAGGTCTCGGATCGCTTAGCCACGACGCAGGCGCCCTTCTGGCCTTCGCCGATCTCGACCTCGACATGCAGGCCCTCATCGGGGGACTTGAAGCCGGGTTCATCGGCGATGAGCTGGCCCGACCACCCGAAAAAATCTATAGCGACAGCTGTAGACATTCGACGCAAGATGCGGTAATTTCTGTGGCGTCGGAAGAGAAGGAAGTATCCAAACGGCACGGGAGATGATGAACTGCCCGTGATAGTAAGACGGCGGATGCGGCCACGGGACCAGCAGTTACGACGGTCCCGTCGCCCGCCGGACAGGAAGATGAAGTTGCACGGAAAGATGAAGTAACCCCGTGAGGAGAAAGGAGGCATTGCCCGTCGGGTCACCCGTGAAGATATGCAGTTGGGGTGATCGCCGACGTCTCGGTTACATGTCGGAAGACGAAGTAATTCCCCCTTTCAGTGCCCCGGCGCCGCAGGCGCCGGGGCACTTCGGCGTATGGAGGCCGCACGATTTCTGAACCAACGACCGCGAACGAGAAGTTCGACGATGACGACTACCCCGCTTACAGCATGGGCAGGGCCGCGGATTTGCTCGGCACCACTCAAGCATTCCTGCGCAGCCTGGACGAAGCGAAACTGATCACCCCGCAACGCTCCGCCGGCGGGCACCGCCGCTACTCCCGCTACCAACTGCGTATCGCCGCACGCGCCCGCGAACTCATCGACCAGGGCACCCCCTTGGAAGCAGCGTGCCGCATCATCATCCTCGAAGACCAACTCAGCGAAGCACTCGAACTCAACGCCAAACTCACCCAGCAGGACTGACCAGTCCTTGCCACGTTCGGCCAGGTGGCGTGCCGGATCAGTCCTACGGGCGCCGGGGCCGAGTTCGGGCCCACGATCTTGTCGCCAGCGCGTATTCGACTCCCCATCGGGTCGCGAGTTGCGCCACCAGCAGCAGTCCGCGCCCGCCCGAATAGTCGGGCCACGGATCCACGCCGTCGGCTGAGCCCGGTCATCCGCCGAGGGAGACGAGTGCTCTTGTTCAGCTGACCCCTCGCCGTCAGACGCTTCCCCCGTGTTGGCGAGATCATCATGACTCCGCAATAGGCCTGTACAGGTACGGGATGCAACCGGAGACTTCCCATCCGCTCCGGCTGGCGGGGAATCAGCAGCGGTCTTTGGGCTCAGGACCGATGAGCCAGGAGGTGTTGCATCACGAGACGGGTGAGGGATTCGGGGGCTTCTTCGGGGAGCCAGTGGGAGGCGTCTTCGAGCATTTCGAAGCGGTAGGGGGCGCTGACGTGCGCGGCGGTGGCCAGGGCGGCGGTGGAGGCGATGGTGGGGTCTTCGGTGCCCCAGACATAGAGGGTGGGGACGGTGATCGGGGCGGTCGGCCCGGCGAGCGGGAAGGCTCGGTACCAGTTGAGGGCCGCGGTGAGGGCATCGGGGCGGGTGAGGCGGTGGACGTAGTCGTCGATGCGTTCCTCGGGGATCTTCCAGTCGAAGATCTTGCGCAGAGCGGCGGCGTCATCGGCTAAGAGGGCGCGTTCGGGGGTGCGGGGCTGGCGGAAGTAGGTGAAGTGTTGGGCTCGTTGGGCCTGGTCTTCGTCCTCGGTCATGGCCTGCAAGAACGCGGTAGGGTGCGGCTGTGATACGGCGGCAAGGGTTCGGATTCGTGCCGGATGCTCGGCCGCTACCGCCCAGGCGACGTGTGCGCCCAAATCGTGCCCGACGAGATCGAAACGCTGCCAACCCACTTGGTCGGCGATGGCGATGACATCGGCGATCAACTCCTCGACGCGATAATCGGTGACCTTGTCCGGACGCACGCCCGACGAATAACCGCGCTGATCGGGCGCGACGACATGGCAGCCGCCGCCACCGAGGGCGCTCAGCTGGAACTGCCATGCGATGGCCGATTCCGGAAAGCCGTGCAACAGCATCACTTCGCGTCCACCTGCTACGCCGCTGGTCAGGGCGTCGAAGGTGCCGAATTCTGTCGGGATCTTGGTTGCCTCGAGCACGGCGTCGACTTTATAGGCAGGCACCGACCACAGACGCCGAACGCGGCATCGGGCAGCGGGGTGGGTAAGCGCTGCGGATGCCGCGTTTTGCGGAGTTGGTCGATTGGATCCGAATTCAGCGGGCCTTGCGGATGCCGAGGTATTGCAGGGCCGCGAAACCGCCGACGGTGGCTGCCTGCATGACGGTCCAGATCGAGCCGACCAGGTTCAGTTCGAGTGCGCCCTCGATGAGAGCGGCCAGGCTGACCACGACCCAGACGGCATTGCCCGCGGCGACCACGGCGGCGGCCTTGGTATTGATGGTCTTGGACATGCCGACCAGGGCGACACCGATGCCATAGAGTGTCAGGAAGATTCCGATCGGGATGCCGATCTTGCTGTCCAGGCCGAGCAGAGATTCCAGCGGGCCCGAAAGTGCCAGGTAGGCAAGGCCGTTGACGGTGGTGACGACCGAGTCCAGGCGCAGCGAGGTGCGCAGCAGGTTCTGGCCGGGGGCGAGCAGGGTCGACATGTAACTGGGCGCAGTGGTGGTCATGACTGGTATTTCCTTCTGGGGTAACGAGTTCGGATGACTAGGGGCCGCCACCGGAAGCGCGGTACCTGCGGCGGGGGTGGGGTCAGGCGGCTGCCGGAACCTTGTCGAGGAAGCCGTAGACGTTGGCGATACGTCCGTCCTCGATGACCGCGACGTCGAAGCCGACGATCACGGCGGGGGCATCGGCGGGGCCGAGTTCCCAGGTGAAGCGCACCTGGTTGTGGTGGGCGTCGACCGGTCCGGCGAGGGTGAAAACCCAACCCGGGAACTGGGCTTGCACACCGGCGATGGCCGCATCCAGTTGATCGTGTCCGGCGACTGCCGCCAGCGGATCGATGTAGCTTGCCTCCGGGGTGAACACGGCCTCGATTCCGGCCTTGCGTGCGGCGGCGTCGGTGGTGTTCCAGACTTCCAGGTACTGTGCGACGAGCTCGTTCATGATGGCCTCCTAGGCTTCTGATCTGCGGTTTCTCTGTCGTTCTCGCTGACAGGAACTACGTTATGGGCAGAGCCATGGGTGCCGAATCAGTCATCTATAAGTACTTTTCGCCGACCTATACGTATGCGGTCAGCGAGCTGCGCCGCGCAGGTTCAATAGCATCTCGAATTCCGGCCGCGGATCGTCGGGAGCGACCGTCCCGCGCACACCCGTCCGCACAAAGCCGTGCCGCAGATATAACCGCTCGGCCGCCGTATTGCCCTCGGCGACCTCCAACCACACCTTGCGATGCCCGGCATCGACGGCCCAGTCGACTACCGATCGCACTAAGCGATCCGAAATGCCAGTGCCCCGCGACTTCTCGGCGACCCACATCGAAATCAGGTGCGCCCCAGGTCGTTCGGGATCAGCGTGCCCGCCGACGGTCCCGACATCGATGCCGCCGACACTCGCCACGAACTGCACACGTTGCGCCAGTAGGTCCGACCAGACCTGGTCGGACCTACTGCGCGCCTCCTCCAACGTCGCGCCGAACGCCTGCGGCGCATCCACCAGGGCACGCAGGCGGATGCTCCGAAATGTTGCCCACTCCTCGCGGCTCAGCAGGCGCACATGAACCCGCGGGTCACCAATCCCCATCCCGCCATCTCTACTCGAATCAGAGGAGCGCGGCGAGTCGATTTCCACTCCCTGCGCCGAGGTGGGGGGAAGACTCAGTGGTCGTCGTAGTGGCCGTTGTGCGCGGCGTGGCGGTGACCGTCGTGGAGGTAGTCGAGGTGGTCGCCGTGTTGGACGGCTTCGTGGCCGCAATTGGGGCCGTGGGCGTGGCTGTGGCCTGCGTGTTCGGTGTGGGCGGCGGGTTCGCATTCGTCCCAGTGGCCGTTGTGTTCGCGGTGCAGGTGGCCGTCGTGGGCATAATCGGTGTGGTCGCCGTGCGGGACTTCGGTGTGACCGCAGCCGGTGCCGTGGACGTGCTGGTGTTCGGTGTGCTCGACATGCGCTGTGCTCATCGGAGCTCCTCGTTTCCATCGCTGGATATGTTGCGCCGAACGCGGCTACACATTAACAAGTGCGCATTTATCGATTTTACCAGGGGTGTGCTGGCAGTCACAAAACCTGGGAGAGGAAGCGCTGCAGCCGCGGGGTCCTCGGGTTGTCGAACAGGGCGTCGGGCGTGCCCGTTTCGACCACCTGACCAGCGTCCATGAACAGCACACTGTCGGAGACGCTGCGCGCGAAACCCATTTCGTGAGTCACCACGATCATCGACATCCCCTGGGTAGCCAGCTCGGCCATCAGCGCGAGAATGCCCTTCACCAGCTCCGGATCCAGCGCCGAAGTGGCCTCGTCGAAGAACATGATCTCCGGCTGCATGGCCAGCGCACGGGCTATGGCCACCCGCTGCTGCTGCCCACCCGACAGATTCGACGGACGCGAATCAGCCTTTTCGGCCAGTCCGACGACCTCGAGCTGTTCGACGGCCAGCGCCCGGGCGGCATCCTTGGTCAGCCCGCGCAGCTTGCGCGGTCCGAGCGCCACATTCTCCGCGACCGTCTTGTGCGGGAACAGGTTGAAGTGCTGGAACACCATGCCGATGCGTTGGCGCAGCTTGTCCGGATCTTCGGTGAGCACCGACTTGCCGTCCAACAGCACATCACCCTGATCGGGTTCGTACAGCCGGTTCAGCACGCGCAACAGCGTCGACTTGCCGGACCCGGACGGCCCGATGACGGTGGTTGTCTTACCCGCGTCGACATGGATATCGACGCCGCGCAGCACATGGTTGTGGCCAAGCGTCAGATGCAGACCGGTTCCGGTGAGAGAGGCACTCACGTTGTCGATTCGCTCGCTCATGGCCTATCCGCGCCCTTCCGTGATCGTGGCCGCCTCGACCTGGTCGATGGGCTGGTCGGGTCGACCGGTGCGCATCCGGTGGTCGATGTAGTTCACCAGGTGCGTCAGCGGGATGGTCAGCAGCAGATAGACCAGACCCGCGGCGACCAGCGGGGAGAGATTTCCGGTCTGCGCGTTGAGATCTCGGCCGACCGCGAATAGTTCGCGCTGGGTCGCGAGCAGTCCGAGGAAGTAGATCAGCGAGGAATCCTTGATCAGCGCGATGAACTGGTTCATCAGCGCGGGCAGTACTCGGCGCACGCCCTGCGGGATCACCACCAGCGTCATGGCCTGGCGGTAGCCGAAGCCGATGGCGCGCGCGGCCTCCAGCTGGCCCGTCTCCACCGATTGGATACCGGAGCGGAAGATCTCACCGATGTAGGCCGAAGCCAGCAACGCCAGTGCGATCGCCCCGAGCCAATACGGGTTGTTACCGGTGATATTACGAACGACGGGACCGATGCCGAGTCCGATTATCAGGATGATCACCACCGCGGGCAGGCCGCGGAAGATGTCGGTATAAACCCTTGCGGGCCAACGTAACCATCGCGTCCGGGAAATACCCGCGACCGCCAGCAGCATGCCGATGATGGTGCCGAGCACACCCGAAACCACGGCCAGGATCAGGGTATTCGGCAGACCGGTCTTGAACAGATCGGGAAATGCCTTGCGGTACAGCGACCAGTCGAAGAACGTCTCCTTCAACTGTCGCGCCGTCGATTTCGGCGCGTCCGGTCCGCTGTCGGTGGTTTTCTTCTCCGCGGCGATGGCGGCGAAGTCCGGAAGTTGCGGCGCCGGTGCGGCTTTCGAGCCGGGCTTCCATCCGGGCGGCAACTGCCTCGGCACCCAGTCGGCGTAGAGCTCGGCGTACGTGCCGTCGGCGATCACGGCGTCGAGGCCGCTGTTGAGTGCGTCGATCAGCGGCTGGTTGTTCTTGGCGACCGCGTAGCCGACGAAATTGTCCAGGCTGAAGGTGTTCTGGATGATCGTCGTGCCATCACCCGACTTCACCTGCCCCTCCGCCTGTGCCGACGGCGCGACCCAGGCATCGACCTGACCCGACTTCAGATTCGCGTACGCGGTGGCGTAATCCGGGAACTTCACCGGATCCAAATGCAGTTGGTTGACCACGTAATCGTCCTGCACCGTGCCCTGCACCACGGCTATCCGGTTGCCGCGCCCCAGATCCGAAAAGCCCTTGATGGCAGTGCCATTCGGGACGACGAGGGAAAAGTAGCCGAAGTCGTAGCCGTTGGTGAATCCGACGCGTTCGCGACGCTCGGCGGTCGTTGTGATGTTCGACGACCCGACATCGAAGCGCCCGCCGGAGACCTGCGAGAGCAGCGGCGCGAATTCGGTGCCCGAGAACTCCACCTGGAGACCGAGTTTCGCGCCGATCGCCCGCAACAGCTCATTGTCGAAGCCGGTGAACGAGCCCGCCGAGTTCAGGCAGATGCTCGGCGGTGCATCCGAGAGCGTGCCGACGGTGAGCTTACCCGGCGTGATCAGCCGCAGCTTGCTCGTATCGATCGCCGATACCGGCTGTGTACTCGCGGTGGTGTACTTGTCCGCGCCCGCCGCGGCCGCGGAGCCGAGATTCGTCGGCGCGGCCGAGGCCGCGTTCAGTCCGGGCGGCGCGCATTGGTCTCGCGCGGAGGAACCATCGCCGGAACCGCAGGCCGTGGCCGCGAGTCCGACGGCAAGCAATAGCACGGCGATCAACGCACGAGACCGCACAGCGAGCAGACCAGCCATGGTGAGGACCCTAGCGTCCGATTCGGCGCTAATCGGCAGCTACCCCGCGGCGCACGCTCCCTGGGGAACCGAGCATCCCCACCCTACAGCCGCCGGGCGTGCGCGGACGCGCCACCAAGACCCGCCCCCGGAATTCGGATCACGATGATTCGAACCCGATCGCCGACCGGCGTTACGCATCCAACGCAGCACGATTCTGGAGATCGGACCAGGATCAAGCCAGCCCTCTCACCGGCTCCGGATTCACTTCATCACGCCAACGAATCGCCCGTTCGACCTCACTCAGATCGAACTTCGGCCCACTCACCCCGATGGTGAACAGACTGACCCCGGCCCCGACGAATGTCGACGCCCGCTCCGCACCCGGCCATTGCACCGAACGCTCGATCCTCCCCTGATCGGTGCCGACATCGGCGCAGTGGTCGGTGAGTACCTTGTTCTTGCGCGCGAGCGCGTCGAGGTCGGCGAAGGTGTGCCAGATATCGGCGTACTGCGCGACCAGCCGCAGCGTCTTCTTCTCGCCACCGCCGCCGATCAGGATCGGGATATCGCGAGTCGGCCGCGGATTCAGCTTCTTCAGCCGGGCGGTGAGCCGGGCCATATTCGCCTTCAGCAGTGCGAGCCGGGTTCCCGGCGTGCCGAATTCGTAGCCGTATTCGTCATAGTCCTTCTGGAACCAGCCAGCCCCGATGCCGAGAATAAGTCGGCCATCGCTGATGTGGTCCACCGTGCGCGCCATATCGGCGAGCAGATCGGGATTGCGGTAGCCGCCGCCGGTGACCAGCGCACCGATCTCGATCCGTTCGGTCTGCTCGGCCCAGGCGCCGAGCATGGTCCAGCATTCGAAATGCGCGCCGTTGTGGTCGCCGCTGAGCGGATAGAAGTGATCCCAGTTGAAGGCGATATCGACGCCCGCGTCCTCCGCGCGCAGTACGGCATCGCGCAGGAGTCCATAGTCTGCGGCGTGCTGGGGCTGTAGTTGTACGCCGATGCGAACCGGTCGGGTCATGCGTCTGCTCCTCGTCGCTCGGTCTGGTTCCGTTCTCCTCAACCAATGCAACCTTATTCACAAGGTCGCCGTCGGGTTCCGCTTCGCAGAGACTCTTGTGCCCGGGAGTGGCGCTGTCGCCTGCGAAGCGAGCACATCCAGTAATATCGCCGGTCAACCCTTACTCGGATCGTCCGGCACGTTCCTGCCGGTGATGGGATGTGATTTGTCATGGCCACCGTGACCTTCGATAGCGCGACCCGGCTCTACCCCGGCTCGTCCAAACCCGCCGTCGACAAGCTGGATCTGGAGATCGCCGACGGGGAATTCCTCGTGCTGGTCGGTCCGTCCGGCTGTGGTAAGTCCACCTCGCTGCGGATGCTCGCCGGACTCGAGGATGTCGACGACGGGCGCATTCTGATCGGCGCCAACGACGTCACCCACGCCGAACCCAAGGAACGCGATATCGCCATGGTGTTCCAGAACTACGCGCTCTACCCGCATATGACCGTCGCGGAGAATATGGGCTTCGCGCTCAAACTCGCCAAGGTCGCCAAGGCGGAGAAGGAGCGCCGGGTGTTGGAGGCGGCCAAACTGCTCGACCTCGAGCCGTATCTGGATCGCAAGCCCAAGGCACTGTCCGGCGGTCAGCGTCAGCGCGTCGCGATGGGCCGGGCGATCGTGCGCCAGCCGCAGGTATTCCTGATGGACGAGCCGCTGTCGAACCTGGACGCCAAGCTGCGGGTGCAGACCCGCACCCAGATCGCCCAGCTGCAGCGTCGCCTCGGCACCACCACCGTGTACGTCACGCACGACCAAGTCGAGGCGATGACCATGGGCGACCGGGTCGCGGTGCTCAAGGACGGACTGCTGCAGCAGTGCGCGACACCGCGCGATCTGTACCGGGATCCGGCGAATGTCTTCGTCGCCGGATTCATGGGTTCGCCTGCGATGAACCTGTTCACGCTGCCGGTCGCCGAGGGCGCGGTCCAGCTGGGCAGCGCCACCCTGTCGGTGCCGCGATCGGTCGCCGATGCCGCAGAAGGCTCGGTGGTGGTCGGCGTCCGCCCCGAGCATCTGGAATTCGGTGCGGCGCAGGACAAGTCGGGAATCCAGATGGAGGTCGACGTGGTGGAGGAGCTCGGTTCCGACGCGTACATCTATGGCCGCACCATCGCCGAGGGCACGACGAATGGCGCAGGCGAAACCATTGTGGCCCGCGCAGATTGGCGTAACCCGCCGGAGAAGGGCACCCGCGTACAGCTGACGGCCACACCGGAACACACCTACTTCTTCTCCGCTGTAGACGGCCGCCGCCTGTCCTGAACTACGCTGCGCGTGCACTTTCCGCCGAATCCCGCTACTGGCGAAAAGTGCGCGCGCAGAATAGCTTCCACGCATTGATCGACCACTGCGGTCCGATCAGTGAACTGCTGCCAGGGTCGCGAGCGTTACTTCGGTGACCGCCTGCTGAGCCTGTCCGGCGGTGCCGGGGTGCGTGTAGTAGTCCACCCAGAGCAGGTCGGCACCACGTCGAACCACGGCCGAACCGGTCGCGGTACCGTCCTTGCCCTCATCGTTGTAGGCGGTACATGCCCTGTCGCCGAGACTGCTCGTAGTGTGGAGTTGCCCGGCGAAGCTGGTGTTCGCACAGGATGAGGCGAGTGCGTCAGCGGCGCGGTCAGCACCAGAGTCCCAGCCGACTTGGCCATGACGCAGCAGCCGCACTCGCGAGAAACCATATGTATCGGAGTCGATGGGACGGTCTTTTGCGGTGCGATACTGGCAAGCCGCATCCGAATCCGACGAGTAGGTCCCCTCGGGCTCGGGCACGCCATCCGGCACCAAATGCTCGAAAAGGCCGGTACCGATCGCCGCGCACAAGTCGGGCGGAGCGGCCGCGGCTGGATGCGACTCCTCGTACGTGGACAGAAGTTTCATATAGAGACCCAAGCCCGCGAACGTGAGAACCACAGCAGCCAATGGCAATAGGCACCCCCACTTGCGCGACGACGCAGACGACATATCGCCCCCTCGGATTTTTCGAACGAGTCTAGGTGCTGCGCGTGCGCCGCCGCACTCACCGAGACAACGCCAATGGCGTTCGCCCACGGCGGAAGGCCACCCGAAGGCCACAGCGCGTTCGTAAACTCGGCACTCGAACAGGGATCGGTGCGAGGAGCGGACGATGAAGGTAGCGGTGCTGGGGACCGGGCAGGTCGGACGCAGGCTGGCGAGCAAGTTGGTCGAACTCGGGCATGCGGTGACGCTCGGCTCGCGCACCGCCGATAATGCTGCGGCGACCGATTGGGCGCGCGAAACCGGTGGTGCCCATGGCACTTTCGCCGATGCCGCCGCCGATGCAGAATTGGTGATCAATGCGACGTCCGGCACCGTTTCGCTGGCCGCGCTCACCGCCGCGGGTGCGGCGAATCTGAGCGGGAAAGTCATTGTTGACGTGTCGAACGCACTGGATTTCTCCGCCGGATTCCCGCCGAAGTTGGCCACGCCGCAGGCGGGCAGCGTCGCCGAGCAGATCCAACAGTCCTTCCCGGACGCGCGCGTGGTGAAGACCCTCAACACCATGAACAATCAGCTCATGGTCGACCCGTCCCGAATTCCCGGTCGGCACAACGTCTTTCTCAGCGGCGATGACGGATCGGCCAAATCCGAGGTCGCCGACCTGCTGAAATCTTTCGGCTGGACCGACGAACAAATCATCGATCTCGGCGGCGTCGTAACCGCCCGCAGCACCGAACCCCTTGTCCTACTGTGGGTTCACCTCTACAACAAGTTCGGCACCGAGGACATCAACTACGCGGTTGTCACCGGCTGAGTTGCCCGCGCGCGCAAGCGCTGCGGCACCAGGCAGGGCGGCGTCAGCGGTGCGGCACCAACCGGATCGTCGGTGCGGCACCAGCGCAGGTCAGCGCTGCGGCACCAGAACGGC
>NZ_JBITGN010000002.1:433864-515229 GCF_044457245.1 Nocardia sp. NPDC050630
ACGGCACAGTTATCGGGCACGCACCACCGCGGATCGCGTGATACGGCACGACGCAGATCAACACTCAGCACCAACGCAAGTCAGCGCTGCGGCACCAGCCAGGTCGGCGTCAGCGGTGCAGCACCAACCGGGTCGTTTGTGCGGCACCAGCGCAGGTCAGCGCTGCGGCACCAGAACGGCACAGTTATCGGGCACGCACCACCGCGGATCGCGTGATACGGCACGACGCAGATCAACACTCAGCACCAACGCAAGTCAGCGCTGCGGCACCAGCTAGGTCGGCGTCAGCGGTGCAGCACTAACCGGATCGTCGGTGCGGCACCAGCGCAAGTCAACGCTGCGGCGCCAGCCGGGTCGGTGTCAGCGCGGCACCAGCAGGGGGCGTCAGCGTCGGCACTAACCGGATCGTCGGTACGGCACCAGCACAGGTCAGCGCTGCGGCACCAGCCAGGTCGTCGTCAGCGCTGCGGCACCAACGCAAGTCAGCGCTACGGCACCAGCAGGGGGGCATCAGCGGTGCGGCACTAACCGGATCGTCGGTACGGCACCAGCGCAGGTCAGCGGTGCGTCACCAGGCAGGGCGTCGTCAGCGGTGCGGCACCAACCGGATCGTTTGTGCGCACCAGCGCAAGTCAGCGTCTCAGCACCAACGCAGATCAGCGCTGCACACAACGTAAGTCGGCGCTACAGCACCAGCACGTGGCTACGCTACGGGCTGATCGACCGGCCCCAACGCTCGGGTGACCTCCGCACAATCACTTCGCTGATCGGGCACGTACGTAGTCGGGGTTGAGCCTGACCCCGAGTTCTTCCAAGTCGATCTCGCGCCCCTTTGCACTGCGGACCTGAACTCGAACCGGCGCACCACTCGACTCCTCGACCAGCAGCAGCGGCGCGGGCCCCGACTGCAGGTAAGTATCGCCCCACTGCATGAGCGCGAGCACCGCGGGCAGCAGACCACGGCCCATATCCGTCAGTACGTACTCGTGACGGGTCCGCTTGCCCTCATCCTGATACGGCCGTTTGACGAGCAGCCCCGCCGCGGTGAGCTTGCGGAGCTGGCCGGATGCCGCGGCGTCGGTGATGCCGACCCGGGCGGCGAAACCGTCGAAGCGCGTGGTGCCGTAGTAGGCCTCACGCAGGATCAGGATCGCCGAGCGGGTACCGATGAGGTCCATCGCCTTCGCAATCGAGCATTCCGTGGGTTTCCACGCGCTCAGATCTGCCAACGGTCCTTCCATTACGGCTGCCATGACGAACATCATAGCGATATCTGGCTTGAGCTAGCTATACCCAGGCGTTACTCTGACTATAAGCCAATAGAGTCAGGCACAGGAGCTCGGCTCACGGTTCGAAAGGGACCACCATGAGAGACGCGGTCATTGTCGAAGCGGTACGCACGCCGATCGGCAAGGGAAAGCCGAACGGGGCACTGCACAACGTCAACGCGGTAGACCTGCTGGCCCACAGCCTGCGCGCGGTAGTCGACCGCAGCGGCATCGACCCGGCGCTCATCGACGATGTGATCGGCGGCATCGTCACCCAGATCGGCGAGCAAGGCGCCAATATGACCCGGCGTGCCGCGCTGGCCGCGGGCTATCCGGAATCGGTACCGGCGACCACGGTCGATCGCCAGTGCGGCAGCAGCCAGCAGGCCATTCATTTCGCCGCACAGGGCGTAATCGCCGGTGCGTACGACATCGTGGTCGCGGCGGGTGTCGAGTCGATGGGACGAATTCCCATGGGCGCGAACATGATCGGATCCGAAGACTTCTCCGGTGTCGGCTTCACCGAGCGTTATCCGGAGGGTCTGGTGTCCCAGGGCATCAGCGCCGAACTGATCGCCGCCCGCTGGGGACTCACCCGAAACCAGCTCGACGAATTCGCCCTCGGCAGCCACGAAAAGGCCGCGCTGGCAACGAAGAACGGCGCGTTCGCCGGTCAACTCGCACCCATAGCCGGACTGGAAACCGATGAGGGCATCCGGGTCGGCGGTTCCCTGGAAACCCTCGGCAAACTGCGTCCCGCCTACTACGACGAGGCCATGGCCGCGCGCTTCCCGGAAATCGGCTGGCAGATCACCGCCGCGACCGCGAGCCAGGTCAGCGACGGCAGTGCCGCGGTACTGATCATGACCAGCGAACGCGCCGAGCAACTCGGACTGAAGCCGCTGGCCCGGTTGCACAGCTTCGCGGTGGCCGGCGACGATCCGCTGCTCATGCTGACCGCCGTCATCCCGGCGACGCGAAAGGTGCTGCAGCGCGCTGGACTTCAGCTGTCCGATATCGATCTGGTCGAGATCAACGAGGCATTTTCGCCGGTGGTGCTTGCCTGGGCACACGACACCGGTGCGGATATGTCGAAGGTGAATGTCAACGGCGGCGCCATCGCCATCGGTCATCCGCTCGGCGCTTCCGGCGCACGTCTGATGACCACGCTGGTGCATGCCATGCAGGAGCGCGGCGCGCGCTACGGTCTGCAGACCATGTGTGAGGCAGGCGGTTTGGCCAACGCGACCATTATCGAACGGCTCTGAGCCAGCGATGTCGCGGCACCGGTCCCGGATCGGTGCCGCGATGTCGCAGGTCGACAGATCATTCGATCGGACGGCTCAGGCGGGCTCAGATCGAAACCAGCACTACCGCAGTCAAAAAGCCGACCAACCACGACTCGGCGATCAATGGCACCGCCACCAATGGCGTCCAAGCGATACGCCGTCGATGGCGAATCTTCTCCACCAACCTGATACCCACCGCAACCACGGAAAGCGCAATCCCCACCCACGCAACGCAATACGCGACCGGCAGATAGCGCACACCACCATCGGGATCGGCATCGCGCCCGAGAAATTCATACAGCGGCACGGCAGCGGCCGCCACCGAGCCGAAACCGACCGCGAGCACAGATCCGAGCACCGCCCGAACCGCACTCGCCAGCCGCAGCTCCCATCGACCCGACCCCATACCCCCAGCATGACGGGTATCTCCTGGCTCCGCGCCGCACGTGCCAGCCCGCCAGATCGCATTTGTGGCGGACCTTCTCGATATTCACCCGCGCCTGTACATGGCGATCTTCTCTCCAGCATCAAGGCACCGTGCCCGGGAGACGGCTGGCCACACGGTCGACCTCGGGCCGACGCCGAAAGCGGTCGACACGAAGTTGGCCGTGGGGGCGGCCCAACTCCGTGTGCCGACGATCCCGCTGACGCACATCTAGTGAGTGCCGCGCAGAGGGCACAGCCTTTGCGCAATGGTGAATGAGTATGCGGGAGTGCGCCGTTTCGCCGCCGAGGGGGTTTGTTGCCCTGCCAGGTGCCGGGGGTGCCTGACCAGCGATGGCGGCGCGGCAGCCGATCGCCTCGGCCTTGTGGCGGCGCGCAGCACGGGCGTGGGCACCGGCCTCGCTAGGCTGCATGTGATGACCGAAACCTTCGTCTACGCCATTCCGATGCGGACCCGGTTCCGTGGCATAACGGTGCGCGAGGGGATGTTGATCAGTGGACCGCTCGGCTGGGGGGAGTTCTGCCCGTTTCCCGAGTACGACGATCGCGAGGCCGCCGGATGGTTGGCGACCGCGGTGGAGCAGGTGACGGTGGGCTGGCCGGAGCCGGTGCGGGACAGGATTCCGATCAATTGCACGGTGCCCGCGGTGGGTCCGGAGCGGGCGCATGCGATCGTCGCCGGATCCGGATGCCGTACCGCGAAGGTGAAGATCGCCGATCACCCCGATTCGCTGGCCGAGGATCTGGCACGGGTCGAGGCGGTCCGGGATGCGCTGGGGCCGAACGGATCGGTGCGCGTCGATGCCAATGCGGTCTGGGATGTCGAGACCGCGGTCACGCATATCAAGCAGATCGACCGTGCCGCAGGCGGTTTGGAATACGTCGAGCAACCGTGCCGCACCATTGAGGAACTGGCCGCGGTGCGCCGCCGTGTCGATGTCCGAATCGCCGCCGACGAATCCATTCGCCGCGCCGAGGATCCCCTGCGCGTCGCGGTAGCGGGAGCCGCGGATATCGTGGTACTCAAATGCACCCCATTGGGTGGTGTCCGCCGCGCACTACAGGTCGCCGAGGCCGCCGGCCTACCGTGCGTGGTCTCCTCCGCCCTGGAAACCAGCGTCGGCCTGGCCGCCCAACTCGCCCTCGCAGGTGCCCTCCCTGATCTCGAATTCGCCTGCGGCCTGGGCACTTTGTCACTCCTCGACGGCGACCTGGTATCCGAATCACTGCGCCCGGTCGACGGCTTCATGCCGGTCCCGAAGACCCCGCCCACACCCGACCCTGCACTACTGAAGCAGTACCGCCACCCCGACCCTGCACGAACCCGCTGGTGGGAAGGCCGCCTGACCCGGGTCCGCGCACTGCCCCCGCCCCGGTGACCGAGTCGCGAAAGTAGTACGCAACCAGTACGAACTCCGCATGTCGGCCCGACGGGTCGGCGTAGCGCAGCCGCGGACACGACGCACGAACTCGGCCAGACACCAGACATCAGCCGGACACCGCGGGCTGCCCAACGGTCAACTACCCGCAAACACGACGCGGTCGAGCGAAGCAGCGGCCTCAGCTCGAGCGGACACCACAGCCGAACACGCGCGACCACAGGACAAGGTGCCGTCAGACAGATACCGCGAGCTCGCTGCCCAACGATCAACTACCAGCGGGCACAACCGCAAACACGACGAGCGAAGCAGCGGCCTCAGCTCGAGCGGACACAGCAGCCGAACACGCGCGACCACAGGACGAGGCGTGCCGTCAGACAGATACCGCGAGCTCGCTGCCCAACGATCAACTACCAGCGGGCACAACCGCAAACACGACGAGCGACGCAGTGGCCTCAGCTCAAGCGGACACCACAGCCGAGCATGCTCGACCGCAGGACCAGCCCGGCTTCCGGCCCGACAATGCCGTCGACGAGTTCCACGTAGCGACTACAGAATTCGGGACCGTGTGGAGCCACGGATGCGGCGGCGGGCTCGAGGTGGTGTGCTAGTTCGTGCAGGATCACCAATTCGCGCAGGGCCCATGCGGTCGCGCCGGTGTGCAAGGGGACGGCCAGCACCGCGTCCGCGGACTCGTAGTGGGCGGCGGCGGTTCCGGCGCGGGAGCGGACCCGGACGGGTGTCGCGGCGCGGTCCCCTAGCGCCCGGACCCAATTGAGGCTCAGCACCTTATCGGTGTAGGTCTGCACCGATTCGACCGAGGCGAAGCGGCGCTCGATCGGCAGCGTGAGGTGCGAACCGTAGAGCTCTACGGTCCGATTACCACTTTCGTCAGCTCGATCGAATACCCTCCGCACCAGTTGCTCGGCGTCATATACCTTGGCGCGCTGGCTATCTCGCGCACTCACCGGACCGAGCTCTCGCTCGTATCCGCGGGCTCGGATGATCCGATACCACCCGAGAGCACCGAAACTTCGATCGACTCAGCTCGCGAATACACGCGCGACGAAACCCCCGCCAACTCACCCGACTCGCTCACGTCGCTCCGCCTCCGGGCAATTGCCCACGCGCGGCGCCGAGTTCGGGCGAGGCACCCAACCGCGCGGCTCGCCCTGCCCGATCACCCGCGCGCCGGGCGGCTGCGGAATGTCCGGCAGACGCCTGTGGACCGCGCCAGGTACCGCGAGCATCGGAGGTCTTCTTATAGAAGTCGGTGAGCTCGATTTCCTTATTGCGCAGGGCCAATGCCGTACTCGTCGCGACGGTTTCGGGCACCACCTCGGCCTCGACCTCCGCCTTCACCTCAGCCAGGCGGCGGCCGATCCGCGCGGCGAATGCCATCTGAAAGTTCAGCCGCGCGGTAACCGCCGCCACCGGCGCTTGCACACGCCGCTGCACCTTTCGGCCCCAACGTTGCTCCGTGACGATCTTCTCGATGGTGGCCGAGCGATACTGCCCCGATTTGATGTACTGATCCGACGCACGCACCATCTGCACCAGCAGACTGGTGTAAAGGGCTTCACAGGTATCGATATCGGAGTCGAAGCCATACGCGTAGACCTGCGTGGACGTGCGCGCAACATCGCAGCGCACATCATTGGCCGCGGCGATCGCCACGAACAGCTGCACGTAGGTGCGCAACCCCTTCTTGCCCGGTTCGCCGATCGGAATCATTCGCTGCACCGGCGTCGGCCTGCGCTCACGTCCGGCGATATGTGCGCGGGCGACCGCCAGGTCGATCGAGGACCTGGTCGCCAACCGTTGAGCCGCGGCCAGAAACGCCTCGGCCTCGTGCTCGTTATCGGTCGATTCGGCTTGGCGCAGCAACCCACCGATCCGGGTGAGCATCCGGTCCGGGACCGCATTCGGCGAAGTCATCGAAAACAGCCTAACGAGCGACAGCATTCGCGGAACTGTGACACCTGACCCGACCCACACGGAGCGAGTCTTACCAGCGAGGAGTTCGCGGCCCGTCTCGCGTCCGAGACATCGAAGCGCAGACGACGCAGTCGCAAGTCTCGACGGCACCGCTATCGACTGCTTGCAGGTCGCTCGAAAGGGGCGGCCGCGAGACAGAAGGGGGCCGCGAACACGCAACGCCGCGGGCGCTGCCAGGCAACTGCTGCGTCACATATAACAACCATGTATCTTGCCTTGTGCACCTGCAGGGTGTGCTGCTGCTCACGTCTCGACCTTGGAGTGTTCGCGATGGCTTTGAAAAAGGTGACGTCCCTACGTTCGTCGCTCGTACCGCGAGCGGCGTTGGCAGCCGCCTCTGTTGCGCTGCTGACGGCGACGTTCACCAGTGCCTGCTCCAGCGATAACGGCGGCAATCCATCCAGCCAGAACCTCACCGGTCGCGGCCCGATCACCTATGTCGAGGGCAAGGACACCACCGAGACCGGCGCGGTCAAGCAGCTGATCGAGCGCTGGAACGCCTCGCACCCGGATGAGCAGGTCACCTTCAAAGAGCAATCGAACGACGCCTCGCAGCAGTACGACGATCTGGTCGAGCACATGCGCTCCAAGCAGTCCAGCTACGACGTGGTCGCCCTGGACGTGCCGTGGACCGCGGAATTCGCCGCGAAGGGCTGGATCCAGCCGCTGAAGGACACCTTCTCCATCGACACCTCGGCACTGCTGTCCCCGACGGTCGCCAGCGCCACCTACAACAACACCCTCTACGCCGCGCCGCGAAACACCAACGGCGGCTTGCTGTTCTATCGCAAGGATCTGGTGCCGAATCCGCCCAAAACCTGGAGCGAGATGTTGGCGCAGTGCCCGATCGCCAAGCAGAACAATATGGGTTGCTACGCGGGTCAGCTGGCACCGTACGAGGGCCTGACGGTGAACGCGGCCGAGGCCATCAACGCCTACGGCGGCACCTTCGTCGGCGCGGACGGCAAGACCCCGACCGTGAATACGCCGCAGGCGCGCGCCGGACTCAAGGAACTCGTCGACGCCTACCGCAACGGTGATATCCCGAAGGAAGCCATCACCTTCAAGGAGCCGGAGAGCGCCAACGCGTTCAACACCGGCAAACTGCTGTTCATGCGCAACTGGCCGTCCACCTTCGGTGACGCGGGTGCGGAATCCTCCGCGGTCAAGGACAAGTTCGCCGTCGCGCCGCTGCCCGGTGAGAACGGCGTCGGCGCCTCGACCCTCGGTGGCTACAACGCGGCAATCAGCGCGTTCTCCAAGAACAAGGCCACCGCGCTCGACTTCCTGCGCTACCTGATCAGCGAGGATGCCCAGCACATCGTCGCGGCCGGTGCGCTGCCCTCGGTGCGCGCGTCGATGTACGACGATCCGGCGCTGATCGCGAAGATGCCGTACCTGCCCGCGCTGAAGGATTCGATCGCCAACGCGGTACCGCGTCCGGTTACCCCGTTCTACCCGGCGGTGTCGAAGGCCATCCAGGACAACGCTTATGCTGCGCTGAACGGAACCAAGTCCGTCGACGACGCGATCAACGGTATGCAAAAGGGCATCGAGACAGCCGGATCGTAGCGAGTACAAGAGCGGACCCGACCACCCCGTAGGAGAGAGAAACGGTGTCGGATCCTTCGGGAACGGCCACTCGCGTGTCGAGCGACGGCGATTTGCCGACCAAGCGCGGATTCGGTGGCACCTTGGCGTTGGAGTTGCGGCGTTCCGGTAAGGCGTGGTTATTCGTCACGCCGGTGCTGATCACCCTGGCGGTTGTCGTCGGCTATCCGGTCTTCCGTGCGTTGTACATGTCGTTCCAGAAGGATCCTGGACTCGACCCGTCGACCGGCATGTTCGTCGAGGGCGGTAGCGCGGGCTTCTCGAACTACACGCACTGGCTGCTGCAGCAGTGTCAGACGGCGGGCGAGACGGTGGCCTGCCCGACCGGAAACCTCGGCTCGCAGTTCTGGCTGGCCGTCGGCGTGACGCTGTTCTTCACGGTGATCACGGTGACCCTGGAGGCCAGCCTCGGGCTCGGCATGGCCATGGTCATGGGCAAGACCTTCAAGGGCCGGGCCTTGCTGCGCGCGGCGGTGCTGGTGCCGTGGGCGATTCCGACCGCCGTGACCGCCCGGCTGTGGGAGTTCATGTTCCAGTACGACGGCGTGGTGAATCGGGTCTTCGACACTCACATCCTGTGGACCTCGCAAGCTTGGCCCGCGCGGTTCGCGGTCATCGCCGCCGATGTCTGGAAGACCACGCCGTTCATGGCATTGCTGCTGCTGGCCGGTCTGCAGGTGATTCCGGCCGATGTGTACGAGGCCGCGAAGGTCGACGGCGCCTCGGCCTGGCAACGCTTCACCCAGATCACGTTGCCGCTGCTCAAGCCCGCGCTGCTGGTCGCGGTGCTGTTCCGCACCATGGACGGGCTGCGCCTCTACGACCTGCCCGCGATCATGACGCTCGGCAACCCATCCACACGCCCGATTTCGGCACTGGTGGTCGAACAGGTCCGCCAAGGTCCCAATAGCGCGGCGGCACTGTCGACGATCACCTTCCTGCTGATCTTCGCGGTGGCTTTCCTGCTGGTAAAGGTTCTCGGCGCCAATGCCGTTCGGACCCAGGAAGAACAGCGGGAGGCGCACTGATGACCACCGTGACCACCAAAAAGTCTGCGGCACAGGCTCCTTGGACTAAGCGGCTGGGTTCGGTTCGGCTGTATCTGGGTGCGCTGATCGTGCTGGTGTGGGGTCTGGCTCCGTTCTACTGGATGGCCGTCACCGCATTCCGCGATCCGGTCTACACCTTCGACAACACGCCGTGGCCCACCCACGTCACCCTGGAGAACTTCCGCAACGCCTTCGACACCAGCCGTGGCAACGACTTCGGCAAGGCGCTGCTCAACAGCGTCATCATCGGCGCGGTGACCACGGCCGTCGCGCTGGTGCTCGGCGTGCTCGCCGCCTACGCGCTGGCACGGCTTACGTTCAAGGGCAAGTATCTGGTCTCGGGGCTGATCCTGTCCGCATCGATGTTCCCGGTGGTCGTGCTGGTCACCCCGCTGTTCCAGCTGTTCACCAACCTCGGCTGGATCGGCGAATACCAGGCGATGATCATTCCGAACATCTCGTTCGTGCTGCCGATGACCGTCTACATCCTGGCCTCGTTCTTCGCCGAACTGCCATGGGAACTCGAAGAAGCCGCCCGCATCGACGGCGCGACCAAGACGCAGGCCTTCCGGCTGGTCATGCTGCCGCTGGCCGCCCCCGCGGTATTCACCACCGCGATCCTGGCGTTCATCGCATCGGTCAACGAATATCTGCTGGCCCGGCTGCTCTCCAGCGATAAGACCGAACCGGTGACCGTCGCGATCGCGCGCTTCTCCGGCAACAATCCGCTGGTGCAGCCCTACGCCGCGATCATGGCCGCGGGCACGATGGTGACGATTCCGCTGGTCATCATGGTGTTGCTGTTCCAGCGCCGCATCATCTCCGGCCTCACCGCGGGTGGCGTGAAGAGCTAATACGGCTGTCGCATGGCTCGAAACCCGTTGCGGCGGTAATACTCGGTGTACGATCTCGGGTCATTTCCGATCGTGTCCGTGCAGGTGAGTTTTACCGACGCTCCGGGAGGAGATGATCGTGAGCTCGTTCGGCAAGCGGCGACGCGGGGGCGTTCGTCGGGGCAAACCGATCCCGGCACCCTATGCCTCCGTGGCAGGGTTCAGCGAGCACAACGGGGCGTCACGACGCAAGGACAAGCCGAGGCTGCCCGGCACTACGAAATCGCCTCGGCCGCAACCGACACCCTCCAGTCGACCGCAACGCACACGAGGCGAACGCTTCCGCCGGTTATTGCTCGCCCTGTTCATCATCTTCGTCGCGGTGCCGTCGCTGCTGTTCGTGCTGGTCTACTGGAGCGCCGAAATCCCGGATCCCGATTCGGTGCAGACCAATCAGATCGCCACCATCCTCGCCTCCGACGAAACTTCGGTGATCGCGAAGGTCGTTCCGCCGGATGGCAATCGGATTCCGGTACCGCTGTCGGATGTGCCGAAGCCGGTGCGCGATGCGGTGCTTTCGGCCGAGGACCGCAACTTCTATACCAATCCCGGCTACTCGATCAGCGGATTCCTGCGCGCCGCGCGCAACAATGTCCTCGGCAAAGAGGATGCGGGCGGCGGCTCCACCATCACTCAGCAGTATGTCAAGAACGCCTTCCTCGGCTCCGAACGCACCCTGACGAGGAAGATGCGCGAGCTGATCATCGCATCCAAAATGGCGCGGCAGTGGAGTAAGGAAGACATCCTTGCCGCCTACCTCAACACCATCTATTACGGGCGCGGCGCGTACGGGATCTCGGCGGCCGCGAAAGCCTATTTCAACAAACCGGTGCCGGAACTGACGCTAGCCGAAGGCACGGTCCTGGCCTCGGTCATCCGCATGCCGTCGATCCTGGATCCGGAGACCCATCTCCCCGAGCTGACGACGCGCTGGAAATACGTGCTCGACGGCATGGTCGAAATGGGTGCGCTCGCGCCCGGCACGCGCGATGCGACGGTATTCCCGCAGATCGTCCCGATCACCGAAATCCCGGACGTCAATGCGGCACGCGGTCCGGAGGGCCTGATCCGCAGCCAGGTGCTGCGAGAACTACGCGATTCCGGTATCAGCGAGCACGAACTCAATACCGGGGCATTGCGGATCACCACCACCATCGACGCCAAGGCCCAGCAGGCCGCTCTCGATGCGATCCACGATCGACTCGACCCCCAGCCGCCGGAACTGCGTGGTGCGGTCGTTTCGATCGATCCGCGTTCCGGCGCGGTGCGCGCCTACTACGGCGGCGCCGACGGTATCGGCTTCGATTTCGCGCAGGCGCCATTGCAGACCGGCTCGGCTTTCAAGGTCTTCGCGGTGATCGCGGCACTGCAGCAGAGCATTCCGCTCAACCGCATGCTCGACAGTTCACCGGTGACCGATCACGGCACCAAGATCACCAATGTGGAGGGCGAATCGTGCGGTAAATGCACTATGGCCGAGGCGCTGAAGCGCTCACTGAACACCAGCTTCTATCGACTGACGATGTCGATGTCCAACGGCCCCGAGGCAATTGCCGAAGCCGCCCATCAGGCTGGAATCCCCGAAGAGATTCCGGGTGTGGCCGGTAAAACGCTCACCGAGGACGGTGGGCGGCCGCTCAACGGAATCGTGTTGGGCCAGTATCTGGTTCGCCCCATCGATATGGCATCGGCCTATGCGACGATCGCCAATTCCGGTGTCTACCACCAGCCGTACTTCGTGCAGCGAGTGGTTGCCGGCGATGGCCGCGTCCTGCTGGATCGCGGCGAACCCGGCCACCAGGTCGGTAAGCAACCCCCGCGCGGACAGCAGCGCATCCCGCGCGGCATCGCCGACAGCACCGCTGCGGCGATGATCCCGATCGCCGCATATTCCAACGGGCACAGCCTGTCCGGCGGTCGGCCCTCGGCCGCCAAGACCGGAACCACCCAACTCGGTGAGTCCGAAGAGAATAAAGACGCATGGATGATCGGCTTCACCCCCTCGCTGTCCACGGCGGTGTGGGTCGGTACCGAACAGTCGCAGCCGATCGAGACCGCCCGCGGCAGCGACATCTACGGCTCCGGCCTGCCCGCCGATATCTGGAAGCAGGTGATGGACGGCGCACTCGACGGCACGCCGATCGAGCAGTTTCCGGCGGAAGCGGCACAAGGCAGCCAGCCGAGTACGAGCAAACCCTCCGGTGGCGGCTACGACATCCTGAACCCGCCGTCCAGCACCTCCACGGCACCGGTGATCATCATCCCGCCCGCCCCGGAGCCCACAAAGGAAGTCGAAATCTTCCCAGGATTCAGCATTCCGGTGCCCTGAGTCTTTGGCCGCGCCTTCGGCGCGGCGTGTTCGCGGCCCCCTGGTGTCTCGCGTCCGAGCCGTCGAGACTCGCGACTTCGTCGCATGCGCTTCGACGGCTCGGACGCGAGACGGGCCGCGAACTCCTCGCTCGTAAGACTCGCTCCGTTGGGGTCAGTAGTGGCGGGACGTTCGGCACCCGATGCACGCATGTGGCGACGGCGAGCCCCACGCCCGCAGCACACCCACGTCAACGACTCGAACACCAGACGCGCCACGAACTCCTCGCTCGTAAAACTCGCTCCGTCGAGGCTGGGTCGAGCTGACAACATGCTGTGCTCGGTTCGCTACGAATGTGTGCCGACCGGGGCCATGGGAACGGATGACGTGGCAGCATCGTTTGCCAGAGTGAAGTGAGCACGGCGCGCCGGAACCAAACCAGGCCGACGCCGACGTCGTGAGATGGATGAGGAAGGATATGCGCTCGAGCGACGACACGCGGCGCGAGCGTCAGGCCCGGAAGTAGCTTCCGCGGCCACGGGGGCCCGGGAGCGCCGCCAATTGGAGACAGACTAGACATATAGGGGCACGCCGGTGGATTTCAATGTCGTTGACCGTCCCGAGACGCTCGTGGCGGGCACAGTGCTGCGCAGCCCGGCGCTCGCGGTCGAGGGACCGCGCCGCGCCAAGGTCGAGGAGGCGTGGAAACGCAATCTGGCCCGCAAGCTGCCCGGCCCGCCGACGACCGCGTACGTGGACCACGCGCCGGAGATCAACTCCTACCTCACCCATATCGTCGGATACCGCTGCCACACCATCGGGGATCTGCTGCCTGGCGATGTTTTGGCGCGAGTACCCGCGGGACGGTTCGCCCGATTCACGCTCAGCGGCGACAATCTCGGCGACACCATCGTGACCATCTGGCGCGCGGTATGGGATGCCGAGGCCGCCGGAAGATTGCTGCGCGCCTATACCGGTGACGTGGAACATTATCCGGACGCACGCACGGCCGAGGTATTCGTGGCGCTGGCAGACGAACCGGTCGACGGTTAGGAACAGCTGTGGACTTCGAAATTGTCACATTGGACTCGAGCCTGGTCGCCGGACTCACCGTCCCGCTGGCCGGACGCGAGGTAACCGCCCGGGACCTGGACCTGGTGAACTTCACCTGGGACCGGTATTTGGCGCGGGAGAAGAATGTGCCCCGGGTCGCGGCCTATATCGGCCAGAACGATCACGCCGTCGCGATTCTGGGCTACGAGATCGCCGACATGGACGATATGGATGCCGGTGATGTGCTGACCCGTGTCCCGTCCGGGCGCTACGCGAAATTCGTCGTCTCCGACAAGCCCTACGACCTGCTGCGCACCGCATGGGCGCAGGTCCGCAAGGCCGAAAGCGCAGGCACCATCACCCGCTCACACACCGCGGAAATCGAGCGCTACACAGGACCAACCTCGGTCGAGGTCTACGTCTCGCTGGACTGAGTTTCAAGGTGTAGTGGACGACGTGACGGTCCAGCTCCACGAAGCGGCTCTCGAAGGCAAACAAGCTATCGTCCACCCAAGATGGGCGTAGACCTTTCGGGCTGCTGGGTCGTCACGTCCGGACCGCCTCGGATCCTGCTCGATCGAGGCGGCGGTATCGGTTAGAGGAATGCGGGTACAAAACGGTCGGCGGTGCGTATCGCGAAGGCGAGAGGCCGGGCGAGGGTCGCTGCGAGCGTGCCCTTCAGGCGTCCGCGGCGCCTCGCCGACACCCGCGGCGGGAGCGCCGCGAAGAGCGTCGCCAGTGCTGGCAGCGGACGGACGAAGACCGTGTAATCAACGATCTGTCCATGCTCGTTGCACCGCACCAGATTCATGGCTTCGAGTTCCACCCCGCGAACGCGTGCGTGAAACGAGAACGATCCCGTATCGCCGAGCGCGAGCGGTTCGGTGGTAGTGAGGCCATCGAGGACGGCGAAGATGTCCCGGTGCAGTGCCGTGACCTCCTGCTTGCCCTCGAACCGCAGTCGGGATGTGAGCGGGGAGTGAAAGACGACGTCGGGCGCCAACAGTTCGGCGACCGCATCGCCGTCGCCGGTTTCCCCGGCGGCGCGCAGAGCGGCGAGGGCCGCTGAAACCAGCGAGGTAGCAGGGGCCGGCGGACCGGAGGCAGCCATGGGAACCTCTCTGGGAGAGAATACGGGGCATTGGCTTGATAAAATCAAGTGTTATGGAGAAAGTCAAGCAGACGCCATCTCGTTCCTACGGGCAGTACTGCGGTCTAGCGCGGACGCTCGATGTAGTGGGTGATCGCTGGAGTCTGCTGATCGTCCGCGAGCTGCTACTCGGCCCGATGCGCTACGGCGAACTCGTGGCCGCGCTGGGCGGGATAGCCACCAATCTGCTCGCCGACCGTCTGCGGAGCTTGGAATCCTGCGGAGTGGTCGAGCGGCGACCGGGCCAGACCAGCGGCGTCGTATATGCCCTGACGTCCTGGGGTAGCGATCTCCGCGAAACGATCGAGTCGCTCATCCGCTGGAGCTTCCCGTTGATGGTGAGCGGCCGCGGCGGCGACGCCTTTCAACCTCGCTGGCTGGCGGTAGCACTCCCAGCGCTGCTCCGCGGCAGGACGGCAGCGCCTCCGACCGAGCTGGGCATCGACGTCGCCGACTTATTCATGACCCTGCGAATCGACGAACACGGTCCCCACGTGACCATCCAACCCGACCGGCGCCCCGACACGATCCTCGAAGCAGAGCCGGAGGTGATCCTGGGGCTCGCCGCTGATGCGATCAGCATCGACGAAGCACTAGGCCAGGCGAACGTCCACGGCGATCCGCGCGTCGTCAGCGCGGTACTGACCGGGCACCGAAGTGAGTGAGCTGCTCGATGAGGTCCTCACCGCCCATGGCGGCCTCGAGCGATGGCGGCTGCGACCGCGCTGACCGCCCACGGGAGATTCGGCGGCCTCCTGCGCTCGCGCTTTCCCGGAAACCGGATGGTCAACCTGACCGTGCGGATGCAGTTGGCGCAACAGCACGCCGTCTTTCACGACTTTCCACAGCAGGACCAGCAAGCAGTGTTCGATCGAGGCGACGTACGGATCGAGACCGCGATGGCGAACCGATCAGCGCCCGACGTAAAGCCCGCGCCGCCTTCGCCGGGCTCAACGGACTCCCACGCAACCTTCGCGATCTTCCTGGCGACCTCGATACTCCACCGCGCCCGGATACCGCAAAGCCGGGCCGAAGAGTTCTCCGGCCCGGCTTACCTCGGATGAGGCGGGTGACTACTCAGCGCCGATGATGAACGCTTCCAGCTGCTGACGTGCGATGTCGTCGGCCAGCTGCTTCGGCGGGGACTTC
This sequence comes from Nocardia sp. NPDC050630, assembly GCF_044457245.1. Lineage (NCBI taxonomy): Bacteria > Bacillati > Actinomycetota > Actinomycetes > Mycobacteriales > Nocardiaceae > Nocardia > Nocardia sp. NPDC050630. Next base: position 449,456 of record NZ_JBITGN010000002.1, read on the forward strand.
ATCAGGTAGGCCGAGGCGGGGAGGACGGGGCCGCCGATGCCGCGGTCCTTGGCGATTTTCGCCGCGCGCACCGCGTCGATGATGATGCCCGCCGAGTTCGGCGAATCCCACACTTCGAGCTTGTACTCCAGGTTCAGTGGCACATCACCGAAGGCGCGACCCTCGAGGCGCACGTAGGCCCACTTGCGATCGTCGAGCCAGCCGACGTGATCGGACGGGCCGATGTGCACATCGTTGGCGCCCAGCTCCTTCTTCAGGTTACTGGTGACGGCCTGGGTCTTGGAGATCTTCTTCGACTCCAGGCGCTCGCGCTCGAGCATGTTCTTGAAGTCCATATTGCCGCCGACGTTCAGCTGCATGGTGCGGTCGAGCTGCACGCCGCGGTCCTCGAACAGCTTGGCCATCACGCGGTGGGTGATGGTCGCGCCGACCTGGCTCTTGATGTCGTCACCGACGATGGGAACGCCTGCCTTGGTGAACTTTTCGGCCCACACCGGATCGGAGGCGATGAACACCGGCAGCGCGTTGACGAAGGCGACATCGGCATCGATAGCGCACTGGGCGTAGAACTTGTCCGCCTCTTCCGAGCCGACGGGCAGGTAGGAAACCAGGACGTCGACCTTGTTGTCCTTCAGCACCTTCACCACGTCGACCGGCTCGGCCTCGGACAGCTCGATGGTCTCGGCGTAGTACTTGCCGATACCGTCCAGTGTCGGACCGCGCTGCACGACAACGTCGCTCGGCGGCACATCGGAGATCTTGATGGTGTTGTTCTCGCTGGCGAAGATCGCCTCTGCCAGGTCGAAGCCGACCTTCTTGGCGTCGACGTCGAACGCGGCGACGAATTTGACATCGCGCACGTGGTAGCGGCCGAACTTGACGTGCATAAGGCCGGGGACGGTGGCCGTCTCGTCCGCGTCCTTGTAGTACTGCACGCCCTGGACCAGCGAGGAAGCGCAGTTACCGACGCCTACGATGGCGACGCGGACTTCGGTGGCGTTTTCCGCCTTGTTGACTTCACTCATGGCCGATATTTCCCTCTTTCTGTGGTGCCGCCTTCGTCGATTGCTCCGCCGCAATCAACTCGTTGAGCCAGCGCACTTCGCGCTCGCTTGATTCCAGACCGAGCTGGTGGAGCTGGCGGGTGTAGCGATCCAGCGAGCCACTGGCCTTCTTGATCGCCTCCCGCAGTCCCTCTCGGCGCTCCTCGACCTGCCGTCGCCTGCCCTCCAGAATCCGCATCCGCGCTTCCGCGGGGGTGCGGCTGAAAAACGCCAGGTGGACGCCGAAGCCGTCGTCGGTGTAGTTCTGCGGTCCGGTATCGGCGAGCAGTTCGGTGAACCGCTCCCGCCCGGCCGAAGTCAGTTGATAGACCCGTCGCGCACGACGGGTGACGCCCGCGAAGTTCTCCTCGGCGATCAGCCCATCGGCCTGCATGCGACGCAGCGTCGGATAGAGCGATCCGTAGGAGAAGGCCCGAAACGGCCCGAGCAATCCGGTCAGCCGCTTGCGCAGCTCGTATCCGTGCATGGGCGCTTCGAGGAGCAGCCCGAGGATTGCCAGCTCGAGCATCGGGCTTCACCCCCTGACTGTGTGTTCAGACCTAACCGATGGATGCGACTCCCCACTATATCGGACCGATATAAACGTGCATAGTCATCGACGATACATAGATCTATCTACGCAGCTAGAGAGCGATTTCCCCACCGCCGCCAGCCATAACAGAAGCCCCGTCACCTCGGTACACGAACGAGGTGACAGGCCTTCGCCGCGACCGTTCGCACCACGCCCGACAACGTTGCGTCACCAACCACCGCTGGACCACCCGCCCACCAACGGCGCTCACCTCGGGATGGTCCCAGCGCACCGATTTGCGCGCCACGCATGGTTTCGCCGGCGATTTCGTGCGCGGCGCAACAAACGATGCGCGGGACCGCATTCCGTTGGCGAGGCGCCCAGTGTGCGAGCGCGCCGATGGTGCGGTCTGCGAAATCGATACCCACGGCTGGCCCACCGAGCACGACGCCCCCCGAGCCACCGCGCCTATGAAAAAGGACCGCCACTACCAGTGGCTCGCACACCTTTGTCCCACCTCGCACACCGACTCACCGCGCGAAACACCGTGCGCCGAACACGAAAGTATGCGAGATCGGATCACGGGCTGGGTGGGGAGACTCTCAGGGGTTCGCCGGTGAAGGTCGCCGTCATGTTGCCTGAGGCTCCCGCTGGGTTTTTCGCGTAGATCTCGACGGCGGGGCCCGAGTCGGCGGGGCCGTTGGTGGCGTGGTGGAATGCGCAGTGGGTCACTGTGCCGTTGGGCACTTTGATCGACTGCGGTGCGCCCGCAAGCAGTCCGGCGATTGCGCGCAGGTCTATGGCGGCGAGATCGACGGTCGGCGCAGCGGGCTTTCGGCCGGTGCGAATATCGGGCTCTCGGAAGGTTCCGTTGTAGTAGTAGCGCGCAGTCGCAGCCGGATTGCCGACCGCCGCGCGTTCGAAGAGCACATACCCCGGATACAACGTGACCTCATCGGCCTTGGTGTCGCCGAATTCGGCACGGTACTCGGCGAGGAAATATGCGAGCCCGGCACCCGTGGTGAGCGTCGGCACTTGTTCGGACGGGCCGAAGGATCCGCCCGCGCAGCTCGCTATACCGCCCACCGCGGCGCCGAGCACGGCGGCCGCGCCGATGATCGCCACCGGTGCGAGCCAGCGGCGTGGCCGCCTGCGATCCACCCGTACCACCGGCGCGTCCACCAGGTTGTCCGGGATCTGCAAATCGCCGACGACGGCATCGAGTTCGCCGAAGGATTTGGCGGACATGGCCTTTGCGGTGCGCGCGGCGTGTTCGTCCCCGGTGAGCTGACCATCGGTCAGTGCCGCGTCGAGCAGGCCGCACACGTCGGCACGGTCGGTGTCGCGGGCCCGGATACCGCCATAGCGCGTCGTCGCCATCAACGCCTCACTTCTCGAAAGGCACCGCGCGCGCGACCGCGCCCGCTGGAGTCAGCAGTAGATATCCGGACTCGTTGAACTTGTTGCCCGCGTAAATGGTTACGTACGGGCCGTTCTTCGGTATGCCGAAAGTGCTGTACGCACCGGCGTCGTTGATCTCGACCTCCATATGCGTGACAACGCCGTTGGCCACGCGCAGAGCGCTCGGCGCGCTCGCGAGCGCATCACTGATCGCGGCGACATCCAGCTGCGCGAGATCAACGGCGGTTTTATCGGCCTTGCGACTGGTCACGCTGCTCGACTGCTGGAAGCCGCCGCGGTAGTCGTAGCCGATCAACCGATTCGGCTCGCCCGGCACCGCACGCGACACGGTGGCGTATTCCGGATACAACGTCAGGTCATCGATCTGTAGATCGCCGAATTTGTCGCGGTATTTGCCCAGGAACAGCGTGAGCCCTTCTCGGGTAAGCAGATTCGGCGTCGCGATCACGATCGGTTGCACCGATCCCAGATCCACGACAACCGGTGCTGCGGCAGGGGCGGGTTCGGTATCCGATACACCGCTGGTCAGTACGAAGGCGGCGACCGCGGCGCAGACAGCGCCGGCCCCGACCGCAATCCGATACCAGCGCCGACGATTCGAGCGCGGCGGCTGCGGTGGCAGCGCGGCACCGCTCGGCCGTTGCAGATCGTCGACCAATTGCGCCAGTTCGCCAAGGGTTTTAGCCTCGCCGGCCAGTTCGGTGAGGGTCTGATGCTCATCCTCGCTCAGCTGACCGTCGCCGCGCGCATTGTCGATCAGTTGGCGCGTGGTGTCGCGATCGACATCGCGTGCCCGGGTGTGATCGGAATAACGTCCACCGGTTCCGGCTCGACGCAACGGGTTTCGGGGCGGCGTCGATTCGCTCGACACCAGATCAGCTACGGCGGACGGTACTTGCAGATCACCGACGAGGCGTTCGAGCTCACCGACCGTCCTCGCGGTCTCGGCCTGGGCCGTACGGTCGCGATACTCATCGGCGCCGAGCTGCCCTTCCGCATAGGCCGCATCCAGCACATTGGACGCATTGGCACGGTCGAGGTCGCGCGCGCATACGCCCGGATGCTGCCGTCGACCGCCCGGATGTAGCGGGGGACACGGGAGAATCGTAATCCGTCGACGTCGGTAACACCCCAGTTCAACAATGAATACCGGTCGGTCGATCCCGCACAGCCCAGCGCGGCCCGCGCCCGGCCCCGCTACTCTGGTTCTCGTGCGAATTCAGCGACAGGTGGTCGACTACGCTCTCAAGCGTCGGTCGCTGCTCGCTGACGTCTATGCGGGCCGTGTCGATGTCGCCGAGGTTTGTGATGCCAATCCCTACCTTTTACGTGCGGCGAAGTTCCACGGTCGGGGGAGCGAGGTCACATGCCCTATCTGCCGGAAAGAGCAGTTGACGCTCGTATCCTGGGTCTACGGCGACGGCCTCGGCCCGATGGCGGGATCGGCTCGCACACCAGAGGAATTGATACGCCTGGCCGAGACTCGCGAGGAGTTCTCGGTCCATGTCGTCGAGGTATGCCGGAGCTGCAGCTGGAATCATCTGGTGCAGTCCTATGTGCTCGGTACCGCTCCGTCGCCGACGCGGCGGCGCACGGGCGCCAGGGCCAACCGGCGCACCGCAGCCGAATGATGTGCCAGGTCATCTGCCCGTCGGGTGACATGCGGAGCCTCGACGCGTCCGCCGCGGCGATAATCGCCGCACCGCACCCCGCAGACCGTTACGAGTTATGGAGATCTTGTCAGTGAATTCGCCCTACGAGACTTCCCCCTACGGCGATGAACCGCACGGCGGCCGGACTCAGCGAAGTTCACCACAGCCTCCGAACCCGTATCCCGGGCAGCGACCGGCTGCTCCCCCACCCGGTCGGCCCGGTCCCGGTGGTCCGCGGCCGCCGCAAGGGGGCTATCCCGGTGAGCCACGCGGTCCGCAGCCACCACCGCGTCGACCGGTTCCCCCGCCGCAGGGACGTCCGCCGCAAGGCAGGCCACTACCCGATAACGCCCCGCCCGGCGCGCAGTCCACGCAGAAGATCGAACGTCCGAATCGGCAGCCCGGATCGCCGACCGACGCCGAACGCAACCGCCGCACGGCCCCGCCCACCGGTCCCCGTCCGGCCAGTCCGCGGCCCAGCCAGGATCGTCCCGGCCAAGATCGGCCCGGGGCCCGTCGCCCCAATGGCACCGGCCCCACCACCGGAGAGCGCCGGGCGACCGCGGGCGCGCCGCCCTCGGGACCGCCGCCGCGCCGCAACGGCAGTAATGGTGGTCCGGGCGGGCCGGGCGGTCGTCGTCCCAGTGCGAAGAAGAAGTCGCCGTGGCGGATCGTGCGCCGGGTTATCTACGTCCTGCTAGCCCTTTCCATCGTGTTGCCGAGCGTGATCTTCCTGGTCGCCTACACCACGGTTTCGGTACCCCAGCCGGGCGACCTCAAAACCAACCAGGTCGCGAATATTCTCGCCAGCGACGGCACCACGGTGATCAGCAAGGTCGTGCCGCCGGAAGGCAACCGCACCGATGTCACCATCGACCAGATTCCGCCGCATGTGCGCAATGCCGTGATCGCCGCCGAGGACCGGGACTTCTACACCAACCCGGGCTTCTCGGTTTCCGGCTTCATGCGCGCCGCCCGGGATCAAGCCCTCAACAAGGAGAGCGCGGGCGGTGGCTCGACCATTACCCAGCAGTACGTGAAGAACGCGCTCGTCGGTGACGAACACTCGTTGTCGCGCAAGCTGCACGAGCTGGTCATCTCGGCGAAGATGGCACGCCAGTGGAGCAAGGAGGAAATCCTCGCCGCCTATCTCAACACCATCTACTTCGGTCGCGGTGCGTACGGTATCGACGCCGCCGCCAAGGCCTACTTCGCCAAGCCGGTCTCGGAGCTCACCGTGGCCGAGGGCGCGGTGCTCGCCGCCACCATTCAGCAGCCTTCCGGCCTGGATCCGGAGAAGAACCCCGAGGGTGCGAAGTTCCGTTGGAACTACGTGCTCGACGGCATGGTCGACGGCGGCAATCTGAAGCCCGACGAGCGCAAGGCCCAGCAGTACCCGCAGGTGGTCCCGGTGTCCACCACCAAGGACAAGGGCCTGGACAGCGGACCCGAGGGGCTGATCAAGACCCAGGTGCTCAAGGAGTTGGCGGCCGCGGGCATCAGCGAACAGCAGCTCAATACCGATGGACTGTCGATCACCACCACGATCGATCCGAAGGCGCAGCAGGCAGCCGTCGACGCCGCGCAGAAGAAGATGCAGGGCGAACCGGAAAAGCTGCGTGCCGCGGTCGTTTCGGTGGATCCGAAGACCGGTGCGGTGCGCGCCTACTACGGCGGTGACGACGGTCAGGGCTACGACTTCGCCAATGCCGGTCTGCAGCCAGGATCCTCGTTCAAGGTCTTCGGTCTCGCGGAGAACCTGGAATTGGGCAAACCGCTGTCGGAGATGTACGACAGTTCGCCGATCACCGTGAACGGTATCAAGATCACGAACGTCGAAGGCGAACAGTGCGGCACCTGCACCATCGCCGAGGCGCTCAAGCGCTCGCTGAACACCAGCTTCTACCGCATGGAGCTGGATATGCAGAACGGTCCGCAGAAGATCGCCGATATGGCGCACAAGCTCGGCATTCCGGAGACCATCCCGGGCGTCGGCAAGAGCCTGGTCGAGCCGGACGGTTCCCCGCCGAACAACGGCATCGTGCTCGGTCAGTACCAGGCCCGGGTGCTGGATATGGCCTCGGCCTACGCGACGCTGGCCGCCTCCGGCGTCTACCACGCACCGCACTTCGTCACCAAGGTGACGACCGCCGAAGGACAGGTGCTGCTCGACCGCGGTGATGTGGCCGGTGAGCAGCGGGTCTCGGCGGCGGTCGCCGACAATGTCACCGACGCGATGAAGCCGATCGCCGCATGGTCGCGCAATCACAACCTCGCCAACGGCCGCGAGTCGGCGACCAAGACCGGTACCGCTCAGCTCGGCGACACCGGCGAGAACAAGGACGCCTGGATGGTCGGCTACACCCCGTCGCTGTCCACCGCGGTGTGGGTCGGCTCCATCGATAACTCAGCGCTGCGCAACTACAGCGGCGGCATGGTCTACGGCTCAGGTCTGCCCTCCGATATCTGGAAGGCCACCATGGACGGCGCCCTCGACGGCACCCCCAAGGAAACCTTCCCGAAGCCGGCGCCGATCAAGGGCCAGGCCGGTGTGCCCGCGTGGTCCGCGCCGTTCACCCCGCCCTCGACCACAGAGTCGCCGCTGATTCCGCCGATCCAGATCGTCCCGAATACCATCGACACCCCCTTCGGACCGATCCAGATCCCCGGCGTGCAACCGCAGACCCAGCAGCGCCAGCCGCAACAACAACAGCAACAGCCGGAATCGACACCGCTACCGGGGCAGCCGACAGCCAACCCCGACGGATCGATGCCATCGGCCACTGGATCACCGCAATCCGGTGGTACCGCGAACGGCAACGGCAGCCAGCCGACACGCACCCGGTAGCCTCGGGTGCCGTGACCGAACCGCAACTCGTGGACAAGCGGACGAACGCAAGCGCGCCGCAGGCCGACGGGATGCCGTCCGGTGCAACGCAGTCCGGCGCCGCGCCGCACTATGTCGCGCCCGCGCCGCTGGCACCGGATCTGCGCTCGGCCGACGGCCGGGATCGGCCCAGCCGCAATGATTCGCTGACCGCGCAGCTGAGCACGGTCGTCGGCGGCCCGGTCGGTGACCACGCGCTCATCGGCCGGGTCCGGTTCTGGACACCGATGCGGGTGCTGCTCGCGTTCGCGTTGGTGTTCCTCGCGCTCGGCTGGACCAGTAAGGCACCCTGCATCCAGCAGACGAAGGCGTCCGATGGTTCGCTCACCCTCGACTGGAACAACGGCCGCCAGTACATCGCCATGTGCTACTCCGACACCGTGCCGCTCTACGGCGCGGAACGTCTGAACGAGGGCGCCTTCCCGTACAAGAAGGAATGGACCGAGCAGACACCGGACGGCGGCCGGGAGACCAGGTACATGGAGTACCCGGTGCTGTCCGGGCTCTATCAGTACGCGGCGATGCAGGTCGCCAAGACCTGGGATGCCGCACCGCTGCCCGGTGCGCTGCAGGTGGTCATTTATTTCAATGTGGTCGTGGTGGGTCTGGCCCTCGCCTGGCTGGTCACGGTGTGGGCCTCGGCGCAACTGGCGGGGCGGCGGGTCTGGGATGCCGCACTGGTCGCCTGTTCACCACTGGTGATCGTGCACGCGTTCACCAATTTCGACGCGCTCGCAACGGCTTTCGCCGCCACCGGCCTGCTCGCCTGGGCTCGTCGACGACCGTTGCTCGCGGGTCTGCTGCTCGGACTCGGCGGTGCGGCCAAGCTCTATCCGCTGCTGCTGCTGGGGCCGATCGTGGTGTTGGGCCTGCGCGCCGACCCATTACAGCGGGTGCCGAGCGCACGGCTCGGACTCCGGTTGAGCGATATCGACAGCTGGCGCACCGGACTGACCTGGCTGCGCGAAACCCCGTATCGCACCCAGTTTCTCAGCGCCCGACCGCTCGGTGCGGCCGCGTTGACCGTCGCGGCCGCGGCGGGCACCTGGCTGGTGGTGAATCTGCCGATCGCACTGCTCTATCCCAATGGCTGGCGGGAGTTCTTCCGGCTCAACACCACTCGGCACGCCGATCCGGATTCCATCTACAACGTCATCACGTCATTCACCGGCTGGGCCGGATTCGACGGCGAGATCGGGCATGCCGAACAGCCGACCATCCTGAACCTGGTGTCGCTGCTGGTATTCGTCGCCGCCTGTGCGACGATCGCCTATATCGCGCTCACCGCCCCACGCCGGCCGCGCCTGGCCCAGCTGTGCTTCCTGGTCGTCGCCGCCTTCCTGATCACCAATAAGGTGTGGAGTCCGCAATATTCGCTGTGGCTGGTGCCGCTGGCCGTGCTCGCGCTGCCGCATCGCCGAATTCTGTTGGCCTGGATGACCATCGATGCGCTGGTCTGGGTGCCGCGGATGTTCTACTACCTCGGCCTGGACCGCAAGGGTCTGCCAGAGCAGTGGTTCACCGGCACGGTGGCGCTGCGCGATATCGCCGTGCTCGTGCTGTGCGCCTTGATCATTCGACAGATCTATCGACCGGAGGAGGATCTGGTTCGGCGCGATTTCGTCGACGATCCGGCCGGCGGCGTCCTCGACCGCGCACCGGACCCGCTACTGCCGTGGCTGCCGGAGGCGCTGCGGCCGAGGGCTGCGCTCGGCCGCTAGCGTCTCTCGAAAGGGTCAGCTGGTGCGCAGAAAGCGCGCCTGCCTTGCCGGTTCCCGCGGCAGCAGATCCAGATCCAGCTGCCACGCGCTGCCGGTCCACGGATCGAACAGCGGAGTGCCGTCCACCGTCGGCAGATGACGGCAGGACTGGGACAGCATCGCGACCGTGCCGTCGCTGGACTCGGATTCGTCGGTGCCGACGATCACTGTGGACAGCCCGATCAGATCGCCGCGCACCAATAGCGTCGCGATGCGGTGGGCGTCCGCGCTCTGGTATCCGTGCGGGAAGTCCGCGGCGAGCAATACCCTATGCTCGGTCGGTGGAGTGAAATTCCCACTGGAATAGGCCAATTCGGCCAGATCAGCAGCCTCGACCAGGGTCTGCAGCCGCGCCGAGATATCGGCGAAATCGGTGATCGGCGGACCGTTGAGCACCGGGGTCAGCGGACCGACGAGTTGGCTGAACGCGCCGGTCAGATCGATCATGTCGACCAGGGTGCGCCGACCGGGATCGGCCGCGAGCAGCCGCGCGAGCACCGCACCGACGACCGGGGTCGCCGCGGCCGAAGATTCGGTATCGATCCACAGCGGGCGGGTCAGCGGCACCGGCACGCAGTATGGAATGCGCAGCGGTCCACGCTCATCCGCGTAGAGCTCACCGAGTCGGATGCCGTCGCTCGGCGTCGGCGCTGCGTCCCAGGCCGGCGAATCCCAGGACGCGAGTGACGGCGGCAGTTGCCGATCGGCGTCGGCGAGTTCGCGCATGAGTGCCTCGCTATCGCGAAGGTGGTTCCCCTCCGCGGTGGCGATCAGGTCATCGCAGCGACGCTGTGCGGCCTGCCTGGCCTCCTCGGCGGCCGGGGTGTTCCTGGTCGCCGGATCCGAAACCGCCGCGGACAGTTCCTGATCCAGCCGCTGCATGGCGTAGTCGCGCGCGGAGATGAGCGCGGCGGCCGAGCGCGCGGCATCCTCGAAGATCATCCACAGGCGTTCGAGTCCGTGCGCGACCTCGAGCGGTGCCGGCCCGACGGCCCGGGACTCACCGGGACCGCTGATGGTGTCCTGGCCGCTGGCCCGGCCCGGATTTCCGACCGGTTCGGCGCCCCGCAGATCGGCGGGGCTGTGTTGCCCGGACTGCGGTGTCGCCGGTTCGTCGATCTCGACGCCGTGCGCGGTGAGCAGCACGGCGAGCCCGCCGGCATAGCCCTGTCCAACCGCACGCAACTTCCACTCCGAGCCGCGCCGATATACCTCGAGGCAGATCAGCGCGGTCTCGCCCGCGGACGGATTGATCGCGAATTCGGCTGTGGCGATATCGTTTACGGCGAGTTCCGCGGTGACCTCGCCGAGTCCACCGGGTTGTCCGGGCGCGGCCGGATCCACGCTGACCACCAGCAGTACCGCTTTGGCATCGGAACGCACCTCGGCGAGCCGGATGGTGACGCCGTCCTCGGCCAGCGTCACCCCCGCGGTCTCGGTCTGGTTGTAGAACACGAAATCGCCGGTCTCGAAGACCCTTAAATTCTCCGCCACCACCAGCGCCGAAACATCCAGGGCAGCCCTGGCCTTCGCGCTGAATCGAACGACATCGCCGGTCAGCACCATATTCTGACCGGCCTTCAGCTGAATCACGTTGTCCGCCCCGTTATTTCGTGCAGTTATCGCTCAATTACCCAGGAATCGGCCCAGCTGTGGCACCGCCTCACCGGGATGCTTGGCCTGGAAGCCCTCGCCGAGCGCCTGCAACTTCCAATCGTTGCCGACCCGGAACAGCTTCGCCATCGCCATCGCGGTGAACGGCATACCGCCTGCCATGGTGTACCTGGCCAGCTCGCCGTTGTTTGCGCCATCGACCAAGCGGCAGAACGCATTCTGGACTTGTTCGAAGGTGTGACCCTTATAGGAGGTCACGATGAACACCAGGGTGCTGACATGCGCCGGGATGCGGGTCAGGTCGACCAGGATCACCTCGTCGTCACCCTCGCCCTCACCGGTGAGGTTGTCCCCCTGGTGCCGAACCGAGCCGTCCTTGGAGGTCAGCTGGCCGTAGTAGGCGACATCCACCACGTTCATATCGGCGAACATCACCACCGACGCGTCGAGATCGATATCGACGGTCCGGTTACCGAACATGCCGCGGCTGCGCACCGGATCCCAGCCCAGACCCATCTTCACGAAGGTCAGTGCGGTGCCGCCCTCCTTGCGCAGGGTGACCCGCTGGCCCTTGACCAGGCTGACCGGACGATCCTTGCTCAGGCTGACCTCGCTGGGCGGCTGCTGCTGCGCGGCGGGCTGGGCAGGCGGCGGATAGCCCTGGCCCGGTCCGGGCTGAGCTGGCGGCGGGTAACCACCGGGTCCGGGCGGCGGCGGATAACCTTGACCGGGCGGCGGATAGCCGGGCCCGCCCTGCGGATAGCCCTGCTGTGTCGGCGGGTACTGCGGTTGCTGCTGCGTCGGATACGCGGGCTGGGGCGGGTAGCCCGGTCCCGGCTGGGCGGGCTGGTAGGACGGAGGCGGCGGGACCTGCGTCGCGGCCGGAGACTCGTCGACGGTGACACCGTGATCTGTGACCAGCGCCGCGAAACCACCCGCGTAGCCCTGGCCGACCGCGCGCACTTTCCACTCACTCTGCCGCCGGTACAGCTCGAGCGCGATCACGATCGACTCGGTGTTCAAACCGTCGATGCGGTACTCGTACAGCTGATTACCCGCCGAATCCGACACGATCGCGGTCGGCGCGGGAAACCGGCCGAAATTGCTGGTCGCATCGTCCAGGGTGATCACCGCGCGGATCTGCGCGATATCCGCGGGCACCGCATTCAGCGAGACCGCCAGTGACGCAGGCTGCCCGGCCGGCGCGGGCTGTAGGTTCACCCCGGGGCCATTGGGCTGATTGAAGAAGACGAAGTCCGCATCGGAGCGGACCTTCCCCGACTCGGTGACCAATAGCGCGGAAAGATCCGCGGGTGCGGTCAGCTGGACGGAGATCACCACGTCATTGGTGGCCAGCGGGCCATTCTGACCCTTGGCGAGTGTTGCGGACAAGTTCGACCCTTCGCTTGTCGGTGCGTACGGTGCCACTCTACGAGAAACGTGCCGCACACGATCCGAAGTAACTCCTCGCCGTGGCCCGTACGGGTACTCCAAGATCGGTTAGGGTGGCGAAACGCGGTCGGAATGGCGGGCGATATACCCGTGTTCCCCTACCAGACAGCAGGCAAACTCCCTATGGCGCAACTGTTCGAGCAATCGAAAAAGGTGATCGAGGCACACCTCGCCGGATCGAGTATCCGGGCGATTTCCGGTTCGATGGTCGCCTACGAAGGAAATGTGCAGTTCAAATCGGCCGGTTTCGGCGGCGGCGACGGCGTACTCGCCGGGCTCAAGCGCCGCGCCACCGGCGAGAAACTGTCACTGATGGAATGCAGCGGCAACGGCCGGGTCTTCTTCGCGGTCAACGGTCAGCACGTGACCGTGGTGAATCTGAATAACGAGACCCTGCAGGTCGAATCGCAGCAGTTGCTGTGCTTCGCCGGAAACCTGCGCACCGACGTGCGTTTCGCCGGTCTGCGCGGTGCGTCCTCGGGTGCTGGTCTGTTCACCACCACGGTGACCGGACAGGGACAGGTGGCACTGCTCTCGGCGGGCGGTCCGCTGATCCATCTGGAGGTTTCGCCGCAGTATCCGCTGATCGTGGATCCGGATGCCTTCGTGGCCTGCCGCGGCAATCTCAATCAGTCGTTCGTGACCGATGTTTCGTGGCGCACCTTCGTCGGCCAGGACGCGGGTGAGGCGTTCTCGCTGCGCTTCGACGGTCAGGGCCTGGTGTTGATCCAACCGGCGGAACGGTAAGGGGCCAGCGATGTTCGAGAAGGTCAACGGCAAGGTCGTCAAGGTCAACGTCGGGATGGCGGGCGGTGTGGTCGCGCGCAACGGCGCGATGCTGTTCTACACCGGCGATATTTCCTTTGCGCCGCATCAGATTCCAGGAGCCGCACCCGGCATGGGCGGTGGCGGCATTATGCGGATGGCGGGTCGGATGATGGCCGGTGAGCACGAGCGCACCATGTTGGCCACCGGTAATGGCGAGGTGCACTACGGGTTCGCCGGGCTGGAAGTACATGTGGTGCAGATGCAGCCGGGCGCGGTGCTGCGCGTGGAGGCCTCGCGGCTGCTGGCCAATACCGCCGCGCTGCAGAGTTCGATTGTGTCGGTGATGAGTTCGGGCGGCGGTGGTGGCGGCGGCGGGCTGATGGGTGCGTTGCGCGGCGCGGCCAGTGGTGCGCTGACCGGTCAGGGCATGTTCACCACGCAGCTGTCCGGACAGGGCGCGGCGGTGCTGCTGGCACATGGCGGATTCCTGGAGTTGCCGGTGGGCGGGCCGAATCCGATCGTGGTGGACCCGCAGGCCTTCGTAGCCGCTTACGGCAATGTGCAGACCGAGTTGAAGACGGCGTTGAGCTGGCGCGATGCGGTGGGTCGCGGTTCCGGTGAGGCGATGCAATTGCATTGCGTCGGACAGGGTGTCGTTTACGTGCAGGCCTCGGAAGAGAAGTTGTGAACCATGACCGATATCTTGAATCCGCTGAATCTCGGTGAGAGCGACAATCTTCCGGGCAACAGCTACGCCTACTGCATCGACCTCAACAAGCCGTGGTTCATGCGCAAGGGCGCGATGATCGCCTACTACGGCGATATGCGGTTCCAGATGCTCACCCACGGATTGCAGGGCGGGCTGCTCCAGATGGTCTCGCAGCAGTTCTCCGCACCGCTGTTCACCGGCGACTATGTGATCGCGGAGGGCCACGGCAAGCTGATCATCGGCGACCGCGGTTACGACATCAATTCCTATGACCTCGAAGACAACGGCAACCTGACCATCCGCGCCGCGAATCTGCTCGCCTTCGAGCCCGGACTGTCACTTAATCAGTCCATCGTCCCGGGATTTCTGACCCTCATCGGCACCGGCAAATTCCTTGCCTCCTCCAATGGCCCGGTCATGTTCGCCGAACCGCCGCTGCGCGTCGATCCGGAGGCCCTTGTCGGCTGGGCGGATTGCCCTTCCCCCAGCCACCACTACGACCAGCGCTGGGTCTCCAGCTTCCTGGCCGCCGGTGCGGCGCGGTTCGGGGTGAACTCCGGTGAGGAGCGCCAGTTCGACTTCACCGGTGCCGGAACGGTTCTCATCCAGTCCAGTGAGAAGATCCTCAGCGATTCCGCGCTGGTCCGCACCATCGAGGGGCAATTGCAGAGCGGTGTGACCGTCGGCGGCCTACAGCGATTGCAGGGTATCATCGCCCAGCAATTGAGTGCTCAACAGCAAACTTACTGATCCCATGGAATCTGATAATCTGATTCTATGAAGGTGATGACCGCGACCGAGGTTGCACGCAACTTGTCTGCGGTGCTGGATCAAGCCGAACATGGCGAGACCATCTCGATTACCCGGGGCGGCCGCCGTATCGCCATGCTCGCGCCCGCGTCACGGACCAACGGCGCCGACCTGATCGCGTTCTTCGCTGAACACGAGCCCCTCGAAGGCTTTGGCGATGATGTAGAGAGCGCCCGTGGCACCCTTACCGATGGAGTGAGCGCCGAGTGGGACGACGACTGATCCTCGACACGGGCGTGGTAATCGCGGCTGAACGGAAGAGACTCGATCTGTCACAAGTGCTACAAGCCGACGATGACGTCGCGATCGCCATGATCACGGCTTCAGAGCTATACCTGGGAGTCGAGCTGGCGAACGCCCCGCGTCAAGGCGCCCGCAAGTCGTTCGTCGATGCTTTCCTCGCCGCCACGCCGATCGAGGACCACACCCTAGATGTGGCTCGGGAGCACGCCCGGCTGATGGCGCACGTACGGCGCACAGGCAGGCCACGGGGAGCTCACGATCTCATAATCGCCGCCACGGCGGCAACGACGACCCGCACCGTCGTCACCACAGACGCGAAGGCAGACCTCGGCACCCTGCCAGGCGTGAACTGCCTTGTGTACATGCCGACACGCTGACGACCGCCGACCGCGAGCGACAACCGGCCGATAATCCATGCTTCGACCGCCCCGTGCTGGTTTCACCATCAGGAGGTCGCGGCCAGCCCGAAACGCTCCGCGAACGCCGACATTTCGTCGAACTGCACGGCCTGGTCAGTGGCGGTAGCGCCGACAATGATCCGGGTCACGCCTTGCGCGGCGAATCCGTCGACCCGATCCTGCGGCATATCGATCGATCCCCATCGGGTGTATTCCAGTGTGGCCGGATCTCGGCCCGCCGCAACGGCGGTGGACTTCGCCAGATCCCACTGGTGCGCACGTTCGGCGGGCATCAGCATCCCGCCCGGGAAGTAGCCATCGCCGCGTCGTCCCACCCGCCGCGCCGCCGCCCGACTCGATCCGCCGATATGGATCGGCAATTGGTCCCCACCATGGGGTTTCGGGTATACGCACAGCTTGTCGAACGAAAAGAATTCGCCGTGGAAGTCGACACCATCCGCACCGCCGCCCCACAGCAGGCGCAGCACATCGATCGCCTCTTCGGTTCGACGACCACGGGATGCGAAGTCCACCCCCACCGCAGCGGCCTCCCCCGGCAAGGTGCCGAGTCCGACTGTCAGCAAACGCATTCGTCCCTTGGACAGCACATCGATGGTCGCCAGCCGCTTGGCGAGTACCACCGGATGCCGATAGGGCAGCAGCAGCACACCGGTGCCCAACAGGATCCGGTCCGTTGCCGCGGCGACGAAACTCAGACAATCGAGCGGATCGGGAAACGGCAGTGTCGGTGGCATTTCGTACTCGCCGACCACCGCACCTGGATACAGCGCGATATGATCCGGCAGGTAGATCGACTCGAACCCGCATGCCTCGGCGTGTTGCGCGAACGCCGTCAGCCGGTCCGGATCGCTACCGTAATACGGTGTGCTGTAATTGATTCCGAATTTCATCGGGACACCGCCGCCGCGTCGAGCTGGTCGCGCAGTTGCGCTCGCACCGCATGCAACCGATCGATGGCGGCCTCGACTTCGTCGAGTTTGCGCCGCAATGTCGCCACCGAATCCGGGCAGACATCCCCTGAGGTATTTCCGGCACGAATGCACGCGACGAACGGGCGGATATCGTCGAGATCGAAGCCCACGTCGAGCAGTCTCCGGATCTTGTGGACGACCTGCAGTTCCGACTCGTCATAGACGCGATACCCATTGGTGCAGCGCCGCGCCCGCACCAAGCCGTGCTCCTCGTAGTAGCGCAGCGTCCTGGTACTCGTCCCGACCCGCTCGGCCAGCTCACCGATCAGCATTCGACCTCCTTCACAACCCGTCGGGACAACGCTAAACCTTGTCGCCGGTGTCAAGGCAAGGATCGGCTAGGCGGCTTCCGGTGCGGCCTTGATGAACCAGTTGATGATTTCCTCGCCCGCGAGAATTCCGGAGGCGCGGGTGATGGTCAGGTTGGGGTGGGTCCAGTTGAGTTGTTCGAGTTCGCCGTGGCGCGGACGGATGGCCGAATCCGCGGTGCGCAGCATTTCGGCGTCCAGGGCGCCGTCACCTGCGGCGAGAGTCATGGCCGCATCGGTGAGTTCACCGTTTTCGACCAGGCGACGGCGGACTTCCCGCACCGCATGACTCTTACAGACGGCCAGGGGCATCGTGTAGATCTTGCGTCCCTGCTGGGAAACGGACCAGCCGCGCGGACGGCACCACGCATCCCATTCGGCGAGGAAGCCATTGGGTACTTCCTTGGGCTTCACCACCAGGTAGGTGAACAGATGATCGGCGACCCGGAATTTGGTGACCCAGGAATCGTCGATCCGCGCACGCAGTTCGGTATTCACCTCCGACAATGTCGCGCCACTCGCCCGCACCTGCGCGTCGATATCGATGCGCCAGCGCATATCCGGCACACCGTCGACCAAGATGTTCCCGCCATTGCTCGTGATCGCATATCGCCAGGGTGCGCCGGGCAATTGGATACGTTCGAACTGCTTGATGGTCCGAGTGGTGGTGGGTATGACGGCGGCGGGTTCGGTCAGGGTCTGCATACGCAGGGCGGCAGTGGTGGTCATGAACGACAGCGGCGCGCCCTCGAGGTGTTCCACACACACCATCGGCACGTCGGACGTGGCGTGGAAAGCGTTGCGCGAGTAGATCATCGTTCGGTCCAGATCGGTGGCGATCAGAGCGCGTCTTCGTAGTTTTCGCAAATGCATTATTGCTGTACGTCCTTGATCAATCCCATGCACGAATAGGCCAAGTCCGCTACGACCTCGACCGGAACACCGCGGGCCGCGGCGAGCAGACGGATATGCGCGTGCTCCGGTGCGTCCGCCGCACGAACCAGCACCCGCCACGGCAGCCGCCGCAGCAACACCCGAGTCGTCTCGCCGACACCGGGTTTCACGAAATTCACGCTGGCTACGCCGTATTCCTCCCGCACCTTGTCGACCGAGGCCCAGCCGACCCAGGTCGGTGTCCGGTCCTCGGCGAGCACGGCGGCCAGTTCGGCGGGCACGCGATCCCGGATCGTGTCGAAGGCGGCGCTCACGGTGTCGAGCAGGCGACCGGAAACATCGTCGGCCGCCAGTTCGCGGTAGAACTTCGCACCGTGGAAATCGCCGGGACCGATCAGCGTGTCATTGAGCACCGTGCGCGAAATCAGCCCCGACACTGTCGAATTCAGGCAGGCAGAGGCAATCAGGAAATCGTCTCTAGTGCCGTAGGTGCGCACGCAATGTCCCGGGTCGGCGAGCACGGCGAGCTCGTCATTGAAGCGGGCGCCGCCCATGGCGTGGTAGGCGTCCAGCGCTTCGGTGAGTTCCCGAGTAATGGCACCTTTACCGGTCCAGCCGTCGACGAACACCACCGAGGCCGGATCATGGTGGCGGGCAAGATAGTCCAGTGCGACCGCGTCGATACCGCGATCGCGCACGATGGACACCGCATAGTGCGGCACCTCGAGACTGCGAGACCGCAGCCAGCGGCGCATGAGAATTCCGATCGGCGTACCCGCTCGCGCCAGTGAAACCAGCACGATATCGGTACCGCGTTCGGCGACAACGAGTTCAGATACCGTCGCAACGGCGAGCGCGAGCCGCTCGGCACTTTCGGCCAATACCTCGTCGAACAGCGAACGATATGTGGCATCGGGCTGATATTCGATCGGCAGCGATTCCGCATAATGCGCGGCACCGGACTGGATCCGACGTTCCCGCTCGGCCACATCGGCCTCGAGGTCGACCTCGGACAGATCCTTCAGCAGCCAGGAAACCTCCTCGGCCGCATACGATCCGAAGGCCGGTCCGTGCAATGGAACGGGCAGGTCCAAGGCGGATTGCGGTGAGACATTCGGTTCCGGCACAGCGTTCGACCTCATAACACCCTCTGTTCGGGATCGGTTCGTTCCGCGCGCAAAACCCGCGGATCCGCACCTGGAAGCACCGCAAGTACGACATCGTCACCGGATGCCGTCAGCACATCGATCAGCCCGCCTTCGGCACGCAGTTCATCGGTGTCGGCAGGTGCATCTATGACGACAACCAGCACCGGCTCGACGCGGACCGACCGCACACCAACGGCCCCGGCCAGCCCGGGACTATCCACAGCGCCCTCACTCAGCGCAGAGCCCGTACCCAGCGCAACACCCTCACCCAGCGCAACACCCTCACCTAGCGCCACCCCATAGCCCAGCTCCACCCCATCGCCCAGCTCCACGCCATCGTTCAGCCCCACGCCCTGATCCAGCGCAATGCCCTCACCTAGCGCCACCCCATCGCCCAGCTCAACGCCATCGTTCAGCCCCACGCCCTGATCCAGCGCAACGCCGTCGCCCAGCACAGCGCCGCCACCCAGCGCAACGCCCTCACCCAGCGCCACCCCATCGCCCAGCTCCACGCCATCGTTCAGCCCCACGCCCTGATCCAGCGCAACGCCGCCACCCAGTGCCACGCCCTCACTCCGCGCAACGCCCTCACTCCGCGCAACGCCCTCACTCCGCGCCACGGTCTCGCCCAGCGCCGCAAGTTCGGAAAGCGCATCCTCGATCCAGTGCGCGTTGTACAGATAACGCGGTTCCGCCTCACCGGCTTCGGGCGCGGTGAACCGAAACCCGCGCCGCAGCGGATACCCGGGCTCATCCAGCACATACGCGGGCGAGCGAGTCGTCGTCTGAAACCGCGTCGGAATGCCGGAATCGGCAAGTTCGGCCGCCAACCGCAACGGCAGATACATCAGCTCTTCGTGCCCGAGCACAATCGCGGGGCGACCGGCGAAATCATCGGCGAGCCGAACCCGCAACGCCTCGGCGGCACGCAGCAGCGCCGCCTCGAACGCATCGGTATCGGAACGCAAAATGCCGTGCCGACCACCTTCGGGAACCGAAGCAGGCCAAGGTAACTCGATACGGTCGAATGAACCGCGTTGCGCTGCGGTGGGATTCAACGCCGGATCCGGCATGGATGACACCGTCTCGACCAGATCCTGCGGCAGCAACGTACGTCCGGAAGCCAGACACACCGTGTCGATCCGCGCACCCAACTTCTCGGCCGCCGCCTCGAACCGCGCCCGGTCGCCCTCGGTCCGCATATCCACCAGCGACGCAAGCACATAGTGCGCGCGCGGGGAAAACGCGTGCAATGCCCGAACCGCATCGATCGCCGTATCACCGGTGGAGATCTCGTCGTCGACGAGTACCAGCGGCAGATCGTTGACGAAGATATCGGCGGGTGCGGGCTGCAGCAGATGCGAGGTGGCGTGCGAATGGCCCTCCTCGAAGCCGGTCAGAGTGGTCGCATCGGGCACCTCGCGACGGGTCGAATGCAAATAGCATCCGGCGCCGATCCGCGCGGCCACACAATGTCCCAAACCCGTTGCGGTCTCGGCGAAACCGAGCACCACCGCCTCGCGATCAGCCAGCACGTCACGCACCAGATCGCCCAGTCGATTGCCCGCACCGAGCACAACCCGCGGATCCGTCGGCAGATGTTTCCCCAGAACCGTCGAAACCAGCAGGTGCGCGCGCCGTGGATTACGCCGCAACCCCGGCTGAATCAAGGTGGCGATGGGCAATTCGGCGGGCAGCACGTCAACCGAGCCGCCCCCATGCGAGCGCTCGTGCCGCAACTCGATACCCAAATTCGTTGTCGCCCAGGGGTCGATATTCATTCAGTTACCAACGCTGTCAATAAATCCACGAACGAAACACCCTTATTCGCGACACCGAAAACCCGCGCCCGCAGCAGCGTCTGACGTGCCCAACTGCGATGCGGCCGCATCTCGTTCATCTTGTTCCGATATCCGGACGCCGCCACCCCGCCGACATCGACCTGCAGAATGTCGAGCGCATCCGAATACTCCTCATGGGTCACCACCGATAGCGCGTGCACGGCCGCGACATGCGACGGATGAATGACCGTCTTGCCCTGGATCCCATTGGCCCGGTCGAGCGTGATCTCCCGTAGTAGCCCGTCCAGATCGCGACTGACCAGATAGCGCCGGAACGGCACCGCATCGGACTCCTCGAACGGCGCGGTACGCAGCAGCGGCCGGAACATCCGCTCGTGGTCGGCGAAGTATTCCCAGACCGGCCCGGTGATCACGAAACCCGTACCGTCGGAACGCCCCAGGTAATTCACGATATCGGCGATGACATCCGCGACCACCCGCACGTCGTAGATGGTCAGATCCCGGTCACGCCGAATACCGAAGGTCGAGCACATATCCGTCGCACCGATGCGTACCGCGAGTATCCGCTCCCGATACTCGCCCAACAGCGCCGCGATCTGGGTCAGCTCCTGATCCCGGGTCTGGCGATGCACCAGCGCGGGCGATTCGAGCACGGGCATGCCGTACACCGGCCTGTTCAACCGTTCGGCGGCCGCCTCGAGCGCGGCGAGATACTTCGGACCGCTCGCACTGTCGAATTTCGGAAAGACGAAGCCAGTCAGTGCCATCGCACCGGTACCGAGCTGTTCGACGATTTCGGTCACGGTGTCGGCATCGCGGACCCGGACGAACAGCAGCGGATTCGGATCCTGGCTGTCGGCAAGTAGATTCAGCGTCTCGACGGTCTGTCGTTTGGCGAATTCCACCTCGTGGTCGGCGACGGCGTCCTCTAGGTCGATGACCATCGAGCACACACCGCGGGCGGCTCGCTTGCTTATCGTCGGCGCGAGGTCGGCGCGGGTCGCCGGCGCATACAGCGTGGCGCCGAGCGCGAACGCCAGAATTTCCCGATCGGCATCTTCGCCGAACGGTTCCGGTTGTCTATGGAACAGGCGCCGCGCCTCCGGGCCGTGCAGCTGGCGAAAATGGCGCAGCGGCAATTGCTTTCGCAGGGAAACCCGTTGCTGGACGACGATGCTCGCGGTCATCGCTTCGCTGTCCTCATCCCTGATGGCGGTGGCCGCATAAACTCTGGCCTCATTCTCGTCGTGGTCCTGCTTGCTTTCTCATTCGATCCACTACCCCGGCTACGAACTCCGCGACGGTATCCAATTCGGCCACATAGGCCCAGTAGTCGGGATGACGCCCCGACAGGTTTTCGGTGATTCGATCGATCCGCTCCACCTGTGCGTCGAGCACAGATCCCCATTCGCCGACGAGCCCGCGGCTCACCGCGAGCATTTGTGCGTCCCGCAGCCGAAATCGTACGGCCTTGGCCTTCTCTTGCGGATTCTCACGGACCTCGCGCAGCAATGTCAGCCGTTTGATGACGGCGTCGATCAGATGTTCGGCCTCGGTGAGGTATCCCCGTGCGGATGTGGTCAGATCAAGTGCAGACTCCGGATTGTTTTCGGCCGCCGCCGCACGCGCCCGCACCAGGGCGGCATCCGCGGCATCGATGGCCTTCATGCTTTCCGGCCCATTGTTAGCCAGATCCGCCGAACTCGCAGCATTGAATTCGCGCAGCATCTCCGAGTAGGCCGGAGCCACCCGCTCGCCGCGGGTGCGCACCGCGGACAATCTGGTGGCCACCGAGGTAATCGCATTGGCCGCCGCCGCGGCCCGAGATGGCGCCTGCGCCAATGCTTCTGCCAGCACTTTCGTCTCCGATTCCAGGCGGCTGGCGGCTTCCCGGATACGCACGGCGGGCACCTCGGAACCGAGCGCCTCTAGTGTGAGCAGCGCCTCATCAACCGCCGCCGCATGCTGGCGCACCGAGGGGTAGCCAGCGTATTCGGATTCGGCGGCCTGCCTGCGCACACCCGCCGCCGCGATCTTCACCTGCCGCGCGAATTGCGGCACCGTGCCGAGCACCGCGACGGCATTTTCGAGCTGAGGCTGATTACCGCGATAGAACTCGTCGACCGCCCGGGCCGCGTCGGTCAACTGCCGCACCAGGGTGTCCACCCGCGGCTGGCCCTGCGGCATCGGCGTGTCGTCGCGCTCTGCGTTATCCAGTTCCTCGGTGAACGTCAGATATGCGTCCGCGGCGTCATAGCATCTGCTGCGCACGGATTCCCATTTCGCGCTCATCCGTCGCTCCGGGAAGACCTGTTCGCAGGCGTACACCGCAGTCTCGGCCGCACTCTGGCGCTGATCCATATCCAGGAACGCGGCCGCCAGTGCGGACCGCGCCTGTGCAATCCATTCATTGTTCCCGGACGAACGGAACCATCCGCGCCTACGGCCTGCCACGCCCCGATGTTAGGCGGTGGACCGGTTCGCCGGGGATGCAGCAGTTCCTACGCAAGATTGCCGAAACCTACTACTGTCGTAAGGCGTACCCGGCGATTCGGACAATGCTGGGAACCACAGACGTCTATTGAAAGGGAACCCCGCATGGGTGTCAGTTTGTCCAAGGGCGGCAATGTCTCGTTGACGAAGGCGGCGCCGAACCTTACCGCTGTCTCCGTCGGGCTCGGGTGGGATATTCGTACGACCACCGGCACCGACTTCGATCTGGATGCCAGTGCGATCGCGACCGGTGGGGACAAGAAGGTCGTGTCCGACAAGCACTTCATCTTCTTCAACAACCTCAAGTCGCCCGAGGGCTCCATCGAGCACCTCGGCGACAACCTGACCGGTGAGGGCGAAGGCGATGACGAGGTGATCAAGGTCGACCTGGCCAACACTCCGCCGAACATCGAGAGCATCTTCTTCCCGGTCTCGATCTACGACGCGGACACCCGTCAGCAGTCCTTCGGCCAGGTGCGCAACGCCTACATCCGCGTTGTCGACCAGGCCAACGGCACCGAGCTGGCCCGCTACGACCTGTCCGAGGACGCCTCGACCGAGACGGCCATGGTCTTCGGCGAGCTGTACCGCAACGGCGCCGAGTGGAAGTTCCGCGCCATCGGCCAGGGCTACGCCTCGGGCCTGGCGGGTATCGCCCGTGACTACGGCGTGAACGTCTAAGACGTACTTATCTGTACAGGGGGCTCGGCGACGGGCCCCCTGTACGCATGTCCGCGGAACGATTCGCCTCGCCGCTCCGTTGGACAATCGACGGTTCCGCGGCCACGCTGGAACCATCATCGCGACCGCGGGTTGGTTCGGCCCTCGGGTTACATCGGCAAAGGCGCGCTCGGACAGACATTCGACCGCCGCACGGAAAGGGTCTCCGCGTGGTCTTGCGCATATTCGGCATGTCCATCGTTGTCACGGTGATATCACTGCTCGTGGCATTCCTCTATGGCGGGCCGACCGCGCTGGCCTTGGCCGCCATCCTCGGCGTCCTCGAGGTCTCGCTGTCGTTCGACAATGCGGTTATCAACGCCACCGTGCTCGAGCGGATGAACGAGTTCTGGCAGCGGATCTTCCTCACCGTCGGCGTGATCATCGCCGTATTCGGCATGCGGCTGGTCTTCCCGTTGGCGATCGTCTGGATCACCGCGGGCCTGAACCCGGTGAAGGCGTTCGACCTGGCACTGAACCCGCCCGCTGATGACGCGCTGGTCTTCGCGGACGGCAGCCCCAGCTACGAGAAGCTGCTCACCGACGCACATCCGCAGATCGCCGCATTCGGCGGCATGTTCCTGCTGCTGCTGTTCCTGAACTTCATCTTCGAGGAACGCGAGACCACCTGGCTGTCCTGGTTGGAGAAGCCGCTGGCCCAGCTCGGCAAGCTGGACATGCTCTCGGTCGTCGTCGCGAGCGTCGGCCTGGTGCTCACCGCGGAATTGATCGCTGGTGACGAAGAGCGCGCCACCGTCCTGGTCGCCGGTCTGCTCGGCATGATCACTTACATCGTGGTCGACGGTCTCGGTTCGCTGTTCCACACCGAGGAGTTCGAGGAATCCGCGGACGGCGGACCGTCGCAGCTGGTCAAGGCCGCGGGCAAGGCGGCGTTCTTCCTGTTCCTGTACCTCGAGGTGCTCGACGCGTCGTTCTCCTTCGACGGTGTCATCGGCGCCTTCGCCATCACCTCCGACCCGATCATCATCGCGCTCGGCCTCGGTCTGATCGGCGCCATGTTCGTCCGTTCGATCACCGTGTACCTGGTGCGCAAGGGCACGCTGTCGGAGTACGTGTACCTGGAGCACGGCGCGCACTGGGCGATCGGCGCGCTGGCGGTCATCCTGTTCTTCTCGATCGGCGTGCACATCAATGAGATCGTCACCGGCCTCGTCGGCGTGGCGTTCATCGGCGCGGCGTTCATTACCAGCATCATCCGGAATCGGCGCGAGGACACCGACGAAGTGGAAAGTGCGCGAGAGGCCACCCCGGTGGCCTGACTTCCGGCGGAGAACTCGAGCGGCAGCGGCATCCGGCCGCTGCCGCTTCTCTTTTTTGACAACTGGGGCGACTCAACGTACGAGCACGGGCTGTCGCTGCTCGATAAGCGTCGGGCGACGCGCGGCAAACACCATACCGATCAGTCCGACACCGAGTCCGGCGGCGGCCAGCGGCCGCAGCGGCTGATCGATGAACAGCCAGGCCAGCACGGCCGTGACCGCGGGCGTTGCGAAGAATAAACGCCCGACTCGGGTTGCCGCCCAACGCTTCAGCATCGCATTCAACAATAGGAATGCGACCATCGAATTGACCAGCACCATCCAGGTGAGCGATTGCGCGAACCGCGCCGCATCCCAGATATGCAATTGGCCGGTGCCCCAAGCCAATATGCCAGCGACGGGTGCGCTCACGGCCATGTGAATGGCGGTGCTGGCGCGCGAATCGACCTGCGGCACAAACCGTTTCTGATAAATTGTGCCGACACTGAGGCCGAGCAAGCCGACCACGCACAGCAGCAGACCGACCAGTGACATGCTCGACTGGTCGAGTACGGCCAAGCCGACGCCGACACCACCGATGCCGAAACCGAACCACTGTCGCGCGGTGACGGTTTCGCCGATGAACCCGGCCAGCAAAGCGATGACGACCGGATTGAGTCCCTGCACCAGTGCAATGATGGCGGCCGAGACGTGCAGGCTCATCGCGGTGTAGAACGCACCGAACTGCACGATCTGCATCAGCAGACCCGCGATAATGACATGCTTGAGTTGGGCCGCGCTCGGCCAACTCGCGCCAATCACGCTGGCGTACACCGCGAGCAGTACCGCGGCGATGCCGAAGCGCGCGAACAGCACCATCATCGGCGGTGCCGCGCCGACGCCGATGACTCCGGCGATGAAGGCACTGCTCCACAGTACGACGAACAGTGGTTGCATGCCCGCCGCCAGGGATGGTTTGCCGGTCGCTCGAAACAGCGGGTCCAAGTTCACGTGCTCTCCTCGATCACCGAATAACCACTCAAGGCGGTTACTACCGTCGCATTGAATTAAGTAACCTGTCAAGGCGGTTACTATGAAAGGGTGTTCACCTTCGTGAGCGGCAACCTCGCCCTGGACTTCGCAGGCACGGTCAAGGCCCGTGCCACGACATTCGACGACTTGCTCACCACCGCGGCGGATCTGGACGAGTGGCTACTCGCCGCCGACCTCCTCGACACCGCCCCGCACTGCGATGCCGCGACACTCGACCTCGCCGTGCGCCTGCGCGAGGCCGCCTACCGACTGGCCTCGGCGACGGTCCACCGCGAACCGTTCGCGGATGTGGACCGCGAGATCGTCAACGAGCTGGCGAGCCGAGACTTGCCCCGGCTGACATTGCGATCCGACGCTACGATCACGCGCCACGGCGGTCCGGATGCGGCACTGGCCGCGATCGCCCGGTCCGCGATCGAAATGCTCGGCGGGCCGGAGCGGGGGTTGATCAAGGAATGCGGGCGCGACGAGTGCACTCGGCTGTATCTCGATACCTCACGTGGGAAGTCGCGACGCTGGTGCGATATGACCATCTGCGGCAACCGCGCCAAGAGCGCGGCATTCCGTGCCAGACGTACCGATTGATCCGGCTGATCGCCGATCGTCACTTCGACCGCGACCATCGACTCTGCATCCGCACAGGCGGTCAGCACCAGTGCAGCGGTGATGTACTAGGCGACCGGGACGAGGCTGCCGGGGGCGAACCGCGGTATCGGCGGGGGCACGAGTCGGGTTCCGCGCGGTCGCGCACGCACGAACAGGAAGAAGAACACCAGCAACAGCGCGGCTCGTCCCCATACGCCGAATTGCACGACGTTCTCCATCGAATCCACCGAGTTGCCGGATCCGATCGAATAGAAATACCGGAATACGCCGATCCCGATCGCCGCATCAGCGATCAGATAGGCACCGATCGCCGCCCATGGCACCTCGAGTAAGACCATGAACGGCACCAACCACAGCGTGTATTGCGGCGAATGCACCTTGTGGAACAGCAGGAATCCGCACAGCATCGCGCCGCTGACCCCGATCCACGGAAAGGTGCCGGTCATCGTGAATCGCTTCCAGCCCAACCACATCGCCAGTACGAAGGAGGTCAGCACCAACGTCGGCGACGCGATGGACACCGCGTGCTGAAATGCGCTCTCGCCATCGGCGTCCTGACCGAACAGCTGCCGAAGCCCCCAGTACCAAATGGAATTGGTGGTGATATCGGCCTGGCGCAATTGCTGAAAGGTGATCGATGCGCGCCAGCCGTCGTAACCGGCGAGCGCGAACGGCAGATTCACCACAACCACTGTGCCGACGGCCGCGGTCGCGGTCAGCAGCGCACCACGCACATCGAACCGGGTCGGCGTCGGATCATCCATCTCGCGTTGACCACCGGTGAGCACATAAGCGAGCAGCGGCAGCACGAAAATGCCCGGGTACAGCTTGAGACAGAACCCGATACCGAGCAGCACAGCGGCCAGAATTCCCCTGGTACGCAATGAATATCGGGTCAGGGCGGTCACCACGTACACCGCGGCGACCGCCATGCAGACCACCGGTAGCTCCCAGTTGTGGAATGCGTAGAGCACCAGCGGCGGCCCGGCCGCCCACAGCAGCGCCGCCCGCCCCGCCAGCCGGACCAGCAGCCAGGCGGTCAACAAAGCGAACGGCGCCAACAGCAATGCCGAATGCAGCAGGAATTCCGCGTCGTTATCGGCGCCGACCGCGCCGAGCCACATCAGCACACCGCTGAGCACCGGATATTCGACCGCGCCACCGGTCAGCGTGCCGTCATCGGTAATGCCGCCATCGAGATACGGAAATACGTGCTGATCGATATCGCGACCTAGCCAGAGGAATTGGATATCGGAATAACAGACATCCGAATCCTTGATCACATCGAAGATCGCACTGCGACCGTTCTCGGCGAACGGCGCACCCGCGCACCGCGCCTTGTTCGCATAGGCGAGCGCCAGCGTGAGCCCGCACAGCAACACCACCGCCGCGGCCAGCGCTGTGCTGCGCTGCACGCGGCCCGCGATCGAGTCGCTGGCGGCCAGTCCGGTCGGCATGACGACCAGCCTAGGTGGCCGACGCAGACAACGCCCGCGCTCCCCCGCCTCCGGTAATCGAGGGGGAGATTTCGCTGCTCAGCAGGCGTTCATGTAGCCTTGTCGGGTTGCTGACGCAACGACCCTCCTGCCACGGACCGTCCGTGGCCGTTTCCTAGTCCACAGGAGGTGATTGGTCCGTGCGTCATTACGAAGTGATGGTTATCCTCGATCCGAGCCTGGACGAGCGCACTGTTGGTCCATCGCTGGACAACATGCTGAGCGTCGTCAAGACCGATGGCGGCAAGGTCGACAAGGTCGACATCTGGGGCCGCCGCCGGCTCGCCTACGAGATCGCCAAGCAGGCCGAAGGCATTTACGCCGTGGTCGATCTGACCGCCGAGCCCGCCACGGTGAGCGAGCTCGACCGCCAGCTGGGTCTCAACGAGTCGGTGCTGCGCACCAAGGTTCTGCGCCACGGCAAGTGACTCTCGATTGCGTCGGTGCCTGTCTCTAGGCTCTAGCGCAAAAGCGAGTGCACTGCGGACTGCATACCGAGCAGGAGGAACCACATGGCAGGCGACACGGTCATCACCGTCATCGGAAACTTGACGGCCGATCCCGAACTTCGATTCACGCCCGCGGGCGCTGCGGTGGCGAATTTCACCGTCGCATCGACTCCCCGCGTGTTCGACCGTAATTCGAACGAATGGAAAGACGGCGAAGCGCTTTTCCTGCGCTGCAACATCTGGCGTGAAGCTGCGGAGAATGTCGCCGAAAGCCTGACCCGAGGCGCCCGTGTGATCGTGAGCGGACGACTGAAGCAGCGCTCCTACGAAACCCGCGAGGGTGAGAAGCGCACAGTCGTGGAGCTCGAGGTCGACGAGGTCGGTCCCTCGCTGCGCTACGCCACCGCGAAGGTCGCCAAGGCCAGCCGCGGCGGCGGGGGCGGCGGCGGCTTCGGATCCGGTTCCAGTGGTGGCGGGGGCAACTTCGCTCCGGCCGGTGGTGGTGGCGGCAGCCGTTCCGGCGCCGACGACGACCCGTGGGGCAGCGCACCCGCGGCAGGCTCCTTCGGGGGCGGCCGCGTAGACGACGAACCGCCGTTCTGAGAACGGCTCACATCGGCCTGAATGTTGCCGTAGCGACTGCTTGCATGTCGCTCGAAACAATCAGCCCATCATTGATTACGGAGTAACCATGCCTAAAGCGCCCGCGCGCGAAAAGGTGCTGAAGAAGAAGGCTTGCACCTTCTGCAAGGAAGCCAAGTCCGGCACCGTCAATATCGATTACAAGGACACCGCCCTGCTGCGGAAGTACGTCAGTGATCGCGGCAAGATCCGCGCTCGCCGGGTCACCGGCAACTGCGTGCAGCACCAGCGCGACGTCGCCGTTGCCGTGAAGAACTCGCGCGAGGTGGCCCTGCTGCCCTACGTGTCGACGGCTCGCTGAGAAGGGAGACATCGCAATGAAGTTGATTCTTACTGCTGATGTGGACAACCTCGGTGCCCCCGGTGACACCGTGGAGGTCAAGGACGGCTACGGCCGCAACTACCTGCTGCCGCGCGGTATGGCGATCGTTGCCACCCGGGGCGCACAGAAGCAGGTCGAGGGCATCCGTCGGGCTCAGGACGCGCGCAAGGTGCGCGACCTGGATCACGCCAACGAGCTGAAGCAGGCCATCGAGGGCTTGGCGGCGGTTTCGCTGTCGGTCAAGACCGCTGGCACCGGCAAACTCTTCGGTTCGGTCACCCAGTCCGACGTCGCCGCCGCGATCAAGTCGGCCGGTGGTCCGATCGTCGACAAGCGCAGCATCGAGCTGCCGAAGTCGCACATCAAGACGGTCGGCAAGCACAACGTCGTGGTGCACCTGCACCCCGATGTGGTCGCGAAGTTCGACCTGCAGGTCGCCGCGAACTGAGTTCATTCGAAGGCCACTCTTGTGCTTCGGCATAAGGGTGGCCTTCGGCTGCGCGGCATCGATCCGATGTGCGGGTGAGCAGCGCCGTTCGGGAAATAGCCAAATATTTGCGAGATACCCGAGCGGTGATCTGGACCATTCTCGGCAACCGACTGCTATCGGCTCTACCACCGGTTATTCGACTTGTGGATCGCCGAGAAAACCAACCGGACTCGATGTGATCTACGCCATATCTATCGCACGTGCTGTTTACCCCCAACACGCCCGGCTGTTCATCTAGACCGACACGCCGACACTTCATTCATCCACACGTGGAAAGCTTGAGAAATCGATATCTATCAGCGTGTTTGAACGAGGTGACCTGGGTTTTCCCCAAGTTGTACACAGGGGGTGCACAACACCAGGTAAACAGTCCCCAACTTATCCACAGGTGTGTGCACATTGCGGTTTGGTGACTGCCCATCGCGTCGCCTAGGTTCGTCGCAACATCATGCGCGCACCACCCGGAACGGCATGATTCGGCACCTGCCGCGGCGGTTTGCTGGAACCGCAGGTGAGGCACCTGTAGTGAGGTCGCTAAACCGCGGTGCGCTGCCGAATGTGTCGTAGCCCGGGAGTACAACGAGTGATCAATAGGGTCGGCGGATAGGCGTTTTCGAGCGGCCTGCGAGTGGCGAGAGAGGACGGTCGAGTCTGGTGACCACCACCGATGACCGCGGGCATACGGACTATCCGCCCGAACCGCCCGGTGAGGACTTCGGCAGACAGCCCCCGCACGATATGGCGGCCGAACAGTCCGTGCTCGGCGGCATGCTCCTGAGCAAGGATGCGATCGCCGACGTCGTCGAAGTGCTGCGCCCCGGCGATTTCTACCGCCCGGCCCACCAAGCGGTCTACGACACCATCCTCGATCTCTACGGCCGCGGCGAACCCGCCGACCCGGTCACCGTCGCCGCGGGTCTGGACCGACGTGGCGAACTCAAGCGCATCGGCGGCCCGCCTTATCTGGTCACCCTCACCCAGACCGTCCCCACCGCCGCCAATGCGGGCTACTACGCCGAAATCGTTGCCGAGAAGGCGATTCTGCGCCGCCTTGTCGAAGCGGGCACCCGCATCGTCCAATACGGCTACGCGGGTGCCGACGGCCAGGACATCGCCGAGGTCGTCGACCGCGCCCAGGCCGAGGTCTACGAGGTCACCGAACGCCGCACCACCGAAGACTTCCTTCCGCTCGAGGAACTCCTGCAGCCGACGATGGACGAAATCGACTCCATCGCATCGCGCGGCGGCATCTCCCTCGGCGTCCCCACCGGCTTCACCGAACTCGACGAACTCACCAACGGCCTGCACCCCGGCCAAATGATCATCGTCGCCGCCCGCCCCGGCGTCGGCAAGGCTCTGGCCCTCGACACCCCCCTGCCCACGCCATCTGGGTGGACCACCATGGGCGAGGTCCGCGCAGGCGACTATCTCCTCGACGCCCAAGGCCGCCCCACTTGCGTCCTGGCCGCCACCGAAGTCATGACCGACCGGCCCTGCTACGAGGTCGAATTCTCCGACGGGACCGTGATCGTCGCGGACGAACAACACCAATGGCTCACCGAATCCGACCTACACGAGGGCAATCGCGTGGCCGTCCGCACGACCGGCGAGATCGTCCATACCCTGTACGGTCTCGACGGCAGCCTGAACCATGCGGTGCCGGGCACCGCCCGATCGGGCCCCCGACACATCGTGGACGCGCGCAAGATCGATAGCGTGGCGGTGCGCTGCGTCGAGGTCGACAACGCGGAACACCTGTACTTGGCTGGCCCGACCATGCTGCCGACACACAATTCGACGCTCGGCATGGACTTCATGCGCAGCTGCTCGATCAAGCACGGCCTCGCGAGCGTTATCTTCTCGCTGGAGATGAGCCGCACGGAGATCGTGATGCGCCTGCTCTCCGCCGAGGCGAAGATCAAGCTCGGCGATATGCGATCCGGTCGGATGAGTGATGACGACTGGACAAAGCTGGCGCGGCGAATGAGTGAGATCAGCGAAGCGCCACTGTTCGTCGACGACTCACCGAACCTCACCATGATGGAGATTCGCGCCAAGGCGCGGCGGTTGAAGCAACGCCATGATCTGAAACTCGTTGTGGTGGACTACCTCCAGCTGATGACCTCGGGTAAAAAAGTCGAATCACGACAGCAGGAAGTCTCGGATTTCTCGCGAAACCTGAAACTCCTCGCCAAGGAACTCGAGGTCCCGGTAATCGCGATCAGTCAGCTCAACCGTGGTCCCGAACAGCGAACCGATAAGCGCCCCATGGTCTCCGACCTGCGTGAATCTGGTTCGCTTGAACAAGATGCGGACATGGTGATTCTTTTGCACCGCCCCGACGCATTCGAGCGCGATGATCCGCGCGGTGGTGAGGCCGATTTGATAGTCGGTAAGCATCGTAATGGTCCGACTGCCACGATTACCGTTGCGCACCAACTGCATTTGAGTCGGTTCGTGGATATGGCCCGCGGCTAGGTGGGACAGCTTTCTCGGTTGGGTGAGCTTGATTAGGCGCTGATGTGGCGGATCGGTGACCGGCCGATCCCTCAATACGCCGACATCTCCCGGGCCCGCAGGTTGCGCTTCTTGGCGCGATTGCCGCAGGTATCCATCGAGCACCAACGTCGGCTACCTGGGCGGGACAGGTCGACGAAATAGGCGTGGCAGCTTTCGCCTTCGCATCGGCGTA
Organism: Nocardia sp. NPDC050630; assembly: GCF_044457245.1. Lineage (NCBI taxonomy): Bacteria > Bacillati > Actinomycetota > Actinomycetes > Mycobacteriales > Nocardiaceae > Nocardia > Nocardia sp. NPDC050630. The sequence continues at coordinate 482,112 of NZ_JBITGN010000002.1, forward strand.
TTCGGGCGGCGGTCGGTGAGGTGACCAGTTCGAGCGCGTCTCGGGCCACTGTCGCCAGGACTGCCGCGATCGGGTCGGGGGCGGTCCACTGTACTTCGCCGCGCTTGTCGAGACTCGGGATCGGCACTTCCCTGCCCGCGGCCTTGTTGATGACGATGCGGTCCCGGTCGGACGGGTGCACCGGCCCCTTGGTCGTGCGGGCCAGGTCGACCACCCGAAAGATGGCCTCCCGCAACGTTCGCGCGGACTCGACGGCGCGTACATCAGATGTGGCGGTAACCCGGTCCCAGGGGCCGAATTGGGTAACCCACGCCGCCAGCGCCACTGGATCGGCCAACTCCTCGACCTCGGCGGGAGAGTCGCGGTGGCGCAACGTCCGGATGTAGTCGAGGCAGATTCGACCGGATCCTTCACGAAATCGACGCACGACACCATTCTATGGAACTACTTCGACCGGTTCGCAATGAACTGGTTAAAGTGGTTCACATGATCGATCTCGTCACGGATGCGCAACTGGCACAGTCACTCTCGGGCGACTTTCGCAGCCACTACGCCCACGTCAACGGCATTCGCTTGCACTATGTCGCGGGAGGGGCTGGCTCGCCGGTGGTACTCCTGCCGGGATGGCCGCAAACCTGGTGGCAGGCCCGCAAGATCATGCCGTTGCTCGCACGCCAGCACCGGGTCATCGCCGTCGACCTGCGCGGTATGGGCTCCTCGGACACTCCCACCGACGGTTACGACAAGAAGACGATGGCCGAGGACATCCACCAACTGGTACGACATCTCGGCTACTCGACGGTCGACGTGGCCGGACACGATATCGGCTCGATGGTGGCCTTCAGCCTGGCGGCCAACCATCCGGAGACCGTGCGCAGGCTGGCACTGCTGGAGGAGCCGCATCCGGATGATCGACTCTACGATTTCCGCTTGCTGCCCGGTCCCGACGAACGGGCCCGGCAACGGTGGTGGTTCGCATTCAATCAGGTCGCCGAACTACCCGAACAGCTCCTGGCCGGTCGCGGCAGGCACCTCGTCGACTACCTGTGCAAACGAAATCTACGTAATCCCGATGCCATCGACGAACAATCCCGCGCGGTGTACGCACGCGCCTATTCCCGCCTCGAGTCGATCCGCGCCGCCAACGGCTGGTATCAGAGCTTCGCCCAGGACATCGAGGACGGCCGAAAGTATGCCGGACTGACGATACCCATTGCCGCACTGTACTTTTCGGGCCATACCGACATACTCGACGGCCTCGCCGAGCGCGCAACCGACGTGCTCGCCATCGAGATCCCCGACAGCGGCCACTATCTCGCCGAGGAACAGCCCGAGCTCGTCGCTGCTCACCTGCGCGACTTCTTCGGATAGGGCGCCCAGTCCGGGGTCCACATGTCGTCGCTGGATATCGCGTTATATCTGGTGTGCAGGTACTCGAGGAAGTTCGCGAGGACGGGATGTGGATTGTCTGCTCGCCAGATCACGGAGAGCGGGTAGACCGGGGTCGGGTCGACGACGGGGATTCGGCGCAGCTCGTAGCTTTCCGGCCAGAGGTATCGGGAGCCCGCACCGACGAAGGTGGCGAGTCGGGTGGAATCCGCGAGTTCGGCGAGGAGCGCTTCGATGCCGAAGCTCGGGCCGATCGTGTCGATGGTGAGTCCGAACGCCGTCGCCAGATCGTTGTAGTAGCCGATCGGTTCAGCGTCGGACATGCCCGGCATCCAGATGGGGTGATCGGTGAGTTCGGCTGGCGTCACCGACTTGGCGTTCGCCAGTGGATGCCGCGGGCCGATGAGCAGTTCGTGTCGGTCATCGATGACGCGCGATGCCCGCAGTCCGCTCGGGACCTCGCGGTGTCGTAGGGATCTGAAGGTGGCGTCGATGGTGCCCGCACTGATCTCGGCCAGCGCCGACTCCGCGTCGAAGTTGGTCAGGGTGACGACATCGAGCTCGATCTCTGGATTTTGCTGGTAGAAGGCATGAAGGATGGTGGAGGGCGCAATCCTGCGGGCCACCACGTCGATCCGAAGGGCCCGACGCCCCGGTGTCACGGCCGCGGTGGCGCGTTCGGCGGCACGGATGAGTTCACGTGCATGCGGTAGTAGCGCTTGCCCGTCGACGGTCAGCCGAACCCCTCTGGCGATCCGCGCGAACAGCTGAACTCCGAGTTCTCGCTCGAGCGTGGCTACTCGTTTCGACGCGGCCTGCTGGGTAATGCGCAGATCGTCGGCAGCGGCTTGGAATTGGCCGGTCTCGGCAACCGCGACGAAGGTACGAACCGCATCCAAATCCACGAGCAAAAGCTACTCTCACAACGAAAAGTTGTGACACTCCGCTCGATTCGTTGTTGGTGTCAGCATCCGTCGACCGGCTTCAATCTCCCTGACAACAGAGGGAGTGCCGAATATGTGGCGGAGAGCGAAACTGGGTCGAGCGTTCGGGTGGTTGTGGGCCGCCTACGCGGTCAGCGCCTATGGGACCGGGCTCGGGTTCGGGGCCTTTTCGGTTGTCGCGATCACCGTTCTGAACGCTAGTTCGGCGCAAGTGGCGACCTTATCGGCATCCGGGCTCGCGATCGGGGCACTGCTTGCGATTCCGCTCGGGCCGTGGATGGAGTTTCGCGCCAAGCGGCCGGTCATGATCGCCACGGACCTGATCCGCTTCGTGGCGCTGGCATCCATACCGCTCGCCTACTGCCTCAGGGGGTTGTCCTTCGCGCAACTCTTGGCGGTCTGCGTAGTCACCGCCGCGGCGAAAATCGCGTTCACCGCTGCCAGTGGCGCCTACTTGAAGACCATCGTCCCCGCCAACGGGCTGTTGGCGGCAACCAGTCGTTTCGAGTCCACCACCTGGTCGGCCACGGTTATCGGACCGCCCCTCGGTGGCGCCGCGATCGGGCTATTGGGGCCGGTGGCCACCGTTGTTGTCGATGCGGTGAGCTACCTGCTCTCCGCGCTCGGCATCCTCGCGATCAGGGAACCCGAACAGCCCGCACCCCTGCGGAAGGCCCGAGCCCGCCGTTGGAGCGACATCGTCGAGGGGTGGCGCTACATCCTCGCCCACCCCACGCTGCGTTGGTTCTTCGCCAACACCATGCTGGTCAACGGGCTGATCATGGCCGGGGAGCCGCTGTTGTCGGTGCTGATGCTCGCCCATTTGCGGTTCCCGGTCTGGGAGTACGGGCTGGCATTCGCTGTTCCGTGTATCGGCGGTCTGATCGGGTCACGACTTGCCCGCCGCGTCGTTTCCCGTTTCGGCGAACAGTCGGTGTTGCGGGTGTTCGGCACATTGCGTGCGTGCTGGCCCCTCGGACTGGCATTTATTCGCCCGGGCCTGGCCGGGCTTGCGATCGTGATGGTCACCGAGTTCGGGCTGATCATCTGCATAAGCATCTTCAACGCCGTCTTCGCCGCTTATCGGTTGAACAACACCGATGCCGATCGCCACGCCCGGGTCCTCGCGGCGTGGTCGATCACCAGCAGCATCAGCATCGCCGCAATTACCGTCACATGGGGGTTGCTGGCACAACTCACCAGCCCGCGTGTGGCTATCGGCTTGGCCGGGGTTCTCCTGCTCGCCACGCCATTGCTGCTGCCGCGACAATCCGAGCGGGAGCAGGTCCGGTCGGATGAAGAGCCGGTTCTCTCCAACGACAGCGCGCGAGCGTGACCCGACGGCGTCTACGTCCGAGGTAGCTAGTTCGGCCGCCGCGGCTGGAGTGACTTGTGCACGGTTGCAAAATCTATAGACCGGTCTATTCTGAGGCCATGGTTACATCCAAGGGCGCTCAAACGAGTGGGCAGTTGGTGGAGTCGATGCTGGAGTTGATCCAGGCGCGGGGATACGCCGGTACCGGGTTGAACACGGTCGTTGAGCACGCGGGTGCACCGAAAGGGTCGCTGTACTTTCACTTTCCGGAAGGGAAGGAACAGCTCGGGGAGAAGGCGATCGAGTTGGCGGCCGAGCGGTTTCGGACCTTGCTGGCTGAGATGGCGGGGTCCGGGGCGTCACCCGGGGAGGTGATTCGGCGGATTGTGGAGGTGCTGGCCGGGTTGGTCGCGGACAGCGATTTTCAGCTCGGGTGCCCGGTTTCGGTGGTCACGTTGGAGATGGGTGCGCACAGCGAACGCCTGCGTGGCGCGTGTGCGGCGGCGTTCGAGTCGTGGATCGAGCCGGTGCGTGAATATCTGGTCGCGGCAGGACATTCGGAGTCGGCGGCGCGCACACTGGCGACGGCGACGGTCAGTGCGGTCGAAGGAGCGGTGATCGTGGCACGCGCCAAACGTGACGTGGAACCGTTGCGCAGTACGGCCCAGATGCTGGCGGGTCTGCTCGACCAGCCCGGGACGGTGGTCTGATGACTTCGCGGCATGCGCTCGTCTTCGGAGCGACCGGTTTTATCGGCCGCAATCTGATCCTCACCTTGGACCAAGCCGGAATCCGCGTCACCGCCGCGGTCCGCAGCCGCGAATCATTCGCGCGGCTGGCCGCATGGTTGACGGATCACGGGTGCCGGACGGCTCCGGCGGAGTTGATTGTCGATTTCGACGCCGATCCCCTTGCTCAGGGCGAAGATGCGGCGTGGACCGATGTCACCGAGGTGTACAACTGCGCCGGGGCGTACCGATTCGGTATGACGAAGGACCAGGCACGGCACGGCAATGTCGACAGCGTCCGCTCGGTGGTTTCCTTTGCCGCGCAGCTGCCTCAGCTGTCCCGGCTTGTCTACGTCTCCGGCTACCGGGTCGGCGGTCAGGACCCGAGCACAGTTCCGTGGAGCCAGGAACGGGTGGAACGAACTCATCGCCGTCTGGGCGCTTATGAGGCGTCGAAGGTGGAGAGCGATGCGGTATTCCAGGCCGTCGCCGATGAACTCGGCGTGCCGTGGTCGATCGTCAACCCGCCCACCGTCATCGGGCTCAGCAGTACCGGTGAATCCGATCAGCAACTGGGCCTCGCGGCGAGCTTGAAAGAGATCTGGCAAGGTACGGTGGCGGCGTTGCCGGGCGACTCCCGCACCTTCGTGCCCGTGATCGCGGTCGACTATCTGACCCGCTTCATGACTCTGCTTCCGATGGATCCCAGCACAGCCGGTGCGGCGTACTGGGTGCTCGACGACGCAACGCCCGCACTGCCGACTCTGCTTTCGCAGGTCGGTCGGCATTATCGAGTGCCGGTGCCACGCACACTGATCCCGGTCGCACTGGTTCAGCGGCTACCGCAGTGGCTGACGAAGGCCGATCCGGAGACCATGACCTTCCTGTCCACCGACCGCTATCCCACCGAGTCCGCACACCAATTCGCCCGCAAGCATGGCCTCGACCTGCCCGACACCACACGCACGATCCTGCGATGGGCCGATTACCTCGCCGCGCACCGCTTCGGAAATGCGCAAACTAGCAGTGTCGCAAGGGCTTTCGACGACCACGCCGGTGTCCGAACATTCCGGATCGGCGAGCCCGACGCGTCCACTGTGATATTGCCCGGCCTGCCGGTCAATGCCGACACCTGGGCTCCGGTCGCGGCAGCCATCGGTCACGCCCAGATTGTGGACCTGCCCGGCCTCGGGATGTCCCCGGGCGGTCGAGGTGACTGGCAGGCCTGGCTCGAGGCGCTGCTCGAACGAATACCAGGCGCGCACTTGGTGGGTCACTCCATCGGCGCCGCCGCAGTGGTCGAGGCCGCGGCCGCGCGGCCGGACAAGATCGGATCGATCACTCTGGTCGCGCCGTTCTTTCTCCAGCCGAGCGCCGGGCTTTCGGCACGTGCCATACCCCTGATGCGGTGGTATCTGCGTCGACTGAGCCCGAATGCCTTGTCCGACAAGCTAACCGGCTCCCCCGAGTACGCACTGGCGCTGGAATCGAGCGTGCAGGATCTGCGTCGCGCGAATGTCGCGGGCAATATCGCCACGCTGTTCGCCGCGACGACGAACGCAAGTTGGCGCCGTGAACTCACTGCCGAGCTCGCGCAATATCCCGGCCCGGTCCACGTGATCACCGGAAGCGAAGACCCGCTCAGCCCAACGTTGCTCGAATCACTATCGCCCCGAACAGAATTCAGCACAATCAGCGGAGCTGCTCATCATCCGCAACTGACACATCCCGACGAATTGGCGCGTGCAATTGCCGGAATGGTCACGCCATGGGCAAGGAGCACTGGTGCGCCACCGCGGTTCCCGAAAAGCGCGGATCCATGGCCGGAGTCAGCTCGTCGATTCAAGGGCAGTCGATGTCCAGCGCGCAAATAGCGGAACCACACCGACCGGATGCCTTGCTGTCCAGCCCAGCCGTGCAGGGCCTGCACGCCGGGCCGAGACGGCCCGGGCGGCGGCGCCCGGCCCGGCGGACACGCAGGTGTAGCCGGGCAGTACGAAGAGCAGGCAGGGTACGGAAAGCGGAACCCAGCCGCGGCTCGAACGCCGGGATTTCACCGCGCAGTACAGCGCCGATGTCGTAGCGGGCAAAGAATAGGCGCCCCACATCGGCCAGGCTTCGGGCTTGCAGCCGTCAGCGGCGTCCATTCCGGCGGACGATTCTCGGGCACCTGTGTCCTACGCGCATCGCTCACTGCAGCTTCCCGATGAGTGAACCGATCGGCGCTGACACCTGCGGGGCCAACACATCGATCATGCCGTTAGCTAGCGGAACTATATCTAGTGCGCCGTTGCACAACGATAACTCCACTCGAGCGTAACCATTTCTCGGCCCGCGGTAACGATTCAGCCGTCGAACCCGACGTCCTTCAAGACACACGGCCTGTCGGGGGGCCTGTCCGTCCACTTGTCGGTTATGAAATTGGGGAACGGGACATGGCTCTTCGGGAGTTCTTCGCGCGCCATCGAATGGCTTCGGCAATCGTGGCGCCCGCGTCGCTGGGAGTGGCGGCGATCGTCGCCGCTTCGGTGGCGCTGACATCAACGCACGAAACCGTCGATACCCGCCTGCGGGCATCGGTTACGGAGTGCCACGACATGGTGACGATTTCGGTTGCCGGGCGTCGGGACACACCGGATACCGCCACCACGAAGTTGCTGGTCGGGGCCAATGGCGAAGAGTTGCCCGCCGCGCTGTCCGGTGATTACAACAGCCAATGGGTGGATCCGGTGGTCAACGCACCGGCCGATGATGTCGATCCCGGCTCGTATGCCGCTGTTTACATCGCCTACCCGGCGAATATGGACAGCTACGAGGATGCCGTCAACGCGGGTGTCGCGAATACCGAACAGGTGATGCGAGAAATCGCACAGGCCTGCCCCGACACCAAGTTCTCGATCGTGGGCTACAGCGAGGGCGCCGATGTGGTGCGCCGCGTCGCCATGACCATCGGACATCAGAGCGCCGATCAAGATGGCGGCTACGGCATTGTCGATCCGGCCGATGTCGTCGGAGTCGTGATCCTCGCCGATGCCGGACGCTCGGCAGGCGACGGCCCGTTCCCCGGTGCGAAGGATCCGTACAGCAATCCAGATGGCTTCGACCAGAAGTATCAGAACGGCACGAAAACCGCGTCCGGCCAGGGCGCACTACCCGGTACCAGCGGTGACTTCGGTGCGCTGAACGGCAAGATCGCGTCGTTCTGCTCCGATGGCGACCTCACGTGCTCGGCGCCGCAGAACATTTCACTGCTGCAACTGGCGGTGAATGTGGGGCGGCAGTTGAATGTCGACGCGCTCGAACGCGACGGGCTGACCCCCGCGACCGGACAGGACGTCGCCGTTGTCCTCGGCCGGATCGCATTGGCGGCATTCGCGGACATCCAGTCGCAGCCGAACTGGATGCAGAGCGATGAGACCTTTCTCCAGGTACTGCTGAGGGTTTCGGATCCGGAATACAAGCCGGGGCAGACGCCGAAGACTCCGGCCAAGGCCGAGTCGATCTCGGCCAATGAGATGTCACCATTGGCCTACCTGCCGCAGAAGGTGTTCAACGAGATCATCGGTCTCATCGTGACCAATCAGAACACCATCCCGGTGATTCTGAGCGACCCCTACCAGCAGACGCTCGGCCCCAATGCGAGTGGTCATCACTTCGACTACTGGCGCGATGCCGACCCGAACAACGGCAAGCCGCTGACATCGGCCGAGTACGCGGCCGCCTGGCTCACCCATCTGGCGAAGCAGGCACAGGCGGGTCAGCCGGTCGATACGACCGCCAAGCCGGAGTCGGCCGATCTCGCCGCCGCCTACCAGGCAGCGACCTCGACGACCAAGGCGCCCGAACCGACCAAGACCACGACCGCGGCACCGACGACCACCGCCGCCGCCCCGGCGAAGACGGAAGTCAGCGGCCAGCCGACGACCAGTGCGGCGCCCACGACCACCGCGCCGCCGATGAGCACACCGGCGATCACGACACCACCGGCTTCGACCACCACGACCACTCAGCCCCCGAAGCCGACCACCACCGAACCAACGACCACGACAACGCAACCCGCGACACCGACCACCACCAAGTCGACTCAGCCCTGACCCGGCGCCATCGCGGCTAGCGCACGCAGGCCCGCACGGCTGGCGCCGTCGCGGGCCTGCGGCCATCCATCCCGTGATGGGATGTATTCGTATAGGCTCCGATTCGATCGGAAGCGAGCAGGGCGAGATGGTGAAGCGATGACGCAGCGCGGGTGGGTGCTCTTCTTGGCGATGGGTGTCATCTGGGGTGTGCCCTACGCGATGATCCGGATAGCGGTCGAGGATTTCGACCCGATCGTGGTGGCATTCGGCCGAACCTTCCTCGGCGCACTGATCCTGCTGCCGATCGCGCTCTACACCAAAGCCCTCGCACCGGTGTTCCGGCGTTGGCGTCCGCTGCTGCTGTACACCTTGGTCGAGATCACCGGACCATGGTTTCTGATCGGCTACGCGGAGACCACCCTGAACAGTTCGACGGTCGGGCTGCTGATCGCCGCCGTTCCGCTGATCGCCGTGGTCATCGTGACCAAACTCGGCCACGATCGCTTCGACGCCCGCCGGACCATCGGCCTGATCATCGGATTCGCGGGTGTGGCGGCACTGGTCGGCTTCGATATCGACCTGACCGAGCCCGCCGCGATCGGTGCCATCGGGCTGACCACAATCGGCTACGCCGTCGGCCCGATCATCATCAATCGCGCGCTCGCCGATCTGCCACCACTCGGCGTGGTCACCGGATCGTTGATTCTCGCGGCGGTGATCTACATACCGTTCGCCGCATTCCGTCGGCCAACCCATTTCACCGCCGACGCGTCGTGGTCGGTGCTGGGACTGGCGGTAATCTGCACGGCCGCGGCATTCCTAGTGTTCTTCGCGCTGATCAGCGAGGTCGGCCCGGCCCGTGCCACGGTCATCACCTACATCAATCCAGCGGTGGCCATCCTGCTCGGCGTCACCATGCTGGACGAGCCGCTGACTATCGGGATGGGCATCGGCTTCCCGCTGGTCATTCTCGGTTCGATTCTCGGCACCGCCCGTGCCCGCGCCGCCGAGGAACCCGCGGCGGCACCCGTCACCCAGTCCTGAGCGCCCTCAGTCGGCCGCACTGAAGGTCAGACCGGCGCCGCTGATGATCTTCAGCAACATCGCACGCAGCCGATCCACCTCGGCCGCACCGATGATCGCGTCGAGATGTGCATCGAATCGCTCGACCACTTCGAGCCCCGCCTCGACGACGGACCAGCCTTGCGGTGTGAGGCGAACCAGCCGCGCCCGTCGATCGCTCGGATCGGGCGTCACCTCGACATAGCCGCGCGCATCCAGATGTCGCACGAGCTCACCCATCGCTTGTTTGGTCATGCCCGCGCGCGCGGCGAGATCGATCAGCCGCGTGCCTTCTGGATCGATCACCTGGAATACCGGCGCATGCGCGGCCCGCAGATCGGTGAATCCGGCGGCCGCCAGACCCGCATCCAGTTCGGCCGCAAGCGTTCGAGCCGCGGCGCCGAGCAGATTCCCGAGCGGCGGCGGCCGATCGGCCAACGGATTAGTCAGGCTCTTGACCATTTCGGAACTCCTTCGTAACTTTAGTCAGGAACCTTACTACTTTTGGATGGTGCACATGATTGCCGTAGGCCTCGCACTGCTGGCCCTGCTGATCGAACTCGGCTGGCTGGCCTTCGCCGACGGATCGGTCGGGTCGATCACCGCGGTGGTGCTCGCGAGCATCGGAGTGCTCGCGGTGACCGCTGGCCGATTCGTGGTCGTCGATACGACAGTTCGAATCCTGTTGGGCGCATTGTTCGCCGGTTCGGTCGCGGACCGGTTCGGACTGCTCGGCGCGCCGGGTGCGGACGATGTCTCCTGGGGCGACTACTCCGCGTTCACCGAATACACCCGCACACTCACACCACAGATCTTGGATTGGTCGGTGCCTGCCCTCGCCGCCATCGCGACCGGAACGGAAACCCTGCTGGCCATCGGCTTGATCTTCGGCGTCGCCGCGAAACTCACCGCACGCGCCGCCACCGCGGTGTTGATCGTCTTCGCGGCGGCCATGTGGACCTCGGTGGGATTCGATGAAATGTGTTCGTACGGTGTCCTTGTCGTGGCAAGCGGTGCTGCGATTCTCAGCACCCGCGATACCGCCCTGCACCTCGACACTCTGTTGCGCCGCATCCCTGTCGCCGGGCTCGGCAAGGAAACTCGACGTCGCGGCGCCACTAGATGAGGGGCGCGGGAGGGCATGATGTCCGGGTGACAGCGAACAGTCGAACCGATCCAGCGGATGTGGCGCACACTCGTGCCGCCTACGACGATGTCGCCCTCCGCTATGCCGAATTAGTCAAGGATCACCTCGCGACCCAGCCATACGATCGCGCCATGCTCGCCACATTCGCGGAACTGGTGCGGGCCGGCGGTCGGGTGGCCGATCTCGGTTGCGGTGAGGGCCGACTGACCGCACACCTGGCCGGGCTCGGACTCGATACCTTCGGGATCGACCTGTCACCCCAATTGCTCGGATTGGCCCGAGCACAGTATCCGACACTCGAATTCGACGAGGGCTCCCTCGAACACCTCGATATCGATGACGCCACTCTCGCGGGAATTCTCGTGTGGTACTCGTTCATCCATCTGCCGCCCGAACGAATGCCCGCTGTGTTGGCGGAGTTTCATCGGGTACTCGAGTCAGGAGGGCGCGCACTGCTCGCGTTCTTCCAGGCACCCGATGTCCAGGATGTAGAACCATTCGACCACAAGGTGATAACCGCCTATCGATGGTCAGCGGATCGGCTCGCCACACTGGCCGAAGAGGCCGGATTCACGCCGACCGCCCGGTTGATCCGCGAACCGGATCCCGGCGAGCGAGGCCGCCAGGCCTATCTGCTCCTGGTCAAGGATCGCTGATTCGGCGAACGCGAATCCGTACTCTTCAGTAAGGTTGGGGACAGCACAGGGGAGATGGCTGTGCGAACCCTTATCGACATCGTGGTCGTTTCCTATCACCAAGACCTCAGCACCACACCGTCGTCAGGGGGCGACAGACCATGGAGCTCATTTCTCCGATCGATGCCGTATTCCTGCTCGCCGAATCACGCGAGCATCCGATGCATGTCGGTTCACTACAACTGTTCGAGGCACCGGAGGATGCCGGGCCTGATTTCGCTCGGCTGACTCATGAGAAGTTGTTGGCCGACAACGCATTCCACCCCACCTTCCGCAAGCGCCCGGCGACCTGGCTCGGCGCGCCGCAGCTGGCGTGGACCCAGGCCGAGGAGGTAGAACTCGCCTATCACCTGCGCCGATCGGCGCTGCCGAGTCCGGGTAGCTTCGATCAACTGCTAGCACTGGCCTCCCACCTGCACGGCGCTCTACTCGATCGACACCGCCCGCTGTGGGAGATCCACGTGGTGGAGGGGCTGAACGACGGCCGCTTCGCGTTGTACTCCAAGATGCATCACGCGCTGATCGATGGCGTCACCGCGCAGCGAGTGCTGCAGCGAACGCTCACCAACGATCCAACCGCGACCGAAACGCGCGTGCCGTGGAACCTGCCCCGTTCGCCTCGCAAGAGCGAACCATCTGGCTCGCTGCTCGGCGGGCTCGCGCGAAATCTCCGGTCGGCGGTCAATTCCGGGCCCGCCGCGCTGCGGGTGGCACGGGCGGCACTGGTGCAGCAGCAGTTGACGATGCCGTTCGAGGCGCCGCGCTCGATGTTCAATGTGCCGATCGGCGGCGCTCGGAGGTGCGCGGTCCGGTCCTGGCCGCTGGAGCGCGTCAAACAGGTCAAGAAGGCCACCGGCACGACCGTCAACGACGTGGTGCTGGCGATGTCGGCCGGTGCGTTGCGCGCATATCTGATCGAACAGCATGCCCTGCCCGACAAGCCGTTGATCGCCATGGTTCCGGTGTCGCTGCGGGGCGATGAGGACGAGGTCGGTGGCGTCAAGGTCGGCGCGATCCTGTGCAATCTCGGCACCGATATCGCCGATCCGATCGAACGGTTGCGTGTGGTGAGCGAATCGATGCGCCGCAGCAAAGAGGTCTACAACTCGCTTTCCCCCATCCAGACCATGGCGCTATCCGGGTTGATGCTCAGCCCGCTCGCCCTGACTCTGCTGCCCGGCATGCTGTCGTTCACGAATCCGCCGTTCAATATCGTCATCTCGAATGTCCCGGGCCCGAAGGAACCGCAGTACTGGAACGGGGCCCGTCTGGACGCCTCGTACCCGATGTCGATTCCGTTCGACGGCCAAGCCGTCAACATCACCCTCACCACCAATGTGGACAGTCTGGACTTCGGGCTCGTCGGCTGCCGCCGCAGTGTGCCGCGACTGCACAGCCTGCTCGACCACCTGGAGAATTCGCTGGCCGAACTCGAGCAAGCTGCCTCCTGAACCGGCGAATCGTCTACGTCGCCAGTAGCCAAGGCTGAAGCTGACGACCATGACTCTTTACGACCACACCGGACGGACGTATACGCGGACCCGGCAACCGGATCCGCGTTTCGCCGCAGTTGTCGATGACGCGGTGCGCGGCATGGCATCGATCGCCGATGTCGGCGCCGGCAGCGGATCCTACGAACCGACGGGCACCGTGATCGCGGTCGAGCCGAGCCAGGTAATGATCGCCCAACGCCCACCGACTGCCGCACCGGCGGTCAAGGCGGTCGCCGAGCAGTTGCCGATCCGCACAGACGCGGTCGATGCCGCCTTGGCCGTCCTGACCGTGCACCACTGGACCGAGCTCGATCGCGGCATCGCCGAACTGAAGCGGATCGCCCGCCGCCGGATCATCATCCTCACCTGGGACCACACCGTCTTCCGCGAATTCTGGCTGGTCCGTGGCTATCTGCCCGCCGCGGCCGAAACCGATGCGCGCCTGGCCGTCGCACTCCCGCGCCTCACCGCTCTCCTCGGCGACGTATCAATCATCCCGATCCCGGTCCCGCACGATTGCGTAGACGGGTTCCGCGGCGCGTACTGGCGGCGACCCGAGGCGTACCTGGACGAAACCGTGCGCGCGGGCATGTCGATGCTGGCGATGACCCCGGCCGCGCTACTGGAGGACGGACTGAACCGACTCCGCGACGATCTCGCCACCGATGCGTGGGCTGCCCGGCATGCGGAGCTACTCGATAAATCCGACCTCGACCTGGGCTACCGGCTCCTCACCGCGGAACTGTGATTTCAGTCGACAGGAACGGCTACCGCGGGAAAACTAGAACGTGTTACATTCGAGGTCAGGCGTCCGCGCCTGTCGACGAAGCTACCGCCGCGTCATGGCGATATCTGCGGCAGTCGGCCGAATCGGCAGCGCGGGCCGGTGACCAAATATGCAACCCGTTCCAGCACTCGTCAGCCGCTGTGATCCGGCTGCTGAGCAAGTAGGGAGACCAGCACGCCATGCGTACCGAAATCTGTGACCGGCTGGGGATCGAATTCCCCATCTTCGCCTTCACCCATTGCCGCGATGTGGCGGCCGCGGTCAGCAATGCCGGCGGACTCGGCGTGCTCGGTGCGGTGGGCTTCACCGCCGAGGAATTGGAGGTCGAGCTGGCCTGGCTCGACGACCATGTGCACGGTGTGTACGGCGTCGACCTCGTCATCCCGTCGAAGTACGAGGGCAAGGGGATCGATGACCTGACCCCCGAACAGCTGGAGGCCAAACTGGCGGAACTGGTTCCACAGGGCCACCGAGACTTCGCGGAGAAGCTGCTCAACGACCACAATGTCCCGCATCTGCCCGACGGCGAGCGCCACAACCAGTTGCTCGGCTGGACCGCGACCACGGTCGCGCCGCAGATCGAGGTGATCCTGCGCCATCCCAAGGCCAAGCTGGTCGCCAATGCCCTCGGCACGCCGCCGCCGGATGTGGTCGAGCAGATTCAGAGCTCGGGACGGCTCATCGGTGCGCTGTGCGGTTCGGTGAAGCATGCGCTCAACCACAAGCGCGCGGGCCTGGATTTCGTGGTCTGCCAGGGCACCGAGGGCGGCGGGCACTGCGGTGAGATCTCCTCGATGGTGCTGTGGCCGCAGGTGGTCGACGCCATCGGCGATATGCCGCTGCTGGCCGCCGGCGGTATCGGCAATGGTCGCCAGGTCGCCGCGGCCATGGCGATGGGTGCGGCCGGTGCGTGGACCGGCTCGCTGTGGCTGACCGTCGAGGAGGCGAATGTGCCGCCCGCGCAGATGCAGACCTATATCGAAGCCTCCAGCCAGGACACCGTGCGCTCGCGGTCCTGGACCGGTAAGCCGTGCCGCATGTTGAAGAACGACTGGACCGAGGCATGGGAGGCGCCGGAGAATCCCGATCCGCTGCCCATGCCGCTGCAGATGATGGTGGCCCTGGACGGCGTCAAGCGCGGGCATCGGTATCCGGAGGCGGCCAAGGATGTGAACTTCAATCCGGTCGGTCAGGTCGTCGGCATGATGAACAAGGTGGAGCGTTCCGCCGATGTGATCGCCCGGCTGATCAATGAATACGTGGAGGCGTGCGATCGTCTGAACAAGCTCAATAGCGCTCTCTAGCAAACTCTTCGACGCCGCCTCGACCGACCGCTCGGGGCGGCGTCGTACTCCCGTGGCTGGGTAGCCGTCCGTCGGCGTAGGCGGTATACAAGTGATTCGCACTGCTTACAGTGCGAGCGCTCGCGTCAGTTTCGGGAGGTAGGCATGTATCCCTGCACCAACCCTCGGTGCGGAAGTCGCGGACATAATGAGCCGGAGTGTCCGAATCTGATGCATGCCGATCTGCCGCAACGGCGAAATCTGGTGGTGCTGGCCGTACTTGCCGTCACGATCGTCAGCTCGCTCGTGCTCGCCGCCTTCGCCGCGGCGCCGCATTGATATCGATCTAGATCACCGAGAAGTCGTAGCGAACGCCGGTCAGCCGCTCGCTCAGCTCCCACAGTTTGCGCGCGGTCGAGCGACGGTAGGCAAGCGGATTGCGCAATGTCCGCCGCGGATATCCGGCCAGCTCGAAACCCGGTCCCACATAGGAGTTTCCGCGTATCTCCGGCACCGTGGCGGCATACAACTGCGGCAATGCGCCCATCCGGTCGGACTGGGCCAGCGCGAACAGGATCGCCTGCGGGATCGCCGCCAAGATGGCATTCACACCCTGCTCACCGTTGCGGTCGTAAAGATGGGTCGCCGACACTCCGGGATGCGCGGCCACCGCACGCAATTCGGATCCGGCCACGCGGGCCCGGCGTTCGAGTTCGGCGGTGAACAGCAAATTCGCCAATTTGGACTGACTGTAGGCGGGCCACCGCAGATACATCCGCTGCCAATTCGGATCGAGCCAGTTGATCACGCCGACCCATGCGGCCACCGAAGATACGGTCACCACTCGAGGCTGGTCGGCGCGCAGGAGAGCGGGCAGGACACCGCCGGTGAATGCGAAGTGCCCGAGGTGATTCGTGCCGAATTGGGCATCGAAGCCGTCGGCCGTACGTGAGCGCGGCACCGCCATCACACCCGCATTATTGATCAGCAGATCGATCCGCCCGACGGTGTCGTTGAGCTGCGCGGCCGCCCGTCGGACCGACGCGAGCTCGGCCAGATCCAGCTGCAGCACTTCGGGTTTCGGGCCGGTCGCCACCGCGGTGACCGCATCGAGTGCCGTCGCGGCCTTCTGTGGATTACGGCAGGCCAGCAGCACGTGCGCACCCTTACTCGCCAATGCCTCGGCCGTGCGCAGGCCGAGACCGCTATTGGCGCCGGTGACCACGGCGGCCTTGCCGGACTGGTCCGCGATATCCGCAATGGTCCAGCGGCGCGGCAGAATTGGGGCCGATTTCACAGAGAACTCCTGGTTGATCCAAACCGCTTCGTCGTCGCGCGCGAAGCCGACCGACTCGATACCTTCCGCCTCGAGCTGCGCAGACCTCGAGGATGCCATCGAAGAACCGGCCGAGCATGACCAATTCTGGGAGTTCGGCCGATATGCGGACTTCCTCACGCATCTGCGGGACCAGTGCCGCCCGAAAACATCTGCGTCATCGGCAGATCCGACATCAGTGCCGCATGCGTGTACCCCGCACATCGAGCCACGCCAGTCATTGAGCTCATACCGGTTACCCACAGAGTCCCAGACAGCTAATCACCAGTTTCGGAGTCGCTCGATTGCAGCAAACGTGCATCGTTCGGTTGGCACTGAGTAGCACTGAGCCAGTGCGACCCAGACAGTGAATCCGGGTGGGGTCGAGGAGTGATCAGGCAGTCGCCGCGTGCTCAACATCCTCATGGTCCCCGACATCGAGCAACTCCTCGAACCGGGCGATCACCTTGTCGTGATACAGCCCGAACAGATCCTCGAACAGCGCGAGCTGCGCGTCGGACGGGCCGGATCCGGAATCCCAGACCGCGACCAGTGCACGCCATACCAATACATGCAGATCGGCAGCGCCCGCGAAGAAGGCCTCCACGGCCTCGGGTACCTCGAGCACCATCTCACCGATGGAGTTCATGATCGCGCGCTGCATGCTCAGTCCGAGTGCGGTGAGCAGTCGGCGGACCAGGCCGACCTCGATGGCGAGGATCTGCTGGAAGTCGGGAACCGCCTGTCGGGCAAGCCTTTCCAGTTCATCGATCGCCGCCTTGAGTTCGGCCGGATCGATCTCCTGTTCGCTGCTGGTGTAGGCGAGCAGCGCCTCCATGACGATGCCGCGCTCCACCTCGACGATGTCGTGGAACATCTCGACGGCGACATCCGGCATCGGAACCGAGAACCGGAACAGGTGCCGATACACATCGATGCCGCCCGCCTCACGGACATCGCGGATCGTGAACCCCTTGCCGCGTCGCGCCTCGACGAATCCGTACGATTCCAGCCGACCGAGAGTCAACTGCGCGGTCGCGCGGTTCATATTGAACTCTTCCGCGACCTGACGGACCGACGGCATCAAATCCCCCGGCTGATATTCCCCCGCGGCAACCCGGCGTGCCAGCTCATCGGCAACGTCGGCGACTACCGTTTGGGATCCCATCGAGATGCCACCTTTCGACTCGGTTCCGAATACGTCCCAGACAGTCTATGCCCTGCTGTGCGAGACTGCACCTGTGTAACAGTGGTCAGCGTGCAGTGTGAGGTGAGTCATGACAATTCAGCGTGGCCATGGTCGATCGGCCGAGAGTTCGACCACTGGACGTGCACGCATTTTCGCGATGACGTCGAACGGTAAACCTCCAGTTCGCACGGCGGTTCGCAATGCGAAATTGGCTGCGCTGCCGATCGCGTACGCGGGCCGCCATGCCGCGGGTGTGGGTAAGCGCGCGCTGGGCCGACCGGCCGCCGAGGTCGATCGCGAAATCCAGATGCGCACCGCACAGCATATCTTCGAGGTGCTCGGCGAACTGAAGGGCTGTGTCGCCAAACTCGGTCAGCTGCTTGCCATTTACGAACTCGCACTGCCGCCGGAACTCGCCGAGCCGTACAAAATCGCGTTGACCCGGTTGCAGGATTCCGCGCCGACGATGCTGCCGCATTCGGTGCACGCGGCGATGGCCGCCAGCATGGGGGAGAACTGGCGTTGGTATTTCCGGGAATTCGACGATCGGCGCGCGGCCGCGGCCTCACTCGGCCAGGTGCACCGCGCGGTATGGCGTGACGGTACGCCCGTCGCGGTGAAGATCATGTATCCCGGTGGTAAGCAGGCGGTCGCGAACGATCTGGATCAGCTACGCCGGATATCCATACTGGCAACGGTTTTCCTGCCCGGTGCCGATGTCAAGAGCGTGACCGAGGCGGTCTGTGCCTGCATGCTCGACGAACTCGACTATGCGGCCGAGGCGCAATCTCAACGTGTCTTCGCGGCGGCCTATGCCGACGATCCGGATTTCTATATTCCGCGGGTGATCGAACAGCGCGGCGACGTGCTCGTCACCGAATGGCTGGACGGCATCCCGCTGCCGCGCGTCATCGCGGCCGGTACGCGCGCCGAGCGGGATCGGGTCGGCATGCAGTTGGTTCGGTTCATGGCATCGAGTTGGATCCGCAGTGGTCTGCTCTACGGTGATCCGCATCCGGGCAATTTCCGGGTGCTGCCGGATGGGCGACTCGGCGTCGTCGACTTCGGGGCTTGCACACCCTGGCCGACCGAGGGTTTCGAGGAATTCGCCTTCGACTACTGCGATGCGCTGTTCAACGGCGGGCCCGCCGAATTGGAGGCGGCGGCACGGCGGCACGGCTTCTGCGCACCGGGCCGGGTGCTCGATGCCGAGGATCTGTTCCATGTGGTCGCGCCGTGCGTCGAACCCTTCCGGCACGCGAATTACCGGTTCACCATGCGCTGGTTGCGCAAACAGGTACTGCGGGTGACGAATCCGCGGCTGACGAATGCCCTGCGACAGGGCACCATGCCCGCGCGCTTCACGCCGTTCGCGCGATCGATGCTGACGCTGGTCGGTGCGATCGGTCAGTTGGAGACCGAGGGCCCGTTCCGCGACGAAGTCGGACGCTGGCATCCGACGTTGCACGAGTTGGTGACTCGACCCGAGGAGGGCGCGGTGCCGGTCGATCTCGCGACGGCCCGACGCGAACGGGCCGAAGCGGATGCGCGCCGCATGTCCTTCGGCTGAGCACAACCGCGCTGAGCTGCCCGGACGATGCACGCAATATTCTGTCTCAGACATGAAAACCGCGCAGGCCGGGCCATTCTGGCGTCGAAGAACTTCCAGTCATTCGCGGCCCGCCTGTGCACCACCGCCGATTCCGACTTTTCGGCGATGGGTGGATGCCGACCATCGCGGACCTCGATCGGCTGATCGTCGCCAGACTGAGCGACACGCCCCCGAATTGGTCAGCGCGCCAACCACTCTCGCCAGTGCGGCCAAACTAGCGCGGACAATTCGTCGTATCCGGCCGCGCCGGGATGCGCGCCGTCACCCGCGCGCACCTCACGCATCCAGACCGCGCTGTCACGCAGCGGTTGATGGACGCGCACGTAGGGGACGGTTGCGGCAGCGCAGACCTCGGCGAAATGTTCGTCCAGTGTGGCGGTCCTGGCATTCTGCTCAGCGTCATCGATGGGCGGCGGCGCGACGACCAGGACCGGAAGCTCGGCGGCCTGTGTGAGCAGCTCGGACAGGTTGACCGCCGATTGCTCCGGTGCCACCCGGGGTCGTCCGTCGATCGACGTGGTGTCGTTGACGCCGAACGAGATGACCAGTCGGGCATCGGAGCCGTCGGGAAATCGAGGTGCGCATTCGGATTGCCAGCGGCCGAGGATCTCGGTCGAGGTCTGCATCCGCACACCCAGGTTGTACGTGGTCAGCGGCTGGCCGCTCGCGTAGGTCTGGGCGGCCAGCCGACCGGCCCACCCGAGGCACCGCGGGTCGCCGACACCCCCGACGAAGGAATCACCGATGAAGCACACGCGAAGGTCGTTCCACACCCGGCGATCTTCGCAACTGGTCGCCGCGCACCGGGGCCCGGCTACCGGTGAGGCACGGATTCCGGTGGTGCCCGTTAGGATCGCTGTGGTCATTCGGGAGGGATTGAAGTTGACAGGGGTAGCCGAATCCACAGTGACCGCGGCACCGCCGTGGTTCACGGATTTGTTCGCGCATCGGCGCTGGATTCGCCGGGTCGAGCCGTTTCCGCATATCTATGCCAGGGATGTATTCGTGCCCGAGTTCTATGGGCGGTTGGCCGATGAGTTGGCGCGGGTGCGCCGCGAGCGGCCGGAGGCGTTCGGGGCGGTGGCGTCGGATTACGGTACGGTCGGTGCCTCGCTGGCCGAGCTGCGGGATGGGCCGTTGGCGCTGTTTCTCTCACGGGAATGGCATGACCTGATCGCGCGCGTCATGGGGGTGACTACCACCGGTGATGTCGAAGGAGCGGTGCATCATCATCGGCCGCGGAGTCCGTCGGGGTCACCGCACAATGATCTGAATCCGGCCTGGTTCGAGGGGGCGGCCCCCGGACCGAGCGAGATCAGGACCGTGGATCCGCAGGTGGATCTGAAGACCGGTCCGCCGATCCCGGAGATCTTCGCGCGGGAGACGGTGCGCGCCGTCGCGGTGCTGTTCTATTTCGGAAATCCGGATTGGCGGCCCGGCGATGGCGGCGAGACCGCCCTGTATGCCCATGTCGGCGCGAATCCCGTTCCCGCGCTGCCGGTTCCGCCGCTGGACAACTCGCTGCTGCTGTTCGAGTGCACACCGCGCTCCTGGCATACGTTCCTCGGCAATAACGCCGCCGCGCGCAATAGCGTGGTGATGTGGCTGCACCGGCCGAAGGACGATGTGCTGCGGCGCTGGGGAGGGGACAGCATTGCGCAGTGGTAATGAACGCCGGGTATGTCTGCTGACCGGTGCGGGTGGCGTTCTGGGTGACACCTTCTGCCGCGGTCTGTACACCGACTACGACATTATCGCGGTCTGCCGGAATCGCACTCCGGCGGCACCGTCACAGCTCGAATGGTTCGTCGATCCCTTCGAGCCGGAAATGCCGGTGCCGGAGAATGATTCGCGGATCTTCGTGATCAAGGCCGAGCTGGCCGAAGCGGGGGAAGTCGAGCGCGTCGTCGATATCGCACTCGCCCGCTTCGGGCATATCGACCTGCTGGTCAACAATGCAGCGCACAGCCGATTCCAGCCACGCGGCATCGTCGACGGCGACGCCGCACTCGACGAATTCGAACCGCATTTCGCGGTCAATGTCGGTGTGCCGCTGCGTTTGTCGGTGCGTTTGGCGCAGCGGAGCTGGATACACGCCGGAGACGAGAACCGGGCCCGCAATCGCAATATCGTGAATGTCTCCAGCATTGCGGGTTCGCGGGTGTACGCCGGCGGGCAGGCCCTCTACGCCTCGTCCAAGGCGGCGCTCAACCACCTGACCCGGCATATCGCGGCCGAATTCGAGGAGTTCGGGGTGCGGGCGAATGCCATCGCGCCCAATGATTTTCCCGCGACGGTATCGACCGAACAGGTGGTGCGCGCCATTGTCGAACTCGATCGAGGCGAGATGAGCGGCGAAGTATTCACCGTCGGTGTGGCGGCCGAGGGTGGGCGTCACGCGGTCGGTGCGGACGCCCATTGACCTATGCCATTCCGGTGATCTCCTCGGACATCGTCCAAAGCCGTTGCGCGAGTTCCGCATCCACGGCCTGCCTGTTCCTCGGCTGCTCCTCCTCGAGCCGGTGGAAGTACTTGCCGTTGATCTCCTCCGACGTAGTCGCCAAGTGCACCAGCGGATCCGCGCCCTTATCCGCCCGGATGAAGAAGGGCCGTGATAGTGGTGAGCGGATGAACGCGCCGAGCCCGAGCGGGGCATTGTCGTAAACGTGGGTGGCGACCGCGCCCGGATGGAATGCGGCGGTGACCAGCCCGGTGCCCTCGGTGCGGCGGGCCAACTCCCTGGTGAAGATGATGTTGGCGAGCTTGGAGGTGCCGTAGACGCCGAGCTGACTGAACGAGCCGGTCGATGCGTTGACGGTGTCGAGGTCCAACTTCGCCATCCGGTAGGTCATGCTCGCGGTATTGACGACCCTGGCCTGCGACTGCACCAGCCGATCCAGCAGCAGGGCGGTCAGCAGGAACGGCGAGAGGTGATTGACCTGGAAGGTCAGCTCATTGCCGTCATCGGTGACAGTACGTTCGGCCCACGCGCCGCCGGCGTTATTGGCGAGCACATCGATGCGCGGATAGCGATCGAGCAGCTGATCGGCGAGTTTGCGCACCTCGTCGAAGCGGGCGAAATCGGCGATGAAGGACTCGGCGCCGATCCGCGCCGCCACCTCGGCGGTACGCTCCGGCGAGCGCCCGACCACCGCGACGGTCGCGCCGCATGCGACCAGCTTTGCCGCCGCCTCTGCGCCGATGCCGGAGCTGGCGCCGGTAACCACCACCGTCTTCCCGGATAGATCCTGTGCTGCCATGTCCTGCCTTCCTTCGGCTGATCAGTCCTGATCCTCATCGCCTCAGAGGGATTCGGCAAGACCGTCTACTGACCGGCCGGTCGGCTGCTGTGTATCGTGCGAACGCGACAGTTGATCTAGTACGAACATGGGTAACTCGCCGAACCCAGCCCAGAACTCAGCCATCTCCGGAACCGCCTGCCCACAACGGTAGGTTAGGGCCCACCCACGATCGGCAAAAGGCCCGGAGAGGCGGAGGAGGGCCACAAGATGCGAGTTGACGGGCGGGATATCCCGGTCACGGGGAGCCTGCTGCAACCGCTGATCCGGCGCACCAGTGACATCATCCGTGTCGTACTCGCGGCACTGTGGGTCGGTGTGATCGTCGCCGCCTCACTGATCACCCGACCGGAGTGGCTGGCGCTGGAGCGTTCGGTGTCGAATATCGTCGGATTCCTCAATCCGGACCAGTCCAATCTGGTGTACCTGGTCTACGGCATGGCGATTATCGCGCTGCCGTTCGCGATCCTCATCGAATTGATCATCGGCAGGCAGTGGAAACTGCTCGCGGGCTACGCGGCCGCGGGATTGGTCGCTGGCCTGCTGCTCTCGATCACCGGAACGGGCTTGTCCGCGCCGCAATGGCATCTGCAGGTGCCCGATCGGCTCGACACCTTCCTATCGCAGTTCCTCGACGATCCGCGCTGGATCGCCATGCTCGCCGCGGTGCTGACCGTATCCAGTCCATGGCTGCCGACCCGACCGCGGCGCTGGTTGTGGATCCTGCTGCTGGCATTCGCACCGATCCACCTGGTGGTCAGCACGGTGGTACCCGCGCGGGCCATGTTCGGACTCGCGGTCGGCTGGTTGGTCGGCGCGGTGATCGTGCTGGTGGTCGGCACACCGGCGCTGGAGGTGCCGCTGGATGCGGCGGTGCGGGTGCTGGCCAGGCGCGGACATACCGTCACCGCATTCACCGTGCTGCATCCCGCCGGGCGTGGTCCGCTGGTGCTCGCCGCGGCCATCGATGGTCCCGAGCGCGAGTTGACCGTCGAGCTGTTCGGTAAGAATCAGCGCAGCTTCGGTGCGCTGCGCCAATTGTGGCGCTGGCTCACCTTCCGCAGCAGCGAAACCGCCGCGCTGCACGGCTCGATGCACCGCGCTGTCGAGCACCGTGCGCTGCTGGCCATCGCCGCCGGTGAAATGGGTCTGGCCGCCGTGCAGCAGGTTGCCGTCGCGGCACTCGAGCGCGGCTGGATGCTGTACGCGCACACCATGCCGCGAGGTAAGCCGCTCGACGAAACCTCCGATGACGAACTCGCTGGGGTATGGCGATCGCTCGATGCACTGCACTGCGGCCAGATTTCGCACGGCGACCTGCGGCCCGCCGAGATCCGAATCGATAACGGCGCCACGCTGTTCAGCGGATTCATCAACGCGGAGTTCGGCGCGTCCGATAAGCAGCGGCAGTCCGATGTCGCGCAGTTGCTGGTCTCGACCACGGCGGTCTTCGGCAAGGAAGCCGCGGTGCGTACCGCCATCGAAACGCTCGGCGAGCAGACGGTGCTGACCGCGGCGAGCCGACTCACCAAGTCCGCCATGCCCGCCGGTATCAAGAAGTCGATTCCAAACTGGGGCGAGGTGGTCTCCTCGGCCCGCGACGAGGTGCGCAAGCAGACCGGCCAGGACAAAATCGAGGCCGAGCAGATCACCCGGTTCAGCCGCAATCAGATCATCCAGTTGGTATTGCTGATCGGATTGGTCTATGTCGCGTATCCGTTCATCAGTGCGGTGCCGACCTTCTTCTCGCAGTTGTGGACCGCCAACTGGTGGTGGGCGCTGCTCGGGCTGGCGGTCTCGGGGCTGACGTATATCGGTGCGGCGGCGGCATTGTGGGCCTGCGCAACGCGCCTGGTCAGCTTTCGCAATCTGGTGATCATGCAGGTCGCAAATACCTTTGCCGCTACGACAACCCCGGCGGGTGTCGGTGGACTGGCCTTGAGCGTGCGCTTCCTGCAGCATGCCGGACTCGGTGCGGTGCGGGCTACCGCCGCCGTCGCATTGCAGCAGGCCGTCCAGGTGATCACCCACATCGGTCTGTTGATCCTGTTCAGCGTGGCGGCGGGCACCTCGGCGAATCTGTCGCATTTCGTGCCCGACGCGACTGTGCTCTATCTGGCGGCCGGTGTGGGCGTCGGCATTATCGGCGCCTTCATGTTCGTGCCGAAACTGCGGCGCTGGCTGAGCAATTCGGTGCGCCCGCAGTTGCAGGAGGTGCTCGGCGAACTCGGTGATCTGGCCCGGGATCCGAAGCGGTTCTCGGTGATCGTGCTCGGCTGTGGCGCGATCACACTCGGCCTTGCGCTCGCGCTGTGGGCCAGCGTCGAGGCGTTCGGTGGCGGCGCGTCGTTCATCACTCTCACCATCGTCACCATGGTCGGCGGCACCCTGGCCGCGGCCGCGCCGACACCCGGTGGCGTCGGCGCGGTCGAGGCCGCACTGATCGGTGGTCTGGCCGCCTTCGGCCTGCCCGCGACCATCGCCGTGCCGTCGGTGCTGCTCTACCGCGTGCTCACGTGCTGGCTGCCAGTGTTCTGCGGCTGGTTCTGCATGCGCTGGATGACATCGAAGGACCTGATCTGATCAGGCGTCCTTGGTTGCCACCAGTACGCCGGTCGTCGGTGGGATCGCGGTGAAGTCCACGGTCCCGAATCCGACTTCCCGCAACGCTTCTCGGTAGCGGCGAATATCGATGGCCGCCAGCGGGTCCGGCTGGTGTCCTGGCGCGTGCGGATCGTCGGTGCGGCTCGCGGCGAAACGCGACATGATGCGAACCGCCGCGGGCAGGACTTTCCCGGTCGGGTGGGTATCGGCGAGCAGCAATCGGCCGCCGGGGCGCAGCACGCGGAACATCTGTCCCAGCGCCGCTGTGCGCTGTGCCTGCGGAATGTGATGCATGACAAAGGTCGAGGTGACCACATCGACCGACGCATCGGGCAGGGTCAGCGACTGGGCGGCGCCCACTTCGAAACGACAGTTGGGGGCGGCGCGGCCGCTCGCGTAGTCGATCATCTCCTGGGACGGGTCGATACCGATCACTCGACCGGCGGATCCGACTCGATCGGCCATGGCTCGAACGAGTTGGCCTGGACCGCAACCGATATCGACAACGTGATCGCCCGCGGCCGCACCGGTCAGCTCGACGAGTCGAGCGTTCAAGCTGCCGACTCGGCCGAGCAAGAAGGCCGATTTCATGGCCAGGTAGCCGCGCGGTTTGGTGATGAGAATGCCGATCTCGGAGTTCCGGTCAGTATGTGTGTTAGTGGACTGTTGTGTGTTTCCGGTCATGAGTTCATAATCGGACCGAGTGACCGGATCGACCAGAAGCAAAAGTGCGGATATCGTGCCGTTGCGAACGGATTCGCACTATTTGTACGGAAACGCCGTATTCGCGTTCGGAGGATGCCGATGACCAGGACCGATCGCCGGGTGCGGCGCACCAAAAGCCTGCTGCATCGGGCGCTGATCGAGCTGATGATCGAATGCGGCTATGACCGGATCACATTGCAGGACATCCTGAATCGCGCCGACGTCGGACGCTCCACCTTCTATGCGCACTTCCGGGACAAGGACGACCTGCTGCTGGTCAGCAGCACCGAGTACCTGCGCGCGGCGGTGGCCGATGTCGAATCGGCCGTGAATGACCCTGATGCACCGCAACATTCGGAACCACTCGCACCGCTGTACACGCTGTTCCGGCTGGCGTCGGCGAATCCCGAGGTCTATCGAGCGCTACTGGGTCGCAGGGCGACCGGAGTGCTGTTGCGCTCTACGCGGCGCATGGTGGAAGAGATTCTCACCGAACAACTCTCGGGCCGACTCGACATGGACGACGACGAATTCGCGGTGACGATGACATTCCTGTCCTGGGGTGTGGTCGGCCTACTCGGCTCGATCGCGGACGCGGAGCCGCCGCTGCCCGCAGCCGAAACCTACCGTCGCCTCGAAGTTCTGGTAGGCCCCGGCCTGACGAGCCGGGTATCGCACACCAGGCAGGTCAGCCGCGCAGGCCACTGATCGGGTACCTCTCGAGACAGGTCCCTGTCACACCGATCAGCTCGAGCGCCCGCCCTGCGGTGGTCAATTCGAGATTCGCCAGCGATGTGGCGCGCTTGCGGGTCGACGTTGGTGACGCGATCCGCGATCGAATGCTCAGAGCGAATAGTCCTTGCGCAGTTGCACTTTCACCACTTTGCCGCTGGCATTGCGCGGCAGTTCGGCCACGAGCACCAGATCCTTGGGATGCTTGTAGCGGGCCAGATTCTCGCTGAGGAACGGTGCCAGTTCTTCGAGGGTGAGTTCGGCATCCGGATCTACCAGGGCGACAACGGCAACCGGCACCTCACCCCATTTCTCGTGCGCCCGTCCGATCACCGCGGCCTCGCGGATCTTCGGATGCGCGAAGAGCACATTCTCCACCTCGGCGCAGTAAATGTTCTCGCCGCCGGAGATGATCATGTCCTTTTTGCGGTCGACCACCCAGAGGAAGCCCTCCTCGTCCGCGCGGACCAGATCACCGGAGTGGAACCAGCCACCGGCGAAGGCGTCCGCGGTCGCCTCCGGCTTATTCCAGTAGCCCTGCATGAGAGTCGGTCCGCGATAGACGATTTCGCCGATCTCACCGGGCGCGACATCGTTCATCTCGTCGTCGACGACGCGGGCCTGGATGGTCGGAATGGGCTTGCCGACCGAACCGAGCTTGCGGATCGCGTCCTTACCCTCGAGCACGCAGGTGATCGGCGACATCTCGGTCTGACCGAAGACCGCGACATTGACCGCGTCCGGGAAGCAGTCGGCCATGGCCCGCAGCACGGTATCGGAGGCCGGAGCCGCACCCCAGCTGAGCACCTTCAGTGCGAGCTTGCGTTGTTTGACAGTCGGCTCCTCGCAGATCATCTGCCACTGCGCGGGCACGCAGAATGCGGTGGTGGCCTGCTCGCGCTCGACGGCGTCGAGGAATTCGGTGGGATCGAAGGCACCGAGCGGGTGCAGCACGACTTTGGCGCCGAGCAGGAAATACGGTGCGAGACTGCCGAGTCCGGCGATATGGAACAGCGGTGAGGTGCAGAAGCCGATCGAGTCGGGTCCGATATCCGTGGCCCGAATGCTGGTCAGCGCTTGGCCATTCATATTCGCGTGCGAGAGCACCGCGCCCTTCGGGCTGCCGGTGGTACCCGAGGTGTACATGATCAGCGAGGGGGTGTCCTCGGGAATGTCGAGGGGCGTATGGGCTCGGCCGCCCTCGGCCAGCACATCGTCGTAGCCGAGCACCCCGTCGGCGCTCTGGCCGCCGATCACGATGCAGGTCGCGAGCTCGGGCGCCTGGCCCTGCACCGCGGTGGCCAACGGCTGCAGCATGGTGTCGGTGACAATTGCCTTCGCGCCGGAATCGCTGACGATATAGGCGACCTCGGGCGGGGTGAGCCGGAAGTTCACCGGGACCGCGATGGCGCCCAGCGCGTTGATGCCGAAGACGGCCTCGAGGTATTCGGGATAGTTCAGCGCCAAAATCAGCACCCGGTCACCGAAGCCGATGCCGCGACGGGCGAGCGCATCGGCGAACTTCAGCGAACGCTCGTGCAACTGCCGCCAGGTGGTGTCCACACCACGGAACCGCACGGCGACCGCGTCCGGGCGCATCTGCGCATGCGATGCGATCTGGTTGTTCCAGTGGTTGCGCCGCGACCTGATCGGCTCGTCGAGCGCCTGTGCACCGGTGGTCATGCCACTCCTCTCGGACCGCCGAACGGGCGTCGGTGTGTCCGATGGCGTCGACGGGCTGAACTGGGAGCAGAATAGCAACTAACTTATTCGAGCGGCAAGGCGCTTGGTTACGAACCGCTGTTAATCGTCTCGAGCAGCGGCTTGGGTCGCAAATATCGCTCCTAGCTGCATATTCACCGACTATCTCGCTAGACACTGCCCACCTCCACGCGCGTTCAGAGGGTAAAACAATGCGAATCCTGGCTCACTTATGAGTTGTACACCGGACGATTGCCGTGTCACCATCACTGCGTAAGGGCGCCACTGGCACGCCCCGCAACGCAGAGGAGAAGCGCAATGCTGCGTACCAGGTTCACCGAGACATTCGGCGTCGAACACCCGATCGTGCAGGGCGGCATGATGCATGTCGGCCGCGCGGGCCTCGTCGCGGCCGTCGCCAACGCGGGCGGGCTCGGGTTCATCACCGCCCTGACCCAGCCCACCCCCGACGACTTGCGCAAGGAGATCGCACGGACCAGGGAGTTGACCGATAAGCCGTTCGGTGTGAACGTCACGATCCTGCCGTCGATCAACCCGCCGCCGTACCCCGAATACGTGCAGGCGATCATCGAAAGCGGGATCAAGATCGTCGAGACCGCGGGCAGCAACCCGGAACCCTTCCTGCCGTACTACCGCGAGGCCGGTATCAAGGTGCTGCACAAGTGCACCAGCGTGCGGCATGCGTTGAAGGCACAGAAGATCGGCGTCGACGGCGTCAGCATCGATGGTTTCGAATGTGCCGGACATCCGGGCGAGGACGATATTCCCGGGCTGATTTTGATCCCGGCCGCCGCACGGGTGCTCGATATTCCGATGATCGCCTCCGGCGGTATCGCCGATGCCCGCGGTCTGGTTGCCGCACTCGCGCTCGGTGCCGACGGCGTCAACATGGGCACGCGCTTCCTGTGCACCCAGGAGTCGGCGATCGACCAGAAGGTCAAGGAACAGATCGTCGCCAACTCCGAACTCGACACCCAGCTGATCTTCCGCACCATGCGCAATACCGCGCGCGTCGCGGATAACGAAATCAGCCGCAAGGTCGTCGAAATCGAGAAGGCCGGTGGCACTTTCGACGATGTCCGCGATCTGGTCGCGGGTGCACGCGGACGCCGCGTCTTCGACGAGGGCGATCTCGATGCGGGCATCTGGTCGGCAGGCCTGGCCCAGGGCCTGATCCACGACATCCCGTCCTGCGCGGAACTGATCAGCCGGATGGTCGCCGAAGCGGAGGAACTGATCACCGCGCGACTCGCGGAAAAGGTCGTCGCCTAAGGACTCGTTGCGCGCCCTGGGCCGAGCGCCCAGGGCGCAGTCGAGCCAGGTCGGTCGCAGTCCATCGAGGGGTGACCGCGGCCCGGTCAGTCGAGACGCTGACCTACGATGACGTCGACTACCAATCAAAGGACGGTCATCCGTGTCGGAAGCGTTCGACTGGTCTCTGCCGAAGACCTACATCCTGCCGGTGGACATAGACGGTTACCTGTCCATGCCCGAGGACATGGCGCGCAATGTCGAGATCAGAGACGGGATGATCATCCACTGCGAATCCGCCTCGCCGAATCACAATGCGATAGCGCGAAATATCGAACGGGCACTGCTGGACGGCCACGCCAAACGCGGTTCGGCCGAAACGTGCTTGCGAGTCAACCGGGATGTGGACATGTTGGTCTCGGAAGTCCCATTCCACTACAAGCGGCCGGATGTCATCGTCTACCGGTGCATCGATGAGCCTCGGCCGAAGTGGCGAATGAAGCCGACAGCCGCGGACGCCGTGCTGGTGGTCGAGGTTGTCTCGCCGACCACGATCACCGCTGACCTGGTCGACAAGCGAGCCGAGTATGCCCGGTTCGGGATCCAGCACTACTGGATCGTCCGGATGGCCAATGAGGACGGCCCCGCTGTTTCGATCGAGATGCTGACGCTCAACTCCGCCGGGGAGTACGTCTCGGCAGGGCATCACACCCGATCGGACCGCTCTGCGAGTGCGATCGATTCGCTGGTGCCGTTCGAGGTGCACGCCACTTGGCAGCAGCTCGACGAGGGCATCGACTGAATCCCGATAAGGCGGTTACCTCTTGCGTGCTGCCAGCGCCTCGACCGCGGCGTAGTCATGAGCGGCGATGACTTCGATGCCGTCGGGTAGGGCGTGTAGGCGGTGGATGGTGGCGAAGGTGGCCTCGCGATCGGCATCGAAGAGTTGGCCGGGCATCGGCGCCTTTTCGCGGATCAGCTCGACCTGGAGTTTGTTCCACACCGCGTCGCCCGCAAGCAGTACCCGGGTGCCGTCGTCGACCGCCAGCAGGACGCCGATACTGCCTGGGGTGTGTCCGGCAAGGTCGACGAGCAGCACCGAGCCGTCGCCGAATAGGTCCAGACTGCGCGAGAAGGTGAGCACCGGCGGGCCGTCGAGTTCGAAGGTGTCGAAGGTGCGCCCACGCAGGGGACCTCGAGCAACGCCGATGGGGGCATGCGGGCCGTCGAGTGCCCAGGCGCGTTCGACGGCGGGTAGTCGCAGGGTCACGGAATCGGGTAGTTCCAGCAGGCCGGAGATGTGATCCCAGTGCAGGTGGGTCGGCAGGACGAAATCGATCGCATCGGCGGCGATATCGCGGGCGGCCAGTGCGTCCGCGAGGCCGAGCACCGGTTTATCGGGTGCGACCAGCAGTGGAATCGGGAATGGCAGCTCGGGCAGCACCCGATCGTGCACCCCTGCGCATAGGGCCGGATCGACCAGGAATCGCGCCTTCGGATGTTCGATCAGATAGGCCGACATGGTCATCGGCAGTTCGCGCAGGCTGCGCACGCCCTCCGCGACAATCATGGTGGGGGCGGCCATACGGGCCTGCATCAGGACGGTGAGCCCGACGCTCGCCTTGGTCTGCGGCAGCGGGACCGGCTCCAGACCGGCCAGCAGTGCGGTGTCGGGGCGACGCGGGCGCAGCAGTCGACCAGGTGTGGCCGCCAATGCGGTGCAACAGCGCAGCACGGTCGGCAGGGTGGGCGTCCGCTCGGTTCCGGATTCGGGCACGGTGCCACCGTATGCGATCACAGTAGACGGCGAAAGAGCTGGGTAGACAGGACAATTCCGGACAATCGACCCGCCTGAAGGACGCCTTGATCGCGCCGATATCTGCGGCATAATCGCAGGGGTACCGGCGTGGGGGCAGGGGCCCTCCGGCGACGGGAGGAGGACGGATGGGGCCTGATCTTCCGGACGGGCAGGGTTTCGTCTCGAGCGACCTGCGAACAGTCGCCGACGGTGTTTCGTACAGGTTCGGTTCACGACGTGCCGCGCTACTGAGCGCTGCCACCGCCGCCATAGCCGACCTGCTGAATGTCGATGCCGCGACGGTCTCGACCGATGCGCCGTTCAGCGACCTCGGCCTCAGCTCGCTGCAATTGGCGCGGCTGACGGCGCATCTGGAAGATGCCACGGGAGTCGAGGTTTCGCTCACCGCGCTATATGACAATCCGGACATCGAGCAGCTTGTCGAGTATCTCGCGATGCGATGAGCACCTCGCCCACAAATCGGAAAGGCCAGCCTGCCTCCGTCCGGCCGTATCCGCCGGTATCCATCGTGGGCATCGGCTGCCGGGTACCGGGCGCGTCGAGCGTGCCCGAGTTCTGGCGGATGCTGTGCGATGGCCGCGATGCCACCGGAGCACCGCCGCCCGGTCGACCCGGCACACGGCACGCCGGATATCTCGCCGATGCCGACGCATTCGACAACGACTGGTTCGCCATCTCCGCTCGCGAGGCCGCGCTGATGGATCCGCAGCAGCGGCTGGCACTCGAGGTCGCGATCGAGGCGCTCGACGATGCCGGAATCGGCTATCGCACCAGAGGTTGCGGGGCCGCGGTGGTATTCGGCGCATGCGCCTACGATCACGGCATCGCGGTGCTCGGCCGCGCGGGACACGATGCGCCGTACGCGGTCACCGGATCGGCGCTCAGCATCATCGCCAACCGGCTGTCCTATGTCCTCGACCTGCACGGACCGAGTCTGGTGGTGGACAGCGCGTGCTCGTCCTCGCTGGCTGCCGTGGATTTCGCCGTGCGCCTGCTGGCCGATGACGCCGTGCCGTTCGCAATCGTCGGCGGGGTGAATCTGACAGTGCTGCCGCATACTTCGGAGTACCTGGCCGAGGCCGGGTTTCTCGCGCCCGATGGACAGTGCAAACCGTTCGATGCCGCGGCCGACGGATATACCCGCAGTGATGGGTGCGCGGTGGTGGTACTGCGGCGCACCGACGATGCGCTGCGAGACGGACACCGGGTGTATGCCGAAATCCTCGGCACCGCAGTCGGTTCGGACGGGCGGTCCAATGGGCTGTACGCGCCGAACGGTCGAGCCCAGCAGGAGGTCATTCGTACCGCCTGGGCAGGTCTCGATCCACGTGCGGTGGGGTACGTCGAATGTCACGGCACTGGAACACCATTGGGTGACGCGGTCGAGGTGGGCGCGCTCGCCGCGGTGCTCGGCAGCGAGACCGAACCGACCTGGATCGGCTCGGTCAAATCCAATATCGGACATCTGGAGGCGGCCGCCGGAATCACCGGAATGGTCAAGGCCGCGCTGTCCATCAGGCACGGCGTAATCCCGCCGACCATCAATTTCCACACCGAGAACCCGCTGCTGAAGCTCGCCGAACATGGACTGCGCGTGCCGACCGAATCTGTCGACTGGACCGACACATCGGTGGATGCGCGGTTTGCCGGAGTCAGCTCATTCGGATTCGGCGGGACGAATGCGCACGTGGTGCTGCGCGGTCTGGAAGCTGCACGTCACCGGAGTTATGAACCGCCCGTCCTGCTTCCGGTCACCGGTCGCAACATCGCGGAGTTGCGTTCGCACGCGTTGCGGTGGGCCGAGCTGCTCGAGAACGTCGGCACGTCGTCGAGCGGCGATTCGCGAAACAGCATGAGCACCGTCCCGAGCAACAGGCCCAGCAGCGCCGCACGCGGAGACATGAGCACCGCGTCGCACACCAAGCTCAACAGCGCCGGACACCAAGGCATA
>NZ_JBITGN010000002.1:515324-637171 GCF_044457245.1 Nocardia sp. NPDC050630
ACATGAACACC
Source organism: Nocardia sp. NPDC050630 (assembly GCF_044457245.1). Taxonomy (NCBI): domain Bacteria; kingdom Bacillati; phylum Actinomycetota; class Actinomycetes; order Mycobacteriales; family Nocardiaceae; genus Nocardia; species Nocardia sp. NPDC050630. The sequence goes on from NZ_JBITGN010000002.1 coordinate 515,336, forward strand.
GCGCCGCACACCAAGCTCAACAGCGCCGCACACCAAGGCATGAACACCGCGCCGCACACCAAGCTCAACAGCGCCGCACACCAAGGCATGAACACCGCGCCGCACACCAAGCTCAACAGCGCCGCACACCAAGGCGTAAACACCGCGCCGCCCAACAGCGCCGCACGCGAAGACATGAGTAGCGCCGCGCGCAACAATTACAGCGAACCCTCCGCCGCCAGCAAGATCACCGCTTCGGATAATGACACCGGCTGGACATCGCACGAAAACATCAGCAACAGTTCGGACAACGCCGCGAGCAGCGCCTCGCGAGACGGCACCGGCAACGCTCGATGGGAGGGCATCAGTCGTGTTTCGCGCGAGGGCACAAGCGAAGCGGACGAGGACACGAGCGACGATTCACGCAGCCGGCCCAACAGCGCCGGGCACGATCGCATGAACACCGTTTCGGGTATCAGCGCAAGCAGCTCCGCACCTGACAAAACCGGTAACCGCCGGGGTGAGGTCACTTGTCGCACTGTGCACAATCGCATGAGCGACTCGCGCGACGGCACAAGCGGTGGTTCCCGCGAGGGCCCTAGCAGCCAGTCATGTGAGGGCTCTAGCGAGCGCACAACCAGCGGCTCACACGAGCGCGCAACCAGCCCCTCGCGCGAAGGCATGGGCGCGACCGAGGCGATTGTGGCGAGCTACTTGGGCGCAGGGAATGGCAGTCGTGAAATCCTTCGGCAATTCGCGGCGGCCGCGGCGCGGTTGATACCCGAGAATGCCCGGGCGGCGGTGGTCGCGCGGGATCTGGGTGATGCGGTGGATCGGTTGCGGGCGTTAGCGCGTGGGGAATCCGGGGGCGGGGTGATCGGCGCTGGTTCGGTGCGGCGGCGGGGAGGTGTGCTGTTCCTGTTCTCTGGCCAGGGCGGGCAGTATTCCAAGATGGGGCGGGGTCTGGCGGCTCGCTATCCGGTCTTCGCGAATGCGGTGACCGCTGCCGCGGATGCGGTTGCGGCGGCCGGTGGCGGACGAGTGTGGACACCGCGCAATGGGTTCGCACTCAGCAGTTCGGCGAGCAACAGCGCGACTGAGCTCGTGCAACCCTCGATCTTCGCCTTCCAGGTCGCCATTGCCGAACTGCTCGCGTCGTGGGGCATCGAACCGGATGCGGTGGTAGGCCACAGTCTCGGCGAAGTGGCCGCGGCCGCGGTGAGCGGTGCGTTATCACTTTCGGATGCGGGCCGAGTCGTGGTGCAGCGCAGCCGAATTCTGGCGCGGCTCGACGGGCACGGTGCGATGGCGCTGCTGGAGGCGACAGCGGATGAGGTCGCGCGGCTGGTCGAGCCACTGCACGCGACAGTAGCGATCGCCGCTGTCAATGGACCGCGTTCGGTGGTGATCTCCGGCGCGCCACGTTACATCGACGCGCTTGTCCGCCGGGCCAAGCGCAGGCAGATATTCGCGCAGCGGATCGCCGTCGACTTCGCCGCACACAGCCCACAGGTCGGCGCACTGCTCCCCCAATTCGTCGACACGCTCGACGGACTCACCCCCCAGGTGCCGCGCGTTCCGGTGTACTCCACGGCACGTCGCCGCGAAACGATAACCACGGCCGCGATGGACGCCGACTACTGGGCCGAAAATGCCTCGAAACCTGTCGAACTGGCCGCCGCATTGCAACAATCCGCTGACGATGGATTCGCGACGGTCCTGGAACTCGCACCCCATCCGGTACTGACACCCGCGATCCGCGAGTTCCCCGAATTCGCCGACGCCACCCACCCGGTCACGACCCGCGACAACGAGGCCGAAACCTTCCTGACCTGCCTCGGCAAACTCTACTTCGAAGGCCGCCCACTGAATTGGGCCGCCAACGGCCCCTTCACCACCCCTCCCCCACCCCGCCAATGGCTCCACCGGCGGTTCCCACTGATCACCACCCTCGACCCCGACACCACCCGCAGCACTGTCACCGAATCCGACACCATCCGGGACGCCGCCACGGAGCCTGGCACCTCGTCCGTCGCGGCGACAGAGTCGCGCACCGCCCGCGACACTGCCACCGAATCCGATACCATCCCCGACACCACAATCCACGTCACAGCGTCCGGAACCAGCCATCGCAGTGCCACCGAACCCGCCATCAACGGCCGCGCTATCGACGACTCCTCGGTCTCCGACTTCGGCGCAGGCATCGGAGTTGATGGCGTCCGCAGTCGAAATGCCCACGACCCGGACACGACCGGACACGACGTCATTCACGGTCGAGATACGCGCGACCCGAATAAGACCGCCCAGCTCGATACCCGTCGCGGCCGAAACGCCCAGGACACGAACACAGCCACCGGGCCCAGCATCAGCCGCAGACGGGATGCCGCCGATACGAGCGCATCCGGAGTCTTCGAATCCGAGTTCCCCGCCGACGATCTCCATGATCACGTCGTGCAGGGCGTGCCGACCGTCCCCGCGGTCTTTTGGCTGCTCAGGCTGCTCGGTCTGGCTGAAAACGGGCCGGCTATCGCCGATTTCGTGGTGCACGAGCGGACCGGGCTCGGCGCGCTGTCCGCTGTTACCTATCGCACCGATGGTGCTGGAAGGTTGCAGGCGGAGGTCACAGGCGCCGGGACGCTGGCTTCGGCACGGTTGGCCGGTGACCCCACACCCGGGGATATCGTCGCATGGATGCGGGTGGTCGATGCAAATCGGGCCGCGCGTCGGCGGATGCGAGTGCTCACGCCAGGTGTTTTCTACGACTCGTTGCGCGCACGGCAACTCGACTACGGTCCCGGTTTCCGCGTGCTGCGCGATATCGAGGCCGGGTCCGATTGTGCGGTCGGATTGTTCGATTCGGCACCGCTACAGCGCTCGGCGACCCTCGATGGCTGTCTGCATCTGCTTGCCGCCGCGAGCTGGGACCATCTGCCCGCCGATGCCATTCCCCTGCCGATCGGCATCGAATCGGCCTGGCTGTCCACGGAACCGGACCTGGTGCTGCTGGAAGCCCATGCGCTGGTGCGTGATCGATCGACGACCGAACTGACCGGTGACATCATCGGCACCGATCAGCACGGCGTCCCGGTGCTGGCGCTGTCGGGTGTCCGCATCCGTTTCGTCACGGTCGAATCCACAACGCAGTTCCGCCCCTTCCGCCATGAAACGTGGATACCGTTCCGGCACAGTCCCCAGCGCAACGGAAGCACGCACCTGCGGCGCGCGTTGGTTATCGGCGAATCCCAACTCGCCATCCGGCTGGCCAGCGAACTCGACCGCACGCTGCCGACCGAACGCGTCGCCCGCGAACCGGATGCCGCCGGTCCGATCGTCTCCGCCGTACTCGCCGGACGCACCGGCACCGCGAATACGGCAGTCGTCGTGATCTGGCCCGCCGAATCCGGCGCGACGCACCACGAGACCGAGCCCGCGAATAGTGTCATCGCCACCACCGGACGTGTGCTCGATCTTCTGCAACGCGTCCAATCCGAAGCGGCCACAGCATCCTTGACGATCGTCCTGCCATCCCCCAGCGCCACCGACCGCCAACGGTCCGCTAGGAGCCGACAGGAAATACCGATGGCAATCGCTGGTCTGGTGCGATCGATGCAGCTCGAATCGGGCCGCGAAGTGCGACTCGTGTGGACCGATACATCACCGACCGTGGTGTCGCGACTGCAAGAACTCATCACTACCCCACTCCCCGATGAGTTGCGAATCTCAGTCGATACCACTACCACCCGCCGTTTCGTGCACTGTCGCCCCCGATCAACCACCCCGACGCGGATCGACCCCAACGGCACCTATGTGGTCACCGGCGGTCTGGGTGCGCTCGGCTCGGTCGCGGTGCGCTGGCTGCTCGATGCAGGTGCACACGATGTCGTTGTGCTCACCCGTGCACCGAGGCCAGTTCCCGCACTCCTGGACGGACTCGAAGACCGCATAGTCGTAGTGCGTTGTGATGCCGCAGACCGCGATGATCTCGCCAACGCGCTCGACGATGTTCGCGAATGCGGTTCCACCATCCGCGGTGTCGTGCACGCCGCGGGCGCACTCGAAGACGCCGCCTTCGAAGCAGTAACCACCCGCCAACTCGCCCGCATGTTCGCACCGAAAGTCATCGCCGCGGGCAATCTCATCGATCTCACCGCCACCGATCCAACCGACTTCGTGCTGCTGTTCTCCTCCGCCACCGGCACGCTCGGCGCACCAGGACAGGCCGCCTACGCCAGCGCGAATGCCGCGATGGACGCACTCGCCCACGCCCACCCGGGGCGGCGTGTGTCGAGTATCGGTTGGGGTGTCTGGGATGCGGGCCTCACCGAGGGCGCGGGCGGCGCGAAACATCTACGACGCGCCGGAATTTCCGCATTCGATATCCCACGCGGCGCCGAGTTACTGGCCCAGACCATGTATTACCACGAGCCCTACCTGCTCGTCTTGAACTACACGCCGACCACTGATCCCGATCCGATCGCCACCCGCCTGCGAAGTCTGCTCACCGACCAACGGGCGACAGCAGACCCCACACCGCCGAATCCGGCACCCCAGCAGCACGGTCCGACCGAGCCGCTCACCACGACCATCCGCACCGCCCTCGCCGCCACCCTCGACCTGAGTTCCGACCATCTCGATCCGGAAGCCGATTTCAACGAATTGGGCCTGAGTTCACTGCTCGGTATAGAAATGCGCCGCTACCTCGAAACCCGTCTCAATATCCGCATCTCGACCACCGAACTGTTCCAGCACCCGACCATCACCGCACTCGGCGCCGCCTTGGCCGAGCGAGTCGCTGCCGTCAGACCCGACGCAGTGCTGTGACTTCGCCGAATACGACACTGCGGACCAACGTTCTGGCCGAGCGGGTTGCCGAATGGGCGCGGACCAAACCCAACGACAGCGCGTACACCGAGTTGCGTTATCACGGACGGGATTGCGTTGCTGTCACGCTGACCTATGAACGACTACATCACGCAGCAGGCGCACAGGCCCAAAGACTCAGGGCAACAACCGATCCGGGCGACCGCGTGGCGATTCTATGCACGCACGGAATCGACTACGTCATAGCCTTTCTCGCCTGTCTCTACAGCAATCGCATCGCAGTCCCGTTATTTCCGCCGACGAGCAATAGAAATCGTCCCAGGCTCGATGGTGTACTCGCCGACGCCCGACCCGCGTTGAGCCTGATCTCTCCGACCGACACCACCACTACCGGCAAGATCCTCGGCCCGGAACTGGGCCGAGTGCTGAAACTCCCATCGCACACCACCACCCTGGCAACCGATCCGATCATCGAACGAACCGAGACGGCCTATCTCCAGTACACCTCCGGATCGACCAAGACCCCGGCAGGAGTCGAAGTAACCCACGCCAACCTCGCTGCGGCACTGGATCAACTGTGGACTGCTGTGCCAGCGGTGCGCACCGAACCCATCGTTTCCTGGCTCCCGTTCTTCCACGATATGGGCCTGATCCTGACCCTTTCATTGCCGCTCTACTCCGGTGTACACGGAATCACCATGGCGCCAGCCGAATTCGTAAAACGTCCCATTCGCTGGCTGCGCGCCCTCAGCGACTATCGCGCGGGAACCACCGGCAGCCCAAATTTCGGCTTGGCCCTGGCTGTCTCGGCAACCACTCCCGTAGAACGCGCCGGCCTGGACCTATCCCCCCTCGACGCACTCCTCAACGGTGCCGAACCGATCCGCGCCGAGGCCCTGACCGCCTTCACCGAAACTTTCGCCCCCTACGGACTCCGACACCGCGCCCACACACCTGGCTTCGGTCTGGCCGAGGCCACACTCTCGGTCACCGTCTGTGGTGTACGAGACGAGCCAGCCACACATCGCTTCGACCGTATGGCCTTGGCCCAGGGACGCGCACAGCCCGCACCGCGAGGTGTTCCACTCGTCGGCTGCGGCATACCCGTAGGTCAACAGGTTGCGGTGGTGGATCCCGATGAGCACACCGAAGTCGCAGCGGGCACCGTCGGCGAGATCTGGGTATGCGGTCCCAATGTCTGCGCCGGCTACTACAACAATCCAATCGCCACCGCGGCGACATTCCGGGCCACCCTGGACGGAAGTGAGGAATCCTGGCTGCGCACCGGTGATCTCGGCTTCTGGCACGAAGATCAGCTCTACATCGCGGGCAGACTCAAAGATCTCATCGTCATCGACGGCCGCAACCACTACCCGGCCGATATCGAATCCACGGTCTCGGACTGCGCGCCCGAAGTACGCGTCGGCCACGTAACCGCATTCGGCCACGATGACGGCCACCGCGAGGATCTGGTTGTCGTCGCCGAACTCGCCGACGCGGCGGCCACCGGATCAGCGGAATTGGCCCGCCGCATCCGCAATGCCATCGCAGCCGCCCACGAGGTGACACCGGGAGCCGTCGTCCTGGTCCAGCCGGGCCGGATCCCCAAGACCTCCAGCGGCAAACTGCGCCGCGGCGAATGCCGAGCGCTCTACCGCGCGGGCCACCTGACCCAGCCATAGCGGAAACGCCCGCCGACCTCCCCCTGCTCGTCCGCACCAGGCGCGATGATGTGCCAATGGCGACCGCAAGCATCCCGCGATGAGCTTCGCAACCCTCGCCCTGGTCATCGCGCTCGGACTGTGCGGACCGCTGCTCGCGCTGCGCGAGAACTTGCACATACCAGTGATCCTGTGTGGACAGCCGATCGCCTTCGGCACCCTCGCGGCGGCCCAAGTCGGGGGTGCCGGTCGCGGCCGTCACCGTCGGCGCAGAACTCCACGTCCTGGTACCCGGCGAAGCATCCGCGATGATGCTCGGCGCCCTGTGCACCATCGCCGCCGCCGCACTCGCGGCCAGTCGAATCGCAACCGTCGGCGCACACACCCGATAAGCACCCAGCCAGAAAGATCAGCCGTATCGAGCAATGGTTCGGACGGTTCCGATGGTGGTCGCCCACGCATGTATCGACCGCCGTTTCACTACGGCTCGGCGAGCAGCCGGAGCGGGTGGCGCAGCGAGCTAGCTGGACGCGGCACTAGCCGGGGCGACAATTGACTTCGCAAGTGCATGGGTGACTCGGCGGGCACGCCCGAATTCAGCCAGGACCCCAACGGTCAGCCCGCGACGGCGGCTGCTCGGCACCGACGACCGGCAAAATATTCGGGGAGGTCGGGGAGCGTAGGCGATCCGTCTCGCGACGTTCCCGTTTGGTGGGTCGACCGGAACCGCGATCGCGCCGCGGCATGGATAGGACAAGCTCGCGCGGCGGCGGTGGCGGGCTGTGGTCGATCAAGCACTGCGCGGCGATCGAAGGGCCGACACGCTTGGTGATGACGCGCTCCACGATAACGATGCGTTCGACGCCACCCGCCCGGACCCGTACCTCGTCACCGGGGCGAACCTGCTGGGCCGGTTTGGCCGCAACACCATTCACGCGGACGTGTCCGCCGCGGCACGCCTCCGCGGCCGCGGACCTGGTCTTGAAAAGACGCACCGCCCACGTCCAGGAGTCCACGCGGGCCTGGGTCGGGGCGGTGTCTTTGGTCGTCGGTTGGGCGGATGCCACCCTTAAACCATACGGCGTGCCGTCACAACCATGTCGGGGCGCAGGGGGGTGTAGGAGACCGGCTGACCGGACTGGACCGCATTGAGCAGCTTGCCGTCGCCCGCGTACAGGCCGACGTGGCCGCCGCCGTTGGTCACCACGATATCGCCGGGCTGCAGGTCCTCGAATGCGACCGGCGCGCCGACGTGCGACTGCTCGAAGCTGGTGCGCGGCAGTTCGATTCCGGCCTGCTTGTAGGCCCACTGGACCAGACCCGAGCAGTCGAAGCTGAACGGTCCGGAGGCACCCCAGGAGTACTGCGCGCCGATCTTGCTCTTGGCGGCGTCCAGTGCGATGTCATTGGCGGTGTTCTGGTGGAACATCTGCGGCATGGCGGGGGCGAACAAGCCGGGGAGCGACGGCGCGGCCTGCGGGGCAGCGGCCTCCGGGGCAGGCGCGGCTGGCATCGAGGCGAGTGCTTGGGTGAGCTGCTTACCCAGATCCTGGGCCTGCTGATCGAATTCCGGCGGAACCGGGACATCGAAATCGCCGATTCCCGGGACGTTGATAGTCGCTGCCATCGCGGGGATCGCGGGCATCGCACCCGTAGTTGCGGCGACCGCGCCCATGACGAGCGCACCCTTGACGGAATTCGGTAGCCGCGATTCCCGCTGCAAGCTGTGTTTACCCACCGAGCCGAGTCTCCGATCTTTCTGCTCTCCCGCCGACCGGGTCAGCTGTCGGTTCGGACCGGCAGAACGGCCCCAACTCCCAGTTGAATCTCTGGGTCCCGGTACGGCAGCCGGAATGGTGGTCCCGACAGCCGTTTTGGCGGTAACTCAGTGGCGCCGCTTCTCTTCCGAACCGACAGACTCCACTGGGTCACGAAGAGATTACGGCCAGGACGCGGTGTTGTCCAGCGCACAGACCAGGTGCTTCGTGGATGATCGAAAAATCCGAGGCCGAGCGGCGCAATTGCGACACGCCTACTTGGTCACGACACGGTATCGATGTCACGCCGCGCGTTATCGAACCGAGGTCCCGGCCGGAAAGTGACATCGGGTCCACCGGATTCGCTACCCGTCGGATCCGGCACCGCGCTGACCGAGTGCCCGCTCCAGTTCGTCGATCCGCCGCCGCGCATCGGCCAGGCCGACTTCCAGCCGACCGAGCGCCACCACCAGCGGCCCTACCGCGATATCCGCGACGAGTTGCGGATCATCGAGACCGCTCTCGATCGCCTCCAGGATGTTGGACCGAATGTGGCCGGCCACAGGGGCTTCGGCGGGAACTTTCCAGGATTCGACCAACTCGGCGAGGGTGGGAAGTGGTTCCGTGGGCATGCCCTCAGCATGCGACAGTTTGCTAGCAATATCTAGGACTCGCCGTATATATAGCCAGATTCGGCTCACGAAACGCGCTACGGTTTGTGGGCATGGACCCCGTGCGGAATCCGTATGCTCCCGGAGCCGGACAGCGCCCACCCGAATTGGCCGGGCGCGATAAGCAACTCACGGCATTCGACATTGTGCTGGAGCGGATCGCGCGTGGTCGGCCGGAACGCAGCGTCATGCTCACCGGATTGCGCGGTGTCGGAAAGACCGTTCTGCTCAATCAACTTCGCTCCGCCGCTGGCTCACGCGGTTGGGGCACCGGCAAAATCGAGGCCCGCCCGGATCAGGAACTGCGCCGCCCGCTGTCGTCCGCACTGCATATGGCCGTGCGCGCCATCGCGATGGCGCACCGCAACCAGGAGCGTGTCGACGACTTCCTCGGCATACTCAAGGCTTTCGCACTGCGCTCCACCGCGGACAAGGGCATGCGCGAGCGTTGGCAGCCCGGTATCGACGTGCCAGCTGTCACCGGTCGCGCCGATTCCGGCGATATCGAAATCGATCTGATCGAACTGCTCAAGGAGGCGGCCGCACTCGCCAGCGATATCGGCGTCGGCATCGCGGTCTTCATCGACGAGATGCAGGATCTCGGTCCCGCCGATATCTCCGCGATCTGCGGCGCCTGCCACGAATTGAGCCAGGACACCGCGCCTTTGATCGTGGTCGGCGCCGGACTGCCGCACCTGCCCGCGGTGCTGTCCGCCTCGAAAAGCTACTCCGAGCGACTGTTCAGCTACCACCGCATCGACCGGCTGGACCGCGAATCGGCCGATCGAGCCCTCATCGCACCGGCCGAGCGCGAAGAGGTGAAGTTCACCGAGGAAGCGCTGGATGCCCTGTACCAGCGGGCGGATGGCTATCCCTACTTCGTGCAGGCCTACGGCAAGGCCGCCTGGGATCAGGCGCCGGAGAGCCCGATCACCGCCGAGGATGTCGAGGTGGCGGCACCGAGCGCCGAAGAGGAACTCGCCGTGGGATTCTTCGGTTCCCGGTACGAGCGAGCCACCCCCGCCGAACGCGAATATATGCGCGCCATGGCCGATTTGGCGGGCGATGACGGTCCGGTGCCGACCGCGGCGGTGGCCAATGAACTCGGCCGCAAACCCGCTTCACTCTCCCCGGCGCGCGACGGTTTGATCAAGAAGGGCCTGATCTATTCGGCCGAGCGCGGCACCATCGGATTCACGGTGCCGCACTTCGGTCGCTATTTGCGCAGCGTGTAGCCCAAGGCTCAGAACGGCAGAGGATAGCGGTAGTCGCAATTCCCCTGCCACGTGCTCGAATTCCGCGGCGACGGCCGAGTGGCGGGACCGACCACGCCGTCATCGTAAATTCACGGCGCCGGGGCGCATCGGCCGTCGTAGCTGCCGTCCTCGACCCGGTATACCGGCCACAACGTGGCTTTTGCCCGGGTCTCCGGTCCGAAGATGCCGTCGACCAGTGCATCGTGATCGGCCTGCAGATGCCGGATCGCACGCTTCATCGCCAGGTCGTAGGCGGCCGACGGTGCGAGTTCGATGCCGTGGCACAGCGTCAGCGCCTGGCGCAGCGCGGTCACCGAATCACCCTGATCACCTTCATTGAGTATGCAGCGGGAATCGTCGTGATCGGCTGCGCCGCTGGGTAATTCGAGGAAGTTTCCGGTGCCGAGCGGTACCCGAACACGCCAATAGCAACGCCGTGTCGGTGGCGTCGCGGTAGTACCGGTCGTCTGCGGCACATGCGCTGATACCGCTCCATCGGACCGTTGCGGAACGAGCCAGAATACGACCGCGAGTGCCGCGATAGCCAAGGCCGCCACCGCGGTCGAAGCGGCAAGACGACGGCGCGGGGCCGCTCGTACCACTCGTGCCAACCCCCACCGGTGCGGCCAGCGCGCGGTATCGCTGACCGCCGACTCGACCGCCCGCGCGAATTCCAGACAGGTCCGATACCGCAGTTCCGGCTCCGCCGCCATGGCCCGTGCGATGACCTCCTCCAGCGGCGGCGGAACATCCGGACGTACCCGAGTCGGCGCGAGGGTGTCGCGCACCGTCTCGGTGCCGCCGGGCGACGGTGTTCCCCCATTCGGATTCGCCCCGGTGAGCAGTGCCAACAGGGTCGCCCCGAGGGAATAGACATCCGCGCGTCGATCGACCGCTAGACCGCGCAACACCTCCGGCGCGGCGAAAGCGGGAGTGCAAGCGCGCCAACCTGTTTCGGTGACCGTCGCGGCATCCTCGATGGTGCGGGCCAGTCCGAAATCGGCGACCAGCACACGCTCACTGTCGACACCGTCGGCGACCAGGATGTTCGACGGTTTGACATCGCGGTGCAGCAGATTCTGCTCATGCGCATGATGCAGCCCCTTCGCGGCCTCGCACACGATGCGCGCCGCCCGCTTCGGCTCCAATCCGCCAGGCTCCGAGTGCATGAGCTCACCCGCATCGGTGCCATCCACATACTGCATCGCCATCCACAGGGCCGTACCCTCCTCGCCCCGGTTGTAGACCGAAACGACATTCGGATGGTCCAGACGGCAGACCAGATCGGCCTCACGCCGGAAGATACTGCGATAACGATGATTGGCGCCGAGATTCTTGGCTAGTACCTTGAGTGCAACCTGCCTCGGCAGCGCCGGATCATCGGCCAGATAGACCGCCCCCATCCCGCCGGAACCGAGGGGCCGCACAATCGAATACCCTGCGAATACCTGCCCGGGCCGCAATGACATCCCCACCCTCCAAGGGAACTCGGACCACGTTCTCTGGCGCGTTCGAGCCCACTACCCCACATCCGAAGCTCGGTGTCAAGGCAACTCCCGCCCCGGGCGCACGGCAGGCGTCAGCTGACCTTTCGAGCGATCTGCGAGCAACCGTCACAGCGCATTTGCCTATCTATCAAGATCATTAGAGGTTGATAGATAACGCTCTACCTGAACATCTACCGGTCGGTAACAAACCCTCCTACACTCTTATGTGATCCTGATCACGTCCGAGGAGGACATCATGGCGACTACCGCGAAAGTCGACGCCACCGAAGAACAGGCCCGCGCACTGGTCGAGGAATCACGCGAAACCAGTTGGGCGAAACCATCGTTCGCCAAGGAGATGTTTCTAGGACGATTCCGGCTCGATCTGATCCACCCCTATCCCCAGCCCAGCGACGAGGACGCCGCGCGCACCGAGGCTTATCTGGCCCGGCTGCGGCCGTTCTGCGAATCGCTGGACGGCAGCGTCATCGAGGCGGAATCCAAGATTCCGGACGAGTACGTCAAGGGTCTGGCCGAACTCGGCTGCTTCGGCCTGAAAATCCCACAAGAGTACGGCGGCCAGGGCCTGTCCCAGGTCGGTTACAACCGGGCCCTGATGCTGGTCGGCTCCGCGCACCCCAGTCTCGGCGTCCTGCTTTCGGCGCACCAGTCGATCGGCGTGCCCGAACCGCTCAAGCTGGCAGGCACCCCAGAACAGAAGGCCGAATTCCTGCCGCGCTGCGCGGCGGGAGCGGTCAGCGCATTCCTGCTCACCGAACCCGATGTGGGCTCCGATCCGGCCCGCATGGCCAGCACCGCCACCCCTACCGCGGACGGCGAGGCCTACGAGATCAACGGCGTGAAGCTGTGGACCACCAACGGCGTGGTCGCCGAATTGCTGGTGGTCATGGCCCGGATTCCCAAGAGCGAGGGGCACCGGGGCGGCATCTCGGCCTTCATCGTCGAGGCCGATTCGCCCGGCATCACGGTCGAGCGGCGCAATTCGTTCATGGGATTGCGCGGTATCGAGAACGGGGTCACACGACTGCACAACGTCCGTGTGCCGAAGCGCAATCTGGTCGGTCGCGAGGGCGACGGCCTGAAAATCGCGCTGACCACGCTTAATGCTGGCCGCCTCGCCATCCCGGCGCTGTGTACGGCCGCCTCGAAGTGGTCGCTGAAGATCGCCAGGCAGTGGTGCACCCAGCGGGTGCAGTGGGGTCGGCCGGTCGGCGAGCACGCGGCAGTGGGGGAGAAGATCTCCTTCATCGCGGCCACCACCTACGCACTCGAGGCCGCACTAGACCTTTCGGCCACCATGTGCGACGAGGCCCGCAACGATATCCGCATCGAGGCGGCTCTGGCCAAGCTCTGGGCGAGCGAAATGAGCTGCCAGATCGCCGACGAACTCGTGCAGATCCGCGGCGGGCGCGGTTACGAGACGGCGGCCTCGCTGCGCGCCCGCGGTGAGCGCGCGGTCGGTGCCGAACAGCTGGTCCGTGATCTGCGGATCAACCGGATCTTCGAAGGTTCGAGCGAAATCATGCGGCTGCTGATCGCCAGGGAGATGGCCGATGCCCATATGGCCGCCGCCGGTGCGTTGGTCGATCGGAATGCGGAGCTCAAGGACAAGGCCAAGGCAGCGGTCGGCGCGGGTGGTTTCTATGCCAAGTGGTTCCCGCAGCTTGCGGTCGGCGCGGGTACGGTGCCCGCGACCTATGCCGAATTCGGGCCGCTGGCACGGCATTTGCGTTTCGTCGAGCGCAGTGCCCGCAAGCAGGCCAGATCGCTGATGTACGCGATGGCGCGCTGGCAGGCGGGCCTGGAGTACCGGCAGAACTTCCTCGGACGCATCGTCGATATCGGCGCCGAACTGTTCGCGATCTCGGCCGCCTGCGTGCGCGCGCAGGCGCTGGGTTCCGCGGGCGCGCCGGAGGCCAAGGCCGCCGAGGAACTGGCCGACGCCTTCAGCAGGCAGTCCCGGATTCGGGTGAAGCAGTTGTTCGACGCGCTGTGGGACAACACCGACGACGACGATCGCACCCTCACCCGCAACGTCCTCGACGGCCGCTACGACTGGCTGGAGGAGGGCATCTTCGATCCGAGCGAGGGCACCGGACCGTGGATCGCGGAATGGCAGATGGGTCCGTCGACCGAGACCAATCTGCTACGGCCGTTCCTGCCGTCGACCCGTGGTAGCCACGCGGGTACATAGGCGCGAAGCCGCGACGAGCCGTCACCCATCAGTGGGTGACGGCTCGTTTCGTGACGAGTATTTACCTATCTCCGAAATTTTCTAGATATAGACATACTCTCGATACTCCACGTATGGTTACGGTCACATAACAATTTCTAGCGGACTCTAGGAGATCCGATCGATTACCCGATAGACGGCAATGCCGCGGGGTCGATCACGGACGTCTACCCGGAATCTAGCGCCTGAGCTATCCATTCATAGATTCACCGATCCAAGGGCCCACGTGCCGGATCAGGTCGATCAGCGGCGTCATTTGGACAACGCGTACATAACGGACGGTATGGCGCGCTAACGAGGCGGGAATTCCGCTCGACAACCGGGCAAGAACGCTCCGAACCGGGTGTCCTACCAGACACAGGAGAATCGTCATGTCCACGACGACTGCCCGCCGAGCCGCCGACCACGACGGCCACCGGATCACGGTATCGGCCGACGACGGCACCCCGATCGCCGTCCGCACCTTCGGCGCCGATGATGCGCAATTGACCGTCGTCTTCGCGCACGGTCACTGCCTGCGCACCGAGTCCTGGTCTTTCCTGCGCGATCAACTGCAGCGGCACTGGGGCACGGCAACCGGCGGGGCGGGTGAGTACAGCGGTTCGGATGTACGGATGGTCTTCTACGACCACCGCGGGCATGGTGAATCGGGCGTCGCCCACCCATCGACCTACACCATCGATCAACTCGGCCACGACCTCGATGCCGTACTTCGCTCGGTCGTGCCGACCGGCCCGATCGTGCTCATCGGACACTCCATGGGTGCGATGGTCACTCTCGCCTACTCCCGCCTGTTCCCGGCGACCATCGGCACCCGGGTGGTCGGACTCTGCCTGATCGCCGGGGCTGCTAATGGCATCACCGAGGTCGGGCTCGGCCGTTTCCTGAATCGGCGCGCGGTGAACTCGTTGCAGTTCGCGGTGCTGCGGGCGCCCCGGCTCATGCAGGCCTCCAAGCGCCTGTCGCGCCGGATCTTGGAGCCGATCACCCGCGAGGCGAATATGGGCACCAGGCGAACCAATCCGCGCATGGTCGCGGTGGCCGCGGCGATGATGAACGACACCCCGCTGCTCACCATGTCGAGCTTCCTGACCTCGATGATCGCCTTCGACGAGAGCGCGTCGCTGCAACAACTCGGCAGCATTCCGGCACTGGTGCTGGCCGGTTCGGCCGACATCGTGGTGCCCTTCGCGCATTCGGTGGTACTCGCCTCGCAACTGGCGGGCTCGCAGTTGGTCCGGCTCGAGGGCGCGGGGCACAGTGTGCATCTGGAGCGGGCCGAGGAGGTGGCGTCATCCATCGTCGCCCTGGTCGATCGGGTCATCGGCGCCATAGACGGTCACGGCCCCGGGTACGCCACCGCCAGCTGACCGGCGTTCGTCGAAACTCACAACAGCCGGGTCGCCCACGCTGGGCGATATTCGGGCGAACCACCGAAATTGTGGGCTCCACGAGCCAAAACGTGAATTCTCACGTACTGTGTGAAAGATCACGTTGTGTGGTGAGTCACACGACTCGGTAGAGCGCGTTCCCGGGCAGACCACGGAACCAACCAGCCATCGAGTTCGTCTGTCCGCCAAGGAATACAGGAGGTATCGATGACACGCAGCGACATAGCGGAACTGCGTTACGCGGTCGGCCAGCTCCGGCAATCCATCGGCGCACTGCGCTCCCACTACGGCGACGCCAATTCGGTGCGACGACTGGAAAACGATCTCGAGCGACTCGTCATCGATGCCGATGAACTCGAGCAGTCGCCCCCGCAGGAGATCGTGCGCCGCCCGCAGGAGACCATCTACGTACCGGACAGCAAATCCGACGAAGCGGCATGGATGGGCGCACAGGACGAGGGCCTCGGCTTCCACTCCCGCCCGCGCACAAAGTAATTCGGTTCGCGGTCCCGACGCTCCCGCGCCTTTCGTCGGTCGTAAGCGCGTGGGAGTTCGCCGCCGCGGCCGGCGGTGGAGTACGTGGCGCCCCCTTGGGCGTGCCCGCCGAATTACCCATGTCCTCGTGAAATCAGTTGTTGCGTCGAGCGCGGTTGCGACCTGACCTGCGCAAAGGTCGAGTTGACGAACCGGTGTTGCGACCAAACCTGGATCGAATGTGGCACAAATCACGGCCCGCTGGGCGGGCCGGCTTTGTCAGGACCCCGTTGAGCGATAGCGGGGGTGTCGTATGGTGCTCAGCATCACATTCGACTGCGGAGGTCGCGGGACCATCCGCACAGCAGATCAGCGAGGCATCCACCTGTGAGTGCCGCACCGACCGCCGCCCCGGAAACGGGCACCGGCGTCTTCAACAAGACCAGGGCCGCCATCTCCGCGCGCACACTGCGTACCGACCGGTGGTGGGTCCCACCACTGGTGACGGCCGTCGGACTAGCCGCGTTCGTCATCTACGCGACGATCAGATCGTATGTGCGAACGGCATATTGGGTCCCGGAGTACCACTACCTGACCCCGTTCTACTCACCTTGTGTGAGCAGCGACTGCGTCGAGGGTTCCAGCCATTTCGGCGCATGGTTCGGCCATATCCCGGCCATCCTGCCGCTGGGCTTCCTGGTGCTGCCGTTCCTGCTCGGCTTCCGGCTCACCTGCTACTACTACCGCAAGGCCTACTACCGCGCGGTGTGGTTCTCCCCGCCCGCGTGCGCGGTCGCCGAACCGCACGCCAAGTACACCGGCGAGACCAAACTGCCGCTGATCATCCAGAACGTGCACCGCTACTTCTTCTATGTGGCCGTGCTGGTTTCGCTGATCAACACCTATGACGCGATCACCGCGTTCCATGGCAAGACCGGCGGCTTCGGCTTCGGTCTCGGCAACATCGTGCTGGTCGGCAATGTGGTGCTGCTGTGGGCCTACACGGTGTCGTGCCATTCCTGCCGGCACATCATGGGCGGCAAGCTCAAGCACTTCTCCGCCCACCCGGTGCGGTACTGGTTCTGGACCCAGGTCTCCAAGCTCAATACTCGGCATATGGCGCTGGCCTGGACCACCCTCGGCACGCTGGTGCTGACCGACTTCTACGTCATGTTGGTTGCCAGCGACACGATTTCGGATCTGCGGTTCATCAACTAACCGCCCTCACAAACCAGGAGTTTCGCGGCCATGCCAGAAGTGGAACGGCACAAGTACGACGTCGTCGTCATCGGTGCCGGGGGCGCCGGACTGCGCGCGGTGATCGAAGCACGCGAACACGGTCTTTCCGTCGCGGTGGTGTGCAAGTCGTTGTTCGGCAAGGCACACACCGTGATGGCCGAGGGGGGATGCGCCGCCTCGATGGGTAATGCCAATGAAAAAGACAACTGGCAAACCCATTTCAAGGACACCATGCGCGGTGGCAAGTTCCTCAACAACTGGCGCATGGCCGAATTGCATGCCCAGGAGGCGCCCGACCGGGTGTGGGAACTGGAAACTTATGGGGCGCTGTTCGATCGGACCGCCGACGGCCGGATCAGCCAGCGCAACTTCGGTGGCCACACCTACCCGCGGTTGGCCCACGTCGGCGACCGCACCGGACTCGAGATCATCCGCACCATGCAGCAGAAGATCGTTTCGCTGCAGCAGGAGGATTTCGCGGAGACCGGCGACTACGAGTCGCGCATCAAGGTTTTCGCCGAATGCACCATCACCGAATTGCTCAAAGACGGCGACCGGATCGCCGGTGCGTTCGGATACTGGCGCGAGTCCGGCCGGTTCGTGCTGTTCGAGGCGCCGGCGGTGGTCGTCGCGACCGGTGGCATCGGCAAGTCCTACAAGGTCACCTCGAACTCGTGGGAGTACACCGGTGACGGCCACGCGCTGGCACTGCGGGCCGGTGCGACGCTGATCAATATGGAATTCCTGCAGTTCCATCCGACCGGCATGGTCTGGCCGCCCAGTGTGAAGGGCATCCTGGTCACCGAGGGCGTGCGCGGTGACGGCGGGGTGCTCAAGAACACCGAAGGCAAGCGGTTCATGTTCGAGTACATTCCGCCGGTCTTCAAGGGGCAGTATGCCGAGACCGAGGAAGAGGCCGATCAGTGGTTGCGCGATAACGACTCCGCCCGCCGCACACCGGATCTGCTGCCACGCGACGAAGTGGCCCGGGCCATCAACTCGGAGGTCAAGGCGGGACGCGGCACCGAACACGGTGGCGTGTACCTGGATATCGCCTCGCGCCTGCCCGCCGAGGAGATCCGGCGGCGGCTGCCCTCGATGCACCATCAGTTCAAAGAGCTCGCGGACGTGGACATTACGAAGGAGCCGATGGAGGTCGGCCCGACGTGTCACTACGTGATGGGTGGCATCGAGGTCGATCCGGATACCGGTGCGGCGACCGTGCCCGGTTTGTTCGCGGCGGGCGAGTGTTCCGGCGGTATGCACGGCTCGAACCGACTCGGCGGCAATTCGCTGTCCGATCTGCTGGTATTCGGTCGGCGGGCCGGACTCGGCGCCGCGACCTACGTCGAACAACTGTCCGCGCGCCCCGCAGTGGCCGATGCCGATATCGACGCGGCCGCGAAAGCCGCGGTGGCGCCGTTCGATCCGCCGACCGAAGGGACCGGGGAGAACCCCTACACCCTGCACACCGATCTGCAGCAGGCCATGAACGATCTGGTCGGCATCATCCGCAAAGAGCACGAGTTGCAGGAGGCCATCGAGCGCCTCGCCGAACTGCGGACCCGCTTCAACAGCGTGACGGTGGAGGGCCATCGGCAGTTCAATCCGGGCTGGCATCTCGCCCTCGACCTGCGCAATATGCTGCTGATCAGCGAATGTGTCGCGCAGGCGGCACTTTTGCGAACCGAAAGTCGCGGCGGACACACCCGCGATGATTTCCCCGCAATGGATCCGGAGTGGCGCAACAGGTTGCTGGTGTGCGCGATCGATCCCGCCGATGCGGACGGACCGGTGCCCGGCGTGCGGGTCACCCCGGAGGACCAGATCCCGATGCGGGCCGATCTGCTCGCGCTCTTCGATCTGGGTGAGCTCGAAAAGTATTACAACCCAGCCGAACTCGCCTCCCATCCGGCAGGTTCGGTTTCAGCCACGGAAGGCGAGGCGTAGGAATGGGTTACGACGCCAAATTCCGCGTGTGGCGCGGTGATATCGACGGCGGGGAATTGCAAGACTTCACCGTGCAGGTGAACGAGGGTGAGGTGGTGCTCGACATCATCCACCGCCTGCAGGCCACCCAGGCCCCGGATCTCGCGGTGCGATGGAATTGTAAAGCGGGTAAATGCGGTTCGTGTTCGGCCGAGGTGAACGGTCGGCCACGGCTGCTGTGCATGACCCGGATGTCGACCTTCCAGCCGGACGAGTTGATCACCGTCACGCCGATGCGCACCTTCCCGGTGATCCGGGATTTGGTGACCGATGTGTCATTCAACTACCAGAAGGCCAGGGAGATACCGTCTTTCACGCCGCCGGTGGATCTGAAGCCGGGCGACTACCGGATGCAGCAGGTCGATGTGGAGCGCTCCCAGGAGTTCCGCAAGTGCATCGAATGCTTCCTGTGCCAGAACACCTGTCACGTGGTCCGCGACCACGAAGAGAACAAGGAGGCGTTCGCCGGACCGCGGTTCCTGATGCGGATCGCCGAATTGGAAATGCATCCGCTCGATGTGGCCGACCGTCGCGAGCTGGCGCAGGAAGAACAGGGGCTCGGACTCTGCAATATCACCAAATGCTGTACCGAGGTCTGCCCGGAACATATCAAGATCACCGATAATGCCCTGATTCCGATGAAGGAACGGGTGGCGGACAAGAAGTACGATCCGCTGGTCTGGTTGGGCAACAAGCTCTTCCGGCGCTGATCAACCGAATCGGAGCACCGGCCGGGGTAGGAATACCCGGCCGGTCGGCGCACCCTTATATCAACGCGACAACACTCACGGCGACGACCCACACAAGCACGCCGACGAAAAGTGCCGACAGGAACGACCCGGTCAGGACGAATACCCCGACCGCGGACACCGCGAAAAGCAATGCCACGATCAGCCATTCAATCCAATCGCCCGGCCGCAGTTTCTTGTACCGCGGATGGGAACTCTTGAGCCCACGGTCCACAAGAAGTGGGCTACCCGTAATAGCCTTCGGCAAACGCAATTTCGTTGTCGAATCTGCGCTATTTCGTGATCTTCGGCGAGCACATCCGATCAAATACAGCGGGGCTCGATCCGCCGTCACACGACCGGACCCGGCGGGCAGGGCACCGCCGGGTCGATCGCCCTACGACTTGGGCCGGTCGAACTCACCATCGTGCACACCCGCCGTGAAGGCGGCCCACTCACCGGGAGTGAAGACCAGAACCGGCCCGTCCGGATCCTTACCGTCGCGCAGCGCGACGTGCCCGGCATCCAATAGCGCCACCTCGACGCTATCTTTACCCGCGCCCTCCCCGGCCTTACGCCAGACCGCGCCGGTCAAATCTACTTTCGCGCCCTCATTGATGCTCACGCCCGCAACTCCTCAGAACTCGCCGCCCGCAACACCTGCGGTGAAAGCGTCCCATGCGCCCCTGTCGAAGACCAGGGCAGGTCCGCCGGGATTTTTGCTGTCACGCACGCCGACCCCGCCGCCCGCTAGAAAGGCGACCTCGACGCAGTCCTTGCCGGCACCGCTGCGGGTGCTCTTGAACCACTGCGCGCCAACCAAATCCGAACTCATGCCACATACTCCTTCGCTATCTGCCGGAGCAGATGTCTACTGGGTTGAATATCCAGCGCATAGCGCTGGAGGCACTCGTGCGCACGATCGTACCGCCGAACATCAGCATGTCTTTCGAGGTAGAGATCCCCCGTAAAACCCTCCGCGTACACCACCGGCGGCTCGATCGGCTGGCCCTTGCCATCGATACCGAATTCGAGAATCGTGAACGGTCCGGTGGACACTCCGAGCGGAACACCGGCCGCGAACGGCAGGATACGCAGGGAGATATTGGGTTGGGTGCTGATATCGGCAAGATGACGTAGCTGCGCCGCCATCACTTTGGCGCCACCGACCACGCGATGCAAAACCGACTCGTGCAGGATCACATTCACCGTCGCCGGTGCGACCTTGCGGGTGATCAACGCTTGGCGCTGCATCCGCAATTGGACCCGGCGCTCGATCTCGATTTCCGAATCATCGGGATAACCAAGACGATTGAGGGCTCTGGCGTAGTCGGCGATCTGCAGCAGGCCGAGTACGATTTCGGACTGGTAGGAGGTGAGCTTCTGCGCCGACGCCTCCAAACCGACATAGACATCGAAGTTTTCGGGGATGAGATCGCCGTAGGCATGCCACCAGCTCTTGACGGCGGCTTGCTGGGCCAGGCCCTTCAGACCGTCGGACAATTCGTCCGGTATGCCGTAGATGCGACACAGTTCTTGGATATCGATGGTTCGGATGCGGTCGGCCTGGCCTTTTTCCAAGCGCTGCAACGTGCTTGCGCCCCACTCCATCAACCTGGACGCTTCCGCGATGGTGAGACCCGACTGGGTGCGCCAGTCTCGGAGGTACCTGCCGAGCTGGCGCCTGGGTAGAGTGGAGGCGGCGTTCTCTGAGGTTGGCCGATCCGGGGTTTCCGACGCTCTTGCCGAATTCGCTGACACAGCACGCTCCGTTCTGTATGCAACTGCGACTACTCGGGTCCCTGGCGTGGTAACGCAGGCTCCCACCTCCTGGCCCGCCGCTCACGTCGCGGGCGCGGATGCAAACCCAGCGGTTGCTCCGGGGTGACCCCACAAGCTCGGTTCCCCGTCACTTCGCTTGGGCAGAGGGCTCTTTCGTCCACTATGGAGAATCCTCCCTTCCGTGCTGGGTTTTGTGCTGGGAATTCGCCTCAAATCTTTGGATATCCACGAAGGACGCTGTTCGCGACCCGCCGCGATGGTGTGCTGGGAGTGTGCCCGGAGCGGAACAGGCGCCTTTCCCTCCTCCTGTGAAACCTCCGGGCACGCATCAGGAATCGCACGTAGGAACGAGGAGTCATGGCTGTAAGTGTCATAGCGTCGTCCTTGATGACCAGCGATTTGACCCCACATCGCGCCCGCAGCGTCGGGCACGAGAGCTGGGTGGTTTCCTATTTGCCCGGACGCACGCTGACCTGCGACCAGGCGGTCGCCGCACTGAAGGTTGCTGAGGTGGTGCCATCGCTGTTCGCCGCGGTCGGCGATCTCGCGGACGAGGTCGGCCTGACCGTACTCGAGGCGTTGGGGATGGCGATTCGACAGGCACCCTGGGATCAGGGACCGATCTCCCGGTACACCCGACAAGTCCGGGCGGTGCGCCGCCGGGCGGAGGTCGCCTGATGCAACTCACCAACCTGCACCTGCCCGTCGCATCCCTATTGGCCTGCGGAAACGACCCCGGCGTGCTGACCAACCAACAAGCCCACGCCGCAATGCAGTTACATATCGACTGCACCGTCGACCGATGCCTGGTCCGCCGTGCGGCGCGGACCACGCTGGTCGAGGCGGGCAGATGTGTGCTGGACGAGCGCGCCCTGCCGTTATGAGGCCCGTTGCCGAGCCACCGGGCATACCCGAGGTGCTCGCCGACTGCCTTCGCGTGCTGCGCTGGGTGACCGCCGAATCCCTGGCACATCGACGTAACACTGTCGCGCGGACGAAATACGGCCTGCCGAAACGAGTGGTCCGGCGGATCCGTTCAGTGCCAGGTGTGATCGGTGAGCGGGGTGCGCGGACCGAACTTCGGCTTGTGCGCGTAACCGCTGATCTCCAGCAGGCGGACAGCCCGATAGCGATGTGGCCGTAGCGGTTCCAGATATTCGATCATGGCGTCGTCGTCGATGGGCTCGCCGAGCAGCGTCCAGCCGACGATGGCAGCCAAGTGGTAGTCGCCGACCGAGAGGGCATCCGCGTCGCCGAAGGCGCGCTGCCCGATCTCGGCGGCGGTCCACACCCCGATACCGGGCACCGTGCGCAGGCGACGGGCGGCTTCGGCCGGACTTTCGGCCGCCGCCCGTTCCAGCGCGTCCGCCACCCGGGCCGCGCGCACGATCGTCTGCGCGCGCTGTGGTCCGACATTGGCGCGATGCCAGGTCCAGGACGGGATCTTGCGCCAGGTGTCGGCATCAGGTGGCAACAGCAGTCCGGCGGGTGCCGGGCCGGGCGCGGGAGATCCGAACTGTCGCACCAGCTTTCGCCAGGACGCACGGGCGGAGACGGTGTGCACCTTCTGTTCCAGCACGGCAGGTACCAAGGCTTCGAATACCAGGCCGGTGCGTAGCATGCGTAGTCCGGGGAAACGGCGGTGCGCGTCGACGAGCTTCGGATGTTCGGGGGCGAAGTCGGAGACATCCTCGTCCAGGCACAGCATGTGGTCCAGACCGTCGAGGAATTCGGCCGCACCCGGACCCCAGGCGCGGGCGTCGACGGTGTGGCGATCGCCCTGGGTCAGGCGGTAGGTGACCGGGCCAGCGGGCATCCGGGAGGCGTGCCAGTGCGCGCCATCGTGGGTGACCTGGTGACATGGGTCGCCGTGGCCGCGGGAAAGGGGCGCTAGGGTGGACGCGAGATCGATCGGCCGTTCGGCCGTGATCGTCCTGGTCAGGCTGGTCGGGCTCAGGTCCGGCGCGGCCGTCTGATTGCGCACCGCCTCATTGTGCCCCGGAGGGTGCGCGGCGAGCACGCCGGCCTGCAATGTTGCCCGGCTCACAATTGTTTCGGCCCGAATGTGCGATTTTCCATACAGATTCGGCATAATCGCAGATAGCCGCCATTTTGTAACGCGCCGAATAAGTGCGGCGATATTGTTGCGTTCGGCAAACAGCTGGCAGTCGCCATAACGGAGGTATGAAATGATCACCAACGTGCTCAACTGGTTGCTCAATGCCTGGGGCGGGGTTTCCGCGGGCAGCTCGGGCTACCAGATTCCGCCCGGCACGCTGCCGTTCGGCAGCTGAGTCTCATTCGCCGAGCAGGAATTGCGCGAGGTGTAGTCCTCGGCGGCCGCTCAGCTGCATGGCCTGGGTTCGGCACGAGAACCCATCGGCTATCAAGATCGAATCGCCGTCGGCATTCCGCAATGCCGGGAGCAAGCCATTCTCGGCAACCGCGACCGAAATGTCGTAATGGCCGGATTGCATTCCGAAGTTTCCGGCCAGACCGCAGCATCCGGTGACCTCAGTCACATTTATCCGCATGCTAGCTAATATTCGGCGATCTTCGTCGAAGCCGAGTACGGCATGGTGATGGCAATGCGGTTGGACGACTACCGACTGTCCCGGTCGCGCTGGCGGCCGCCAGTTCGGCTGTTCGGCAAGGAATTCGGCGAGGGTGCGCACGGCGGCGGCGGTCGCGGTCGCGCGTGGGTCCTCCGGTAGCAGTTCCGGCAGATCCACGCGCAGCACCGCGGTGCAGGACGGCTCGAGGCCGACGATAATGCCGCCGCCGCGCACATGTTCGTCCAGTTCGGCCAATGTCGCGCGCAGCCGGGCCCGAGCGCCATCGAGTTGTCCAGTACTGATCCAGGTGAGGCCGCAGCACACGCGTCGCCGTGGTATTCGGACTCGGTAGCCGAGGGATTCCATCAGTTGTACTGCGGCCTGGGCTACCTCGGGGTCGAAGGCATCGGTGAAGGTATCGATCCACAGCAGCACTTCGGGGGCCCCGGCCGACTCGCCCCGGGCCTGCCAGATCCTGCGGAAACTGCGGTCGGCGAGTCGCGGTAGGTCACGTCTCGGATCAATTCCGCCCACGCGCAAGCCGATTCGACGCAACCATCCGATTTCGGCCAGCGCGTTCGCGGCTCGCGGCATGCGACCCGCGACACCGAGCCAGCGCGGCAGCCATCCCAGTGCGTAGTGATCGATGGGCCGCGGCCGGTGCCGGTAGCGGCGGTGGAGTACCTCGGATTTATAGGTCGCCATATCGACCCCGGCCGGGCAGTCGGAGCGACACGCCTTGCAGGACAGGCACAGATCGAGCGATTCGGCGACCGCATCCGACGACCACGGGAGTGCGCCGCGCACCACCTCCTGCAGCACGCGCGCGCGGCCGCGGGTGCTGTCCTTCTCGTCGGCGGTGGCCAGATACGACGGGCACATGAAACCACCGGACGCGCGGGTGTCGGCGCGGCATTTGCCGATACCGACGCAGCGATGCACGGCGGTGGCGATATCGGCATTGTCGTGCGGAAATGCGAAACCACGCCCACCGACCGGCCGCACTCCGACGAGCCGCAGATCGGCATCGATGGGCCGCGCAGCGACCAGGACGCCGGGGTTCAGCGCATCGTCCGGATCGAAAAGCGCCTTGTAACCCGCGAATACGTCGAGTGCGTCCTGGGAGTACATGAGCGAGAGCAACTCCGAGCGGGCCCGGCCGTCGCCGTGCTCGCCGGACAGCGAACCGCCGTAGCGGACCACGAGCTCGGCCGCATCGTGGATGAAGTTCCGAAAGCGTTGCGGCGCATTCGCGATCGGCAGATCGAGGCGGACGTGGATGCAGCCGTCGCCGACGTGACCGTAGAGCAGTCCGTCCACGCCGTGGTCTTTTGTCAGCGCGGCGAAGTCACGCAGATACGCACCGAGATGCTCCGGCGGGACGGCCGCATCCTCCCAGCCCGGCCAGGCCGGATGACCCGCCGGAGTGCGACCCGCCAGTCCGGCGCCCTCCGCCCTGATTCGCCACAGTGCCGCGGCGACACCGGGATCGGTGACGATCCTGGAGTCCAGCGCATCGACGCTCCGGCAGAGCTTCTCGGCCGCGGCATACGCCTCGGCGGGCGTATCACCGGCGGACTCGACGAACAGCCAACCGCTACCGCGCGGCAGTTGCGGCACACCGCTGGTGGCCCCGCGATGTACGCGCACGATATCGACGAGTCGCGCATCGATGCCCTCCACGGCAATCGGATCGCAGGCCATTACCGCCGCGACATCGTCTGCGGCCGTGGCGATATCGGGATAGCCGAGCACGGTGAGGACGGTTGCCCGCGGTAGCGGGACCAGATCTACCGTCGCTTCGAGCAGCAAACCGCAGGTCCCCTCGGTGCCGACGAATGACTTCGCGACCGCCGAACCACGTTCCGGCAGTAGATGTTCCAGCCCATAGCCGGAGGCCTGCCGATCGAATCGGCCGAGTTCGGTGCGGATCACCGCGAGACTCGACCTGGTGAATTCGGGTAGGCCCGGAATTTCGGACAGGTCGCCCGCAAGCGTCCGCTCGGCTCCCGTCCCATCGAGAACGCGCAGCTCACGCACATTATCCGAGGTGCGCCCCCACGCCACAGCATGCGGTCCGCACGCATTGTTGCCGATCATCCCGCCCAGCGTGCAGCGATTCTGCGTCGACGGATCGGGCCCGAACCGCAGCCCGTGCACCCCCGCCTTGCGCTGCAATTCGGCAAGGACGACACCGGGCTGGACGCGCGCGAGGCGCCGTTGCGGATCCAGCTCACCGATGCCATTCATATACCGACTGAAGTCCACCACGATCCCTGGCCCGACAGCATTACCCGCGACCGAAGTCCCCGCACCCCGCGCGGTAACCGTCAGACCATTACCGCGAGCGAATTCGAGCGTGCGCGCCACATCCTCGCCACCCCGCGGAAAGACGACCGCGACCGGGAGCACCCGATAGTTCGACGCATCGGAGGAGTACTCGGCACGCCGACGCAATGACGTGTCGACCTCACCCGCGATCTTGCGACGCAACGCATCGGACATCTGGTCCTCGCTCACCCCACCAGCCTATGCACGCACATCCGCGACCACGCGCCGCATCCGGCCCCTTTGTCCCGAGCCGTACTCTGCTCCGAATCGGCACTCATGTCCGGATCCGGACACCCTTGCCGGATCCGCACCCTGTGGCGGGTGCCGGGGACCGGGTGCGGTGGTTTCGCTGTACGCGGAATTCGGATGGAAACAGCTTGCACTCAACCATGGTTGAGGTCTTAGTGTCGGTGGCCAGGTGTTCGATGGGTGGGGAGCGAGAGGGAGCAGCACGGTGAGTATCGAATCGGTGGCCTGGAGCCAGATGTATCGGCGGGCGAACGCGCCGCAGGAGCAGCGGCCGTTCCGGCTCGCGACGGCGCGGCGCATTCTGCGGTTCGCGCGGCCGCACCGCCGCCGAATCGGCGCGTTCTTGCTGTTCAGCGTGGTGTCCGCACTGCTCGCGGTGGCGACGCCGGTGCTGGCCGGTCGGGTGGTCAACGACATCGTCGGCGGCGCGGCGCCGCGCGTCGTGGTGACCCTCGCGATTCTGATCGCCGGGCTCGCGGTGATCGATGCCGCGCTCGGGGTGATCATCCGCTGGCTGTCCTCGCGGATCGGTGAGGGGCTGATTCTGGATCTGCGCACGGCCGTGTTCGATCATGTGCAGAAAATGCCCGTCGCGTTCTTCACCCGGACCCGCACCGGCGCGCTGGTCAGCCGCCTGAACAGCGATGTGATCGGAGCGCAGCGCGCGTTCAGCGACACACTCTCCGGTGTCGTCACGAATCTGGTCACCCTCGCGCTCACCCTTGCCGTGATGGTCCGCATCTCCTGGCAGATCACACTGCTCGCGCTGGTGCTGCTGCCGGTTTTCGTGGTTCCGGTGCGACGGATGGGCAATCGCCTGGCCGCATTGCAGCGGGAAGCCGCTGGCCTCAATGCGGCCATGAGTACCCAGATGACCGAACGCTTCTCCGCACCCGGCGCGACGCTGGTGAAGCTGTTCGGACGACCGCAGCAGGAGTCGGACGAATTCGCGCTGCGGGCGCGTCGAGTGCGCGATATCGGAGTGCGCACGGCCATGCTGCAGACGGTTTTCGTCACCTCGCTGACCCTGGTCTCGGCGCTGGCGCTGGCACTGGTCTACGGCCTCGGCGGATGGTACGCGCTACGAGACCAGCTGGATGCCGGTGCGGTGGTGTCGCTTTCACTGCTGCTGACCCGCCTCTACACGCCGCTTACCGCATTGGCCAGCGCGCGGATGGAAATCATGTCCGCGCTGGTGAGCTTCGAGCGGGTCTTCGAGGTACTGGATCTGAAGCCACTGATCGAGGACGCACCGGATGCCGTCACGGTGCCCGAAGGCCCGGTCGCCGTGGAACTGGATAACGTCACCTTCGGCTACCCGTCGGCCGATAAAGTGTCGCTCGCCTCGCTGGAGGATGTCGCGACACTGGATACCCGCGGCGGGGTCGAGGTGCTGCACAATGTGTCGCTACGGGCCGAGCCCGGTCAGCTCGTCGCGCTGGTCGGTTCCTCTGGTGCCGGGAAATCCACTGTGGCCCAACTCGTTTCCCGCCTCTACGACGTAGATGGGGGAGCGGTGCGGTTGAACGGTACCGACGTGCGCGACCTGACCACTACCTCGATCCGAGACACCGTCGGCCTGGTCACCCAGGACGGCCACCTGTTCCACGACACCATCCGCGCCAATCTGCTGCTGGCCCGACCGGATGCGACCGAGGCCGAGCTGTGGGATGCGTTGCAGCGGGCCCGGTTACGTGAGCTGGTGACGTCACTGCAAGACGGCCTGGATACCGTCGTCGGCGAACGCGGCTACCGCCTCTCCGGCGGTGAACGCCAGCGACTGACCATTGCCAGGCTACTGCTCAAGCAGCCACGCGTGGTGATCCTCGACGAAGCGACCGCCTCACTGGACTCGACCTCGGAAGCCGCTGTCCAAGAGGCGCTTTCCGAGGCGCTGGATGGCCGGACCGCACTCGTCATCGCACATCGCCTCTCCACCATTCGCGCCGCCGACCAGATCCTGGTGCTCGAGGACGGCCGGATCGTGGAACGCGGCACGCACACCCAACTGCTCGCCGCCGACGGACGCTATGCCGAGCTCTACCGCACGCAGTTCGCGGACGAACCGGTCGAAGTCGCGGCCTGAACACATCGAAGCCCGGCTCGAGCCGGGCTTCGATGTGTACTGTCAGAATTCCCCGGCGACGCCGAATACGGTGCGGCCTGAGTGACCGCCATGCTGAATGGCGTGCAGGACCTTTTCGGCCTCGGTGATCGGAGCGAAGTTCTCGATGGTCGAAAGGTGTTGGGGTCGTAGCTCATCGGCGAGTCGAGCCCACAGCGCACGCCGCTTGTCGATCGGGACGTACGCGGAGTCGATGCCGAGCAGCGATACGCCACGGAGGATGAACGGCAGGACGGTGGTCGGCAGATCCGAGCCGCCGGTAAGCCCGCTGACCGCGACCGCACCGCCGTAGCCGATCGCGCTGAGGATATAGGCGAGGGATTTGCCGCCGACGCTGTCCACCGCACCGGCCCAGGTGGCTTTCGACAGTGGCCGCAGTTTCGCATCCGGATCCTCGGGCAGCCGGCCGATCACCTCGTTCGCGCCGAGTTCGGCCAGTCGATCACCCGCATCGGTCTTCCCGGTCGAGGCGATCACCTCGAAGCCGAGGCCGGACAGGATATCGATGGCCACGCTGCCGACACCGCCCGTCGCCCCGGTGACCAGCACCGCGCCGGTCTCCGGAGTGAGTTCGTGATCGAGCAGACCCTGCACGCTGAGCGCGGCGGTGAAACCGGCGGTGCCGAGTGCGGCAGCGTCACGGGTGCTGAGACCGTCGAGCTTGACCACCCAGTCGGCGGGCACCCTGGCGTATTCGGCGAAGCCGCCGTGATGCGAAACGCCGATGTCGTAGCCGTGTGCCACCACCTGGTCACCGGGCGCGAAATCGTCGACCTCGGACGTGACGACCTCACCGGTGATATCTATGCCCGGGATGATCGGATAGTTCCGGACCACGCCACCGCCCGCGGTGATCGCCAGCCCGTCCTTGTAGTTCGCGCTCGAGTAGTGCACCTTGATCGTGACCTCACCCGGCCCGAGGAAGTCCTCGTTGACCTGCCGTCGCGTGAGCACGATCCCACTGTCCGATTCTTGTGCCACCATCGCCCAGAACTCCATGCCGACGAGCATACGAGCGTCGGCGGCCGCCGGGGTGGATCTTCGCCTCGGCCTCGGCTATTGCGGTAGGAGTTCGAGGCGGACGCCGAGCAGCCGGACCGGACGATCGATGTCGAATCGGTCGATGATGCGCAAAGCGGTTTCCACAATGGCCGCGATATCGGTGGTCGGCTCGGGGAGTTTCTCCTGTTTGCTGCGGGTGTAGAAGGTATTGCTGCGGACGGTCACCGAGACGCGCAGCGGGATGCGGCCCGCGGCGGCCATCTCCTCGCCCACCTCGGTGGCCAGTCTCGCCACCTGTGTGCGGATCTCCTCGGGGTCGGTCAGGTCGTGTGGGAAGGTCTCGGATTTGCTGCGGCCCACCGGAACTCGAGGTTCGGTGGTGACATCGGTATCGCCCTTACCGTGGCCGAGCACCCAGAAGTACGGGCCGGTATTCGGACCGAATTCGGCGGCGAGGCGCTGGCGGTCGGCAGCCATCAGGTCGGCGACGGTTTCGATGCCGAGTTCGGACATTCGCGCGGCGATCCGGTTTCCGATGCCCCATAGTGCGTTCGTCGGACGATGCGCCATTACCTCGACCCAGTTCGCGGCGGTGAGCCGGAAAATGCCCGCCGCCGCACCATCGGTATCCGCGGGTGCGGCCGAGGATTTGCCAGCGGATTTGGCGAAGCCGGTCGCCAGCTTGGCGGTGAGCTTGTTGTCGCCGATGCCGATCGCACATGTCAGCTCCAATTGCGCAATGGCGCTGCGGATTTCGCGCGCGAGCTGCTCCGGATCGTCGGTATCGGCGGCGAGGAAGGCCTCGTCCCAACCCCACACCTCGACGCGGCCGGGAAAGGTCCGCAGCAGCGCCATCACCTCTTCGGAGGCCTCCTCATAGGTGGCCATATCCAGCGGCAGGAAGATCCCGTCGCGACATTTGCGTTTGGCCGAGCGCAAAGCCATCCCGGCGCGTACTCCGAATGCCCGAGCCGGATACGACGCGCAGGTCACCACCTTGCGCGGTTCGTCGGGATCACCATTGCCGCCGACGATGACCGGCAGGCCGCGCAGCTCCGGATGGCGGCGGAATTCCACCGCCGCCTGGAACTGGTCGAGATCGACGTGCAGCAGCCACCTGGGCATGAACTAGGGCTTCCCTTTGTTCGGCTGCTGCGATCGTACGACGGGTGTATCGTCCAAACTCGACAACGCAAGAACTGATTTCGCACGGACATGGGTAACTCGTCGGGAACGTCCAAAACTGGGCCCAGCGACCAACCGGCGGCCCGCGACGTGATTTCGGATGCATCCCACGGCCGGCATAAGGCGCGGGGAGGCGGAGGAGCGCGTGTCGCATGACCGACGCACCGGACAACCTGCCCGCGGTTCGGGTCGGCGATATCGATCGCGAGGTCGTGGCCAAGCAGCTGCAACTCGCTGTCGACGAGGGGCAACTCGATCTGCTCGAACTGGATAAACGGCTGGTAGCGGTCTATTCGGCGCAGACGGCACAGGAACTCGTCGCCATCACCGCCGATCTGCCGGTGATCGCCGCTGCACGCGAACCCATCGAACTGCGCACCAGCAGTGGGGCGCGGGCGAAGGTCGGCGCGTGGATCGTCCCGGCCGAGATCACAGCTGAATGCAGCTCCGGCAGCATCAAAATCGACTTCACACAGGCACTGTGCCCACATCGCGAGGTCGTGGTGCATGTCGCCGTGGGTTCCGGCAGGGTCCAATTGATCGTGCCGCGCGGCTGGCGGGTCGACCTCGATCGGGTGCAGGCCAGCAGCGGCACCGTCAAGAACAAAGCGACCGAGGGCAGTCTGCCCGGATCGCCGCTGCTCCGAGTCGACGGGGCGATCGGCTCTGGGGCCGTGGTGGCGAAGTATCCGCGCCCGCCGCGGCGATCGTTCCTGGCCTGGCTGTTGCGCCGGCCCCGTCCGACCGTCTGACCGTTCCGCGCTGACCGGCCTGGCATTGCGCCGCCCACAAAACAGAACTAAATTCTGGTCATGAAGATTCGAGATCGGTTGCTGTTGGCGGCCGAGCGACAGTTCGCGGAACGGGGGACGCTGGAGACCACGCTGACCCAGATCCGCGATGCGGCGGGGGCCAGTGTCGGTGCGCTCTACCACCACTTTCCGGATAAGGCGGAGCTATATCGCGAGGTGTGGACGCATGCGCTCGCCGACTATCAGGAGCACTTCTGGGTGGTTGTCGGCGAAAGCACCGATGCACGCGCGGGGGTCAGCGCGGGCGTCACCGAACATCTGCGGTGGGTTACCGAAAATCAGTACCGAGCCAAGGTTCTCACCTCGGCTCGGCCGCCCGGCGTCCGCGATAGCGACAGCAACCGCGAATTCCTGCGCAATGTATTGCGCTGGTGGCGTACCCACGCCCGCTACGGCGCGGTGCGCGATCTCGAGTTCGACCTTGTCTACGCACTGTGGCTCGGCCCGGCGCAGGAGTACTCGCGACACTGGCTCGGCGGTGACATCCGCACCGCCCCAACCGATGTCGCGCGCGAACTAGCCGATGCCGCCTGGCAGGCGCTGGGCACAACCAACGACTGAACGGAGTCATCCATGCCAACGATCACCCTCGACCTGGAACTCGCGAAGCAGGTGCTCGCCGCGCAGCCGTTCGCGCAGTTGGTCGGCACCGAGATCACCGCATTCGGCGACGGCGCGGCGACCCTCATCATTCCCGTCCGTCCCGAGCTGGGCCAGCAATTCGGCTTCGTACACGGCGGTGTGGTGTCCTACGCGGCCGACAACGCCCTCACCTTCGCCGCGGGCACGGTGCTCGGCGCCAATGTGCTGACCGGCGGCTTCACTATCACCTACCTGCGGCCTGCCGCCGGTACCCGGCTGCGCGCCGAAGCCACCGTCACCGGGTCTACGCGGCGGCAGGCCGTCGTCGTGTGCGAAATCTATGCCGAGACTGCGGACGCCGAACCAGTGCTGTGCGCGGTCGCCCAGGGCAATGCACGCTCCGTCGAGCGCGAACTAGGGGCCGACGGCAGCTGAGGTCCATTGCGGATCACTGTGCGGCACACCGGAAACGCCCCTCAGGATCAAGCCGTCGCCTTGGTGTCCAGCACCGACGCCGACCAGCCCATGAGCGACCGTAACGTCGCGACCAGCGACCTGGGATACAGGCCCTGATCCGAACGTGCCGCCACATGCCCGTCCGGACGCACCAGCAGCGCCCCACCCTCCGGCAGATCGGTGCAGGCACCCCATTCGGCGCCCAAGCCGTGCACCGCGATCTCGATACCGGTCTCGCGCTGCGCATCGGCCGCGGCATCGCGCCAGGCAGCCGAGTTCCCGGCGATCAGTATCGCGTAACCGGGTCCACAGAGATCCAAGGTCGAGGTGGTGTGCTCGGCGTCGAGCCACAGGTGCGGCAGTCGCGTTCCGACCTGTCCGGTCAGCCGATCGACGTGCGGTTCGACCCATTCGATGCAATCCGCTGGCTTACGCGATACCGCGCTCGACGCGTACCGGAAGCGCGACATTACCGCCCCGAAATCCAACCGCCGCGCCAAAATCCCTGCGTTGTCAGGGGTTTCGATGCCGTAGCGGGTTTCGAAGTCGTCTCCGAGATTGGCCTGCTCGGCGGCGATGATCGCACGTGACCAGCGTTCGGCCTGATAGGAATCGAGCAGTGCGGGTCCGCCGGTACCCGAAAGCACGGCGGCCAGTTTCCAGACCAGATTATGTGCGTCGGCGACACCGGTATTGCCGCCGAAACCACCCCACGGCGCGTGCCGGTGGGCGGCGTCACCGGCGAGGAAGACCCGGCCGCGCCGATACTCGTCGGCCACGAAACTGCCGGTGTCCCAAGCACTTCGCGCCAGCACCTCGACCTCGATATCGGGCACGCCGATCGCGGCGCGGATCAGCTCGACGCAGCGTTCGTCCGGATAGTCCGCGGCCGTCTCACGGGTCGGATCGTATTCGAGCTGGAAGGACCATTCGTCGGTGTTGTTCTTGGATAAGACGAGTCCGCGCATGGTGTCGTTGCTGATCTCGCACTGGCTGAAGGTGCGACCGCCCAGCACCCCGGTAAGATCCGTCCGCACAAAGGCATTGATGTAGTAGCGCGTCGGCGGCAGTTCCCAGCCATCGATACCCAGTGCCCGACGGATCGGGCTGGCCGCACCGTCGGCCGCGATGAGGTAGTCGGCCCGGATAACCGAGCGGTGGCCCGACTCGTCACGCAGGGTTGCGGTGACACCCGCGTCATCGGTTTCGAAGTCGACGAGCTCGACCCCGAATCGGAGGTCACCACCGCGTTCGCGTGCCTGCTCCGCGAGCACCGGCTCGAGCAGTACCTGGGGCAAGAAGCAGAACTGCGACGGGCTGGGGTCGGCCGCCGCCATTGCCGCCCGCAAGTGACCGAGGTCGAGCGGCTCGGCGGTGATCAGGCTGGTGCCTCGGCTCGCGCCACCGAAGCTGCCCGCCCGCAGTGCGGTCGCGGCGGCCTGCTCGACCCGCCCCTCGACGCCGACCTGACGGAACAGCTCGGTGGTCCTGGTATGCAGGCCGCGCGCCTTCGGCAACGCCGACGCCTTGGTCCGTTTTTCGACGAGAACATAGGGGACATCGTGATATTCGAGGAACAGCGCGGCCGATAGTCCGACCAGGCCGCCGCCGACAACGAGAACGGGAATCCGCTGCGTAGAAGTCATGCCAGGATCATGTGCGCGCGGGCTTGCATCGCCCTTGCGTCGCGGTCACGGCGACCATGCATACGGAACGGGCCGTACCCGCAGGTACGGCCCGTTCGAGGCGGATATCAGGCGCTCGCCGCGAAGGCGGGAGTCGCCGCCGCCGGTTCGACGACCGGCTCGATGGCGTAGGCCAGGATGTCGGCCACATCGGCGACCGGGCGCACATCCAACGCGGCCAACACATCCGCGGGCACGTCGTCCAGATCCGGCTCGTTGCGGGCTGGGATGAATACCGTCTTCAGCCCCGCGCGCTGCGCTGCCATCAACTTCTGCTTCACCCCGCCGATCGGCAGCACCCGGCCGTTCAGCGTGACCTCACCGGTCATGCCGACATCCGCGCGCACCTGCCGACCGAGTGCCAGCGACACCAGGGCGGTGACCATGGTGACACCCGCCGAGGGCCCGTCCTTCGGCACCGCACCCGCCGGGAAGTGGATGTGGATATTGCGATCCAGCACCGACGGTTCGATGCCGATCTCCGCCAGGTGCGAGCGCACGTAGGTGAGGGCGATCTGCGCCGACTCCTTCATGACATCACCCAGCTGACCGGTCAGGGTGAGCGCACGCTCGCCCTCGGCACCATTGGCCTCGATGTAGAGCACATCGCCGCCGAGACCGGTGACCGCCAGACCCGTTGCCACACCGGGGACCGCGGTGCGTTCCACCGAATCCGGGGTGAAACGCGGGCGGCCCAGGTAGTCCTTCAGGTTGTCCAGATCGATGATCAGCGAGTCGTAGCCCAGCTCGGTGTCGTAACCCAGCGACACCACATTGTCGGCCGAACCTTCGCCGTCCTCGGAAAGCCGAGTCGCGGCCTTGCGCAAGGCCTTCGCGATCAACCGCTCCATCTGCCGCACACCGGCTTCCCGGGTGTAGTTGGCAGCGACCTCACGCAATGCCGCCTCGGTGATCGAAACCTCCTCGGCGGTAAGCGCATTGCGCTCGAGCTGCCGTGGCACCAGGAAGTCGCGGGCGATGGCCACCTTGTCGTCCTCGGTGTAACCGTCGACGGTGATCATTTCCATGCGGTCCAGCAGCGGACCGGGAATGGTCTCCATGACATTCGCGGTCGCGATGAACAGCACATCGGACAGGTCCAGATCCAGATCCAGGTAGTGATCGCGGAACGTATGGTTCTGCGCCGGATCCAGCACCTCGAGCAGCGCCGCGGCCGGATCACCGCGGAAGTCCGAGCCGACCTTATCGATTTCGTCCAGCAGGACAACGGGATTCATCGATCCCGCCTCCTTGATGGCACGCACGATCCGGCCCGGCAGCGCGCCGACGTAGGTGCGCCGGTGACCACGGATCTCCGCCTCGTCGCGCACACCACCGAGGGCGACGCGAACGAACTTGCGGCCCATGGCCCGCGCCACCGACTCACCGAGCGAGGTCTTGCCGACACCGGGCGGGCCGACCAACGCGAGCACGGCGCCCGAACCACGTCCGCCGACGACCTCGAGCCCGCGCGCGGCGCGGCGGGAGCGCACAGCCAGGTACTCGACCATACGATCCTTGACCTCGTCCAGGCCGTGGTGATCGGCGTCGAGCACCGCGCGGGCGGCCGAAACATCGGTGCTATCCGTGGTTTTCACGGTCCACGGCAGGTCTAGGACGGTATCGAGCCAGGTCCGGATCCAGCCGGATTCCGGGCTCTGATCGCTGGCCCGCTCCAGTCGACCGACCTCGCGCAGCGCCTCGGCGCGCACGTCATCGGGCAGGTCGGCCTGCTCGACCCGGGTTCGGTAGTCGTCGGCGCCGTCGGGTTCGTCCTCGCCGAGTTCCTTGCGAATGGCATTGAGCTGCTGGCGCAGCAGGAATTCGCGTTGGCTCTTCTCCATGCCCGCGCGGACATCTTCGCTGATCTTCTCGGTGACCTCGGCCTCGGCGATATGTGCTTTGGTCCACTCGATCAGCTTGGTCAAACGCTGTGCGGTATCGGGGGTTTCGAGCAGTTCACGCTTCTCGTCGGCGCTCAGGTACGGCGCGTAGCCCGCGGTATCGGCGATCGCCGACGGATCGGTCAGCTGATTGACCGCGTCGATGATCTGCCAGGCCTCTCGACGCTGCAGCACCGAAACGACCAGCTTCTTGTACTCGGCGGCAAGCTCTTTGGTGCGACCGTCGGCGGCGGGAGTTTCCACCGGTTCGGCCTCGACCCACAGCGCGGCACCCGGTCCGGTGACCCCGTGACCGATCTTGGCCCGCCGTTCGGCCTTCAGTACCGCGGCGGGCGCGCCACCGCGCATCCGGCCCACCTGTTCGATGGTGGCGACGACACCGTAGGAGGCATAGCCCTCGGTTAATCGGGGCGCGAGCAGCACCGCGTCGGTATTCGCGGCGCGCGCGGCGTCGATGGCGGCCTGCGCCGATTCGTCCAGTTCGATGGGCACGACCATGCCCGGCAGCACGATCGGATCGGTCAGGAACAGGACCGGCAGGTTCTGTGGTGTAGTCACGTGTTCGACCCTTCCAAAAGTTGAGCGACGTCCAGTCAACCCCGGGCGTTCCACGTTTGTTCCGCACCGCTGCCCACGTTCGCTCACAGCGATCGGTCGCATTGACACCCTGTCGGAGCCAATGAGAATGTTGGCAGCTAGATATCTCAGCACCTGGGCGGCTTTAGGGGGATCCCACGATGACAACACTCACATCCGGAGTGTTCATCGATTGGGAAGAGCTGACCGGCCTGTCGAAGTTCTCCGTCGATCTGATCACCTTTCCGATCTTCAGTGCGCTCGCCGGGTGGCTCACCAACTGGACCGGTGTGTTGATGCTGTTCTGGCCGGTCGTCTTTCGCGGAATTCGGATTCCCGGCCTCCAGGTGTTGTATCCGTACTTTCCGCGCCGGGTCCAGGTGCTGCCGACGTTCTCCGGCGACGGCCGCCGGTTGGGATTCCAGGGATTTATTCCGGCGCGCGCGGAGAAGATGGCCAGTATTTGTGTCGACAAGGCGCTGATGCGCATCGGCAGTCCGCGGGATTTCATCCACGAGTTGGATCTGGAAAGTATTGCCGATTATCTCGCGCTACTGGCGAGCAAGCAGGTCAAACCGATCGTCGACCAGGTGATGTATCGCGAGAATCCAGACCTGTGGCGGGGCGTGCCGAGGGCGATGAAACAGGTCATCTATCAGCGGGTGGACCGCGAATTGCCCGCATTGACCAGGCGGGCCTTCGAATCGCTCGGCGAGAATGTCGATCAGCTCATCGATATCAAATCCTTCGTCATTCGGTATCTGCAGGAAAACCCGTACATCCTCAAGGATCTGACGACCACCATCGCCGCCCCCGAATTGCGTTTCATGGTGCGCATCGGTCTGCTCGGTGCGCCGTTCGGGCTGCTGCTGGCACTGTATATGCATGTGCACCACACCATTCCGGTGTTCGGTTGGGTGCCGGGTTGGGTGATCGTGCTGCTTGTCTCGGCGGCGATCGGCGTGATCGTGAATGTCATCGCGGTCAAAATGGTCTTCGAACCGGGAGACCCGCAGCCGCGTTACAAGTATTTGTGGAAGCAGGCGCTGCTGGCCAAGCGGCAACCGCAGGCGGCAACCGATCTCGCGCATATCCTCGCCTACCAGGTGCTGACGCTGCCGAACCTGTCCAAGGAGTTGCTCGACGGCCCGAACGGCGATAAGACCAGACAGTTGATCGAGCGGTTGGTCTCCGATGAGATCCATCGCCAACTCGGCCCTACGACGTCGATCGTGCGCGTCGCCTTCGGCCGCCGTCAATTCGACAATCTCAAGGTCGGCGCCGCGGGCGCGGCAGTCGGGTTGGCCCCGAGCCTGGTCGAGGACGAGGAGTTCACCCTCGAACAGGCCAAGAAGATCGACGAGTTCGCCGCGCGCAAGCTCCAGGACCTCACTCCGGGTGAGTTCATGGAGATGTTCTATGCCTCGGTCGAACAGGATGCCTGGCTGCTGTACCTGCACGGCGCACTGCTCGGCTTGGTGGTCGGAGCCGCGCACCTGACGATTTTCGGCTGGTAACCGGCCGGAATCCGGTCGACACCGAGGCTGCGCCAAATACAAGCACGCATGCTTGCATTTTTTCTGGACCGCTGCGATGCTGAACCGCGACGAAGTACGAAGCAGTACGCCTGGACGGGACAGGGATCAGATGGCCGACCTGAACGCGCTCCTGCGCGATTTCGCCGACGACTGCACGGAACTGGAACGGATCGTCGCGCCGCTGGCGGATTGGTCCACGCCGACACCCGCCCCCGGCTGGAGTATCGCCCATCAGATCGGCCATCTGGCCTGGACCGATGAGGTTGCCGCGCTGGCCGCCACCGATCCGGACGGTTTCGCGGAGCTGGTGGCGGAGGCGGGCCCGAAGGCATTTACCTTCGTCGACGAGGCCGCCGACGAGGCGTCCACCGCACCGGCCGCCGAACTGCTCGACCGATGGCGTCGCGGCCGTGCCGCTCTGATCGATGCCCTGCGCGCGGTGCCCTCCGGCACCAAACTGCCGTGGTTCGGACCGCCGATGAGCCCGGCGTCCATGGTCAGCGCGCGGATGATGGAGACCTTCGCACACGGCCAGGACATCGCCGACGCACTCGGGCTGAGCAGGACACCGACCGCCCGGCTGCGCACGGTCGCCCATATCGGCGTGCGGACCAGGGATTTCGCCTACACCGTGCGCGGCAAGACCGTGCCCACCGAGGAATTCCGGGTCGAACTCACCGCACCGGATGGCGGCGTGTGGTCCTGGGGTCCCGAGGACGCCGCGCAGTATGTGACCGGTCCGGCACTGGACTTCTGCCTGCTGGTGACGCAGCGCCGTCACCGTGACGATCTGGCGTTGGACGCAGTGGGTGCGGACGCCGCCGAATGGCTCACCATCGCACAGGCTTTCGCGGGACCGACGGGGGACGGGCGGTCGGCGAGCCAGTTCGCCTGACCCGCCGAATCGGGTCCGACCGGAATGCAGGTGCGGGCGAGCGCCACACTTGGGTGCGCCGTTCGTGTCGGCCGGACGCCGTTGGCCGGGTGTCTCGATGTGGCAGTCGAGAATGGCGCTCGCCAGCCAAGTATATTTACCCGCTTGTCAGCTGGTGGAAACATCGACGACGCCATCCGGTTCGAGTTCGGTATCGCGGGCGTCACCCGGCTTTGTGATGCTGATCTCTTCCATGCGGTGCTACCTGCGGCTGCCCCGGTAACCTGGACAAGCGTACGGCTTTCAACGATGCGGGCCGCGCGGTGAGGGGTTCAGGGGCGGACGGAAAGGAACGCATCGTGGCATCACGTAAGCCTGCCCAGATCGCTCGGCATACCGCCATCGTGCTCGCCGGCGCCGCCAGCCTCACTCTCACTGTCGCCTCCGGTGCCTACATCGTCCATCAGATGGCCGACGCCCAGCACGCCACCAACGATATCGCCGCACCACCCGCGGTCCGCATTCCGGATGTCGACACCGGCCGCGGACCCGTCCTCTCCGATGCCGTGCTGACCGGCGGAAGTCGCGATCTGCCCGCACTATTCGGCCGCTTTCCCGCCGAACCCAGTGACGGCACCATGAAAATCTCTCAAGCCCATACCGATTCGCCTGCCAACACCGGAATCAGTGGCAAACTGCGCCTCGGCAGCGCCTATGTCGGCGCACAGCTGGCACCCGGGCGTGCGAATACCGTCGCCTTCACCGTGGATACCAATGCGCTGACGGTACTGACGGATTTCCTGCTCACCGAACCGGTTCGGGACCGGCTCGGCATCCATGCCGACCCGGCCGCCGTCACCCAGTTGCGCACCGAGCTCGATACGCACAGCGGCGAAGTGATACTCACCTTCTCCGATCCGACCCTCGGCGAACACGGTGTGCGACTGAACCGCAATCCAGCGCCCAGCACCGGACACGCTGCGAGCGTTGAAGGTTCGGCCACTGAGGCATCGGTCGACGCCACCCCGAATCCGACCGTCACGACGGCGAACGACACCATCGCGATCTAGCCGCCTACGCTGCGTCCCATGTACGACTTCTGTGTCATCGGGGGCGGGATCGTCGGAGTCGCGACGGCGCATCGGATTCTGCGCCGTCATCCCGGTGCGAGCTTGGTGCTCGTCGACAAGGCCGACGCACTCGCGACGCATCAGACCGGGCACAACAGCGGCGTTATTCATTCCGGCATCTACTACCCGCCGGACAGTCTGAAGGCCCACCTGTGCCGCAAGGGCGCCGCCTGGACGAAGGAATTCGCCGCGGCACACGATATTCCGTTCGAGGTCTGCGGAAAGCTGCTGGTGGCCACCGATGCCGCCGAGTACCGGCGGATGATCGCGCTGCACCAACGCTCGGTCGCCAACGGCGTCGATGTCGAACTTATCGACACCGCCGAATTAACGCGCCGCGAACCGCATGTGACCGGTGTCGGCGCACTATTCGTACCCGCCACCGGCATCATCGACTTCACTCGCGTCACCACCGCACTCGCCGATGAGGTGCGGGCCGCCGGCGCTGAAATCGTGTTGAATGCCGAGGTCACCACACTCACCGAAACCGCCGAGGCGGTCACCGCGGCGGGCCCCGCAGGTTCCTGGACCGCGCGCACGCTGGTCGTCTGCGCGGGTCTGCAGGCTGACCGCATGGCCGCTCTCGCCGGCCTGCGAAGTGACTTCCGCGTCGTGCCGTTCCGCGGTGAGTATTACCAGCTACCGCCGAGCCGATCCGGACTGGTGCGCACGCTGATCTATCCGATTCCCGATCCGAATCTGCCTTTCCTCGGGGTGCATCTGAGCCCGATGATCGACGGCACCTTGACCGTCGGCCCCAATGCGGTGCTCGGACTGGCCAGGGAGGGCTACCGCAAGGGCAGCTTCGACGCCCGTGACGCCCGCGCGGTGCTCGGGTTTCCCGGCTTCCACCGAGTCGCCCGCGCGCATGTGCGCACCGGACTGCGCGAATTGCGCAACTCCCTGTTCAAACGCGGCTACCTGGCCGAATGCCGACGGTACTGTCCGGAGCTGACGCTCGCTGACCTGCGACCGCGGGAGGCGGGCATCCGCGCGCAGGCGGTGCTGCGCGACGGCACGCTGGTGCACGACTTCCTGATCGAGCGAACTGCCCGCTCGATTCATGTGCTCAACGCTCCGTCACCCGCGGCGACCTCCGCCATGCCGATCGCCGAATACATCGTCGACCAACTGTGACCGCGGCGAGTTAGCTGGGTTGCGCGTCCCAGCAAACCAAGCGACCACCCGGTCATCAATGTGGTAAGCCCGCCAACCAAATTCCCGGCAAACCCTCGAATAAAGAGGAGAGCTGTAGTACTTTTAGCGGCAGCCAACAGGGAGGGGCCCGATGGGCCACATCAAATACGCGAGCGACGTCGGAGCCCCGGTCGAGGTGGCCTTCACCTATACCGACAACCATCTGTTCGTACCGGATTGGATGTTCGCCGTCGCCGCGTTCGAGCCGAAAGGCGAGCTCGACCAGGGTCTCGGTGCGGTCTTCACGACTCGGATCAGGCTGGGACTGTGGCGGCCGACCGTCGAATGCGAGATCACCGAATACCGGCGCAACGTGGTGATCGGCTACACATTGCGCGGCCGGTTATCCGGAACTTTGACGCTGCGCTTCGACCCGCTCGGCTACGGACGCTCGGTGCTGACCTCGGAAGCGGAGTACGCTCCACCGGGTGGGCTGTTCGGTCGGCCGTGCCTGCGTCCGGTGGATTTCGCCGTGCGCTCGGCGTTGCGCCACACCGAATCCCAGTTGCGAAGGGAGATAGAGCAATTCCACGGTACCGATCTTGTCGGTCGGATTGCGTAGGGTGCCATCTATGATCATCGTGAGCACCGACGGATCCTGCCTCCGCAATCCCGGCGGCGCTATCGGCTGGGCTTGGGTCAATCATCAGGGCGGTTCACGCAGCGGGGGAGCCGCCACCGGAACCAATCAGGTCGCAGAGTTGCGCGCGCTATTGGAGGCCGTACTCGCACATCCCGGCGAGGAACCGCTGTTCATCGAGAGCGATTCGCTCTACGCGATCAAATGCGCCTCGGAGTGGATCTTCGGCTGGCGCACCAATGGCTGGCGCACCGCCAGCGGCGGCGCGGTGAAGAACGTCGAACTCATCAAACAGATCGACCGGGCCATCGCCTCCCGGCCGGGACCGGTGCGGTTCCGTTGGGTGCGTGGACATGTCGGCAACTACTACAACGAAATGGCCGACACCCTCGCGGGTGAGGCGGCCAGGCAGGCCGCGGCGTCCGCAGCCGCCGGTGAGGTCTCGACCGCCGAGCTCCCCGAGCTGCAGCCGGTGCTCGAGGACTCCTCCGATAAGACCAAAAAATCCGCCCGGCCGCGGTCAGCGGGGAAGCCGGTCGCGCCAGCATCTCAGGCATTGACCCTGTTCTGAGTCCGCTGGGCGCGACCGGGTGCGAGACCGCCGGAAAGACCTCCGGGCGGGTGGTGCCATTCCCACCCGCCCGGAGGCGCTTTTCGGAGTAGATAATCCGATCAGTTGCCCATCTGCTTCAGGATGGGCAGGTCGAACTTGTTGACCAGCCACTTGTCGTCGACCTTTTTCAGCCCGGCCACCACCACAAGTTCCACCTTGCTCGGCGGCTTGTTCGCGGCGGCGATATTCACATTTGTGGTGGTCTGACCGATCACCACCAGCACATTCGCGTTCTCGGTATCGCCCGACTGGAAGCCGCACTGCATGTCGTAGGTGGACGAGGTGGCCTTTGCGTCGACCACGACCCCCTTGAGGTCCTGGCCGAGCTTGGTGAACTGATCCTTCCAGTCACCGGTCGAGGCGGCATCCACCTTCTTCAGGTACTCGTCGATAGTCTGCGGATCGTAGGTGGAGATCAGCTTGCCGTAATTGCACGCGGCCGCGGTGGCGGCTTCGTGCGCGTCCAGCTCGTCGCCGCGATTGCTGGCCTGCCGGTAGAAGACCACGACGGCGGTGACCGCCGCGACAAGCAGCACACCGGCGACGAACGCCGCGATGATCGGGACCAGTGCGCCCCGGTCCTTGGCAACGGTCTGGGCCGGGGATTGCGGCGCGCCCTTAGCCAGCTTGTCCTGCGCTGGCTTCGGTGCGGACTTCGGGGTCGGCTCCGCGGCTACCGCATCGCCCGCCTTCCCGATCTCGACCGTCTTGTCCTCGGCGGGCGCATCCGGCTTGGCGTCCTCTTTCGGGGCATCCGGGTTCTCGTTCTCGGCGCCGACATCATCAGTGGCCATCGATACAATCCTGCACTTTCCCGGCGCACCTGAGCGCACCGATATTGCCTTCTCGGTCCGCGTCGGACGAACCGTTCGCACTCTGCGGGGGAGTATTCCCGGCCCGGGATCGCAGGCCCTGGCCGGGGTAACTCACCATCGAATACGTACCGCTCGCTGTGTCAACTCACCGCAGTGTTCGGATCACCGCAGCGGCGGCGGGGTCATTTCATTTGGATCCGCACCCGGCGGCATTTGTGCGCCATTGTCCGGTACATTCGGCCGCGGCGCGTTCGCCGAACCGCGAACCTGCAGTCCGGGCGGCGGATTCTCGCAGTAGTTCCACTTGGGCAGCGAGCCGTCCTGGACGACCTCATTGCGGATCGGCACATGCTTGTACTGGCAGATCGGCCTGACCCAGATATCGGCGACAGCGTGGAACTCATTGTCGTGCGCGGGCACACCAGCGGCGGACAACCCGATGTTCAGCGATGGGAACAGCGCCTGCAGCGCCGGAATCCGCAGCTGCGCGGCCCTGGTCATCGCCGCGAAGTTGGCCGCGAGACTGGTGATCGGATCGGCCGTCTTGTCCAGTACCGCACCGAGACTGGTCAGCTGTCCAGGTGCCTTCTCCAGTATGGCCTGCAATTCGGCGTTGGCATTGTTGAACTGATCGAACAACTGACCCGAATTGCGGGTCAGCGTCCCGAGATCCGGCTGCGCATTCGAGGTGGTGTTCGCGATGGTGCGCAGGTTGGTAATCAGGTTCTGCGTCTGCGGCAGCAGATTGTCGAATCCGGCCATGGCCAGGCTGATGCCATTGACCATGCCGCGCAACTGATCCGGGCCACCGCTCAGTGCGGTGTCCAGGTTGGCCAGGATGACACTGAACTTATCCGGATCGACCTGGGCGATCAGCGCGCTGGCGTTGTCGAGCACCGACCAGATCGGAGTCGGAGTCTTGATCTTCTCCGCATCGAATTCGATGACCGAGCCGTCCTTCAGGAACGGCGCCTGCTCGGTATTCGGCCGGAAGTCGATGTACTGCTCACCGGCGCCGGAAAGCGCGCCCACCGAGACCTTGGTGTCGACCGGAATCTTGTACTTCGAGTCGATTTCGGCCTTCGCGGCGATGGACTGTCCGCGATCGACCAGCTCGATCGAGGTCACCTTGCCGATGCGATAGCCGCGCAAGGTGACATCGTTGCCTGGCTGCAGACCGCCGGAGCGGTCCAGGTCCACCGTGACGGCGTAGGTTGACTTCAGCGGATTCACCCGCATGACGCTCACCAGCAGGTAGCTGGC
This sequence comes from Nocardia sp. NPDC050630, assembly GCF_044457245.1. NCBI lineage: Bacteria > Bacillati > Actinomycetota > Actinomycetes > Mycobacteriales > Nocardiaceae > Nocardia > Nocardia sp. NPDC050630. Next base: position 560,297 of record NZ_JBITGN010000002.1, read on the forward strand.
GCCGACAATCAACACCAGCACCAGGCCGATGGTGGACAGCAGCATTTTGCGCCGCATCAGTTTGCCGAGCCAGCTCATGCCCGCACCTCGCTGGCGCTCGGTTCCGGCATGCGCTGCGCGCGCTCGCACATGATTCGCTCGCTTCGCTCACTCATCGGTGTCCCCCCTGCAGTCGTCCCTGAATGGCCTGCAGGACGGTGATCAGGCTGCCCGCGAAGTCGCTGAGATCGCGTCCGTCGAAGAACTTGCCCTGCGCTGGATCCGACAACAAGCTGAAGTTGTGGATATTGGTGACGGTGGCGTAGACCGCGAGGCTGTTGCCGCGGAAGGAAGCGTCGATCGGACCGCGGATCTCGTGCAGCGCATCCAGTGCGGGACCGAAGTTCTGCTCGGTCTGTGACAGGGCGTTCATCAGCTTGTGCACATTGTCGAGGAGATCGCTCAGCTGGTCGCTGGAGGTATTCGCATAGTCGCCGAGCGCCGCGCTGGTCACCGAAATCTTCTGCAGCAGATCGCCGATGGCCCGGTTGTTCTCCGCGATAGCGCCGATCATCTGCGGCAGGGTGTCCGCGACCTGTCCCAACTCCGAATGCCTCGTCTCGATGGTGGTGGCCAGCGAGCCGAACTCGGCGAGCACACTGTCGATGCGAGCGCTGTTGTCGTTCAAACTGCCGACGACGCCGGTCATTTCAGTGATCAGATGCGCTATCTGGTCACCGCGGCCGCCGACGATGGAGTCCAGCTCCGAGGTCAGTTTGGTGAGCGCCGCGACGCCACCGCCGTTGAACAACATGGATACCGAGATCAGCAGCTCCTCGACGGTGGCGCCCGCCGAGGTCTTATCCCGGCCGAGGGTGTCGCCGTCGTGCAGCATCGGTGTGCCCGGATCCGCCTTGACCTTCGACACCGCGATGAACACATCGCCGAGCGGGGTGGCTTGCCGTAGTTCGGCCGTGCTGCCGACCGGAAGCTCGATGTCCTTGCTGATCTTCAGATCGACAATGGCCTCGAAGTTTTTGGTCTGGATATTCGAGACCACGCCGACATCGGAGCCACCGATCTTCACCTTGGCCTGATCCGGCAGGTTCAGCGCGTTCTCGAATTTCGCGTGCAGGGTGTAGGTTTCACCGGCCATGCCCGGTTTGGGCAGCGGCAGGCTCTCCACCGTGAGACCACAGCCGGAGGTGATGGCCACCCCGGATATCGCGGCCAGCGCGATCACCGCGCGGCGAGCTTTCACTGTGAACCGGTCGCTCATTTGGTCATCCCCAGCAGTGCCGCCGTAACACCAAGGTCCGGACCGAGGTCCTCCAGTTTGCCGGTACGGCAACCATCCGAGCGCATCTGAATCCGTTCACAGAACACACTCAGCAGTTCGCCGTTGAGGAAGGTCGGCAGGTTGCCGTGCAGCCGGACGTACCCGAGCTGCCGGTTCATCGACCGGTCCAGGTTCTGCATGAGCAGCGGCGCGAGATCGACGACCTCGGTGAGGCCGCGGGCGTTGGCCCGCAGTTGATCGGTCACCTTGGTCAGTCCCTCGAGCGAACCGCCCAGCTGATCCTGGTACTGCACCAAGGTCGAACTGGTATTGGCCAGGAAGTCGTTGAGCTGCCGCAGCGTGGCCTCCAGACCGGGTGCCTGATCGCTGAGCAAACCGGTCATTTGTGTCATCCGATTACTGAAATCGCGTACCGACTGGTCGTTTTCGGCCAGCATGGTGGTCAACTCGTTCAACTTCACGATGATGCTGGAGACCGCGTCCTTGTTGTCGACGCCGACCTTCAACGCACCGGAGAGCGCATTGAGGGTGTCGCGCATCTTCTCGCCGTTGCCGTTCAGCATCGGATAGAGCACCCGACCCGACAGCGGACCGATGCCTTCGGTACCCGGTTCCGGCTTGAGCGCCGCGGCGAACTGATCGATGGTCTTGAGCATCGTGTCCAGCTCGACCGGTGTCTTGGTCTTCGCCTTCGGCAGATGCGCGCCATTGGACATGGTCTCGCCCTGGGTGTAGGCCGGGGTGAGTTCGACATGCCGGTCGGTCACGATGGACGGCGAAACGATCGCTGCCATCGCGTCTTTCGGGATCTTGACGTCCTTGTCGATCGTCATGTGTACCTCGACCATGGTGCCCTTGGGAATGATCTTGTCGATCTTGCCCACTTGCAGCCCGAGCACCGTGACCGGATTGCCCTCGAAGACACCCGCGATGTTCTCGAAGTCCGCGGTAATCGTCATCGTGTTGCCCAGTGCGCGGTCCACCGAACTCGGCACCAGCGAGCAACTGCCGACGGCAAGGGCGGCCGCGCTGATCATCAGTGGTTTGGCCAAACGCCGCAGGTCGATTCGCATCAGTCTCATCCCTGGCACCCCTCGATCAGGTGGGCGAAGCACAGCCAGTTGTCGGGGAAGAGCCAGGGGAGGCCGACCTCACCGTACGGACCGTTGCCGAACGCGTTGTTGAAGGTGCGCACCGACACCGGCATGATCTGCAGCATCCGGTCGAGGTTGTCCTTGTTCTTCTGCAGGCCCTCGGCCATGATGTTCAGCTGGTCGATGGTCGGGCCGAGCTGGTTGTTATTGGCCGCGCCGATCTCCTGCAGCTGACGGCTCAGCGTCGACACATTGTCGAGCAGTTGGCGCAGCAGGCTCTGCCGTTCCATCACCCGGTTGGCGATGGCCTCGCCCTGGGTGATCACCAGCAGCACACTGTTGCGGTTGTCGCCGAGAATCCTGGTGACCCGGTCGAGATCCTTGAGCAGGCTGTCGACCTCCGCCTTGCGCGAATCCATCACCTTCGCGAGCGCGCCGATGCTGTCCAGCGCCTGCGCGGTCAGCGCGGGCGAATCGCCCATCTGCTTATTGATCAGATCGAGCGAGGTGGCCAACTGCTTGGTGTCGAGCGCCTCGAACTTCGGAGTGCCGTACTCGACCACATCGGCCAGGTTGTACGGAACCGAGGTGTTGGACAACGGAATTCGGCCGCCCTTCAACCCCGACCCGTCACCCGGATCGAGATCGACATAGCGCGCGCCGAGTAGCGTCGCCATCTTGATCGATGCCCTGGCATCCGGTCCGAGCTTCACATCGTCGTTCACGCTGAGGGTGAGCAGGATGTGCCCGTTCTCCAGCTTCGCACCGGCCACATGGCCGCTCGGGACACCGGCCACATTAACCTTGTCGCCGACCTTGACCCCGGCGGTCTGCACGAATTCGGCCTTGACCGTCTTCTCACCGACGCCGATCAGTTTGTAAGCGCTCGAGCCGATCAACAGCACGATGATGAGGACACCACCGATGACACCCAGCCAGAAGTAGCGGTTGCCGTTGAACCTGTCCTTGATCTTGGTCATCATGGGCGGCACACCGCCGACTGTCCGTTGCCACCGATCTGTGGGAGCAGACCGCGGGGGAGCAGGATGCCGTACAGCGAGACGTCCAGCTTGCAGAAGTACGCGTTGGCGTAGGCGCCGTCCTGGGTGAACTTGCCGAGGGCCGACAGCGCCGCGGGCAGGTCGATCGCGGCCTGATCCAGCTTCGCGCCATTGGCGATCAGCATCGTCAGCGCCGCACTCGTCGAATCCTGTGCGGTCACCAGCTTCGGCTGGATCCTGCCCATCATGTCGACAAGACCGCTGGTCGCGTCCGCGATCTGCACCGTGGACGCTTGCAGCGACTGGCCCTGGTCGTACAGGCCGCCGATCAGTGCCCGGGTCTGGGTAACCAGGGTCTCCAATTCATCACCTCGCTTGGCCAACCCGGACATCACGCCGCTGAGGTTGGTGATCACATCGCTGAGAATCGCGTCCCTGCGCTGGAAATCCGTGGCCAGGGTCGCGGCCTGGGTGATGAACGAGCTCAACGAAACACCGTCACCCTGCAATGCCTGGATGAAGGTTTCCGAGAGCCGGTTCACCTGTTCGGGCTGCAACACCTGGAACAGCGGCTGGAATCCGTTGAGCAGACCCGAGACGTCGAAGGACGGTTCGGTGCGCTCGAGCGGAATAGTGGCCTTATTCTTCAGCGCCGCCGGACTCGCCGCCTTACCGGGCGCCAGCGCGATATAGCGCTGGCCGATCAGGTTCTGGTAGCGCACCAGCGCCTTGGTGTCGTCGTACACCGTCTGGTTGCGCTGCACGATGAACGTCACATCGGCGAGGGACTTCTTGGTCTTGGGATCGCGGGTGACTTCGATCTTTTCGACCTTGCCGACCCGCACGCCCGCCATTCGGACGTCATCGCCCTCGCGCAGACCGAGCACATCGCTGAAGGTCGCGGTGTAGGTATTGGTAGCACCCTCCACAACCCGCGCCAGCGTATTCCAGACGACGACGGTGACCAGGATCGAGACGATCGCGAAGAGACTGAAGCCGATGAGTGGTTTACGAATGCTCATTTAGCGGTACCGCTTTCGCCGACCTGCAGGGTGCCCCCGCGCATTGCCGAACTGAGCAGCAGATATTCTGCCGCCGTCGGACGACGACCGAGCAGGGCCACAATGGCGGCATCTCCTTGGTACGAAATCGGACCGGCGGTTACGGGCGCACTCGCCGGCTGGACGGGTACGGCCGGAGCCGCGGGCTGGTCGGCGGAGGGCTGTGCATTCGGCGCCGGTGGCGTCGGATTCGGGAACAACCCCTCCAGCGGCGTACCCGCGAACGGGCTGGCCGGCTTCGGCTCGGCCGAGGCCGCCGCGAGCGGATCACCCGGCGAGGTCAGACCAGGTATCTCCGGGAAACCCGCGGGCAGTGGCAGTTTCGCCAAACCCTGCGCCGTTTCCAGCGAACGCGGCTTCATCGAGTCCGGCAGGTAGCCGGGATCGGAAACCACGGGTGCGGTGGCACAGCTGGGTCCGGCCAGATTGCCGTAGCGCGGGCAGTCCGCCTGTTCGTAGGGCCGGTACGGGGTGAGCGTCGCACCGGCATTCCAGACCATCTGCCGCTGCGGCCCCCAGTGGAAGGTCGTGCTCAACTTGCGCAGCGAATTGTTCAGCGAGGCAATGGTGTCCGGGATCGAATTCGCATCCGCGGCGAGCGCGCCGAACATATCGCTGGTACCCGCGGTCACCTGCTTGCCGATATCGCCGTTGCGGGCGAACAGCGAGTTGACCGAATCGACCGTGCCTGCCGTACCGCTGATCAGGGCGATCAACTGGGACCGGTGATCGGCGATGGTCTGCGCGGTCTGCACCGACTTGCCGAACACGTCGAGCAATTCGGGTGCGGACTCATTGAGCGCATGCGCCGAGGCCGAGAAATCATCGAGCAGCACACCGAGATTCGGGATGGACTCGTCCACAGAGGTCAGCCACCTGTCCAGCCGCTCGATGGTGGATCCCGGCATCCGGCCGCTGCCGTCCAGCGCCTGGGACAGCGTGCCGAGCACCCGGCCGAACTGCACCGGGTCGAGTTTGGTGAGGACCGTGCGGACCTTGGTGAGGGTGTCCTGCAGCGCGATGGTGCCCTGGCTCTGGTCCTCTTCGATGACCGAACCCTCGTGCAGGTACTTGTCCGCCGGACCGTTGAAGACCAATTCCACCGAGGTGACGGCGAACAGGTTGCTCGGCACCACCCGGGCGGTCACGTTCGACGGGATATCGCCGGCGAACTCCGGTTTCAGGTCGATCTGCACCTTCTGCCGCTCACCCTTGGCGACGACCTCGACATCCTTGACCGCGCCGACCAGCACGCCGCGGAACTTCACGTCGGCCTCGCTGGGCAGTCCGTCACCGGTGCTCTTCACATCGGCGACCACATGCACCTTGGGCACGAAATAGCCTCGGTATCTGGCCATCAGGAAGCCGAGGAGCAGCGCGAAGACGAGGAGTCCGCATACGCCGGCGACCAACAGTTGTCGCATGGTGGGGCCACGCCCACTGGGATCGATGATCATCTCGTCCTATCCCGAGATCCGGATGCCGGGATTGACTCCCCAGATCGCCAATGTCATGAACAGGTCCGCGAAAACCACGATGATGATGCACATCTTGATGGCCCGACCGGCCGCGACACCCACACCCTCCGGACCGCCCGAGGCGAAAAATCCGTAGTAGCACTGGATGAACGTGGTGATCGCGACGAACACCATCGCCTTGAGCAGCGAGTAGAACACGTCTGTTGGTATCAGGAACTGATAGAAGTAGTGCGCGTAGGTACCGCTGGAGGTGTTGCCGATCAGCTGCACCGTGAGCGAGCACGAAATGTAGGCCATGGCAAGGCCGAGGCAGTAGAGCGGAACGATGGCGATCATCGCCGCGAACATCCTGGTGCTCACCAGATACGGCAACGGCCGGATCGCGATCGACTCGAGCGCGTCGATCTCCTCGGAGATCCGCATCGCGCCGAGTTGCGCGGTGAATCGACAGCCGGCCTGGGCGGCGAAGGCGAGTGCCGCGAGCAGCGGCCCCAACTCCCTGGTGGTCGCGAACGCGGAGATGGCGCCGGTGATCGGGCTCAGACCGAGCAGGTTCAGGGAGGTATAGCCCTGAATGCCGACCGTCATCCCGCCGAACGCACTGAGGATGAGGATGACGCCGATGGTGCCGCCACCGACGACCAGGCTGCCGTTGCCCCAGGTCACATCCGAAAGCAGCCGCCAGACTTCCTTCGGATAGTGCCGCAGCGCCAACGGGATCGAGCCCACCGACCGCAGGAAGAAGAACACCTGGTGACCCAGGCGCGCAACCATATCCACCGGGACCTGCGCGGACTTCTTTATATGCCGAAGTGGCCGCAGCAGCGGCGGTACATAGGTTGTTGACACCGGCTCAGACCACCTGTGGGGGGAGGAGAACGTTGTAGATCTGGGTGATGATCAAGTTCACGCCGAACAACATGATGGCGGAACTGACCACTGCGGAGTTCACCGAGTTGGCGACGCCGCCCGGACCACCCCTGGTATTGAGTCCGGTATCACAGGCGATGATCGCCGCGAGCAACCCGAAGATCAACGATTTCACCAGTGCGACAAGCAGATCGATGGTGACCGCGAACGAGGAGAAGGTGCCGATATAGGAACCCGGGGTTCCGTTCTGCGCGAAAATATTGAAAATGTAGCCAGTCAAAAATCCGACGAATACGACAAACCCGCAAAGCAATACGCTGACCAGCATGGCCGCACCGAGACGGGGCGCGACCAGACGACGCAGCGGATCCACACCCATCACCCGCATCGCATCGATCTCTTCGCGGATGGTGCGCGAACCGAGGTCGGCGGTGATCGCCGAACCGACCGCGCCCGCGATCATCAGCGAGGTAACCAGCGGCGCGCCCTGCTGAATGATGCCGAGACCGTTCGCCGCGCCGATGAACGAGGTCGCACCGACCTGGCTGGCGACCGCGCCGACCTGGATGGAAACGATCACGCCGATCGGGATGGCGACCAGCAGCGTCGGCGCGGCGGCGACACTGGCCATGAACGCGCACTGGCGGATGAACTCACGATAGGGAAAGCGGCGTCGGAATATCGCGATGAACAACTCCGCGACCGCAGCGAACCCCATCGTGATCTGTCTACCAAAGGTCTCCAGGGAACGCTTCGGATGGTCTTCCCAGTAGGCCTTCGTCCAATCGGCCGCATCACTCATCCGTGATTGCGCTGGTGGACTCTTGGTCGACTGCACTGGCTAACCCCTCTCGACGCCGGTAACCAACCCCGACGACTTGTTTGCTTGACGCACCTTACTACGGAGTAGTGCAGAACACACCATCACCGTGTGATTGCAGTCATAGATTGGAGTCACTGTCGGGAAAACGCTATGAGCAGTGGCCGGAGACTTGGGATTGGTCCCAAAGTTAACGGTGATACTTCTAGAACAAGTTACAGTTCTGTCGGCGGTCATCAGCCCCGCATATAGCCGGTTCCCTATTTTCGCGGATAATATTCATGCAAAATCTTGGCGCGATTCGAATAGCTTCTGCGACACCGATCAACATACAACTGAAACGCAATCAGGCACATTGCGACGATTACAGTAATAGAGTTCAGCTATCGCGAGAAAATGAGACGCTGCATCTGAAACGTCGAAAAGTGAGTGCCCTGCCGACACGTTCGTCATCGAAGGGCCGACTGTCTCGAGCGCCCCGCAAGCGCTCGCTACGGACATAGGACGCGCCCGGAGCCGAATACTGACACGATGGGTGCGACAGATTGATATCGTGCGGACTTCCGACGTCTGGAGGGACATGTTCAGCAAACTCGCCAAGGTGGTCAACGCCGCCTTCGCCGTAGCTCTTGGTGCGGCACTGGTCGCGACGGGGGCCGGGACCGCGGACGCCGCGCCGGGGCCACCCGTCATCGGCGGTGGGTCGGGAATCATTATCGATAATCAGTTCGAATGCACTGTTACCACCGTCGGTTACGACGGCGCGGGCAGGTTGGTCGGTCTGACCGCAGGCCACTGCGGCGACCCGGGCGCTCAGGTGTACGCCGAACTCGACCGCGGCGCAGGCGTGATCGGCCGGTTCGTCTACTCCAACCACGATCTCGACTACGCCATCATCCAGTTCGATCCGAGCAAGATGATCCCGGTCAACCGGATCGGCAATGTCACCATCACCGGGCTCGGTGGCCCGGCCCAGTTCCCGATGATCGTCTGCAAGGAAGGCCGCACCACCGGTAACACCTGCGGCCTCGCCTACGGCGATATCTTCGGCACCAATATGGAAACCTGGTCGCAGATGTGTGTGGTCGAGGGCGATTCCGGGGCACCGGTCGTCGTCGGCACCACACTGGTCGGGATGGTGAACGCCTATCTCGCCATCGCCTGCTTCGGACCCGAGGTCGGCACCAATATGAGCTCGATCGTGGGCGATATCAATGCACGTGGCGGCATCGGAGCGGGCTTCAACCCGATCTAGCCCGGCGCGAGCCGAATGCTGAATGAGCGGGTCGAATCGACCCGCTCATTCTGTTTTGTGGAGCGGGGCCAGCGCCGGACCAGCCACCCCGCACTGCGGCATGCAGTCGACGTTGTCCAGCGTCGCCGCGCGTCGCGGCGTGCGCAGTAGTACCGCCGCGATCAGCGCACCGGCAACCAGCAGGCCGACGCAGATCCACATCGCGACGCCGAAACCGCGGTCGAACTCGACTGGGTCGCCCAGCGATCCGGAGAGTCCGGCGAGACCGGGCAGCGCGGCCACGGCCAGCAGCTGGGCGGTACGGGCGACCGCATTGTTCACACCGGAGGCAATGCCGGCTTCACTGGAAGGCACCGCGCCAAGTACCGCGCCGGTGAGCGGGGCGACCAATACCGAAAGACCGAGACCGAAGACCAGCACGCCCGGTAATACATCGGTCAGATAGGTGGTGTCGGGCCCGATACGCAGCAGCAATACCAGGCCGAGCGCGGCGAGCAAAGGACCGAGCGTCATCGGAATGCGCGCGCCGTGTGCCTGCGCCCAACGACCGGCGGGCGCGGAAAGCACCAGCATGATCAATGTGACCGGTACGGTGGCGACCCCCGACATCAACGGCGTGTATTTCGCCACGAGTTGCAACTGCATCACCAGAAGGAAGAAGACACCGCCGAGCGCGGCGTAGACCGCGAGGGTGACGAGGTTCGCGGCGGTGAAGATCCGGCCACCGGAAGCGACGGGCCCGGAGGAGGCAGCTCGGGTAACCATGGAGTGCCCCGCGCCCCGCGAAAATGTCCCGGCGAACAGCGACGGCGGCACCAGCGGATGATCGCTGCGCATTTCGATCACCACGAAGACCGTGAGCAGCAGCAGACCGACGACCACCAGCAGCGGCATCGCATCGATCAGACCGAAGGTCAGCGCGCCGAGCGCCAGCGCGACCACAATCGCACCTGGAATATCCAGTCGCGCTGAGGCATTCGGGTCGTGGCTTTCCGGCACATGTCGCAGCGTGACGAGTACGACGACCACCGCGAGCGGCACATTGATGAAGAAGATGGACTGCCATCCGGCCAGTTCGATGAGCCAGCCGCCGAGGAATGGACCGAGTGCGCCCGCGACACCACCGAACCCGGACCACAGGCCGATCGCCGCACCTTGATCGCGTTGATCGATGGATGAGGAGATCAGGGCCAGGCTGCCGGGGGTGAGCATCGCGCCCGCCACACCCTGCACGATCCGGGCGAAGACGAGCATCTCGATATTCACAGCGGCGCCGCAGAGTATCGAGGCCAGCGCGAAACCGATGACACCCCAGACGAACACCTTGCGGCGGCCGAGATGATCGCCGAGCGAGCCGCCGAGCAGGATGAACGAGGCCAGGGTCAGCGTGTAGCCGTTGAGCGTCCACTGCAGACCCGCGACATCGGTGTCGAGGGATTCGCCGATGCGCGGCAGCGCGATATTGACAACGGTGGCATCCAGCGAGGCCACCGACGAACCGAGGATGGTGGCCAGCAGGATCCAGCGGCCGGTTGCCGAACCCAGGCGGGGTAGCTCAGAACTCACCGCCCCAACGTAGCCTTCAGAGCGGGGTTTTCGTGGCGGTCAGAGATTCTGGACGCAGACCACGAAGTGCCGCGTCGGGTATTCGAAGCCACTGCTGCTGCCGCAGACGCTGGCATCATCGGCGCCCTGCTGGATATTGGTTACCTTCACGCCCTGGCTGACCCGTTCGGTGCAATCGATACGCTTGGGATCCTCGCCGCCGATATCCATGCAGCCACCGACGACCCAGTCGATATCCAGGCAGATCGCGCCCTGCTGCACGCCGTTGAGGGTTTCGAAGTAGGCGGAGTCGCGGTCGGCGACGCACTGCGAACTGGTCGGCGCCTTGCCGATGACCTTGTAGTTCGAGGCCCGGCTGCCGCAGGAGGCCTTGGCGATGGTGGCGTTATCGGTGGTGCCGCCGAGCGTCACGCAGTCACCGACGTTGGCCTGGAAGTCGGTACTGCCGCCCTTGGTCGCCGAGGTGGTCGTCGTCGGCTTACCCGAAGTCGGGCGAGCGCTGGTGGTGGGCCGGGCCCCTGAGGTTTTCGGCGTGTTGGTGGACGAGACCGCATCGATGGTCCCGTTACCAATGGCGGGCTGGGCGTTGCCGCTGATTTTATTGCCACAGCCCGCTAGCGAGAGCGCGGCGACAACGGCGACCGCGGCGATGGCCGCCGTCGCGAGGCGACCCGAGATCGGTTGACGAGACACTTACAGTCCTCCCGGCTGTAACGCTCCGAACTCATACCCCCGTCGGAATCCGAAGTGATCTAGCAATACGTGAAATACCACGCCATGCATACACCACCGGGCGCGGGCGCGTCGAGTCGACAGCATCCCCATCGCGACAGCACAGTGCCCGCCGAAGTGTTGGTTCGGTCACTGCCGCAATGCGGCCAGCCAGTGGAATCGGCTTACCAGCAACCCATCTGGGTATGGTGGGGTTTCCGGTGTGAAAGGGGCTCGTCCGTGAAGCTGATCAGCGCAATCACCTGCACTACCGCCGCATTCGGCGCCGCGCTGATGCTGCCAGCGGGGGCCTCGGCAACCGATATGCACTGCGCCTCCGACGGCGGGACGGATGTCACCCTGATCGATGGAAGCACCGCATGCCGGGCTACCGCCGAAACCCAGGGCCGGGCACGGGCTGCCGGATACGACGGCGTCGGCTACGCCCATGCCGGTTCCGATGCCGCCGCACTCGGTATCGGCGCCGCGGGCGGGGTGGGTGCCAGCGACGGGGTCGGCGGAATTCCGATCGCGCTCGGCTACGGCGCCGATGCCGTCGCGCTGACCTCGATCGCCGCTCGGGCAGCGAATTCCGAGACCGACCAACCGAACCCGTTCGCCACGCTGTTCGCGGTATCGATCGCCCTGGACGGCTCGCGCGCACAGGTCACGACCGCCGACAGCATGGTGGTGTGCCTGGGCACTGCGGCCTTCGCGTGGAGTTCGGCAACCGGCGCGACCTGTCTGACCACGCCTTTCGGTCGCTGGCAAACGCCACGATCCGAGCTAGGCTGAGAATTCGGCCCAAACCAGCAGGAGGTGTGACCCGTGGTTTCAGCCTTCCCCGCACCGGATCGGTGGCCAGCGGCGCCACGGGAGATGCTCGTCGATCCGAGGTTCGTCCGCCTGGCCGACCATTTCTTCGGCATGTTCGCACAGCCAACGCGCGGGGGCGGCGCGCTCGCGATCTATCTCGACGGTCGACCCGTCGTCGATATCTGGGCGGGCTGGGCGGCCAAGGATCGGCGCTGGAACGGCGACAGCGTGGCACTCACCTTCTCCACCGGCAAGGGGGTCGCCGCGACCGTGGTGCACCGGTTGGCCGAGCGTGGGCTGATCGAATACGAAGCTCCGGTCGCGACCTACTGGCCGGAATTCGGCGCACACGGCAAGGACGACATCACGGTGCGCGATGTGCTCTCGCACCGCGCCGGACTGCATCGGGTGCGCGGCCTGGTCCCGGGACGGGAGGGCATCCTCGACTACGACGCGGTGGTGGCGGCGCTGGCCGAGAGTCCGGCCGATCCACGGCGCATCCGCACCTCGGGCTATCACGCGATCACCTTCGGCTGGCTGGTGGCCGAGATCGTGCAGCGCGCCACCGGTGAACCGTTCACCGATATGGTGCGGCGCGAGATCGCGGAACCAATCGGCTATGACGAATTCTGGTTCCGGGTACCGGAATCCGAGCGCCGCCGGATCGCCAAGATCTTTCCGCATCTGAATCCACCCGGAATCCGTTGGAATACCGCGTCATCGGTGCTTTCGTGGGTGCGCCCGATCCGCGGCCTCGCCGAGGCGGGTATGCCGGAGAGTTTCGACGAACTGGTCCGCGATCCGCGCGTGCACGATGCGGTGATGCCCGGCTGGAACGGTGTCTTTTCGGCGCGCGGACTGGCCAGAATGTATGGGGCCCTGGCGAACGGGGGTCGGGTCGAGGCGCTGGATCCCGAACGCGGCGGTCACCGCATCGAGGCGGCGCAGTTCCTGCGGCCGGAGACGATCGCGATCATCAATCAGACCCAGCGCGCCGACAGCCGCGACTATGTGCTCGGGGTGCCGCTGAAATTCACTCTCGGCTATCACCGGCCGGTGGTGATGTCCAAGCAGCAGCCGCGAAACGCCTTCGGCCACTACGGACTCGGCGGTTCGGGTGCCTATGCCGATCCCGAACTCGGCATGTCGATCGCCTTCGTCACCAATCGACTCGGCAACGCGGTGACCGCACTCGGGGACGCCCGGCTCGCCCGGTTGGCCGCCCTCGCCAGCAATACGGTGCGCAGGGTTCGACCGGCGAGGCCGGTCGAACCGGGACCACCGTGAGTTCGTAGCTATAGATATGGAGCAGGCGGGCGCACCCGACGAAACGGCGGTGGACGCCGCGTCCTCGATGCCGCGCGTACCAAGAATGGTGGTTACGCATGCGGTAGCCGCGGGCATCGATTTCGAACGGTATTTCCGGTGGCGCCGCGAACGCGAGGGCGATCCCTTCTACGTGCGGTTTCCCGGTTTCGGCGCGGTGCTGTTCACCGGCACGGCCGACGGTGCCCGCGAACTCTTCCGCGCGCCGGCCGATCTGCTCGAGCCGCCGCGACCGAATCCGATCGAACCGCTGGTCGGCTCCGCCTCGCTCATCCTGGCCGCGGGTGAACGCCACCGGCGCGATCGGGCATTGCTCGCGCCCGCATTCCATGGCGCGCGGATCCGCGCTTACGGCGAACTCATCCGTGAGTCCACTCTTGCCGAAATGTCCGGCAGCACAGGTGAATCCCGGCCGCCCTGGACACCGGGTACGCGCATCGACGCACGCGCCGCGGCCAGGGCGATCACGCTGCGGGTGATTCTGCAGGCGGTATTCGGGGTGGACAGCCACCAGCGCCGCGCCGAATACACCGCCGCGGTCGCGGAATTCCTCACCGCCTACTCCGGACCGCTGATGCTGGTGCCCGCACTGCGCCACGGGCTGTTCGGTCGGGCGCCATGGGACCGGTTCGTGGCCGCGCGCGAGCGGCTCGACGAGCTGATCCTGACCGATATCGCGCGGCGTCGGGCCGTCGGTTCGGTCGGCGCCGACATTCTCGCTCTACTGCTCGCGACAAGCTATGACGACGGCACCTCGATCACCGATGACGATCTGTGCGAACAATTGCGCACACTGCTCGTGGCCGGACACGAGACCACCGCCACCAGTCTGGTGTGGGCGCTGTTCCATCTGCATCGGGAACCCGAGGTGCTGGCGCGCCTGCGCGCCGAACTGCACGCGGCCGGGCCCGATGCCTCCCCGCTAGAGCTCGCCGGGCTGCCGTTTCTGGATGCGGTCTGCCAGGAAACACTACGGCTGCACCCCGCGGTGCCGATAGTGCTGCGCAGGCTGACCGCGCCGTTCACGCTGCGCGGTGTCGAGCTCGCGGCGGGCGACACCATGGGCGTCGCGCTGCCGCTGCTGCATTCCGATCCCGCGGTATGGACCGATCCCGAACTGTTCGAGCCGCAGCGGTTCCTCGAGCGCAAGTACCGACCGTACGAATTCGCATCCTTCGGCGGCGGGCATCGACGCTGTGTCGGAGCTTCGCTTGCCGACTACGAATTGCGGGTCGTCCTCGCCACGATCCTCGGTCGTCGGGAGCTGCGATTGCCGCCACGTTATGCGCGCGGGCGAACGCCGCTGTCGGTGCCGCACAACATCGCGACGGGGCCGCGGCGGTCGATCCCATTCGATGTCATTTCGTGATTTATCTCACGAAGTAGTTTGCCTATTGCCGGGGTCGGCGGCCTTGACGACCGTCCGGATTAATCGAGTCACACCGATCTGACCGGCCGATTTCACGAAAGATCATGACCCACAACGGCATATGTGTTGCTCACCACACCAGATGGTCAACACGAATTAATCCGAAACGCCGCTGGCCACGGATGGCCCTGGACGGTAGGAAGGACGCCAGGGTCGGGTGCGTCATATACCCGTGGGGTGCTTTGTGTGCCCCGCGCCGTTTTTCCGTGGGCGTTCGCACGGAATCCACGAAGGGTCTTCGTGGAACCGCCCTGCAGCTCCACACCGATGAGAGATCTCGCCGCGCCACCGGCGTAGTGAGAGATGGATTGGACGAGAAACCTATGCATGCCGCTTTGCACACCAGGACGTCGACTGCTCCTCCTCGGGGAGCGCTAGCCCGCCGACTCCGGCAGGGCGTCCTATTGTCGGCGGCCATCGCCGCGGTCGGCATCACCGCCCTCGCGCCGGCTCAGGCCGATCCGGTACTGCCGGGTGTCGGCACCGGCTCCTCTGCCTCGCCCGCCACCGATCCGGGCGTCACGGCGAACTTCGCACCGCCGAGTATCAGCCCCGGCGACGGCGAGACCGTCGGCGTCGCGCAGCCGATCATCATCAACTTCAAGGATCCGGTGACCGATCACGCCACCGCCGAGAAGGCCATCAAGATCACCTCCTCGAATCCGGCGTCGGGTCACTTCTACTGGTTCAGCGACAAGCAAGTGCGCTGGCGGCCGAACGAGTTCTGGCCGGCCAACACCGATGTGACCGTGGAGGCGGGCGGCACCCGCACCGCATACCGGATCGGTGACGCCTTCATCACCACCGCCGACGACGACACCCACACCATCACGATCACTCGCAACGGCGAGGAGATCATGACGATGCCGACCTCGATGGGTAAGACCAAGCACGAGACCCCGAACGGCACCTACTTCGTCGGCGAGCAGCTGCGCAAGATGACCATGGATTCGTCCACCTACGGCGTGCCGACCACCGATCCCGAGGGCTACAAGGTCGAGGTCGAGTACGCCACCCGCATTTCCAACAGCGGCATCTTCGTGCATGCGGCCCCGTGGTCGGTTGCGCAGCAAGGTGTTTCGAACGCCAGCCACGGCTGCCTCAACGTCAGTACCGAGAACGCGAAGTGGTTCTTCGAGAACGCCAAGAAGGGTGATCCGGTCATCGTCCAGAACACCAAGGGCGGCACCCTCAATGCCCGCGACGGCTACGGCGACTGGAACGACTAGACATCCGGTCGAAGTCTCCCGAGCTCAACTCAGCCCAGGCCCGATCAGCCTGGGCTGAGTTCGTTGTTCACTCCGAGTCTTCCGGATTTCCCGGACGACGGACCAGTTGCCAGCTAACCTCCCGAATAGCGCAACGCAACAGCTGATTTCGGGAGCATATGGGTAACTCGCCGGGCACGCCCAGAATCCAGCCACCACGACTGCCGGCGGCCCGCGACGAAACTCCCAAGGCACCCGCGACCGGCACAAGGCTCGGGGAGGCGGACCAGCACATGGGTAACTCGTCGGGCGCGCCCAGCAAGAAGTTCAGCGTATCGACCTTCGGCGTTAACCGATTGTTTGCTACGCGCCGTAAAGTTTCGGCCGTGCGAGCCAGGCCGGAACGAGTGCTGCCCTATCCGCGCGGGCGTGGCCTGCGCAATCGGCCATGGCAGGACTATGCGCTGTTCCTGGTGTTGCTGGGCCCGAATCTGGTACTGCTGACCCTGTTCGTCTACCGCCCGCTGGCCGACAATATCCGGCTCTCGTTCACCGACTTCAATATCTCCGACAACTTTGTGACATACATGGGGTTCGCGAACTACCGGGAGTGGTGGCGCCGCGACGACTCCTGGCAGATCGTCACCAATACGGTGGTTTTCACCGTGGCCGCGGTGGTCGGTAGCATGGTGCTCGGCCTGGCGCTGGCCCTAGTGCTGGACCGTAAGCTATTCGGGCGCAATGTGGTTCGCTCGGCCATCTTCGCGCCGTTCGTCATTTCGGGCGCGGCCATCGGCGTGGCCTTCCAGTTCATCTTCGATCCGAGCTTCGGGCTGATCCAGGATGTGCTGCACCGGATCGGCGTCGACAAGGTCCCGGATTTCTACCAGGACCCGCATTGGGCGCTGCTCATGGTGACGGTCACCTATATCTGGAAGAACCTCGGCTACACCTTCGTCATCTACCTGGCCGCACTGCAGGGCACCCGCGCCGATCTCATGGAGGCGGCGCAGATGGACGGTGCGAGCCGCTGGACCACCTTCACCAAAGTGCTATTGCCGCAACTACGGCCGACGACGTTCTTCCTGTCGATCACCGTGCTGCTGAATTCACTGCAGGTCTTCGACATCATCAACGTGATGACGCGCGGCGGGCCGCTCGGCACCGGCACCACGACCATGGTCTACCAGGTCTACCAGGAGTCCTTCCGCAACTTCCGGGCCGGTTACGGCGCGACGGTCGCCACCATCATGTTCCTGTTGCTGCTGGTCGTCACCCTGGTCCAGGTGCGGGTCATGGATCGGGGCGAGCAGTGAAACACGCGCGGCCGGAGCGAGGGGCGCGGAGGAGGCAGCATGGGTAACCGCGTAGCTACCCGCCATGGATACAGCATCGAGACGCTTTCGTATCGCCGTAGGCAGCGCGCGGTGACGGTGCTCGGTTATGGCGCGATGGTGTGCGTGCTGATCATCATCGGCGTGCCGCTGTTCTGGATCTTCATCACCTCGTTCAAGGCGCGTCCGGATATCTATACCCAGCCCGCGGTGTACTGGCCGCACAGCTGGCATCCGGCGAACTACGAGGACGCGACCACGACGCTGCCGTTCTGGACGTTCCTGCGCAATTCGCTGCTCGTCACCGGGATCATCGCGCTGGTGAAATTCGTGCTCGGGGTGTTCAGCGCGTACGGCCTGGTGTTCCTGCGATTTCCGGGTAAGACATTGGTGTTCCTCGTGATCATCGCGGCGCTGATGGTGCCCAACCAGATCACGGTGATCTCCAACTATGCGCTGATCGCCCAGTTGGGTTGGCGAAATAGCTTCCAGGGCATCATCATTCCGCTCTGCGGGGTGGCCTTCGGGACCTTCCTGATGCGCAATCACTTCCTCTCACTGCGCTCGGAGGTGATCGAGGCGGCCCGGATGGACAGCGCCAACTGGTGGCGCCTGCTCACCCGGGTGGTGCTGCCGATGTCCGGACCGACCATGGTGGCGTTCGCGGTGGTCACGCTGGTCAACGAGTGGAACGAATACCTCTGGCCGTTCCTGATGGCCGATGACACCCGAGTCGCCACACTGCCGGTGGGCCTGACCCTGCTGCAGAACACCGAGAATCCGAGCGTCACCAATTGGGGACCGGTGATGGCGGGGACGCTGCTGACCATGCTGCCGATCCTCATCGTCTTCCTGCTGCTACAGCGCCACATGATCAAGGGCCTCACCTCGGGTGCGGTCAAGGGCTGATAGGAGAAACCAGTGTCCAACTCACCATTCCCGGCACTGTCACGGCGCGGATTCATCGGCCTGGCCGGTGCGCTCGCGGCGGGTACCGCGCTGACCGCTTGCGCGGGCAGCGGCGGTGGCGGTAAGCAGTCCGGTGACGCCAACACCATCACCTTCTGGTCGAATCACCCCGGTACCTCGAAGGAACTCGAGACCGAGCTGATCAATCGGTTCCAGGCGAAGTATCCGGAGCTGAAGGTCAATCTGGTCGACGCGGGTAAGAACTACGAGGAGGTGTCGCAGAAATTCAATGCGGCGCTGTCCGGCGGCGAACTGCCCGATGTCGTTGTGCTGTCGGATGTCTGGTGGTTCAACTACGCGCTCAACGGCACCATCGAACCGCTGGACTCGCACTTCGCCGACGCCGGGGTGAAGCTCGACGACTATGTCGATTCACTGGCCGCCGATTACGTTTTCAACGGTAATCATTACGCGCTGCCGTACGCGCGCTCGACGCCGCTGTTCTACTACAACAAAGACGTGTGGGCGAAGGCCGGTCTGCCCGACCGCGGCCCGCAGAGCTGGCCGGAGTTCGACGAGTGGGGGCCGAAAATCCAATCCGTGGTCGGCGACGGCAAGCTCGCACACGGCTGGGGTGATGCCAAGAACTACCTGGCCTGGACTTTCCAGGGCCCGAACTGGACCTTCGGCGGCGCCTACTCCGATCAGTGGACGCTGAAGTTCACCGACCCCAAAACGCTTGCGGCAGGCCAATTCCTGCGCGATATGATCCACACCAAGAAGTACGCGGGCATCAAACCGCAGATCGCCGTCGACTTCGGCACCGGCGTCATCGCCTCCACCATCGCCTCCACCGGCGATCTGCGGGGCATCAAGAAGAATGCCGAGGGCAAACTGGAATTCGGCACCGCGTTCCTGCCGCATCCCAACGGTCCCGGCGTCACCACCGGCGGTGCCGGGCTGGCGATTCCGTCGCGGATCTCGGATCAGCGGAAGGTGAACGCGCTGAAGTTCATCGAGTTCATCACCAATGCCGCGAATACCGCGTACTTCTCGCAGGGCACCGGATATATGCCGGTACGCAAGTCGGCGGTGACCGATCCGAGCGAGGTCGACTTCCTGGCGAAGAATCCGAATTCGAAGGTTGCCATCGAGCAGCTCGCAGTGACCAAATCGCAGGATTATGCGCGGGTGTTCGTACCCGGCGGTGACCAGATCATCGGCACCGGTCTCGAGCAGATCGGTCTGCAGAATGCGGATCCGGCAACGGCTTTCGCCAATGTGGCCAGTCAACTGCAGACGATCATCGATCGGCAGATCACGCCGAAGCTGCCCAAGTAGTACCGACCAAGAGGGAGATCGACGCCGTGGCAACAGTGCACTTCGACGGGGTGACGCATCAGTATCCCGGTGCGCCGATGCCCGCCGTCGACAACCTGGAACTCGATATCGCCGACGGGGAATTCATCGTCCTCGTCGGCCCATCGGGTTGCGGCAAATCGACCAGTCTGCGGATGCTGGCCGGATTGGAAGCCGTTGCGGATGGACGCATTCTGATCGGCGGTAAGGACGTCACCTTACTGCCGCCGCGCGCCCGCGATGTGGCGATGGTATTCCAGAGCTACGCGCTCTATCCGAATATGACGGTCGCGCAGAATATGGGTTTCGCACTGCGCAATGCCGGAATGAACAAGGCAGATACCGGGATTCGCGTACAGGAAGCGGCGAAGATGCTCGAACTCGAGCATCTGCTCGATCGCAAACCAGCGAAACTGTCCGGCGGACAACGCCAGCGCGTTGCGATGGGTCGTGCCATCGTACGCCGACCTCAAGTCTTCTGCATGGACGAACCGCTGTCCAACCTGGATGCGAAGCTGCGGGTGAGCACCCGCTCCCAGATCGCCGCGCTGCAGAAACGTCTCGGCACCACCACCGTCTATGTCACCCATGACCAGGTCGAGGCCATGACCATGGGCGACAGGGTCGCGGTGCTGCGAGAAGGAAGACTCCAGCAGATCGCCAAACCCCGTGAGCTCTATGACGATCCGGTCAATACTTTCGTCGCGGGCTTCATCGGCTCACCTGGTATGAACCTGCTCGACGCACCGGTGCGCGACGGTGCGGCCGTCCTCGGTGAGCTGCGAATCTCCTTGCCTCGCACCGTAACCGGCGGACGGGTCATTGTCGGCATCCGTCCGGAATCCTGGGAAACCACCACCGAAACCGATAACAGCCTCGCCGTTGCCGCCGAACTTCTCGAGGAACTCGGCGCCGAATCCTTCATCTACAGCCACGGCGTCACCGATGAATGGAATAGCCGCTCGGGCAAGGTGGTGGCCCGGGTGGACCGCCGCTTCCAAGTGGCACTCGGCGATCGCCTGCGGCTGCGCCCGAAGCTCGACGAGATCTTCTTCTTCGACGGTGAAACCGAGGAACGCCTGCGCTGACGCGGCGTCCTCGGCCCGCCGCGTGCTCACCAGATCTTGACGCGCTGTTCGGGTTCCAGATACAGCCCATCACCCGGCTTCACATCGAAGGCCTCGTGGAAGCTGTCGATATTGCGGACCACAGCATTGCAGCGAAACTCCGGCGGCGAGTGTGGATCGGTGGCCAGGCGTCGGATGGCCTCCTCATCGCGGGCCTTGGTCCGCCACACCTGAGCCCAGCCGTAGAAAACGCGCTGCAGACCGGTCAGGCCGTCGATGACCGGTGGCTCCTCGCCTTCGAGCGAAATGCGGTAGGCGGCCAAGGCGATAGACAGCCCGCCGAGGTCCCCGATGTTCTCGCCGATGGTGAATTCGCCGTTGACGGTGTGCTGATCGGACAGCGCTTTGGGCGAGAGCACGTTGTACTGGTCGATCAAAGCCTTTGTGCGCTTACCGAATTCGGCGCGATCGGCGTCGGTCCACCAGTCGACCATATTGCCGTCGCCATCGTATTTGGCGCCCTGATCATCGAAACCGTGGCCGATCTCGTGACCGATCACCGCACCGATGCCGCCGTAGTTGGCGGCGTCGTCGGCATGCATATCGAAGAACGGCGGCCGCAGAATCGCCGCGGGGAAGACGATTTCGTTCATGCCCGGGTTGTAGTAGGCGTTCACCGTCTGCGGTGTCATGAACCATTCGCCGCGATCGACCGGGCCGCCGAGCTTGTTCAGATCGCGATCGTGTTCGGCGGCATAGCCACGGCGGTAGTTGCCGACCAGATCGGACGGGACGATGACGATGGCGGAGTAGTCGCGCCACTTGTCCGGATAGCCGATCTTGGGGGTGAACTTCTCCAGTTTGGCCAGCGCGGCCGCCCTGGTATCCGGCCCCATCCAGTCCAACTCGGCGATATTGCGGCGGTAGGCCTCCTGCAGATTGGCGACCAGCTCGACCATCCGCGCCTTGGCCTCCGGCGGAAAGTGCTCGGCCACATACAGTTTGCCGACTGCCTCACCGAGCAGATCCTGCACCAGCGAAACGCCGCGCTTCCAGCGCTCCCGGTTCTCCTGCGCGCCGGTGAGGGTGCGGCCATAGAAGTCGAAATTCTCCTCGACGATCGGATCGGTGAGATAGGCCGCCCGCGACCGCAACAGCCGCCAGATCGCCCACGCCTGCCAATCGGCGAGCGGCTCGGCGGCCCAGGTCTGGGCAAAGGTGCGCACGTAATCCGGTTGGCGCACAACCACTTCGGCGAACAGGTCGGGACCCGACTTCGAGATCCCCTCGGCAAGCGCGGAAGTCCAGGCGTGCCAATCGAATTCCGGATGCTCTGCGACCAGCGCGTCGTAGGTGGTGAGGTTGTAGCTCAACTCGGCGTCGCGGCGGCGCACCACATCCCAGTGTCCGGCCGCAAGCTTGCGCTCCAATTCGAAGATCCGCTGTCCGACCGTCGTCAGATCGGCGGGTAGCAGCGCGGCGATCTGCGGTTCGGCGGCGGCGAGCGCGAACATCCGACCGATGTGCTCGATGTACTTGGCCCGGATCTCGGCGAACTCGTCCTGCCGGTAGTAGGACTCATCGGGCAGCCCGATCCCGGACTGGGTGGCGTGCACCAGATACCGGTTGGAGTCCTTATCGTCGGTGTCGACATAGAAGCCGAGCGCGCCACCGACACCAGTGCGCTGCAGGCGACCCAAGAGAGCGGCGAAGACACTGCGATCGGTGACCTCGTGGATCTCGGTGAGTTCCCCCGCGATGGGAGCGAGCCCGAGCGAGGCCACCGTATCGGTGTCCATGAAGCTCGAGTACAGATCGCCGATCTTGCGCGCATCGCTGCCGTGCTCGGCCGCCGAATCGGCGGCCCGCTGGATGATCGTCTGCACATCCAGCTCCGCCTGGTCGTACAGCGCCCGGAAGGCGCCGTCGACCGCACGATCCGCCGGTATCTCATAGGTATCCAGCCATTCGCCGTTGACGTGGGCGAACAGGTCGTCCTGCACGCGTACCGCGTGGTCGAGGTGGGTCAGATCGATACCGGAGGGACTGCTCAGATCGGAAGTCACGATCTCCAGTATGCAGAGCTGAGGCGAAGGTTGCCGTCGCCGAGGTTGGTCCCGGCCGCGTCGGCTGGTCGTTTCGAGTGCGCTGCAAGCAGTCGCTACGGCCGGGGTAGGCGGTCAGGCGGGCAGGATGATGCGATCGAATTCGCCGTCGCGCACGCCGGCAATGAACGCATCCCACTCTTCGGGGGTGTAGGAGAGGGTGATATCGCCGTGGCGCAGGGTCGCGCTGCCATCGGCGCACGTTTGTGCGATCAGCTCGTTATGCGATCGGCCGCTGTGGAGAAGGTTGATGAACGAGGTCCAAAGGCTCGCGGTGACGGTGATGATGGGCTCTTCAGCGGTGCGGTTGGCCGGGTTGCGGCGGTATTTGCTGTCACGGATGAGCACCGCGTCACCATCGAACCGAACCTCGACGCATTGATTGCCGTTGTTCGATCGACTCGACGTGAACCAGTCAGTGAAAACCGACCGGAGGGTAGCGGTGGTGGCCATGGGCAGGATTTTACACTCGTGCATACCTGCTGATCAGGGCCAATGATGCTGCACGATTCAACGATTGTTCCAGCGCGCGAACGTAAGCGAAGCTCAAATCGCGCACCTGTTCCGGATCGTCGACCGCGCCGCCGAAGACCGCACTTTCGGCCCACGCGAAGGTCGGCAACTGTTCACCGGCGAAGTCGATCAGATGGAAACTGGATCCGCCGAGCACCGCGCCCGCCCGCGCCGCGAACGGAATGACTCGCACCTCGATATTGTCGAGCTGCTCGATGGTCTTCGCCAGATACTCCAGCTGCCCACGCAGCACCTCCGGCCCACCGGTCTGCTGCAGCAGGGTGCCCTCGCCGATGACCGCGGTCAGCTCGACCGGCCGCTTGCCGCGCAACCGCTCCTGGCGCCGCATTCGGATGGCAACCAGTTGCTCGACCTGAACCGGCCGAATCATCACATCGGCGCTGATGAGCGCTCGCGCGTAATCCTCGGACTGCAGCAAGCCAGGGAAAACCAAACTGTCGTAGCTGCGGATGCTTTGCGCGCCATACTCCATGCCATACAGCCGCTGCAGTTCCGGACCGATCAGTGCCGATGATTTGGCCCACCAGCCCCGCTGCTTACTCGCCTCGAGCAGCGTCAGCAACTCCGCGCGTTCCTCGGCATCCACCTCGAGCAATTCGAGCACCGGGCCGATGGTGTTCGTGGTGAGCACCCGTCGCCCCTTCTCGACGTGCGACCAGTTGGCGGGAGTGAAACCGACCCGCTTGGCGAAGGTGGCCGAATCGAAGCCGCGCTGTTCGCGCAATTCGCGCAGGCGCAATACCAGCTCCCAGCGAGCAACGGTGGGGGAAACGGGCGCCATGGCCGGAAATCGTACGCCGGAAATTTACTCGGCGTGTGACTATTGTCAAGGAACTTGTGCGGGTCTAGGGTCGATTTGAGCGGCAACTTTGGTTTTTACGCCGATCCACTCAGAGTCGAGGCGAGGTTCCTCATGAGTACGTCGCGAATGGAATCGGGTAGCTACCTGGCAGCCCAGGATTTCGCGGCGGCCCAGGACGCATTGGCGCGCTGTCGCCGCTATCGCAAGGACAACGGTCTCTACGGGGTCGTCGATCCGGCACTCGGGCGAATTCTGTTGGAAGTAGGCGCGGTCGGCGCGGTCGTCATGCCCGCCGAACTCGGCAAGCGGGTGCGCGCCCACCTGCTGACCACCAACGGGCGGACCGGCCCCATCATCGCGCATCCGCGCTCCAGCCGATGGTCCTTCCTGACCGGTCCGACCGATAACTCGTACCTGGATATGGCGCTGTTCCCGGAACTGTTCCGGGTTTGCGCCTCGGTGGCGCTGCCCGGCAGCCGGATCGTGCTGCCGTCGCCGACCGATGAGTTCAGCGGCTATCGGGTCTGGATAGCACCGCCCGAGGGCGACTACCGCCCTGACCTCGGCGATGTCATCGCCGCCACCCGGACCTGTGCGAACAGCGGCGGACGGTCGATAGTCGAGGGCATCAAGGGTGTTGTCAAGGGGTCGGGCGCGGAGTGAGCGTCACGCTGAAGCTCTGCTCGATGCTGTGCTCCCACTTGTCCCGGCACTCGTTTTGTTTCGTCTGATCGTTGCCCGCCTTCTGCAGACAGTCCAAATAGTCTTTGCCGCCGGAGTCGACGAAGAAACTCCAGCCGACAATGCTGAGCACAATCGCGGCGACCAAGGCGAGCACCCCCAGGATCAAGCCGGTGACCGCCATGCCGGTGCCACCAGCAGTTCCGGAACGAATCTTGACCAGCGCGATGATGCCGAAGATCAGCGCGAGGGAGCCGAACAGATAGCCGCCGATCAGCGTCCAGCAGCTCAGAAATCCCAGGATGCCCAGCACCAGTGCGGTGATTGCCATGCCCTTGCGCTTGGGGGATTCCTGCCAATAGTTCGGCTGCCCCTGACCAGGTGGCGGCGGGTACTGACCTGATGGAGGCTGCCCCTGGCCCGGTGGCGGCGGATACTGACCGGGCGGCGGATATTGGCCGGGCGGCGGATATTGCGCCATGGGACTTCCTCTCAGCCGGTGCGCTGCAGTCGTCTTCTGAGCACTCCCTGGGATCTGATGCCGGCGCGCTATTGCCCACCCAGCCGCGCGTGCATCTCCCAGACCAGGATCTCGGCGGGACCGTGGGCAGTCACCCGCTGGCCGCCCGATCTGGTCAGGCGCACGGCGTCACCCGAGTACAGCGGACCGACGCCCTCCATCTCGACCTCGCCCCTGGCAACGAAGAAATGCAGGTACGGTGCGTCGGGCAGGTCGATCGCCTGCTCGGTTTCCGAGCTACCCGCAAGCCGCGCCACATGCATCGCCGAATGGCTGCTGCCGATGGCGATCGCGGTGCGATCGCGATAGCGCGGCAGGCCGGAGGCCACGGTCACCAGGCCGCCACGCGCCAATTCATCGTCGATCTCCAGCTGCTGATATCCGGGCTCCAAGCCCGGCTCGTCGGGCACGACCCACATCTGCACGAAATGGACCGGCTGGTCGTGTTCGGTGCCGCGATCCAGGCGCCAGGAGTCGTTCTTCTCCGAATGCAGGATTCCGGTGCCCGCGCTCATCCGCTGTGCCAGGCCGGGATAGATGACGCCGCTGTGCCCGAGCGAATCCTGGTGCACCAGCGAGCCGCCGAGCACCCATGTCACGATCTCCATATCCCGGTGCGGATGGGTTTCGAAGCCCTGACCAGGGGAAACAATGTCTTCGTTATTGACGAGCAGCAGCCCGTGATGGGTGTTGTCGGGATCGTAGTGCTCCCCGAAGGAGAACGAGTGCTTCGAATCCAACCAGGACACGCGCGTTTTCATGCGATCGCCGCCGCGATGGACATCGATGTGTGGTGTCGTGAGTGTGGACATCATGGTCCTCCTCTCGGGACCGTGCACCGATCACCTTTCAGGGTAGGAGCACTTACGACGCGGTACTCCGAATTCCTAGTAAATTGTCGTGCACTCGGCATTTTACGCGAGCTGATCTTCACGAGTGACGTGCAAGGGAGTCAGGCGCGGCTGCGGGTGAATGGCAGCCGAGCAGAACCGACCGGTTAGTCGAGTCGGTGGTCGGCACGGCGCGCCACCGACGACGGGGTCTGTAGGCGCCCACGTCGGATTCGTAACATCATGTGCCACAACGGAATCGGAGGTGACGAACGGATGCGAACCGAGGTACTCGCTCGCATCGAGCGGCAACTCCGCGATGCGGCGCAGCGCGACGGAATCAGCGACTTCGTCGTCGGTGTCGCGGTATTCCGCGATCGCAAACTCCTGGTAGTGCGCCGCGTACCGGACGACTACCACGGCGGCATGTACGAACTGCCCGGTGGCGGAGTCGAATCCGGGGAAACCCTGGCCGAATGCGTGGTGCGCGAACTCTTCGAGGAGACCGGGCTGCGGGTGCGCGCCATCACCGAGTTCCTCGGCGATTTCGACTACGCCACCAGGACCAAGCCCCGAGTGCGCAAGTACAGCTTCATCGTCGAGGTGGAACCGGGCGAGGTCGCCCTGGCCCCTGGCGAACACGACGCGTACGCCTGGATCGATGCCGCCACACTCGCCGATCTCCCCATGGCACCGGATATGCGCGAAACAATCTCCACACTGGTCGACTGCGTGTGATCATCCCGGCCCACCTCACCAACTACCACCGAGCGAGTCCTAGAAGCGACCCATTCGCGGCCACCTCACGTCCGAGCCGTCCAAGCACATGCGGCACACTCGCCGAACTCGACCATCCAGCGAGCGCCGAACACCCCCGCCACCACCAACCTCCACGCAGCGAGTCTTACGAGCGACCGTTCGCGGCCCGTCTCGCGTCCGAGCCGTCGAAGCGCATGCGCCGCAGGCGCGAGTCTCGACGGCTCGGACGCGAGACACCAGGGGGCCGCGAACACGCCGCGGCGGAGCCGCGGCCAAATTGTTGAGTGTGTCGGTGCGATCGCCTACGGTTTCGCGACATGCGGATGCTGCACACCTCGGACTGGCACATCGGGCGCACATTCCATGGGGTCGATCTGCTCGCCGATCAGGCCGCCGCGCTCGCGGCCATTGCCGAATTGGTGGCCGTGGAATCCGTTGACGTCGTCGTATTGCCTGGGGATGTGTACGACCGATCGATTCCGAGCGCTGACGCGATCGCGGTGTGTATCCAGGGATTCGAAGCCATCCGCGCGGCCGGTGCGCAGATCGTCGCGACCTCCGGCAATCACGATTCACCGACGCGGCTCGGTGCGGGTGCGAGTTTCGCGGCGGCGGGCGGGCTGCATCTGCGCACCACGGTCGCCGCCGCCGATCAGCCGGTGCTGTTGTCCGACGAGCACGGTGCGATCGCCTGTTACGGCATCCCGTATCTGGAGCCGGAGATCACCCGCGCCGAACTCGGTGTGCCACAGGCGCGTTCGCACGCGGAGATTCTGGACGCGGCGATGAGCCGGATCCGTGCCGATATCGCCGCGCGTCCCGGTGTCCGCACCGTGGTGCTCGCCCACGCCTTCGTAGTGGGCGGCGAGGCAACCGGGTCGGAGCGTTCGATTTCGGTCGGCGGTGTGGAGACCGTGCCGCTCTCGGCATTCGATGGCATCGACTATGTGGCGCTGGGGCATCTGCATTCACCGCAGACGCTCTCGGCATCGGTGCGCTATTCCGGCTCGCCGCTGCCGTATTCGTTCGCCGAGACCTCGCACCGGAAGGCGGTATGGCTCGTCGATCTGGACGCTACCGGCCTGCATTCGGTGCGGCGCCGCGACCTCCCGCTCGTGCGCGGTTTGAGTCGTCTCACCGGCACTCTCGACGAATTACTCAGTGACGAAGCCTATTCCGACGCTGAGGAGCACTATGTCTCGGCGACGCTGACCGACTACGCTCGCCCCGTCGACGCCATGCGCAAACTGCGCGAACGCTTCCCGCATGCGGTGCACGTGGAATGGACACGCCCGGAAGGCAATCCGGAATTGCGCTACCGTGAGCGCGTGCACGGCCGCCGCGATACCGAAGTAGCGCAGAGCTTTCTCACCGATGTCCGCGGGGAACCCACACCGGGTGAAATGGCCTGGCTGGAACGGGCGCTCGCGGCCGCGGTCGCCGAACCGGAACGGGTGCTGGACACTCTGGCCGGGGAACTCTCCGCGTGAGCCGCCCTCAGTCGACGTGTGACCTGCTCAGTCCTGTCACCAGTGGATATTGCTACGGCGAATCCGCGGCGGGCATGCCGAAGGCCCTTCGTGGTCCTGGTTATCGCAACACTTTTGCCTCGAGCGTAGATTCCGGCAGTGGGCTTGCGCGAGGCTGCGCACTGATTGCGACCGACGAGGCCGACCTTGGCGTAAGACGTTTACCGGTGCGGCCCGCTACGTCGATTGCACTCGCCGGCGGTGCTGAATGAGGCTGCACCGGCTGGAGATGACCGCGTTCGGCCCGTTCGCCGAGACAACGGTTGTCGACTTCGACGCGCTCGGGGCGGACGGGCTGTTCCTGCTGCACGGGCAGACCGGCGCCGGAAAGACGACGGTGCTGGATGCGATCGCCTTCGCGCTGTACGGCAGCGTGCCGGGCGCACGTGGCGAGAGTAAGCGGCTGCATTCCGATCATGCCGACGAGCAGACTCCGCCACGGGTGGTGCTGGAGGCGACGCTGGGTGGTCGACGCGTGCGGTTGACGCGCTCGCCGGAATTCCTGCGGCCGAGCAAGCGGGCCAAAAGCGGTTGGGTCAAGGAGAATGCCGCCGCTACCCTGGAATGGCTGGACGGACGCGGCGCGAACCTCGCTCGACTGACCGATATCGGCGACGAAATCATCCGGCTGCTCGGTATGAGCGCGGACCAGTTCTTCCAAGTCGTGTTGCTGCCCCAGGGGGATTTCGCGCGATTCCTGCGTGCGGAGAACGAGGAGCGCGAAAAGCTTCTCGAGAAACTTTTCGACACAGAGCGTTTCGGTAGTGCCGAGCAATGGTTGGCCGACAAACGTCGCGCCTCGGCAGCTGAGGTGGAGTCGCGCAAGCAGGGCATCGATCGGTTGATTGCCCAGGTCGCGGTGGCAGCAGGGGAGACAGCGGCCGAAGCCGTCGGGCCACTCGAGGCGGTCGGCTGGTCGCAAGATCTGCTCGCGACCGCGCGCGAAGCACTCAACGCGACCGCGGCGGATGCCCAACGGTGCCAACAGGAATCGGCGCGCATCAGCTCCTGTGCCGAGGAGCAACGGCGCCTGCACGAACTGCGCCGCCGCATGACGGCGGCCCGTGCTCGGCTCGACGAATACGCCGCTGCCGCCGGCCACCGCGCTGACCTGCAGGCCGAACTCGAATCGGCCCGTCGTGCCGCACCGGTCGCCGAGGCCATCGATGAGGCGCGCGCCGCGGTAATGCACGCCAGGCGCAAATTGGATGAAACCCACCGCATCG
This sequence comes from Nocardia sp. NPDC050630, assembly GCF_044457245.1. Taxonomy (NCBI): domain Bacteria; kingdom Bacillati; phylum Actinomycetota; class Actinomycetes; order Mycobacteriales; family Nocardiaceae; genus Nocardia; species Nocardia sp. NPDC050630. Next base: position 589,866 of record NZ_JBITGN010000002.1, read on the forward strand.
CGACGCGATTGGTCGCACTGCTTGCCGAACCCGCTGGTGCGGATGTCGCGGGCAATGAGCTGATCACGGTTGAGCGCGGGCCGGACGGTACGCCGACCGTAGGTGCCGACGCGGACGTCGATGCGGCAATTCGACGGTGGAGCGCCCAGATAGGCGCGCTCGACGAGGTGAGCGCCGATGCGACCACCGCGACCAGGCTCACCTCCGAACTGGCCACGCTGCGCGAGGAGGACACCGCCCTTACCGGCCGCGTGGACAAACTGACCCAGATGCGTCAGCAACTGCCCGAATCGATTGCCGCAATCGAAGCCCGGCTACGCGAAACCACTGAGGCAGCGGCCGAATTGCCGACCCTGACCGCCGAATGTGAACGCCTGCAGACCGCGGCGATGGCGGCCGTCGAACTCGCCAATCGCAGAACAACTCTCGATCACGCACGGATCGAATGGGAGTCGGCCCGCGCCGCCCATCTCGACGCCAAGGAACGCGTGCTCGACCTGCGCGAGCGCAGGCTGGCCGGGATGGCCGCCGAACTCGCCGGTCAGCTGATCGAGGGGCAGCCGTGCACGGTCTGCGGTTCCGCCGATCATCCGGCACCGGCACGCGCCGCGACCAGCGCGGTGTCCAAGGACGCCGAAGATGCGGCGGCCACCGCGGAGCGCGCGGCCGAGGACGCCCGTGACCGAGTGCTGGCCCGAATCACCGAGCTGGAACGCGAAATCGACGCGCTCATCGCCCGCGGCGGCGATGCCGACCGCGTCGAATTGGCCGCCGCCCTGCGCGCCGCAACCGACCGCTACGAAGACGCGTCCGAACTCGCCACCCTCTCCGACAGCCTTACCGCCGAACTGTCCCGCCTGCGCGCCGATGAATCGCGCCTGCACGACGAACTTCGCGAATCCGATACCCGCCGCAGCACCGTCACCGCCCGCATCGCCGCCGCCACCGCGCGCCTGACCGAACTCACCGAACGCCTGCGTACCGCCGCGGGTGCCGACGAAACAATCGAGCGCCGCCGCACCCGCCTGGACACCCTGATCGGCGACGCTACCGCCCTCCGCGACGCCCGCAACGAAGAGTCGGTGGCAGCAGAGCAGGTCACCGTGATCGCCAACCGCGTCGAAAGCCTCGCGCTGGCAGCAGGTTTCGTCATCGAGCAGACCGAGAACTCCGTCGCGACCGGTTCGGATGCTTCGCGGGGTGCCGCCCCGGAGAGCACGGCCAGCAGTGATGCGGTCACCGATGGTGTTGGCGCTGGTGCGCTCGCCGATTCGGCCGAGACGAGCGTCGACCATCCGGAAGCCGCAACGGGCGCAGCCGACGCGCAGCCGCGCGATGACTTGGCTTTGTTGAAGGCATACGCGCAGGTGGTCACCGCTGCCTCGCGAACCGCGCAGCGGCAGAGCGAGATCGAAGCGGAGCTGGTCGCCGCCGATCGGGCTCGTGCGCATGCCGAGGCGGTGCTCGCCGAGCCGGAAATCCAGGCCGCCGCCTCGACCGAGCCCGGTGATCTCGGGGAGCTGGAGTCCGCCGTGGCGGCCGCGCAGACCCAGCTGAATGCCGCGGTTGCCGCGCATGCGGAGGCCGCTCGGCGGGTGAACCTGCTGGAGGATTTGGGTGGTCAGCTCTGGGCCGCCGTGGATCGGATCGCCCCGGTGCAGCGTGCCCATGAGGAACTTGCCGCGCTTGCCGAGGTCGTTGCTGGTCGGGGTGAGAACAATCGGCGAATGTCGTTGCGCTCCTATGTACTCGCCGCCCGGCTGGAAGAGGTGGCATTGGCTGGTTCGGTTCGCCTGCGCCGAATGTCGAGCGGTCGCTACGAATTCGTGCACTCCGACAAGGCTGGCCCACGCGGCCGTCGTGGCGGTCTCGGCCTGGATATCCGCGACGACTACACCGGCGCCGTGCGCCCCGCCAAAACCCTTTCCGGCGGCGAATCCTTCATGGCCGCCCTGTCATTGGCCCTCGGCCTAGCCGACACCGTGGCAGCCGAATCCGGCGGAATAGTGCTCGACACCATCTTCATCGACGAGGGATTCGGCGGGCTCGATGCCGATACCCTCGACGCGGTCATGGGGGTCCTCGACGAGCTCCGTGCGGGCGGCCGCGTGGTCGGCGTGGTCAGCCACGTCGACGAAATGCGCCAGCGCATTCCGAGCCGCCTGCACGTTATCCGCGGGCGAGCGGGCTCCCAACTGCGCACCACCGTCGCTTGAGCACACGTGCGGACGGTCGCGTGCCGTAGCGGTTGATGGCGGATTTCCGCTAGCGCTCGGTGCGGGTTGCTGCCATTGTGGATTGGGTGACGATCACGGCTTTGGATTTCGAACGCTGCTATCGGGCGGTGTCGACCCGCGACTCCCGATTCGACGGCCAGTTCTTCACCGCGGTGCGAACTACCGGAATCTATTGCCGCCCCTCATGTCCGGCGATCACGCCGAAGCCATCGAATGTCACATTCCTGCCGACGGCCGCCGCCGCGCAGCAGGCCGGATACCGGGCCTGCCGTCGCTGCCTGCCTGATGCCGCACCCGGGTCGCCGCTGTGGAATACCCGCGCCGATCTGGCCGCACGGGCGATGCGACTGATCGGCGACGGCGTCATCGAGCGCGGCGGTGTCCCCGCACTGGCCGCCACCCTCGGCTATTCGCAGCGCCAGCTGACCCGGGTGCTCAGCACCGAATTGGGGGCCGGTCCGTTGGCGCTGGCCAGGGCACATCGCGCGCACACCGCGCGGCTGCTGATCCAGACCACGAATATGCCGATGTCCGATATCGCCTTCGCGGCCGGATTCGCCAGCATCCGCCAGTTCAACGACACCGTCCGCGAGGTATTCGCGGTGAGTCCGACCACGATGCGCACCGAGGCGCAGCGGGTGACCCGCTCCGGCAGCCACTTGGTGCCCGCCACCAATGGCTCGCTGACGCTGCGGCTGCCTTTCCGCGAGCCGTTGGACCGCGGTTGGCTCGAGTGGTTCCTCTCTTCGCACGTCGTGTCGGGTATGGAGCTATGGGAGGACCGCGCCTACACCCGGAGCCTGCGCACTCCGCACGGGCATGCGACGACGCGGCTGAGTTTCCAACGCGATCACGTGCGCGCCGAACTGTCCCTGCACGATATGCGTGACCTCGCACCGACCGTCGCACGGTTGCGGCACCTGCTGGACCTGGACGCGGACCCGATCGGTATCGATGAGGCACTCGGCGTGGTGCCCGCTGATACCGACGTTATCGAGACATCCGGGCGAGATCTCCCGGACGCCGGTGCGGCACCGGCCGAGCATCCCTTGAATGTCGGCGCGGCCGCTCGTCGTACTCGAGTCCACCCGCCGTTCACTCCCGGTATCCGGGTGCCCGGTTCCCTCGATGGCCCGGAGTTATTGCTGCGCACCATGATCGGTCAGCAGATTTCGGTATCGGCCGCCGCGACCCACACCGCCCGACTAGTCGAGGCGCTCGGTGACCCGATCGACGGACCGGTCGCACGTCTGTTCCCGAGTCCGGCCGCGATCGCCGAACGCGGAGCCGAGGTATTAACCGGTCCGTCGCGACGGACCCGCTCGATTATCGGCGCGGCCTCGGCTCTCGCCTCCGGCGATCTGGTGCTGCACCAGGGCCGCACCGCCAGCGACCTCCGCCGTGACCTGCTGGCGCTGGAAGGTGTCGGACCGTGGACCGCCGAGTATGTGACCATGCGACTGCTCGCCGATCCAGATGTTCTGCTCGACACCGATCTCGTTGTCCGCCAAGGCGCCACCCTCCTCGGCGTCGATCTCACCGATACCGCGCGGTGGGCGCCGTGGCGTTCGTATCTGTCCATGCACCTGTGGAAGGCCGCGCTCGCTGGTCGCAAAGCCGCACCACCGAAGGCATCCCCGATGAAAGCGAAGACCCGCGCGTGACAACCGATTTCGCGACCACCGACACTCCGATCGGCCCATTCACGGCACTGGTCGACGCCGATGGTGCCGTACTCGCGGCCGGCTGGACCGCGGACGCCGAGAATTTGCGGCAGCTGGTCCACCCGCGGCTGCGGCCAAGCGACCTACGCGGACGTGCTGACCTCGGCGAGGTCACCCGCGCGATCACCGCCTATCATCGCGGTGAACTGGCCGCGATCGACGCGATCGAGGTGCGTCAGCACTCCGGCGAATTCCTCATGCACGCATGGGAAGTGCTGCGCAAGATTCCGGCGGGCGATCCGGTCACCTACACCGAATACGCCGCCATCTCCGGCCGCCCCGACGCCACCCGCGCCGCCGCCAATGCCTGCGCCCGCAATGCCGCGGCGCTTTTCGTGCCGTGCCACCGGGTCCTGCGTATCGGGGGAGCGCTCGGCGGGTTCCGCTGGGGACTGTCGGTGAAGCGTTGGCTGTTGGATCACGAGCGCGGCGCAGCGCAGTTGACCATCGAATAGTCCTGCGCCGGAACGCTCACTACGCAGCGCCGCCGAACCCTTCGACATCGCATGACCTGTCGCATATCCAGTGGCCCCACGCCGCCGCGTACGCCGCCCGCGGGCGACGACCGCGCGGCAGATGGGCCAGCACGGCATCGATGGTCGCCACGGTTACCCGCGTGCGAATCCGCTCCCGTTCAGCAGCAGCGATTCTGCGGATTGGCATCCGCATCCGCATGGCGTCGCCGCCAGTACTCGCGCTCCGACGGAATCTCACAACCGGGGTGATTGCGCTGCAGATGATCCACATAGCGCTGGTAATCCTGGCCGCCCAGCACGGCATCGAACCATGAAACGAACGCGCGAAGCCTGGCGGCCAACCGCAGACGCCGAATGACGGCCGGTCGAGGTGACCGGCCGTCATCAGGCTGAGCTGCTGCGGTCAATGTGCTGGTGTTTCCGCCGTGGCGCCCTTGGCATGTGCTGCGCCCGGTGCCCGGACCTGCCCCGATTCGATCAGGGCATCCCATTCCTTCTGCACCGCCTTCTCTTCGGCGGTGGCGATGAAGCCGCGCGGTGCGAAGATCTTCGACGGTTCGTCCGGCGTTTCGCTGCTCGGTCCGCCGCCCGCCCGCCAGGCACGGAAGCAGACCACCACACCGACCACCGCGACGACCAGCACCAACACCGCGAAGATGATCGACAACGTGCCCTGGATGAACGTATTGCGCACGACCTTGTCCATATCGTCGGCAGTCTTGGCCGGTGCCAACAACTTTCCGGCATCGCGGGCGGCACTGTAGTTATCGTGCTGCTTCCAGTAGCCGATCTTCGGATCGGCGGAGAAGATCTTCTGCCAAGAGGCCGTCATCGTCACGATCAGATCCCAGATCAGCGGCAGCGCGGGAATCCACGCCCACTTCACCAGGCCCTTCTTGATCAGAATGGTCAGCACGACGGTGAGTGCGATCGCGGCCAGCAGCTGGTTGGAGATGCCGAACAGCGGGTAGAGCGTATAGATGCCGCCGAGCGGATCGGTGACACCCATCAGCAGCACCGAACCCCAGGCCGCCACCACGATCGCCGAGCACACCCATGCGCCCGGCCGCCACGACGGATCCTTGAACTTCTTCGCCGGGCCACCAAGGTTGCCGAGCGAGTCCGAGAGCATGAAGCGCGCGACGCGGGTACCGGCGTCGATGGTGGTGAGGATGAACAGCGCCTCGAACATGATCGCGAAGTGGTACCAGAAAGCCTTCATCCCGGAGCCGCCGAGGAATCCGGACATCACCTGGGACATGCCGACCGCCAGCGTCGGCGCGCCACCGGTGCGCGAGATGATGCTGGTCTCTCCGACATCCTTAGCGGTCTGGGTCAGCTCACCCGCGGTGACCGGATCACCGCTCAGGCCAAGGGTGTTGGTGTAGGCAGCCGCCTTCTCGGCGGTACCGCCGGTGAGACCGGCGCCCGCGTTCATGGCGAAGTACAGGTGCTGGTCGATGATGCTCGCGGTGATCATCGCCATGATCGCGACGAACGACTCCATCAGCATGCCGCCGTAGCCGATCATGCGCGCATGCGACTGCTTCTCCAGCAGTTTGGGCGTGGTGCCGGAGGAGACCAGGGCGTGGAATCCGGACAGCGCGCCACAGGCGATGGTGATGAACAGGAACGGGAACAGGCTGCCCGCGAAGGACGGACCGTTGCTGTTGTGCGCGAACTGCGAGACCGCAGGAGCTTTCAGCACCGGCATGGTGAACACGATGCCGAGCGCGAGCAGGCCGATCGTGCCGATCTTCATGAACGTCGACAGGTAATCGCGCGGCGCGAGCAGCAGCCACACCGGCAGTACCGAGGCGATGAAACCGTAGATGATCAGCAGCCAGGCGATGGTCGTGCCGGACAGCGTGAACAGGTCACGACCCCAACCGGATTCGGAAACCCAACGTCCGGAGATGATCACGAACAGCAGCAGTGCGAAGCCGACGATCGATACCTCGCCGACCCGACCCGGTCGCACGAAGCGCAGGTACAGGCCCATGAACAGGGCGATCGGGATGGTCATGCCGATGGAGAACACACCCCACGGGCTGCCGCCGTGCAGCGCGCCGTCCGGACCCTTGACCGCGGCCAGCGCCTGCACGACCACGATGCCGAGTACAGCGAGCAGGATCATCATGATCACCAGCACGGCGACGATCGCGGCGACGCCGCCGATCGGGCCGAGTTCGTCGCGGGCCATCTGCCCGAGGCTGCGTCCACGGCGCTTCGACGATGCCCACAGCACCAGGTAGTCCTGCACCGCGCCGGCGAGGACAACGCCGACGATGATCCAGATGGTGCCAGGCAGATAACCCATCTGCGCGGCCAGCACCGGTCCGACCAGTGGACCGGCACCCGCGATGGCGGCGAAGTGATGCCCGAAGAGCACCCGCCGATCCATCGGCATGTAGTCCTTGCCGTTCTCCAATTCCTCGGCAGGCGTGGCCACATCGTCGCGCGGCTTGGCGATCCGGTATTCGATCAGCCTTGCGTAGAACTGGTAGGCGGTGACATAGGTACAGACCGCCGCGATCACGATCCACACGGCGTTGACGTTCTCACCGCGTGAGATGGCGAGGATGGCCCAGGCTATCGCCCCGATGACCGCGATCGCCCCGAAAATCGCCTTCTTGCGTGGCGTGATGGGGGCGTGATCGACCACCCCGACGGGCGGCAGATCGGGATCCGTCCGCAAATATTCGATTGTCGCCATCCGCTTACTCTCCTGAAAAACGCGCAGGATCCTGCTCAAACATCTGACAACGTATCCGATTGGTGAGGTCGATCGGGCTCGTTTCCGATCGGCTTTGGACAACGTTAAGTTTTGTTCGTGTGTCGGCCATCACCTCGGTGTTGCCGAACGTATGCTGCCATGCGATTCCGCCAAGCTCCACACCCGCCTGGAGGAGGGCCTCGTTGCGCAGGCGCACGCTGCTCGGTTCGGTGCTGGCCGCGCCGCTGCTCGCCACCACCGGCTGCGCATCCGATGACGACGCGCTGACGTTTTTCTTCCAGGCCAGGCCGGAGGAGGCCCGGGTCCGGCTGAAGATCATCGACGAGTTCCAGCGGCGGCATCCCGACATCCGGATTCGCACGATCATGTCCGGACCGGATCCGTTGCAGCAGATGCTCACCTACTGCGCGGGCGGCAAATGTCCCGACGTCATGATGGCGTGGGAGTTGCTATATGCCGGACTCGCCGAGCGCGGGGTGCTGCTGGATCTGCGCACGCTGCTCGATCGGGAGCCCGAATACGCTGCCGCACTGCGTGCCGACAGTTATCCGGCGCTCTATGACACCTTCACCTATGGCGGCGGGCAATATGCGTTGCCGGAACAGTGGTCCGGGGTATTTCTGTACTACAACCGAAAGCTTTTCGCCGATGCCGGAGTCACCGCGCCGACTCGGTGGCGCGACGCCTGGTCCTTCGCCGAATTCCTCGATGCGGCAAGCGCACTCACGCGACGTGAGTCGAACCGGCAATGGGGGTTCGCCGATGCCTGGGTGCCGTACTTCTCGGCCGCCTGCTTCGGCATGAACAATGGGGCGCAGTGGTTTTCGCCGTCGGTGGATCCAATCAGGACCGATCTCGGTGATCCACGGTTCGTCGAGGGGTTCCAGTTCTATGCCGATCTCGCGATTCGCCACCGGGTTGCGCCGAAAGTCGCCGATCAACAGTCGGTTTCGGCTCCCGATCTGTTCCGTCGCGGACGGGCGGCGATGGCGATGGGTGGGCATTGGCTGTATTCGGAGTTCGCCGGACAGGATGATTTGCCCATTGATGTGACGGTACTGCCGGTCGGTCCGCACGGTGGGCCGGGGGCGATCACCGATGTGGGGAGTACCGGGTTGTCGATCGCAGCCGATAGTCCGCGCGTCGAACAGGCTTGGGAGTTCGTCAAATTCGCTACCGGTCCGGAGGGGCAGGCCATTATCGCGTCCTCCGGACTTTTCGTACCGGTGCTGAAATCCGCAATGGGCTCTGCGGGATTCGCGGATGCGCATCGCGAGATACGCAACCTTCAAGTATTCACGGAGGGACCGGAGAATTCACGAGCGTTGCCGGTTACTCCGGTGTGGGGCAAGGTTTCCGCGCTGCTCGAACGAGGTGGCAATCGCGTGCTGCGCGGAGCTGCCACCGCCGAGTCCGAGAGTGCGTCTCTGGCTGCTGACATCAATACCCTGCTGGAATCCTCATGAAACCGACTCGTAGTCGGACGCACGCACAAGCGCGGCTGGCGCGGCGGCGTGAGCGCGCCGGCTGGATGTTCGTGGCACCGAATATGCTTGCGGTGCTGGTGTTTCTGCTATTTCCGCTCGGCGTTTCTCTGTATCTGAGTCTGTACTCATGGGACTTGTTCAGCGCACCACGGTTCGTGGGGGTGGCCAACTATCGGCGTTTGTTCGCATCGGATCCGTTGTTCCTCATCGCATTACGCAATACCACCGTGTTCACCATGTTGACGCTGGTGCCGACGGTCGTGATCGGGCTGGCCATTGCCGCAGTGCTCAATCGAAAGCTGGCCGGTATTGGAATCTTTCGAACCATCGCGTTCCTGCCACTGGTTGCCTCGACGGTGGCCATGGCCGTGGTGTGGCGCTTCATCTTCACCACCGACGACGGTCTGCTCAACATCATGCTCGGCTGGGTCGGCATCGATCCGGTGCCGTGGTTGACCGACCCGGATTGGGCGCTGGTCTCGCTGAGCATCGTGACCGTATGGAAGAGCGTGCCGTTCGCGACGGTTATTCTGCTGGCCGCTATGCAGGGCGTGCCCGAGACGCTGTATGAGGCCGCGCGCATTGATGGCGCAGGGGCGATGCGGCGGTTCTGGTCGGTGACACTGCCGTTGATTCGTGGGCCGCTGTCTTTTGTTTTCGTCATCACCATCATCAACTCGGTGCAGGCTTTCGATCAGGCCTATGCCTTGACCGGCCCTAATGGCGGGCCGGAGACCGGGACCTATCTCCTCGGAATCATGCTGTTCCAGAATGCCTTCGGGTTTTACGAGGTCGGCTATGCGGCGGCGCTGGCCTGGGTGATCTTCGCGATCCTGCTGGTGCTGACGCTCCTGCAGCTGTGGTTCGCGCGCCGGTCGGAGGTCGAGTTGTGAATGCATACGAGATGGTTCGGTCGCTTCCGGTGCGGATCGGTGTGCGGGCGCGCGGTACCAGTCGGGTGGAGCGGGCAATTCTGTGCCGGACGGTGCGCGGCGTCCTGATCTACCTGGCGCTCGTTGGTGTCGGCTGGTGTGCGCTGTTTCCGATCCTCTGGGCATTGTCGGGTTCATTGAAGCGCGATGGCGAGATCACCGAACCGACATTGGTTCCCGCGCATCCACAGTGGTCCAACTATGGGAAGGTCTTCGACCTGCTGCCGCTCGGGCGGATGCTGCTCAACACCGCGTGGTACGCGCTATGTGTCACGGCGGGGCAGGTATTCTTCTGCTCGTTGGCCGGATATGCGTTCGCGCGCTTGCGCTTTCGTGGACGCGATGTACTTTTCCTCGCCTACCTCGGCACGCTGATGGTGCCGTTGACGGTTACGGTGATCCCGCAATTCCTGATCATGCGCGCCTTCGGTTGGGTGGACACACCGTGGGCGATGATTGTTCCCGGTCTATTCGGCAGCGCGTTCGGCACCTATCTGATGCGCCAGTTCTTCCGAACGTTGCCCGCCGAGCTCGAAGAAGCGGCGATCGTCGACGGGTGCACTACCTGGCAGGTGTTCTGGCGAGTCTTGTTGCCGCACACCCGTCCTGGGCTCATGGTGCTCGGAGTGCTGACCTGGATCACCGTGTGGAACGACTTCCTGTGGCCGTTGATCATGATCCAACGCAACGACATCGCCACCGCGACCTTGGGTTTGGTGCGGCTGCAAGGTCAGTACCACACGCAATGGCCGATTCTCATGGCTGCGGCCACGGTCATTCTGCTGCCGCTGGTCGTGGTCTATGCAATCGCGCAGCGGGCCTTCGTGCGTGGCATCGCGGCATCGGGCCTGGGTGGGCGTTGACGGCCGCCCTGATGGCGGCCGTCGCTACTACTCGCCCCAATAGGTACCGAAGCTCCAGAGGTTGCCCTCCGGATCACGGACGGTGAAGCCGCGCGAACCGTAGTCCTCATCGCGCAAGCCGCGCACCACCTCCGCGCCCGCCGCGACCGCACGGTCGTGCAGCGCATCGGGTTCCTCGCAGACGAGGTAGATCGAGTCGGTGCCCGGTCCCCTCTCGCAGAACGGGTTATCGCCCTTGCCGATGGAACTGAACATGATTCCACCGCCGAGCGGCCAGCGCAGCTGCCCGTGCTCGATGAACGACGGATCGTCTTCCCTGGCGTAGAGCGCTGTTTCCTCGAAGCCGAATGCGCTGGTCAGGAAGGCGACCGCCGCGCGAGCATCGGTGAAATTGAGACACGGCCATACGGCGGTGCGGGTTGTCGTCTGGGGTAAATCCGTTGGTGTTGTCATGGATCCAGCCTCACTCGCCGGACCCCTCCGGGTCTTGGACGGATGGAATCTCTTCGGCCAACCATGCGGTGGGACTGCAACCAGCCAATTCCGCGAAGTCGCGGTTGAGGTGGGCCTGGTCGTAATATCCGCAGGTCGCGGCCACCTGCGCGAATGTCACATAGGACGGTGTATGCCCGATCATCCGCCTGGCGCGTTCGAAGCGGGCAATCCGAGCGGCGAGTTTGGGACCGAGCCCGAACTCCGCACCGAAGCGCCGGGCCAGATGCTGGCGGCTCCAACCGATCTGTTCGGCGAGCGGGCCGATCTGCGCCGCACCATCGGATTCGACCAAAGTGCGCCAGGCCCAAGTCAATTCGGGCGTCACCAGCCGATCGTGGCAGGCCAGCGCGGTCAAAACGCGATCACAGGCGGCGAATCGCTGCGGCCAGGACGACAGCTCCTGCAATTGCTCCCACAGCTGCCGCCCGACCGGTCCCGTCACCTCGGCACATTCCACCGAAGTGTTCCACAGCGCACTGGCGGGCATTCCGAACAGTGCCCGGCTCCCGAGCGGCGTCAACTCGATCCCGATGCCCTCCTGATAGCCATTGTGCGAAATAACCGCCGAACTGGCCTGCAACCCGCTCAGCACACATTGGTAATCCTGCGGCGACTGCCGCGAATCCGTCTGCGCCACAACGTCGATGCTCGGCCCGATCGACACGATGAACGTCATATGCCGCGACGGCAGCCCCCGGTGCAACCCGGGCGCGAACCCGCTCAGGCGATACCCGACGTACCCATCGATATACGCCGCGAGCGCAGGTGCCGGACGTGCCGTCACCACTTCGGTGGTCGGCTCCATACCCGCCAACGCTACGCCGGCGGTCGGCTAGCGCGAGGTGAGTCAGCCGGCAACGTTGATATTGCGGTGGATCGACCGCGGATCCGCCGCCAGGTCGAGAAGGCAGGTGGCCAGGTCCGCGCGGCTGATCCGGATGCCGAATGTCACGTTGCGGTCGACCGCGGTTTTGTAGGAACCCTTCGCTGGATGGTCAGTGAGTTGCGGTGCTCGCACGATCGTCCAATCCAGTTCGGTCTCGCGCGTCGCCTGTTCGGCCGCGGCCATATCGTCGAGGCTGTGCCGCAGCAGCGGACGCAGAATGAGCGGCTTCACCACGAAGCGGGTGAACCAATCGTCGCCCGGTCCAGCGGTTCTCGCGCTATTACTGATCAGGATCAGCCGCCGTGCACCCACCGATGCCATGGCCTTGGTGATGGCGAGTGTTGCATCGGTGGCGACCGTCGTCGGGCCTTTGTCCCGTGATCCGATGGTGTCGAGCACCGCGTCGGCGCCCCGGACCGCCATAGCGATGTCATCGGGATTCATGATGTCGGCCGTGATCACGCGCAGTTGTGGATGATCTGTCATGGCGTGCTGGCCGCGGACGACCGCGGTCACCTCGTGGCCGGCCGTGAGTGCCTGGCGCACGAGATGTCCGCCGGTACGGCCGGTCGCTCCGAAGATCGTGAATCGCATGTTCAGCCCTTCAGGTTGGTGAGTATTTACTAACCTAGGATGGGTGAGTACTTACTAACCTGTCAACCGGGAGGCCGCATGGGCACGCGCGACCAGATCCTCGACGCCGCGGCGGAGATCATGCGCAACCGCGGCGTGGTGGAGGCCACGACCAAGGAGATCGCGAAGGCGGCGGGCTACTCCGAAGCCGCGCTCTACAAGCACTTCAGCGATAAAGAGGACCTGATTCTGAACGTCCTCCAACACCGTATGCCCGGCCCCGCGGCGACCCGACCCGAACCGGGATCCGCCACGGTCGAAGCCAATCTCGCCGCACTCGCCCGTGCGGCCCTGGCCTTCTATCAGCAGTCCCTACCCTTGCTCGGCGGACTACTCGCACAACCCAAACGCATGGCGGCGCATCGCGATTCGATGCGTCGGCACGGCGCGGGCCCCGGCCACGCCATCGCCGGAATCGCCGCTTACCTGCGTGCCGAACAGCAACTCGGCCGAGTCGACCCCGAAGTCGACGTCGACACCGCAGCCGCACTCCTCGACGGCACCTGCTTCCACCAGGCCTTTCTGCGCTTCTACGAGGAGGGTCCGGACGCCACCCCCGCCCCGGACGAACTTGCCGAGGACCTGGCGCGGACGCTCGTCCGTGGGCTCGGATCGTAGTGCCGCTCACCCTGCGGTCGCGGTGGTGAGATTGCGCACTCGGCGCGGTAAGTAGAAGAGAGTTGTCGCAGCGCCAGGCTACCTTTACCTCTCCTAAGGATTTTTGGAGGTGTAATGCGGCGGGTGCAATACCAGCGCAGCGGTGGTCCAGAGGTACTCGAGGTGGTGTCGGTCGAGGTGCCGACGCCGGGCCCCGGGGAACTGTTGGTCCGGGTCGAGGCGGTTGGTGTCACGCTGCCGGTCGTTCGTAAGGTGCGTGAGCCGCGTGAGCCGATCGCGCTGGGCGGCGAGGTCGCGGGCGAGGTGGTCGCCGTTGGTGAGGGTGTGACCACGTGTATGCCCGGCTACCGTGTGACCGGTCTGGTCTTCGGTCACGGTTATGCCGACTACGCGCTGCTCTCTGCCGCAATGGCCTCGCCGATTCCGGACGGCGCCTCGGCCGTTGACGCGGTCGCGCTGGTCCGCAGCGGTTTGGTCGCACTCGGTGCGCTCGATGCCGCGCACGCCAAACCGGACGAGTCGGCCCTGATCACGGCCGCCGCCAGTGGTGTCGGGCATCTCGCCCTGCAGCTCGCGCGGGTGCGCGGGGCCGCACGAGTGGTGGCGGCGGTCTCCGACCTCGCCAAGGCCGACTTCCTGCGCGGCCTCGGCGCCGACGAAGTCGTCGCGTACGACCAGGAATCATGGGGCGAACCCGTCGATTACGTCCTCGACGCTGTCGGGGGCGACCTTCTCACCCCGGCCATCGCGGCAGTGGCCCCAGGCGGCCGACTCGTCGCCTACAGCTCCGGCGGCGGCACCATCCAGGCCTACGACCTGCTAGTCGGAGCGAAATCGGTCATCGGCTTCCAAATGGCCCGCATCGCCCGCAACTCCCCGGATCGCTACGAACACTGGCGCCAAGAACTCTGGCAATACTTCGCCTCCGGCCTCCTGCACCCGGCCGTCCACGCGGAATTCCCCTTGGCGGACGCCGCCGAGGCCCACGCCGTCATCGAGAACCGCTCGAACCTCGGCAAGGTCATCCTGATTCCCTGACGAAGTCAGCGTGCATCGGGGTGCGTCACGGGCGAGAGCGTCACCAGATCCTCGAGTCCTACGAAGTCCACCGGGTTGACGGTGTACAGCGCCAGTCCATGCGCGGACGCTATCGCGGCGATCAACAGATCGATCCGGCGCGGCTTCGGATTCCGCCCCGCTGCGAGCACCGCCGCGACGACATGGCCATAACGGCGTGCTACGCGCGTATCGAACGGCAGCGGCTCGAACAATGCCTCTGCGTTTTGGACTCGTTCGCAATGCCTACGGTCATGCTACGGGTGCGCTACGGCAATGTGGGCGGCTCGCTCGGCCGCTGCCGAAGCTCTACTTCTTGCCGCGTAGACTCTCTTTCTCGTGAGTCTCACCCTCGGAATCGTCGGCCTGCCCAACGTCGGAAAGTCGACGCTGTTCAATGCGCTGACCAAGAACGACGTGCTGGCCGCGAACTATCCGTTCGCGACCATCGAGCCGAACGTCGGGGTGGTTCCGCTGCCCGACCCACGACTGGACAAACTGGCCGAGATCTTCGGCTCCCAGCGCATCCTGCCCGCCACGGTGTCGTTCGTCGACATCGCGGGCATTGTCAAGGGTGCCTCCGAGGGCGCCGGACTCGGCAACAAATTCCTCGCCAATATCCGCGAAGCCGATGCCATCTGCCAGGTGGTGCGAGTCTTCGCCGACAATGATGTGGTGCACGTCGACGGGCGCGTCGACCCGCTCGCCGATATCGAGGTCATCGAAACCGAACTGATCATCGCCGATATGCAGACGCTGGAGAAGGCGATCCCGCGGCTGGAGAAGGAAGCCAAGGTCAAAAAGGACCGCAAGCCGCTGCTCGACGCGGCCAAGGCGGCCCAGGAAGTTCTCGACAGCGGCAAAACGCTGTACTCCGCGCGCGCCCAACTCGATGGCGAACTGCTGAAAGAACTTTCGCTGCTCACCACCAAGCCGTTCCTCTATGTCTTCAACGCCGACGAGTCGGTGCTCACCGACGAGGCCAAGGTCGCCGAACTGAAAGCCGCTGTCGCACCGGCAGATTCGGTCTTCCTCGACGCCAAGGTCGAAGCCGAACTCCTGGAACTCGACGACGAATCCGCCCTGGAACTACTCGAATCCATCGGCCAGTCCGAACCCGGCTTGCACGCTTTGGCCCGCACCGGCTTCCACACCCTTGGCCTACAGACCTACCTCACCGCCGGTCCGAAAGAGGCCCGCGCCTGGACAATCCACCAAGGCGACACCGCCCCCAAGGCCGCCGGCGTAATCCACACCGACTTCGAGCGCGGCTTCATCAAGGCCGAAGTAGTCGCCTACGACGACCTCATCACCGCCGGCTCCATGGCCGCCGCCAAGGCCGCAGGCAAGGTCCGCATGGAAGGCAAGGACTACGTCATGGCCGACGGCGACGTAGTCGAATTCCGTTTCAACGTTTAGCGTTTCAGCTTCCCTATTACCTTTCCAACGCCTCGACCTGGCGGCGGAGCAGGCAGAATTCGTTCCCCTCGAGGTCGGCCAGCACATGTATCGCTGCTGGTAGAAACTCTGCTGAGCCTCCCATCCGGTGTCGGGGTTGGGGGCTCAGTCGTTTCTCTGGCACCGCACGCTGGGCGGTTCGGTCGTCCCGGCTCAGGATGCCTCCCAACCGGCGGTTACAGGGCGAGCATGGCGGCAGCGACCTGGTCGGCCGCGGCGTGGCGCAGAGCGGTACCCATGTCGTCGAGGACGAGCAGTCGCGCCCTAGGGATTTCGGCGGCGAGGGCCTCGCCGTTGCCGAGCGGAAAGAACGGGTCGGCGCGACCGTGCACCACGAGTGTGGGCACGTCGAGCTCACCGAGCTGGCCCCGCCAGCGCGGGGCGCAGTCGATCCGGGAGAACACCATTCCGAGCTGGTTCGCCTGGTGCACTGCGGGATCGCTCGACGGTGTCCGATCCCAGATTCGGGCTGCCGTCGCCCGCGCGTCCTCCGGATCGTTGCCCATCGGCTCGGCGCCCTCGGCGGCGAATGCCGCGACAGCGTCGCGGTCGGTCCAGTCCGGCAGCGGACGGGAGAGCAGCGCGCCCATGACCGCGGGGTTGTGGTCGGGCAGGTCCTCGTCGACCGGGCCTGGAGCCACCGGCCGAGTGCCGATCAGGGTCAGTGCCGAGAACGCGTCCGGGTGGTCCAGCGCGGCGACCTGAGCGACCATCCCCCCGACGCCGACTCCACCGAGATGGGCGGTCCCGGCACCGAGTACCTCGACGAGCGCGGCCGCGTCGGCGGCGAGATCCCGCAGGTTGTAGGCCGGGTTCTCCGGGTCGAGGGTCGTCGACGCGCCGGAGTCACGCAGGTCGTATCGGACCACGCGCCGCCCGCCCGAGGCGAGCCGCTCGCACAGTGCGTCGGGCCAGGACAACATCGTTGTGCCGCCGGCCAGCAGGACCAGCGGATCGTCCTCGCGGCCGAAGCTCTCGATGCCCAGATCCACACCGTTCGCCCGCACCGAGGTCATGCCCAATCGAAACGGTCTCGTCATGCCTGGACTCCTGTCTGTCGGTATACCCAGAGGTATCGACGGCAGATTCGCCCGAAAGTCATCGGTGCGGCCGGGATTATGTCCACACCCCCGCAATCGCCCCTTGAACTCGGCGGAAGAGGATGTATTGGGGCGCAGTCGGTCTCGCTGTCGGCCGCACCCAGGCTGGCCGGTTCGATCAGCGCGGTATGCGGCCTGAGGGTTTGTTGACCGCCGATAGAATCGGTCCGGGACGATACCGGCCTTATCCGTTGCCGATGCCTAGAACTCGCAGTACATGACGTGCGGGCCGACTCTCCCAGCGTGGGTGGCGAAACGCACTCACAAATCGGCACAAGGCGGCCGAGGAACCACAGTGCCGCAGCAGTGTCGGCTAGAGACGCATCGCGGTGCGGACGAGGTCGGCGACGGCTTTGGATCTGCTGTGTGGTGGCCAGGCGATGACGGTCGTGACCGCCGGTGCGTCCGGCACCGGCACGATCGCGTGATCGTTGCGTAGCTGGGTTCGGACCGACTCGGGCATGATTGCGCAGGTTCGTCCGAGCGCGATCAGCTGGGCCAGTTGGGTGTGGTCGCGAACCTGCGGGCCCGGACCGTCGGGATAGCTCCCGTCGCGTCGGGGCCAGCGCGGCAGGGGCAGATCCGTCAGGGCGGAGACCTCGGCTAACGACATGTGGGGCCGGTAGGCGAGGGGGTGGCCCGCGGGCAGGACCAGGACCTGCTGTTCGGTGTGCAGATCCTCGGTGTCGAAGCCGGCGGTCGTATCGAAGGGCCGGTGGAGCAGGGCGACGTCGGCACGGCCGTCGCGCAGCAGTCCCTCCTGCTCGCCGGGCCCGCACAGCAGCACCTCTACGGTGACAGCGCCCGGTTCGGCAGCGTAGGCGTCGAGCAGCTTCGATAGCAGCTCGCTGGACGCTCCGGCCTTCGTGGCCAGCACCACACCGGGCCGATCGGCGGCGCGGCGGGTGCGGCGCTCCGCGGCTTCAACCGCGTCGAGCGCGGCGCGGGCCTCCCGCAAAAGCACCGACCCGGCCTCGGTCAGGGCGATGGAGCGAGTGGTGCGGTGCAGCAGAACCACGCCGAGCCGCCGCTCGAGCTGTTGGATTGCCCGTGATAGCGGTGGTTGCGCCATGGCGAGCCGCTGTGCCGCTCGCCCGAAATGCAACTCCTCGGCGACGGCGACGAAGTATCGCAACTCCCGAGTCTCCACCATGTCATCGTATCCGGCGCTCACCGCCACAAATACCCGTGCGGTATGAGCGGCCACCCAGCTGGTGTTGGACGCACCACCCGAGACCGAACCAGGATCGACGGTATGAGTGAACAGACGATCGCGCTGGTGACCGGTGCGAACAAGGGAATCGGATACGAGATCGCGGCGGGTCTAGGCGCCCTCGGCTGGCGAATCGGTGTGGGCGCGCGCGATGGACAACGCCGCGACATGGCGGTGGAGAAATTACGCGCGGCTGGGACGGATGCATTCGGCGTTCCGCTCGATGTGACCGACGACGCGAGCGTGGCCGCCGCGGCCGATCTGATCGCCGACCGCGCCGGAGGGCTCGACGTCCTGGTCAACAACGCCGCGATCACCGGCGGTATGCCACAGGAACCCACCTTGGTCGATCCCGCGACCATGCGAGCTGTCGTGGAAACCAACGTGATCGGGGTCATCCGTGTCACCAACGCGATGCTGCCCATGTTGCGCGGTTCGGCAGCACCGAGGATCGTGAACATGTCCAGCAGCGTCGGCTCTCTCACGCTGCAGACCACCCCCGGCACCGACACGGGCCCGATTTCCGCTGCATACGCGGCATCGAAGACCTTCCTGAACGCAGTCACCGTCCAATACGTCAAGGAACTGGGCGACACCAACATCCTGATCAACGCCGGCTGCCCCGGTTACACCGCCACCGACCTCAACGGCTTCCGCGGCGTCCGAACCCCCCCAACAGGGCGCGGCGATCGCGATTCACCTCGCAACCTTGCCCGACGACGGACCGACCGGCGGATTTTTTTCCGACGCTGGAACAGTGCCCTGGTGACAGACTCCCAGCGTTTCAGCTTTCCTATTACCCTTCCAACGCCTCGACCTGGCGGCGGAGCAGGCAGAATTCATTCCCCTCCGGGTCGGCCAGCACGTGCCACGATGCGGTGGTGTTCTGGCCGATGTCGACCTTGCGCGCACCGGCGGCGAGCAGTCGTTCCAGTTCGGCGTCCTGATCGCGGTCGGTGGGGTTCACGTCGAGGTGCAGCGGCAATTTCCCGCGCTTCGGCTCGGTGCTGGGAATGAACACCAAGGTGGGCTGTGGTCCGCCGAAGCCGGTTCCGGGTGGACCGATCTCCAAAGCGTCGCCCTCCCAGCCGAGTTCGACATAGCAGAGGACTTCGCACCAGAAGTTCGCCAGTCGTTGCGGATCGGCGCAGTCGAGGACGAGTTCGGTGATCCGGCAAGCCATGTACGCGACACTACGCGCGCAGGACAGGTTCGGACGGCGGTTCGTTGGTCGCCGCGGTGACGAGGCTGGGTGCCGCCTCGAGCGTTCTCGACACACTGCGCCATCATGCTGACGCTGTAGCGCGGCCAGTCCTGAGCCTCGACATTCACGATCAATTGGGGAGCGGTGAAGAGTAGGATTGTGCTGGTCGGGGACGGATTTGTTCGATGCGCAATGTCGAGGATTGGACGGTCTGAATTGTAGAGTGTGCGCGATCCGTCATCGGTTTGGAGGATTGATCATGTTTCGCTTTTCGCTATTTGTTGCTACTGCTGCTGCCGGGGTGGCCGCGGCGTTGGGTCCGGTGAGTGCGCAGGCTGATCCGGATGATCCTGGGATGCCGTGCGGGGATCAGATGGTTATGAATACGCATCGGGAGTGCGTTCAGATCGGCAGCTTTTGTACTTTGTCGGACGGGATGATCATCGGGAGTATCGGGCCCGATGGGCGGTGTGTTATTCCGGGCACGAATATCTGAGGCTATTGAATTTCCCGTTGCATCTGATTCCAGTTGGGTGCAGGGATTCCGTGGTGCGGGGGGAAATCGGTGGAGTCAGCGGCCTCTGGGGTATTTGGTTACCACGGTGCCGTCGGTGTTCGCGGCCAGATAGGCGCCGCCGTAGTCGTCGGTGAGGTAGACCATGACTGTTGGTTGGTCGTTGTTGAAGGTCCAGGCCGGATCGACGATTACGTAGCGCAGGGTTGGGGTGGGGATGCCGAGACTTTCGTCGGCGGTGCGGAGTAGGTCTGGGAGTATGTCCCAGTTGATAGCGCTCAGGTTTACGGTGGCCTTGTCCGAGAGTGGGCCGCCCGCGCCCTTTCGGGTGGCTGTGCCGTCGCGGTAGACGAACAGGTCGTAGAGGTCGGGTTTGTTTTTGACCGGTGCACCGACGTTGGCATAGGTCGGATAGAACGTTGCTTCGTTGAATTCTTCGCTGCCGGAGACCTTTTCGAGTGCCGTTATGGCTTGTCGGATGCCGGTCGGGGTCAGGAGGTCGATGGTTTTGCCGTTGACGGGTGCTCCGGATGTCGGGAGTGCGGCTCGGCTCGTAGCGGGGAACTCATTGGTGGTGGGATTGCTTCCGGCGGCCTGGTTACCGTTCGAATCGGGGCGCAGGGCCACTATCACTATTGTGGCGACGACGGCAGCGATGACTGCGGCGGCCGCGACGCCGACGACGATCCCGAGTGAAAGTGGTTTGCGTGCAGGGGGATTCGTAGAGCCATACGGGTGCGTGTTGGGTGCAATGCCGCTGGGGCCGTGGAACTCGTCCCCTTTGAAGGCGCCGGGCGCATTTCCCGAGCCTCGCGAATTGAATCCGCCGGGTGCATAGGCTGCATCGGGTGTGCTAAACGCGCCCGGCGTGCTGTATGCGCCTGGCGTGTTGCTCGCGCCCGGTGCGTTGAATGCGCCCGCTGTATCGCTCGCGCCCGGTGCACTGTATGCGCCCGCTGTATCGCCCGCGCCCCGTGCGCTGTATGCGCCCGGTGCGTTGCCCGCGCTTGGTGTGCTGAATCCACCACGTGTGTTGGCCGCGCTCAGCGTATCGAATCCGCCGCGCGAATTACCCGGGGTGTCGAATGCGCTGGGGGTGCTGAAGCTGCCGGGGCCATAGGCTGCGCCTGGTGTGCTGAAGCCGGGTCCATGGGCCGTGCCCGCGGAGTTGAATCCGCCCGGAGCATCGGCCGCGCTTGGCGTACCGAACCCATCCTGTCCGCCGAAACCTTGTGGGCCACTACTCGCGCCGGATTCACCGAGAATGCCGGCACCGCTGCTCTCGTCCGGTCCACCGACAGCCCCTCGACCGCTGCCGGCCTCCGGTCCACCGCGACCTCCCACACCGACCCCGCCGAACACACCCGCAGTGCCACCGAACCCAACCGCCTGCGCAAGCATCAGATCCACTTGCTCGGCACTCGGCCGACGATCCGGATCAGGCACCAACAGCGCCGTCAAAACCGCGGTCAATACCCCGGCCCGCTGCGGCGGCGGGACCTCTCCTCTTATCACGGCGGCAAGGGTGGCAACTGTCGATTCCCGCCGCATGGGGTGAAACCCCTCCACCGCGAAATACAGCAGCAAACCGAACGACCACAGGTCGGAGGCGGTGTGCCCCTCCTGGCCGCTGAGCCGTTCCGGCGCAACGTAATCCAGCGAGCCGACGACACTCCCCGTGGAGGTCAATCCGGTCATATCGTTGAGCGCTGCGATACCGAAATCGGTCAGGACCGGTGAACCATCTTGGCGCAGGAGCACATTCGCGGGTTTGATGTCGCGGTGCAGTACGCCCACTTGATGCGCGGCGCGGAGGGCGGCGAGGATGCCGCGGCCGAGGTGCGCCGCTGGTAAAGGCGGCATCGGTCCACCCGCCAGGTGATCGGCGAGACTCTGTCCGCGAACGAGTTCCATGACAATCCACGGATGCGCGACTTCGGGTGAATCCACGATGTGGTGGATGGCGACGACATTCGGATGACCGATCCTGGCCAGCGCCCTGGCCTCCCGGAGCACCCGCTCGCGGTGCACGCCGGGCGAGCCCGCGCCATCGGTCTCGGCCCGTACCTCTTTGAGCGCGACCTCACGGTGCAGCGCGAGGTCGTACGCACGCCACACCGTCCCCATACCGCCGCTGCCGAGCGGCTCGAGCAACTCGAAACGCCCGTCGACCACTGCACGCTCGGAAATCACGGCGCAAGCCTATGGTATTGCCGCGCCTATGCGACATAGGTGTTTCACATGCCTCATTCGGGCGGAAGATGAGGCAGTCCAGCTACTTCCCGCTGCCGACCAACTGGTCGAAGAAGGCGCGGTAGCTGCGCAGCGTCAGTCGCAGATCTTCGGTGTCGCCATCCTCCTCGCGCGACCACAGCCGTTCCAGCGACTGCTTGCGCTCGGCGAGTGTTGCGGACAACTGCTGAACCGTCGCCATGACGAGCTCGTCGGCCTTTGTCACCGCGTCGTGCGGGCTGTCCACGAAACTGCCCTGCACCTGCCGCCATGCGGTGCGCAGGCGCTCGACATCGGCAGCACCGAAGAGCGGCTGATCTCCGATCTCCTGCGATCCTGAGGCAGCGCTCCCGCCTGCGGTCGTGCTCGCGCCCGCGGTGGCGCGCTGGTCTGCGGTCGTGCTCCCGCTTGCGGTCGCGCGCTGGTCTGCGGTCGTGCTCGCGCCCGCGGTCGCGCGCTGGTCCGCGGTCGTGCTCGCGCCCGCGGCCGTGCGCTGGTCCGCGGTCGTGCTCGCGCCCGCGGCCGTGCGCTGGTCTGCGGCCGTGCCTGTACCTGCCGCGGTGCTCGAAGCCGCGCTCCTGCCTGCGGTCGTGCGTTGGTCCGCGGTCGTGCTCCCGCCCGCGGCCGTGCTCCTATCCGCTACTTCGCGCTGGTCTGCGGCCGTGCCTGTACCTGCCGCCGTGCGCGAACCCGCGCCCGCGCCCGCAGGGGTGCGTTCGTCTGGCGTTGCTCGCTGGTCTGTTGCTGTGCCTCCGCCTGCGCCGGCGGGCCGGTCTCCGGCAGTGCTCTCGCCTGCGCCCGCCCGCTCGTTCTCATCCTCGCCAACCGCTGGCATACCACTGCCCCCACTCGCCTCGGCTTCCGACATCGGCGCGGGCCCATACGACGCAGCCGAATCCGTCTCCGTCCCGGTTCGTGTCGCGGTCGGCGAAACTCCCTCCGGCACTTCGGATTCGAGATTCCGCTGCCGGTCCTGCTCGGTGCTCATTGCTTTACATCCTTCTTGTCGTGCGGCGCATCGCCGAGCAGGTCCTCGAACAACTCGCGATACTGCACCACCGCGAAACGCATATCCTCGGTGGAGATTCGGGTATCGGAGCGCCGGACCGCGATCTCGTGCGCGGCGCGATAGTGGCCCACCGTCGCCGCGTGCTCGACGGATAGATCGGCGAGCTGCTGGTCATACCCTTCGGTGGGATAGCCGCGCTCGGACATGATGTCGGCCACCAGCACATCGGCCGCCGTCACCGCGTCCGCCGGAGCGTCGACGAAGCGTTCCTGCATCCGCGCCCACTCAGTGCGATACCGCTGCTTCTCCGGCTCGGACAGCTCCCGGATATCGAGGTCGGCATGCCGCCGCTCGCGTTCGGCCAGCTCACGGTCGGTGGCCTTATGGCTGTCCAGCTCTTCCATGGTCCGGTCGTATTCGGGGCCGAACTTCTTGCGCAGTCGCCTTCTCCGCAGCATCGGCCACGTCGCGACCAGCAACCCGGCCGCGACCAACACCACTACCACGATGATCACTATCGCTATCGCTGCAGAAGACACCCGATCCTCCTAGCCCAGACGGTCGTGTCGTCCACGTAATGCCTCGCCAGCGGCCATCCAAACCTCAGGAACGCACGTCGACTGGCGCCGGCGCGGGCAGTGGCGCTTCGCTGCGAGTGTTCAGCCGGGCACCGATGAACATGAGTGCCGCGCCGAGAGCCTGCGTCGGCGAGATGGACTCGCCGAGCAACATCCACGCGCAGCTGAGACCGAAGGCGGGTACCAAAAACATCGCCGCGGCCGCGGTCGCCGGACCGACCTGACTCACCGCCCGGTAGTAGAGGACATAGGCGAGAGCCGTGGGCAGCACACCCAGGTAGGCCTGATTGAGCCAGAATCCGAGGTCCAGCTCGGACCATCGGACGTCGGAGAGTTCTGGAGCGGCGATGATTGCGAGCGCGAGCGTGCCCGCGGCGGTGGCATACACGGTGACGGTCGGGGCGGGCAGCCGAGACAACAGCGGCGCTCCGAGCATCGTATAACTCGCCCAGCATGCCGCCGCCGCGAGGAAGACGAGATCGCCGAGCAGCCGATGGGATCCGGTTTCGGGGATGCCGAGAATGAAGACGCCCGCACCGGCGACCGCCACGGTCAGCCCGACCATTCGGATGCGCGACAACCGCGTGCGGCTGAGCGATGCCGTCACGGCGACCGTGAAAATCGGTGCCGCCATGGGGACGATCACGCTGCCGTCCGCCGCGGGGGCCAGGGCAAGGCCCAGAAAGAACAGAAAGTTGTAGCCGAACACGCCGACCAGCCCGATTCCGGCCGCGCGAGCGGCATCGGCGGCGGGCAGGCGCGGCGCCCGCAGGACGACGAGCAGCACAATCGTGCCGATCAGGAACCGTAGAAAACCGGCGACCGCATGAGGCACCTCGTTCACCGCGAGTTTCGAGGAGGCGAAGGCACTGCCCCACAGCGCCATGACCAGTATCAATAGTAATCGGATACGCACAGCTCGATCATCGGCGGGGGCCGCGCCCGAGTATTGAACGCTGGTGCGGTGACAATGAACGGGTGGCCGAGGGTGAATGGGTCGACTACCGGCGAATGGCTAACCGCCCGGTCGAGGTCATGCACGCGCATTTCGAACGGCACGTCTACGACCTGCACAGTCACGAGACGTACTCGTTCGGACTGACCGAATTCGGCGCACAGACCTTCGACTGCCGCGGCGCCACCCGCACCAGCGCGGCGGGGATGGTGATGGCGTTCAATCCGGACGAGCCACACGACGGCCACAGTACGACCGAACTCGGATTCACCTATTGGATCGCGCATATCGGCTCCGAGTTGATCACCGATCTGCTCGCCGACCACGCGGGGCGCCCGATCGGTCTGCCATTGTTCACCGACCCGGTGCTCCGTGATCCGGTACTTTCATCGGCGCTGCACAGGCTCTGTGCGAGTCTGATCGGCCCCGCCACCGAACTCGCTGCCGACGAGGCATTGGCCGCCTCGGTCGCGGCACTGGTGCAGCGCGGTACCCGAACGTCGACGAGAACCGCTGTGGTACAGGCCGGTTCGGCCGCCGATATCGCGCGACGGGTCCGCGCGGTGCTGCATGATCGCCATCTCGACCCCATCTCCATGGACGATCTGGCCGAGGCCGCCGATTGCAGCCGATTCGCGCTCTATCGAGCCTTCCGCGCCAATTACGGTCTGGCCCCGAGTGATTACCAACGGCTACTGCGCCTACGCACGGCTCGCAGATTGATCGCCGCGGGACGACCGATCAGCCAGGCGGCGATCGAGGCCGGATTCGCCGATCAAGCGCATCTGACCCGCTGGTTCCGGCGCTGCTACGGCATTACACCTGGCGTGTATTTCGGAGCGGGTCATGGCTCGACGGGTTCGAGTGTCGCACCGGTGAACGTCACGAAATCCGGTCCCTCGGTGAAACTTTCGGAATCTTCCTCGCCGATGTAGAGGTCGAGGTGCCGTGGGCCGCCGAGTCCCGGCGTGAATTCGTCGCCGATCGTCCACGTCGCGGCACTGAATTTGCCGCATACGCTCTCATGCCCCGCGGCTCCACAACCCGTGAGCCGCAACCGAGTTCCCGGCTCGATGCCATCCGCAGCCGCACTCTCGAAGGGATGCAGCGCCTCGCCACGGGTATCCCTCGGTTCGGTGTCGAGCCAGAAACCGACATCGTAGGACCAGTTCAGGTATTGACTCGCGTGCTCGCCGCTGGTGATCCGGCCGGTGCCCTCATCGCGCACCGCATCGACGAAATCCTCTGGCAGCAGGCCGATTTCGACATTGGCATCGGTGCATTCGAGATCACCGCAGCCGCGCACGGTTTCGAGCGGTCCGTTGTGATAGGACTCGACCGCGGTGTAGTACACCGTCACCGTCCAGCCGTTCCATTCGTCGGCCTCGGTATCGAGTCCGCAGCCCGCGGTGAGCGGCGACGCCACCAACAGCGACGCCGCGACCACTCGACACCCGAACCTCACCGCAGCGATATTGCCCGATGCCGCGGGCGCAGCGCCACTCGGCTTAGCGGGCGCCGGGCGGGCGCGGCCACGGGTTCTCCTCGAGATGCTCTATCGACATATTGAACCGGGAGATGAGCCCGCTCAACTGCGTGATATCGGCGGCCGTCCAGTCGGCGACGACCGCGCCTATGCCCTCTTGACTCTGCTCGCGATCGGCGGCCACCAATTCCAGGCCTTTGGCGCTGGCCCGGATCTTGCGGGCGATGCCGCCGTCCGGATCGG
The DNA here is from genome assembly GCF_044457245.1 of Nocardia sp. NPDC050630. Lineage (NCBI taxonomy): Bacteria > Bacillati > Actinomycetota > Actinomycetes > Mycobacteriales > Nocardiaceae > Nocardia > Nocardia sp. NPDC050630. The sequence goes on from NZ_JBITGN010000002.1 coordinate 616,002, forward strand.
GAACGCGCTCGACCAGGCCCTGCTTCAGCATCGCGGCGACCTGCCGATTAATGGTGGAGATATCGAGCTGGAAGGCCTCCGACAGCTCGCGCAGGCTAAGCGGAGAGTCCATTTCCAGTCTGGTGAGGATCAAGTACGCCGATCGGTCGAGCTGGAATCCGGGGCGGCGCAGCAGCGAGGCCGGGAAGTGCCGGGACAGCAGGGTCAACTCGAAGACGAGGCGGGTGAGCGCATCGTCATCCTCGGGACCTGATTCGGACATGGCCCACACTATGTCGGCTGAATCACGCCTATTGCAAATTGTGCACGATACATAGCATGTGTACCGTACATATTCATGTCTGTTGCCGCCGACGTGCCTTCGACCGTCACCGAGGACGATGCGCCGCGCCGTCCCGCATCCGGTCTGCTCATCGCGACCCTCGGCATGGTCGGTGTCGTCGTCTCGCTGATGCAGACGCTGGTCATTCCGATCATTCCCACCCTGCCGACGCTGCTGGACACCTCGGCATCCAATGCGTCCTGGGTGATCACCGCAGCCCTGCTGGCCGGTGCCGTGGCAACACCGATCAGTGGCCGACTCGGCGATATGTTCGGCAAGCGCCGGGTGCTGTTCGCCAATCTGGTGTCAATGGTCGCCGGGTCGGTGGTGTGTGCGCTGTCCTCCTCGCTGGTTCCCGAAATCATCGGGCGCTCGCTGCAGGGCGCGGCGGTCGGCGCGATCCCGCTCGGCATCAGCATCATGCGTGACGAACTGCCCGCTGAGAAGGTGGGTTCGGCGATGGCGATTATGAGCGCCACGCTCGGTGTCGGCGGTGCGCTCGGTCTGCCGCTTGCGGCGGCGATCGCGCAGAATTCGGACTGGCACATGCTGTTCTGGACCGCGGCCGGGCTCGGTGTCGTCTGTGCCGCATTGGTTTTCGTCTTCGTACCGGAGTCTCCGGTGCGCACGCCGGCGCGTTTCGATTTCGGTGGTGCGGTCGGTCTGTCGATTGCGTTGCTGGCCTTGCTGATTCCGATCACCAAGGGCGCGGACTGGGGCTGGGGCAGTGCGAGCACGCTCGGCCTGTTCGCGCTGTCGGTGGTGACATTCCTCATCTGGGGCTTCTTCGAACTGAAGCAGCGCGCACCGCTGGTCGACCTGCGGGTTTCGGCGCGACCGCGGGTGCTGTTCACCAACTTCGCTTCCATCGCGGTCGGATTCGCGCTCTACGCCATGTCGCTGACCTTCCCACAGCTGATGATGGCACCGGAACAGACCGGATACGGGTTCGGGCTGTCCATGGTCAATGCCGGATTGGCGCTGGCGCCAACCGGATTCGTGATGATTCTGCTGTCGCCGGTTTCGGCACGGCTGTCCGCGGCGCGCGGCCCGAAGGTCACGCTGGCGCTCGGTTCGGCGGTGATCGCGATCGGTTATCTGTGTGCCGTGGTGCTGATGAACAGCGTCTGGGAGCTCATGATCGCGGCGATGATCGTCGCGGGCGGTGTCGGCCTGGCCTATGCCGCGATGCCCGCGCTGATCATGGGCGCGGTGCCGCTGACCGAGACCGCTGCGGCCAACGGCCTCAATTCGCTGATGCGCTCGATCGGCACCTCGACCTCGGCCGCGGTGATGAGCGTGGTGCTCGCCCATATGACGATGCAGCTCGGCCCGCACGTGCTGCCGTCGCGCGACGGCTTCCACACCACCTTCCTGATCGCCACGGCCGCTGCTGTGGTCGCCATTGTGCTCACGCTGATCATCCCCATGCGCAAAGCAGCCGATGCCGCTGACAAGGCCGGGCACGCCTGATCATCGGGTCATGAGCCCGAACGGCCACGGGGCCGGTCCTCAACGGCGAGGATCGGCCCCGTTGTCGTTCGATCCTTACCGAGGCCACGTATGGAGGGATGGCGAACAGTCGCCGGGGCGGATCAGTCGATCGGCACCAGGGTGTACATCCACCACGGCCGCCGGGGGAATTCGGACATGAAGACGTTCAATGTCATTCGGCGCAGTTCGCGCCGCGCCGGATCGCGCACGTGGCGCCAGGGCCGGGCGATATCGTCCGGTGCCACATCGGCGAGCCACAGTTGCTCCCACTCCGGTGCCGATCGGCAGGCGGAGATGATCTTGTCCAGCCGCTCCTGCGGCACCAGGCCCGGTGCCATCATCCGCAGCGCATAAACCATCAGATGCGCCTCCTTGTGCCAATCGTGCACGGTCTGTCTGGCGTCCGGATTCAGCATCGTCCACTCGAGGATATTGTCGCCGGGCTCGAGCCCGGGAAATAGCCGCAGATAAGCGGAGTTCGCGGCGACCAGATCGAAGGTGGGCACGATCTGGAACCAGGCGGGCTGGGCAAGGCTGCGCAAGGTGCGTAGATCGCTTGGCAGCGGCACGCTCGGCACGGGACCGTAGGTATCCGGAAACTGGCTCGCCTGTGTGAGGCTCACGATGTGGTCACGGAAGAACACCGGTACACCCAGCGCATCGAACAACCGGCCCAGCGTTGCCGAGGTGGGCGCGACCACGCCCTGTTCGAAATCCTCGATCACCGTCTGCGCGAATCCGGTGGCCACGGCCATCGCGGCCTGGGTGAGTCCGGCCGCGGCACGGCGCTCACGCAGATAGCGGGCGATCGAAGGGCGGTCGTCCGCCATGGTGATATGCCTCCTGATCGGCGTCGGGATCAAGGGCTGATCCACCTGTTCACTTACCCGCTCCAACCTAACTTCGCCCGAAAACCCTTGCCGCGACGTTGGATAACGCTAAGGTGCCAGTTCGACCGACTCGGTATAACGCCGCGCGAGGGTGCGCAGGTGCGCAACCAGTTCCGGCGGGCCGTCGACCCGGAAATCCATCATGAGCATGCTCAGGTAGATGGCAATGGTCTCGAGGGCATCCGCGCCGGTCAGCAGGATGCAGGTATCGGCGTCGACCGCCTCGACCACGCCCACGGCCGGGTTGATGCGGGCGATCACCGTCTCGGCGGGCGCCAGCACCGTTACCCGGGCGTGCACCTTCCAACCCGTGCTGGCGATATCGCGCATGACGAAGGCCACTAGATCATCATCGGGCAGCGACCGTGCGGCGAATCGGCGTGATCCTGCGACCGCGCGCTGTAGCTGTGCGACGGGAATAGCACGCCAACAATGGGTTTCGAGATCGTAGGCGACCAGGTACCAGCGCCGCTGCCAATTGATCAGTCGGTAGGGCTCGATTTCGTTGTCCGCGTCGGGATTCAGGCCGATCCGCACGGCGGTGCCATCCCGGATGGCGCTCGCGAGTGTGGTCAGTGTCGCGGCCGGGACCGGGGCATCCGGTTCGCGTGAGCCGGTGGTCGCCGGTCCGATGGCGGTCGCGTTGCGCAGCGCGGTCACCTTGCGCTGCAAGCGCTTCGGCAGGATCTGTTCGAGTTTGGCCAGTGCGCGCGCGGCATTATCGGTGATATCGGCAATGCCGGTCGAGCCGTCCTCGGCCAGGCCGATGGCCACGGCCACCGCGACGGCCTCATCGTCGTCGAGCAGCAGTGGTGGCATGGTGCTGCCGCGACCGAGCCGATAGCCGCCGATCGCACCCCGCTCGGCGTGTACCGGATAGCCGAGTTCGCGCAGTCGCTGGATGTCTTTACGCAGCGTCCGGTCCGTGATGTCGAGCCGTTCGGCCAGCTCACGGCCGGTATGTGCGCGATCCTGCAGCAGCGAGAGCAGGCGCAGAACTCGCGTTGTGGTGGCCGCCACCGTCGCCTCCGAAAAATTCTTCTTGATGAAGCCGATGTATTAGGAACGAAACTAGCCTAATGGCCGCATAGGCTTGGTGACATCAGCAAGAAGGAAAAGGAAAGGCCAGCCATGAACATCACCACTGCCGCCGACGCCACCGCGACCCTGCGCCCCGTCTGGCGTGATGTCCTCGCCACCTCCTACCGCGCCCTGACCGATGTGGTGGCGGGTATCGGCGACGACCAGTGGCAGCTGCCGACCCCGTGCTCGGAATGGGATGTCACGCAGGTGATTCAGCACGCCGCGGGCGATCAGCTCGCCTTTGCCGTGGCACTCGGTATCGGAATGGGTCCGGCCTACAACCCCTTTGCCCCGTCCGGCACCATCGACGGCGCCGCCGCCGATTTGGTGCGCGATGCGGTCGAACAAACCGAGACCGCGTGGGCCACTGTCACCGACGAGACCGAGACCGTGCCCACCCCGCTGCCGCACGGCGCATTGCCGACCCCGGTCGCCGCGGTCATGTGCGCATTGGACGCGGCCGTGCACGCCTGGGATATCGCGATCGCGACCGGACAGCCGTCCCCGTTGCACGACGAACTCGCCGGTCACCTGCTGACCGCCGCGCGGACAATGAATCCGGCGCCGGGCGGCGGCCCGGAGGCGGAAATCGTTGAGCCGCTGCGCCAGTGGGGTGCGTACGCCGCAATCGTCGACGGTGCGCAGGACGACACGACGGTCGCCGAGTTGCTGCGCTACCTGGGCCGCGATCCGCAGGCCTGATTCGAATGGGGTCTGAGCGCGCAAAGTGCACGCTCAGACCCATATCACCGGGCCGTGACGAACCCTTGCGCCACCATCCAATCCCGTGCTACCTCAGCGGGTTCGCGGCCATCCACATCGACCTGGCGGTTCAATTCGGTGATCGCCTCATTGGTCAGCTTCTTCGATATCGGCGCCATGATATCGGCGACCTGTGGATGTGCCTCCGCGAAGGACTTTCGCATGACCAGCGCCGCATTGTATTTCGGAAAGAACCCCAAGTCGTCCTTCAGTAAGACGAGCCCGAGCGCCGGAATCCGGCCGTCGGTGGCGGCGACCGAACCGAACCGGCACTGCTTGGCATCGGCGGTCGCCTGATAGACCACCGCATCCTGCACGATCTGCTTATGCACTTTGCCGACATCGATACCGTATTTGCGCGCCATGCCGGGATAACCGTCTTGGCGCACATTGAATTCGGTGCCGACGCATGTCGCGGCCGCGGCTGGATCGGTGACGATCAGCCGAGCGTAGTCGGACAGCGTGACAACACCGGTCTCCTTCGCGGTGTCGGCGCTCATCACCAGCGCGTAGGTGTTGTTCATCGGGGCCATATCCGTCCACACGATGCCGTGCGCGGCCAGATCCGCGTCGCGAACCGCCTCGAACTGCCCGACCTCATCCGGAACCGGTGTCTCGTTGCCGAGATAGTTGATCCACCCGGTCCCGGTGTATTCGTAGGAGATATCGATCTGACCGTGCAACTGGGCATCACGGACACTGTTGGAGCCTTGGATATTCGTCAGATCCCGTACCTGTGCACCCGCCGCGGACAGGGCGAATTCGATGAGGTATCCGAGGATGTTCTGCTCGGTGAAATCCTTGGAGCCCACCGTAATCGAGACCCCGTCGAGTTCCGGTACCGGACGAATACTGCCTGGCCCCACCCGCAGCGGCACCGCGCTTCCGGACTGCAATCCGCAGGCGCTCAATAGGAATACGGCCGCAACACCCAGCACCAACGCTTTCACTTCAACCCCCTCGGCCCCAGGTACTGTTCGGCCAGCGCGCCCAGCCAATCGACGAGCAGCGCCAGCGCGACCGCGAGGACCGCACCGACCACCAACGTGACGTTATCGCGCAGCTTGTATCCGGTATCGATCAGAATGCCGAGACCGCCCGCGCTCACCAGGAACGACAGCGTCGCGGTGCCCACGGCGAGCACCAGCGAGGTGCGCAGCCCGGCGAGGATATAGGGGATCGCGAGCGGAAATTCGATGCGGCGCAATACCATGAGCGCCGACATGCCCTGGCCGCGTCCGGCGTCGATGACCGCCGGATCCACCTGCTGGTAGCCCAGGATCGTATTGCGCAGTACCGGAAGCAGCGAATAGAACGCGATCGGCGCGACGCCGATCCAGAAGCCGGTGGTGCGGGTGGCGAGGTAGAACAGCACGATCAGACCGATCGCAGGAGCTGCGGCGCCGATATTGGCGATACCGACGAAAAGCGGTGCTAGGCGGCGGTATCCGGGCCGGGTGAGCAGTGTTCCCAGCGGCACCGCGACCGCGACGACGATTACCACCACTGTCGCGGTGATCAGCACATGCTGCCAGGTGGCGGTAACGATATTGGATACGCTGATGCTGGCCTGCTGGGTGGCGGTGAGATCGCGCCGGAATGCCCACACCAGCACACCCGCGGTCAGTACGAGCACGAGCGCCGGTTGGACCAGCAGCCGAATGCGTTCGGCCCGACGCAGTGTCGTCGGCGATGCTGTGGCCGCAGCGGTCGTCGCCGTGGTCATGAAGTCGCATCCATCTCCGCGCCCGCATGCGTGGCGCGCATGGCCGACAGATGGCCGACGAGCGTATCGATCGTGATCAATCCGGCGTATTCGCCACGTCGACCGGTGACGACCGCGGTCGCGGTTTGCTCGGCCAGCAACGCCTCCAATGCATCCTGCAGCGTCGACTGCAGCGATAGCTGCTCACCGACCGGGGATCCGACGGTACGCAGCGAATCCGCCTGTGCCAGTTGCTCTCTCGACACCCAGCGCAAGGGCCGCTGCTGCGCGTCGAGAATCAGTGCCCACGGCCAATCCAGTCCGGCCAGCGCGGCGCGGAGATTGTCGACCGAATCGGACTCCGGGGCCGTCGGGCAGCTGCCGAGGTCGACATCGCGGACCCGGGTGAGGGTGAGCTGTTTGAGCGAGGCATCCGCGCCGACGAAACCGGCCACGGTCTCGTCCGCGGGATCGGCCAGGATCGCCGCAGGGGTGTCGTATTGCAGAATCCGAGATTGTTTGCCCAGCACTGCGATTCGATCGCCGAGCTTCACCGCTTCATTGAAATCGTGGGTGACGAACACGATGGTCTTACCCAGTTCGGATTGCAAGCGCAGCAGCTCGTCCTGCAGCAGACCACGGGTGATCGGATCGACCGCACCGAACGGCTCGTCCATCAGCAGCACCGGCGGATCGGCCGCCAAAGCGCGAGCCACCCCGACGCGCTGCTGCTGGCCGCCCGAGAGCTGCCGAGGATAGCGATGACGATAGGTATCGGGATCGAGGCCGACCAGTTCGAGCATTTCGTCGGTCCGCGCGGCGACCTTCTTGCGATCCCAACCGATCAGACCGGGCACTGTCGCAATATTCTTCGCGACCGTCAGATGCGGAAACAATCCCGCCTGCTGGATGGAATAGCCGATGCCCCTGCGCAATTGGTCCGGATTCACCCCGGTGACATCGCGACCGCCGATCGTGATGGTGCCAGAGGTCGGTTCGATGAGGCGGTTGATCATCCGCATGGTGGTGGTCTTACCGCAGCCGGAGGGTCCGACGAGGACGACGATTTCGCCCGCGGGGATGGTCAGCGAGACGCGGTCTACCGCCGGATCTCGTTGGCCCGGATACTGTTTGGTGACCTCATCGAGCACGATCTCGACGCCGGATACCGCCGATGTCCCACTGTCGCCGCGGATTTCGGTATCAGTCACGTATTCCCCTCGAGGTGGTGAGTCGCCCGACGATGACGAAGATCCCATCGAGGACCAGCGCGAGTACGACTATCAGGATCGTGCCGACCAGCGCCTGCGGCACCGCATTCGGACTACCGAGCCGGGCTAGGCCGGAGAAGATCAGATTGCCGAGTCCGGGCCCCTTGGCATAGGCGGCAATGGCCAGAATGCCCATGATCATCTGCGTGCTGACCCGCATTCCGGTCAGAATCGATGGCCAGGCCAGCGGCAATTCGATGCGCGCGAGAACTCGCAGCCGATTCATCCCGACCCCGCGCGCGGCATCCACGATCGCCGGATCCACCGAGGCCAACCCGATGATGGTGTTGCGCAGAATCGGCAGCAGGGCATAGAGCACCAGCGCGGAAATCGTTGGTCCGACACCGAGTCCGAGTAATGGAATCAGCAGCCCGAGCAGCGCGAACGATGGGACGGTGAGAATGGCGCTTGCCAGCGCTGTCGCTACCGAGGATCCGAACGGACTGCGGTAGACCAGCACTCCGATCAGCACCGCCACGATCGTCGCCAGCAGAATCGACTGCACCACCGCCGAGACATGCAAATACGAATCGGTGACCAGCTGCGCGCGTCGATGCACCACGAACGTCCACAGTGTGTCCAGGGCCGTACCTCCGTTCGTGAAACGTGTCGAATACGCGGCACGCTTGCACGACCTGACGAATCAGAGCACCGCACGCTATCACTGAATGTCCTGTGTTGAAAGGAAATTGGGAACAGTCGCAACCTCCACCACATCGGCGGGAACCTCGTGGCGGACCCATTCGTCCTACTGATCGAGAGTCGAATCCTGCAGGGGAGTATGGGGGGTGCATGAGGTGGCCGAGCGGAGACGGTATGTGTGGCCGGTGTTCGGCCTGGTGGTGGTTGCGCTGGTCGCGGTGGGGGTTGTCGGAGTGCGCTGGTGGCAGGATCGCGCACAACCCGCCATCGCGGGAGACCGCTTGACCGCATTTCCCGCGATCGACAGGTCCGGGCTGGACCCCACCCAGGGGCGGATCGTCGCGGTCCTCGAACGCGAATTCGAGGCACCGGGCGATGGTCCGAAGTATGCCGAGGGGGCCGACGAACCGTGGTGCGCCGACTTCGTCAGTTGGGTGCTGCGGGAGGCGGGGGCGCCGCTGGCCAATCCGAATTCCGGATCGTGGCGGATTCCGGGTGTGTACACGCTGGAGGAGTACTACCAGGGCGTCGACCGCTTCGCGCCGATCGGTTCGGAATATCAGCCGCGCACCGGTGACGTGCTGCTCTACGCCGAGGGGAGCCCCTTCAGCCAGCACACGAATTTCGTGCTCACGGCCGCGAACGGGACCGTGACGACCATGGGCGGGAATGAATTCGGCGAGGTCGCGATCCACCGTTTCGCACTGGCGCAGGTGCCAGGGGTGGTGGGATTCGGCCGTTTGTGAATAGGGTTGGTACTCAGCTGGTCTTCCTAGTGGCTATGCATTGTCGGCGGGTCCTCCGCTAGCACTTACCATTGACTAGGCGGCGCCCGGCAGCGCCGTCTTTCGGTCCCTGTCCTGCTACCCCCTCATCAGCAGGACAGGGACCCCGGGTGGGGGCATGTCGGCCCGACCTCGCCGAAATCCGCGTCGCGTACCGTGTCGGTTGTCCGTTGAGAGGTGAGGGTTTCGGAAACTCTGATGCTGCCCATCGAGGAAAAGGCCGATGATCCGGTGTGGATCGACTACGCCGATTTCGGAGAAAGGTTCGTCACCCACGCGGTGACGGCCCAACGGATCGAGGCCGCGGTCTCCGCGATGACCGATCACGGTGTCGCCATCGGTCCGTTCTCCCTCGGACCGGTGGGTTTGGCCGGATTCATGGCCGAGGGCAAGGTGGGCAAGCCGGTCGTGCTGCGGAGCGGTCCGCATGTCACCTTCGAGGTAACCGTGCCGCTGACGATGTCGGTGAAGGTGCTGCTCGGCGGACGGAAAATGCGGCTGGAGGCGGTTGCCGAAATCGATCTCACACTGCACGCGCGGACCGCGGACCCGCTGCTCATCGTCATCGATATCCCGCCGATCACCTCACGTGACGTCAGCTTCGTGCTGCGTGCCCAGGCCATCGACTCGGCGTGGGAATGGTTGCTCGATCCGATCGCCGGGGTGGTGCAGCGCGAGGTCGCCAATCGGGTGAATGCGATGCTCGCCGAACCGCAGGCCCGGCGCGGCCGGGTCTTCGACGTCGAGGCCATCATCAATGAAGTCCGGTCCGAGCACGTCGACCGGGCCGAATTCGACTGGATCGGCTATGACGAATTCGGACATCAGTTCTTCTCCCGCATTGTGACCCGTGATCGGGTCTTCGAATTCGTGGAGCGGATGGCGGGCCGCCCGATCGAGGTCGGGCCGCTGCGCACCGGACCGCGCGACTCCGCCACCGTCACGGTGCAGGGCAATGTGCGAACGCCGCAATTGGCGGATCGCTCGGACGAGCCGGTGTCCTTCGATCTCATCCTGCCGGTGAGCCTGGACATCACCGTCGATGTGCTCAAGGCCAACCGATACCGCGCCGAGGTCGAGATTCCACTGGTGCTAACCGCGCGGGCGGCCGATCCACTGCTGATCGTCGTCGATGTGCCGCCGCCAGCACCCAATGACCTGCGGCTCGAGTTCAAGGCACGCGGAATGCGGGCGGCGACGCTCGGTGCGCTGGCCGGTATCAAAAAGCAGGTCATCGCGCAGGTTGCCGAGGTGGTGCGCCACGAGCTCAGCGACAGCTCGGGCCGCACGATCGATGTCGCGGCGCGGCTCGACAGTATCGCCTAGAACCAGCTATTGACCTGTGTGGCCAGTGTGAACTTCTGTTTCTAGTGGGTCTAGCGGTTCCAATGTGAATATGGTGAAATGAGTGCACGTTCGAGGCTCCCGGCGCTCGAGTGAACCTTGGGGAAGGTGCGCCGGGCACGCTGCCTGTCCATGACCGGTGTTGCGCGAAGGAGTCCTGCGATGCGTTCCATTTCTGTGTCTCGCCGCCAGTTGTTCGCCTACACCGCCGCGGGCGCCGCCGTCGGGATCACCGCAGCCCGCGCTTCAGCGGCCGGTGTGCTCGGCACCCTTGTCGATTACGCGGGCGGCGTTCCGTCCGCCGACGCGATCCTGGATGACGGTCACCTCGGCGTCATCCGCTACGTTTCCGATCGTCGTCCGGGCGCCGAATGGATGGAGGGGAAGCCGTTACGCGCCGAGGAGGTCGACCAACTACACGTCGCCGGTCTGACGATCGTGTCGAACTACCAGTTCGGCAAGGGTGCGACCGCCGACTGGCGCGGCGGCCTGGAGGCGGGCAAGAAGCATGCCGATCGCGGCCTGGAACTGCATCTGGCCGCGGGTGGTCCGGAGAATCGCCCCATCTACGCCTCCATCGATGACAATCCGTCCCCAGCCGATTTCGCGAGCATGATCGCGCCGTACATCCTCGGCTGGGAGTCGGTGCTCGGCAAGCAGAACGTCGGCATCTACGCCAATGCGCCGACCATCGAACTGGCACGGTCCGCAGGCTTGGGTTCCTGGTACTGGCAGCACAATTGGGGCACGCCCAAGGGTTTCGTACACCCCGCCGCGCACCTGCACCAGATCGAAATCGACAAACGCGCCATCGACGGCATCGGCGTCGACGTCAACAACATCCTCACCGCCGAATACGGCCAGTGGTGACTACGGATCAAGATCAGGTGGCACTGCTGGCGGGGATTCTCGAACGATGCCGCCATGGATTCCAACTGATCTTGATCGGTTAGGTTTGGCAGTGGCAGGTGGGGGCTAGGCGGAGTTCGGGTTCGTCGTCGGGGACGACGCGGAGGGTGGGGCGGTTTTCGGGGGCCTCATGGTTGCCTCGCCAGGAGAAGAGGGACCAGCGAGAGATGCCGGAGAAGGCGGAGCCGAGGCTGCCGATGGAGAAGGAGGAGATCACCGAGCCGAAGGAGCCGACAGCGCCGATGGACAGCACCGAGCCCACACTGCCGATCGATAGGATCGAGTAGGCCGAGCCGATGGACAGGATCGAGCCTTCCGAGCGGAAAGACAGGATCGATCGACGCGATCGCCTGCTCCGGATCGAGTGACCCGGGCGGATCGGGGGACGGGACCGGAGCGAATCATCGACAGTCGCCATGTATTCGGTCTACCACAGTTCTCGGGGGGCTACGCAGTTACCGAACGATTCGCGCCATGTGTGGAAACGTTTCGCGACAACAGATTTCGTAGGTACATCGGCGGCGCAGGCATGACTACATGCTCTCTTGCATGCCAGCCGCCGACGTTTACCTTCAGGCGCCTGAGTCCCGGCGCCTGAAGGTTCGAGGAGGCGGGGAGCCTAGGCGACGGTGAAGAAGCCGAGCGTCGGCAGGAACGAGCAGGTTCGCGGGTCGGCGTCATCGGCCTTGGTGGTCAGCGAACCCCCGACGACCGCGACGACCCGGCCCGAGCCGGTGTTGACGATCGCCGAGAGCGTGGCCGGACCATCCGGGTTGATATGCGCCTCGTCGGTCAGCGGCTGAACGCCGGACTGACGGGTGTCGAGATTGAGCCACTGGACCGTCATCGGCGGATTCTGCTCCGGTGTCGGCGACTTGGTGCCGAGTGCGGTGAATACGAATCCGGTCTGACCGGCCTGCGGTCCCGGCGGCGGCAGCTCGGCCGGACCGGGAACGGCAAGTGCGGTACCGATCGAATCGGCGCCGGGGCCGATGCAGCCCTTGCCGATGGTCGGGTAGAGGAACTGGGCGATGGCCGGTCCACCCTGGGGGACTTCCGGGCCGCCGCCGCCGCTGCCGTCCAGGAAGGTGATGATCCGTTCCAGTGTGGACTTGATCTGCGGCGGCAGGTTCAGCGCGTTGAGCAGGGCTCGGACCTGATCGAGGATGGCGTTCTTCGGCGCATCCGCGATGGGCTTGGCATCGGCCGGCCCGGCGATGGCGCCGACGATGGCCGGGGCCAGCGAGGCGAGCGTATCGATCGGGACGCCCTCGGGAACCATCGGAATGGTGTTCCGCGATGCGATGGGGGCGGGGGCCGGTGCCGCGACTGCCGTCGACGGCGCGGCGAGCGAAGCGCTCGCTGCGATGGCGAGCGCGGACAACATGATCCGCGATCCTCGGGTGCGAAGCACTGGTCTAGCCGTCCTTAACCTCGGGTACATCACAGGAGCGATGCAAAAAGCCATCGTTTCGGGGTCACTCTAGGGACAAGAGCGCCATGTTGTACAGCCGACGTGCCCCTACTTCTGTTGTGGACGATCAGTGTTATCAGACGCTACCGCTCCTCTGGTGTTACCAGAGTGAAAGGTGATGCAAATGTTATCAGTGTTGACTGTCGGCCTGGCCAGGTTGCGCGGTACGCAAGCTACCTTCTCGGGGCTCGACAACGCACGCCGTGCCGATAAGGTGTGACCCTTCGTGGCCACGCAAGCTACCTGCTACGGGCTCGACTGTTCATGCCGGGGTCGGTCCAGGGGATTGATGGGATCTCTCGCGGCGGCGGTTAGGCTAGTCGCAGCCTTCCCGGAACCGACTCGAAAGCCTGCGAATTGAACCGAAGCCTCCGATTGGCTGTGCCGGTGCTCGGTCTGTCCGTGTTGGCCAGGCTGCTGTGGATGCTGCTGACGAAGAACGGGATGAATCTCGTCGATCTGCACGTCTATGTCGACGGTTCGGCGGCCCTACTGACCGACCGTCTGTACGACTTCACCTACGCCGAGAAGACCCCGGACTTCCCGCTGCCGTTCACCTATCCGCCGTTCGCGGCGCTGGTCTTCTTTCCGCTGCACTACTTTCCGTTCACCGGGATCGCGGTGCTCTGGCTGCTTGCGATTGTCGTCGCGCTGTATGCGGTGGTGTGGATCGCCTTCGAATTGATCCTCGGCGCGGAGCGGATGCGCGAGCCGCGGTGGCGCACCGCCGCGGTGTGGTGGACCGCGATCGGCATCTGGATGGAGCCGGTGCGGACCACGATCGACTACGGTCAGGTCAATGTGTTCCTGGTGCTCGGGGCCATGCTCGCGGTGCGCAGTTCGCGATGGTGGCTCTCCGGCGGATTGATCGGTGTGATCGCGGGAATCAAACTGACACCGGCGATTTCGGGGCTGTACTTCGTGGCCCGGCGGCGGTGGGGGACCGCGGTGTGGTCGGCGGTGGTTTTCGGAGCGACGGTCGCGGTGAGCTTCCTGATCAACCACAAGGAGGCCAAGCGGTACTTCGGCACGCTGCTCGGTGACGCGGATCGGATCGGTCCGGTGGGTTCGGTCTGGAATCAGTCGCTACGCGGGGCGCTGAGCCGTCTGCTCGGCCATGACGTCCAATCCGGGCCGTGGTGGTCGGCGGCCGTCGTTGTGGTCGCTGTGCTGGCCTTCTTCGCTTGGCGCGCATTGGATCCCGATGATCGGTTGGGCACCCTGATCATCGTGCAGCTGTTCGGGCTGATGGTTTCGCCCATCTCGTGGTCGCATCACTTCGTGTGGCTGCTGCCCACGGTGATGTGGTTGCTGTACGGGCCGCTGCGGCAGGCGTCCGGCGCTCGGATTCTCGCCGGGTATTGGCTGGTCGTAACCCTCGTGGGCGTGCCGTGGGTGCTCTCGTTCGCCCAGCCGTCGATTTGGACTATCTCGCGGCCGGGGGTGCTGTCCTGGCTCGGCGCTGTCGACGTGCTCGGCGTACTGGTGCTCTACGGCTGGGTGATCTGGTCCGGGCACATGGTCAATCGGATTGCGCCGCAAGGCGATCTATCTCGCGAGCCAGCGACACATCAAGCGCCGTGAGTCCGCCCGAGTCGTGGGTCGACAGACTGAATCGCACTCGACGCCAGCGGATATCGATATCCGGATGATGGTTCGCTTTCTCGGCGACTTCGGCGACTTGACGCACTAGTTCGATACCCGCCGGAAAGGTTTTCGCCTCGACCGTGCGGGTGATGGTGTCGCCGGACCGGGTCCAGTCCGACAGTTCGGTCAAAGCTTCGGTGAGTTCTGCCTCGGTTAGTTTGCGTTCGCTCATGCCTGCGCCTCGCTCGGCTCCGGTATGACCGCTCGGGCGGCTGTGTTGTCTGTTCGCTCACTGCGTTCGCTCATATACGAGGTGTACCCCGAGAGTCGCGAGCCCATCACCGAATCCGAATTCGTCGATCAGGCGGCGCGGGCCTTCTTGAGGCCCTTCTTCAGTTCCTTACCGCAGCAACCGGCCGCTTCCAGGCGTTTCATCCGCATGATGACAACGGGGCACTTCAAGCAGCGCGTCTTCTTGCGACAGCACTTCTTCTTCGGTTTGAGGCTGGAAACCTTCTTCGCCTTCACCTTGCCCATGATTGGTTAGCATACCCTTAGTGGAGTGCGTGGTCGGCGAGCCACCGGGATGCCGGTACTGTGTAACTGGCCGCAATGCCCTGGTGAGTTTCGATTCTCCACCTGTTTGCAAGGGTCGGCCGGCATCTATACCAACAGCAGGAGGATTGAGGCGTGTCGTCTGCACGCGATTTTCGCAACGTCGCCATCGTGGCCCACGTCGACCACGGTAAGACGACGCTGGTCGACGCCATGCTGCGCCAGTCCGGCGCCTTCGCCGAACGCGCCGAGCTCGTCGATCGCGTGATGGACTCCGGTGACCTGGAGCGCGAGAAGGGCATCACCATTCTCGCCAAGAACACCGCGGTGCACCGGCACCACCCGGACGGTTCGGTCACCGTGATCAACGTGATCGATACGCCCGGCCACGCCGACTTCGGTGGCGAGGTCGAGCGCGGACTGTCCATGGTCGACGGTGTCGTGCTGCTGGTCGACGCGTCCGAGGGGCCGCTGCCGCAGACCCGCTTCGTGCTGCGCAAGGCGCTGGCCGCGAAGTTGCCGGTGATCCTGGTGGTGAACAAGACCGACCGCCCCGACGCCCGCATCGAAGAGGTCGTCGAGGAGAGCCACGATCTGTTGCTCGACCTGGCCTCCGATCTGGACGACGAGGCCGCCGAGGCCGCCGAACTCGCGCTGGACCTGCCGGTCCTCTACGCCTCCGGCCGTGCGGGCAAGGCCTCGAAGGAGCGTCCCGAGAACGGCAGCGCCCCGGCCGCGGAGAACCTGGACGCGCTGTTCGACGTCCTGCTGGAGAACATCCCGGCGCCAAAGGGCGATCCGACCGCGCCGCTGCAGGCGCACGTCACCAACCTCGACGCCTCGGCCTTCCTCGGTCGCCTCGCGCTGGTCCGCATCTACAGCGGTGAGCTGCGCAAGGGCCAGAATGTCGCGTGGATGCACGCCGACGGCGTCAAGCAGGTCAAGATCACCGAACTGTTGCAGACCATCGGCGTCGAGCGGCAGCCAGGAGAGGTCGCGGTGGCCGGTGACATCGTCGCCATCGCGGGCATTCCGGACATCATGATCGGCGATACCCTGGCCGATATCGACAATCCCGTCGCGCTGCCGCGCATCACGGTCGACGAGCCCGCCATCTCGGTCACCATCGGCACCAATACCTCGCCGCTGGTCGGTCGGGTGCAGGGCCACAAGTTGACCGCCCGCATGGTGAAGTCGCGGCTGGACGCCGAACTGGTCGGCAATGTCTCGCTGCGCGTGCTCGACATCGGCCGCCCGGACGCCTGGGAGGTGCAAGGGCGCGGTGAGCTGGCGCTGGCCATTCTGGTCGAGCAGATGCGTCGCGAAGGCTTCGAATTGACCGTCGGCAAGCCGCAGGTGGTCACCAAGCAGGTCGACGGCAAGGTCCACGAGCCCTACGAAGAGCTGACCATCGACTGCCCCGACGAGTACCTCGGTGCGATCACCCAGTTGCTGGCCGCCCGCAAGGGCAAGATGGTCCAGATGAACAACCACGCCGCGGGTTGGGTACGGATGGAGTTCATCGTTCCCTCGCGCGGCCTGATCGGGTTCCGCACCGACTTCCTCACCGAAACCCGCGGCACCGGCATCGCCAACGCGGTCTCACACGGTTACGCACCGTGGGCCGGAGAGATCCGCGCCCGCCACACCGGTTCGCTGGTCTCCGACCGCGCTGGCTCGGTGACCCCGTTCGCCATGATCCAGCTGGCCGATCGCGGTCAGTTCTTCGTGGAGCCGGGTGCGGACACCTACGAGGGGCATGTCGTCGGCATCAACCCGCGCGCCGAGGATCTCGATATCAATGTCACGCGCGAGAAGAAGCTGACCAATATGCGCAGCTCGACCGCCGATGTGATGGAGACGCTCGCCAAGCCGCTGCAGCTCGATCTGGAGGCGGCGATGGAGTTCTGTGCCGCCGACGAATGCGTCGAGGTCACACCGGAGATCGTGCGGGTGCGCAAGGTCATCCTCGGTGCCACCGAACGTGGGCGCGAACTGTCGCGACGCAAGGCTCGGGACCGGGCGGCGCTGTAGGACAAGTAGAGTGCGGCACGTGAGCTCGGGGGCTATACGACGCGCGACGCTGATCATGATGGCGGCCTCCTCTATGGTGCTCGCCGGCTGCACCGCGAATCCGCCACCGCCGATCGAGAGCACCGACAGCCCGAAGACGACACCGGCCAAGCCCGGCAAGAACACGGTCGTGGTGGCCATCGATGACATCGGCATCGGGTTCAATCCGCATTTGCGTTCGGATCAGTCACCGGCCACCGCCGCGGTGAGTTCGATGGTGTTGCCGAGCCCGTTCCGGCCGGTGCCGAATCCCGCGGTGCCCGGCGCCACCGAATGGGTGCCGGATACCGCGCTGGTCGTCTCGGCCGAGGTGACCGCGCAGGAACCGTTCACCATCACCTATACGCTGCGCAACCAGGCGAACTGGTCCGATGGTGCGCCGATCGCCGCGGAAGACTTCCGGTTCCTGTGGCAGCAGATGATCACCCAGCCGGGTGTCGTCGACCCGGCTGGTTATCGGCACATCGCCGATATCAGTTCCTCCGGTGGCGGTAAGACGGTCACCGTCACGATGACCGAGGCGTATCCGGCTTGGCGTGAGCTGTTCACGAATCTGCTGCCCTCACATCTGATCAAGGACCAGCCCGGCGGTTTCGCCACCGGTCTGGTCGAGGGAGTTCAGGTGTCGGGCGGCAACTTCCGCATCAAATCGACCGACCGCGGCCGCGATGAGATCCTGCTCGAACGCAACGATCGCTACTGGGGCACCCCGGCCGCGCCGGATCAGATTCTGTTGCGCCGCGGCGGAACTCCGGCGCAGCTGGCCGATTCGCTGCGCACCGGCGATGCGCAGATGGCGCTGGTGCACGGCGGTGTCGCGACCCAGGCGCAGCTGGCGGCGATCCCGTCGGTGCGCACCGTGATCATGCCGCAGTCGCGTGAGCTGCAATTCGCAATCAATGGGCGCAGTGGCGATCTCAGCGATCCGCGGGTGCGGCGCGGGGTGACCGCGCTGATCGATCCGACGCTGCTGGCCACCGTCGCCGGCCAGACCGGTGGCTGGGTCGAGCCGGTGCGCGCGCAGATTCTGACACCGTCGGATCCCGGGTACACCCCGACCGCGCCGCCGCGGCCGTCCGCGGAGGAGGCGTTCGCGCTGCTCGCCGAGGCCGGTTATGGTCGAGCTCCCGAGACGCCGCCGGTGCAGTCGCCGACCTCCCCCGCACCGCAGCCCCGCTCGGTGGCGAAAAACGGTAAGGCACTGGCGATTCGGATCGGCGCGGTAACCGGTGACGCCACCGCGCTCGCTGTCGCCAATACCGCGGCGGACCAATTGCGCAGTGCCGGAATCGATGCCAGCGTGCGCAGTCTCGCGGCCGATACCCTCTACGGCAAGGAACTCACCGAGAGCGGCGTGGACGCCATTGTCGGCTGGGAGGTCGCCGGTTCGGATCCGGCCACCGTGCTCGCCTCGCGCTACGGCTGCCCGCCGGTGGATACCGGTGCCACCAACGGAGATTCGCAGACCGCCATCGAGGCGGCCAAGAAGGCGCCGAGCAATCTGTCCGGCATCTGCGATCCAGGACTGCAGCCCTCGATCGACGAATCGTTGCGCGGTGTCGAGGTCGGCCGGGCGCTGGCCGGGGCCGAGCCGCGGCTGTGGGCATTGGCGACGGTACTGCCGATCGTGCAGGACAATGTGGTCGCCGCATCCGGACCGCGGGTCGACGGTGCGTCGTTGAGCGGTGCCATTCAGGTAGGCATCTTCGGTGATGCGGCGATGTGGCGCAGGATTCCATGACCGGTGGACTGCTGCTCGTGCACGCCCACCCGGACGACGAGTCCATCACCACCGGGGGAACTATCGCGCACTACCGCCGCCGCGGCGTACCGGTGACAGTAGTGACCTGCACGCTCGGTGAAGAGGGTGAGGTCATCGGCGACGAGTGGGCACTTCTGACCGCCGAGCACGCCGATCAGTTGGGCGGCTACCGGATCGCGGAGCTGACTACCGCGTTGGCCGCGTTGCAGGCCGGACCGCCGCGGTTCCTCGGCGGTGCGGGCCGCTGGCGCGACTCCGGGATGGCGGGCACCCCTGCCGCGGAGCATCCGCGGGCCTTCGTGCATTCCGGTGCCGCCGCGGTGGACGCGCTGACCGCGATCATGCTCGAACTGCGGCCCCAGGTGGTCATCGGCTACGACCCGCGCGGCGGCTACGGGCATCCGGACCATATTCGGGCGCATTCGGTCACTTCGGCGGCGGTGACCGCGGCGGCCGAACAGGGCTGGGACACCCCGAAGTTCTATTGGACCGTCACCGATGCGGACATGTTGCGACTGCACACCGAGGCGCTGGCCAGGCGCACCGTGGCGGGGTTGCCCGGCGCATTGCCGCGCGGTTGGCGGTTGCCCGCCGCGGGGGAACTCGCGAGCGTGCCGAGTCATACGGTGACGACGACCGTCGATGTGTCCGATGCGCTGGCCGCCAAGCGGGCGGCGCTGCGGGCACATGCCACGCAGGTGACAGTCGCGCCGTCGGGGCGCGAGTTCGCGCTGTCCAATAATGTTGCGCAGCCGGTGCTTCCGGAGGAGCACTTCATCTTGGTCCGTGGTACACGCGGTGCGGTGGGGGCGGACGGGCGTGAACACGATTTGTTCGCAGGCCTTGATTTCTAGGCGTTGCCTGAGGGTTGCTGTCGCGGCTGTTTTCGACGGCTAGTACGGTCTTTGTGATTTTGGACATCGATGTGGAGGAAAAAGCGGTTCATGACAGCGGTCGGCGACAAAGCCCACCTCAGCATCGAGGATCACGGGTACCACAAGAGTCTCAAACCGCGTCAGCTGCAGATGATCGCCATCGGCGGCGCGATTGGCACCGGTCTGTTCCTCGGTGCCGGTGGTCGGCTGGCGAGTGCTGGACCAGGGCTGTTCCTGGTATACGCGGTCTGCGGTGTCTTCGTATTCTTTATTCTGCGCGCGCTCGGTGAGCTGGTGCTGCACCGGCCGTCGTCCGGTTCGTTCGTTTCCTATGCCCGTGAATTCTTCGGTGAGAAGGCCGCATTCATTGCCGGATGGATGTACTTCCTGAACTGGTCGATGACCGGAATCGCCGATACCACCGCGATTGCCCAATATTTTCACTACTGGGCGGGATTCACGCATATTCCGCAGTGGGTGCTCGCGTTCATCGCGTTGGTGCTCGTGCTGGGGGTCAATCTGGTCTCGGTCAAATGGTTCGGTGAGATGGAATTCTGGGCGGCGCTGGTCAAGGTGGCCGCGCTGAGTGCGTTCCTGATCGTCGGCACGGTATTCCTGATCGGCCGATTCACCGTCAAGGGTGCGGCGACCGGTCCGAGTGTCGTCACCGATCACGGCGGACTGTTCCCGACCGGGATCCTACCGCTGGTAGTGGTCACCTCCGGCGTCGTATTCGCCTATGCCGCAGTGGAATTGGTGGGTACGGCAGCGGGGGAGACGGAGAATCCAGCGAAGATCATGCCGCGCGCGATCAATTCGGTGATCCTGCGGATCGCGGTCTTCTACGTCGGCTCGCTCGTGCTGCTCGGATTGCTGCTGCCCTACACCAGTTACAAGTCCGGCGAGAGCCCGTTCGTCACCTTCTTCACCATGCTCGGTGTGCCGGGCATCGGCAGCATCATGAACGTCGTGGTGCTCACCGCCGCCTTCTCCAGTCTGAATGCGGGCCTGTACTCCACCGGGCGCATTCTGCGGTCGATGTCGATGAACGGTAGCGCGCCCGAGTTCACTGGAGTGATGGGCCGCAACGGTGTGCCCTACGGCGGCATCATGCTGACCAGCCTGATCGCGCTCTGCGGTATCGCGCTCAACGGCATTGTGCCCGAGCGCGCCTTCGAGATCGTGCTGAATATGGCCTCGCTGGGCATCATCGCGTCCTGGGCCACCATCGTGCTGTGCCAGTTGCAGCTGTGGCGCTGGTGGAAACAGGGCAAACTCGAGCGACCGCAGTTTCGCATGTGGGGTGCGCCATGGACCGGCCTGATCACGCTGGTATTCCTGTTCTTCGTGGTGGTGCTCACCGGGGTCGACTATCCGGTCGGCACCTGGACCGTCGCCTCACTCGCTGTGCTCATCCCGGCACTGATCATCGGCTGGTTCGCCGCCCGCAAGCGGGTGCTCGCGATCGCCCGGATGCGTCAGGGCTACACCGGAGAATTCCCGGTCGTCGCAAACATCCCCATTGAAGGTGACTGATTTCGGCTTAGTGAGCGTCCGGGAACTCTTGTCAGCCGTGGCCGCGGGTGAGTTGCCAACGGATTCGGTCGTGCGGGATTCGATGGTGTCGGGTCGGCGAA